>JBBRTF010000024.1:0-72951 GCA_038244725.1 Burkholderiales bacterium
CTGCCACATCGTGGAAACCGGCAACGAGTCCTTCCGATTCCGGCAAAGCAGCACGACGGCGAAGACGCGCATCAAGGCGCGGGAACACGCGCGGCGCAGCCAGGCAAACCGCGCCGAGGAAGCAACCTAAACGAAACGAGGAGAGGTCAAGGAAACCGAAACCGACTTACACTTATCCACAGCCGACCGCTCCGCGGAAGGCGTTCCGTCCCTGGTCAAGATTCAATCGGCAGGGGTGGTTAGGATTCGGCCGGCGCCAACAAGCTCTGAGTCTTCGGTGTCCGCTTGATAGTCGCCCGCACGTGGTCGGCGAACTCCGCAAACCGTTCCTGCGAGAGATCGCCCAACCTCGTGTCACGACCCGCGTAGTCCGCGAAGACCTTGAACGCCCTCCTGTACTCCTTCTTGGTGCTGGCCTTGGTGTGAGGATCGTCTAGGACCGTTTGCATTGCTTCGGAGATCGTCGGGGTACTCAGCGTATCTGCCGAGCTTGCTGAGAGCTTGGCGAGCCCTAGGAACCTCTTGGCGGCGTCCTCTATCGCGGCTTCCTCGCCCGGAGCGGCGTCCGTGATTTGAATTCTGGGATTGCCACGGGAATCTCGCTCAAAGACGAGACCGTAGCTCAACGTGTATTCGGCGGGATGCGTCATTTCCATCATCGGAAGAGGTTGGTGACGCTCTTCATTATTGTGGTCTAGCGTTGGAAATGACCCATTTCTCGAACTATTTTTTTGCGCGGGAGAGATCGGGCCGTCAGGCTCTGCCAGAAGTTGGGCAAGCGATCCCCTCCCCTCATGGGGGAAATACCGCAGGCGAGAGAAGAGACGGTCCGTAGCGACGGCGAGGAATCTCGCTCGTTGCTTCGCGGTGCCGAGCTCCTCGGTCCTGAGACTGATGTAGACGTGGGTTCGGCCAACTACGCCGCGAAGGTCTTTGGGAACGCGGTGACGGAAGTAGAAAACAGTCCCGTGCCGCGACCGCTGAATGAAGTGCCCCGCCATGCGCCTCCCAAGGTGTTGCACCTTGGTGTGACACCCTCGCAGGCTGGGACCTCTTCTCGACCGCTAATCCTCACTGGATCAACGGCGTGTTGAATGGGTGGTGGCGAGTCAGGGATTTGAACCCCGGACCAACGGATTATGATTCCGCTGCTCTAACCACTGAGCTAACTCGCCAAGCTTGCCATTTTCTCATACGTTGAAGCGGAAGTGCATCACATCGCCGTCCTTCACGATGTAGTCCTTGCCTTCCAGCCGCATCTTGCCCGCCTCCTTGGATTTCGCCTCGCCGCCCAGCTTCACGTAGTCGTCAAAGGCGATCACCTCGGCGCGGATGAAGCCCTTCTCGAAATCGGTGTGGATCACGCCCGCGGCCTGCGGCGCCGTGGCGCCCTTCTTCACGGTCCAGGCGCGCACTTCCTTCTCGCCCGCGGTGAAGTAGGTCTGCAGGCCGAGGAGATCGAAGGTCGCATGGATCAGGCGATCGAGGCCCGGCTCGGTCATCCCCATGTCGGCGAGGAACATCTCCTTTTCCTCGTCAGCGAGGCCGGCGATCTCGCTCTCCAGCTTGGCGCTGATCGCCACCACCGGCGCGCCCTCCTTCTTCGCGTATTCCTTCACGCGCTCGAGGAGGGGGTTGCGCTCGAAGCCATGCTCGCCCACGTTCGCGATGTAGAGCGCGGGCTTGGCAGTGAGGAGCTGCAGCGGCTGGAGGAGCGCCATCTCGTCGGCGGTCAATCCCATGGCGCGCACTGGATGGAATCCGTCGAGCGCCTTCTCCACGCGCTCGAGGAGCGGCACCATCTTCAGCGCTTCCTTGTCGCCGGCACGCAGCGTCTTGCCGAAGCGGTGCTTCGCCTTCTCGATGGACTGCATGTCCGCCAACGCGAGCTCGGTGTGGATCACCTCGATGTCCGAGATCGGATCCACCTTGTTGTTCACGTGGATCACGTTGCCGTCCTCGAAGCAACGCACCACGTTCGCGATCGCGTGGGTCTCGCGGATGTTGGCGAGGAACTGGTTGCCGAGGCCCTCGCCCTTGGAGGCGCCCGCCACCAGGCCCGCGATGTCGACGAACTCCACGATCGCCGGGATCACCTTCAACGGCTTGTCGATGGCGGCGAGCTTCTTCAGCCGGGGATCGGGGACCTCCACGACGCCCACGTTCGGCTCGATGGTGCAGAAGGGATAGTTCTCCGCCGCGATGCCGGCCTTGGTGAGCGCGTTGAAGAGGGTCGACTTGCCGACGTTGGGCAGGCCGACGATGCCGCATTGGAGACTCATGGCTTCTCTTTCCGTGATTGGGTCCCCGTCTGCGCCGGGACGTCGCCCGCGGTCGACCGATCCGGCCCCGCTTTGAGCGCCGCTTCGCGCGCCTCTTTCGCTTCCTTGCGCTTCGCCTCGACTTCGGGCGACGTATGCAGCCACGTCATGGCGTCCTGCATCCGGCCGGAGGCAAGCTTCGCCAGAAGGTCGAGGCTGCGATCGAAGACCGGCTCGATCGCGTCGCGCTCGGCGCGACGCGGCTTGTCCAGCACGTAATCGGCGACCATGTCCTTGTCGCCGGGATGACCGATGCCGATTCGAAGGCGCCAGAATTCCTTCGTATCGAGTGCCTCGGCGATGTCTGCGAGGCCGTTGTGGCCGCCGGTTCCGCCGCCCTTCTTGAGCCTCACGATGCCCGGCGGAAGGTCGAGCTCGTCATGCACCACCAGCATCTCGCCGGGCTCGATCTTGAAGAAGCGCATCAGCGCCGAGACGCTGCGGCCGCTCTCGTTCATGTAGGTGGAGGGCTTGAGGAGCGCGAACTCGTGGCCCTCCTCCTGCACCTTCGAGACATGACCCGAAAACTTCGCCTCACGCTTCCACGCGGCACGCTTGCGCTCGGCAATGGCGTCGACCCACCAATAGCCCGCGTTGTGCCGCGTCCTTTCGTATTCGGCACCGGGATTGCCAAGGCCAACAATGAGTTTGATGTGGTCCACCGATCTCGATTCCCGTCACGCGTCGTTGAGCGGCGCCGTGCGTCCGCTCCAACGACCGCCCCGCTGCGGATGAACAAACGCCCGCCGGGAGCACCGGCGGGCGTTTGTTCCCACGACTGTTACTTCTTCGCTTCCTTCATGTTCTTCTTGTCGTCCTTCACCGTGGGCTTGCTGCCGCCGCCTGTCGCCACGGACTCCTCCCCCTCCTTGGCCTTCTGCGCCACGGTCGGCACGTCGGCCGCCGACGGCGCCGCGGTCGCGGCGAGCTCCGCCGCTTCCTCGTCGGCCGTCATCACCTTCGGGATCACGATGGTGGCGACGGTCGGATCCTCGTCCTTCGGCGACACCGCCTCGACACCCGCCGGCAGCTTCACGCCGGAGAGGTGCAGGGAGTGGCCCGCTTGCAGGTTCGAGAGGTCGACCTCGATGAACTCCGGCAGGTCCTTCGGCAGCGAGTAGATCTCGAGCTCGTTCATCACGTGCTGCACCTGGCCCCCGGCGACCTTCACGCCGGGCGAGATCTCCGCGTTCACGAAGTGCAGCGGCACCTTCATGTGAATCTTCTTGTCCGCCGCGACGCGCAGGAAGTCGGCGTGCAGGATGAGCGGCTTGAAGGGGTGCATCTGGTAGTCGCGAAGGACCACCTGCGACTTCTCCGCTCCCAGCTCCATGTCGAGGATGGACGCGTGGAACGCCTCCATCTTCAGCTTGAACCACAGGTCCTTGTGGTCGAGCTGGATCGGCTGCGCGTCCTTGTTGGCGCCGTAGACGATGCCGGGGACTTTCGACTCGCGGCGCAGGCGGCGGCTCGCACCCGTGCCCTGAACGCTCCGCGGTTCGGCTTTGATTGCGATCTTCATGTTCACTCCAGTTGGTGCTGCGTTGATTCAGCGGTCCGCGACCAGATCCGCTGTGACTCGACTACTCTACAAAGAGGGAGCTCACCGAGCTCTCCTCGCAAATCCTTCTCATCGTCTCCGCGAAGAGCTCGGCCACGCTCACCTGGCGGATCTTCGTGCACGCCTCGGCGGCGGCGCTGAGCGGGATGGTGTCGGTCACCACCAGCTCGTCGATCACCGAGGCCTCGATGCGGCTGATCGCCGGGCCCGACAGTACCGCGTGCGTGCAATACGCGACCACCTTCACGGCGCCCTGCTCCTTCAACGCCCGCGCCGCCTCGCAAAGCGTGTTGGCGGTGTCGACCATGTCGTCCATGATCACGCACGTGCGCCCGTTCACGTCGCCGATGATGTTCATCACCTTCGCGACGTTGGGCCGCGGGCGGCGCTTGTCGATGATCGCGAGGTCGCTGTCCAGCTGCTTGGCGATCGCCCTCGCCCGCACCACGCCGCCCACGTCGGGCGAAACCACCACGAGATTCTTGTACTGGTGCTTCCACAGGTCGCCCAGCAGGATCGGCGTCGCGTAGACGTTGTCCACCGGGATGTCGAAGAATCCCTGGATCTGGTCCGCGTGCAGGTCCATCGTGAGCACCCGGTTCACGCCCGCCACCGTCAGCATGTTGGCCACGACCTTCGCCGAGATCGCCACGCGCGCGCTGCGCGGCCGCCGGTCCTGGCGCGCGTAGCCGAAGTACGGGATCGCGGCCGTGATGCGCGCTGCGCTCGAGCGGCGCAGCGCATCGACCATGATCATGAGCTCCATCAGCGTGTCGTTGGTCGGCGCGCACGTCGACTGCAACACGAATACATCCTTGCCGCGCACGTTCTCGAGGAGCTCGACCATCACCTCGCCGTCGCTGAAGCGAGAGACGGTGGCCTTGCCGAGCTGGATGCTCAGGTTCTTCGCCACCCGCTGCGCGAGCTTCGGGTTGGCGTTTCCCGTGAACACCATCAGGTTGTCGAAGGCCATCGGTCGTTTCCGCCCGCCGTGTGGGGAAGCTTGCGCGGCCCCGGTGAAAGTTGGCAGGGGAGGAAGGATTCGAACCCTCGAATGCCGGAATCAAAATCCGGTGCCTTAACCAACTTGGCGACTCCCCTACGGTACCGCTGCTTACTGCTCGAGCAAGGGATGGTGCGTGAGTCCTTGCGCGACGAATCCGCTCATCGGCGCGGGAAGCCGCTCGATCACCCGCTGTGCCGCTTCGCGGCTGTCGAAGCCCGCAAATACGCAGCTCCCCGACCCCGTCATGCGCGCGCTTCCATGCTGCCGGAGCCACTCGAGATGCTCGCGAACGACGGGAAAGCGCGCGGTGACGACGGCTTCCAGGTCGTTATGGAATCTGGAGTCGTCGGGATGAGCCGAAAAGTCTTCGATTTTAAGGGGTTCCGTGTTCCGGGTCAATTCCGGGGCGGTGTAGGCGGCCTGCGTGGGAACGTGCGCGGGAGGGGTCAGGATCGCGTACCAGCGCTGGGGTACTTCCACGTCTCGCAGGCGGTCGCCGATGCCCTCGGCCCATGCCGGGCGCCCGAAGATAAAGAACGGCACGTCGGCCCCCAGCCCCGCGCCGATCTCGGCGAGAGCCTCCCGGTCGAAGCCCGTCTTCCACAGGCGGTTCAGCGCGAGGAGCGTGGTGGCCGCGTCGGAGCTGCCCCCGCCGAGCCCGGCGCCCATGGGAATGCGCTTTTCGATCTCGATGTCGGCGCCCTGCGCGGTGCCGCTCGCTTCCTGCAGGAGCAGCGCGGCGCGTACCACGAGGTCCTCGCCCGGAAGAACTCCCGGCACGTCGTTCACCCGATGCGCGACGCCGTCGGGACGCACGCGAAAGCGCAGCCGGTCGTGCAGGTCGATGAGCGTGAAGACGCTTTGCAGGAGGTGGTAGCCGTCGCGCCGGCGCCCCACCACGTGGAGGAAGAGATTGAGCTTGGCCGGCGCGAAGTAGTCCGGCGGGTCGAGGACCACTGGGCTATTCCTCGAGCGGGCGATACTCGTCCACCACGAGCCGCACGACGACGTCGCCGCGCGTCGCCGTGATGCGCCTGGCGAGGTCCACGTTGCCCGCGCGCTGCGTCTCGTCGATCGTGACTTTCCATTCGCCGGGCGCGGACGCGGGGACACTGCCGTGCAGCCAGCCCGCGATCGCGTCCGGGTCGAGCGGCACGCCGAGGACTTTCTCGGTGAGCATCGGAAACGATTCGGCGGATTCCGGCGCGCCGCCCGCGCGAGTGAGCGTCGCGCCCTTCGCGCTCGACTCGAGGCGCGCGACCTCGTTGCCGAGCGGCGAGGAGATCACCCACACGTCGGAATCGCGGTGGCGCGTCCAGCGCAGCTTCGCGATGTCGCTGCGATCGCCCTGGCGCACGGCGAGGCGCCCGCTCGCCGCGAAGGCGGCGGGCACGCTCGACAATTCGGGAAGCGGCCGCGGCGCGGGAACCGTCGCGCACGCGGCGAGGACGAGCGCCGCGGCGCAGGCGCCGGCGCGGATCAGGGCCGGTGCTTCTGCATCACCGCGAGGAGCGTCTCGTGGTTCGGATTCTCGGACAGGGCGGCGCGCCAGACCTTCTGCGCCTCGTCGTGCTGTCCCGCGCTCCACAGCACTTCTCCCAGGTGCGCGGCGATCTCGGGATCGGGGCGCGCGCTGTAGGCGGTGTGCAGGTGCTTCAGCGCCTCGCCAGTGTCGCCCATGCGGAAGTTCACCCAGCCCAGGCTATCCATGATGAAGGGATCGTCCGGCGAGAGCTTGATCGCCTTCTCGATCAGGTCCTTCGCCTCGGAGAGGCGATTGGTCTTCTCCGCGAGCGTGTAGCCGAGCGCGTTGTACGCGTGCGCGTAATCGGGCTTCATCTTGATCACGGCGCGCAAGTCGTGCTCGAGCACGTCGAGCTTGTCGATGCGCTCCGCGGCCATCGCGCGGTCGTAGAGGAGCTCGAAGGATTCGGGATATTTCACGACGGCCTTGGAGAGGAGGTCGTAGGTCTCCTTCCACTCCTTGGCGTCGCGCAGCAGCTGCGCCTCGACCTGCACCATCTGGATGCTGTCGTCGGACGAGCGCGGCTCGATGCGCCGAAGGTACTCGCGCCCGGCCTCCAGGCCCTGCTGGCGCGCGATGAGGGTCGCGATCTTCAGCTGCGCGCGCACCCAGTCGCCCGCGTCGACCTTCTGGTACCAGCCGATCGCCTCGTCATAGCGCTTCGACCCTTCGGCGGCCTGGCCCATGCCCAGGTAGATGGCCGTGGGCTCGCGGTATCCCTCCTTCAACGCGCGCGTGAACGCGATCTGCGCCTCGGCGTAGTCCTCGAGCTGCAGCGAGAGCAATCCGATCGCGTATGGCACCTGCGAATCGTTCTTCGCGACCTTCTCGGCCTCGCGGAATTGCTCGCGCGCCTCGGCGAGCTTCCTCTCGGCGGCGAGCTCGCGCCCGAGCTGCATGCGCACCTCGCCGGAGGCGGGATTGGCCGCGACGAACGACTGGTAGAACGCGATCACCTCGGCAGGCGCCGTCTTCCTCAGCACCTGCGCCTTGAGGATCGCGCCCGGCTCCCATGAGGGCTTCATCTTGAGCGCGGCATCGGCTTCGGCCATCGCCGCGTCGAGTTGGTTCGCGATGAGCGCCGCCACCCCGACCGCATAGTGCGACTCGGGAATCGCATAGCGCGCGGTCACCTCGCGCGTGGTCTGGAGGACCGCCGCCTTGTCGGGAAACTTGCCGAGGAGGTGCGCGAGCTGCATCACGATGGGCCCGCGGTTGGCGGTCTTCTCGAGGATCGAGGCGAGCGCGTTGCGGGCCTTGTCGAGATCGCCGTCGTTGGCGAGGAGCGCGGCCATGATCTCGCGGGCGAGCGTGGATTCCGGGTCGAGCTCGAGGAGCAGCGTCGCGCTCTCCAGCGCCGGGCCGAAAGCGCGCGCGCGAATGGCGGACTCGACCGCGCGGCGCGCGATCTGCGGATCCTTCAGCTCCCGGGCGAGGCGATGGTAGACCGACTGGGCGCCCTCGGTATCGCCGCGCTGGGCGGCGATCTCCGCCACCAGGAATTCGAACACGGCATCGGCAGTGGCTGCCCCGTCGTCGGCCTCGACCGCCTCTTCGCGAGGTTCGTCGGCCACCGAAGGCCCCACGAGCCCCAGGGCCATCGCCGCGATCGCGCCGTACCACCAATTTCTGCCTGCCATTCGTGCCTCCTCGCGCGCCCAGGAGCGAGGGCGCCACGACCTATCATAGAACGATTCGAATCCCAGCTACGAGCCCGTAAACGTTTCAATCGTCGCGATGTAGGACAATAGCGAAACGACATGCGCCATTGGGCCTATAACGATCCATGCCGGAGCTACCCGAAGTCGAGACGACGCGCCGCGGGCTGTTGCCGCACGTCGTCGGGCGCCGCATCCGCGGCGTGGTGGTGCGCAACGCGGCGATGCGCTGGCCGATTCCCCGCGCGCTCGGTCGCAAGCTCGCCGACAGGAAGATCCTCGACGTCAGGCGTCGCGGCAAATACCTCCTCTTCGACGTGGGCGGCGGCCACCTGCTCGTGCACCTGGGCATGTCGGGCCGGCTCACGCTCGTCGCACACGGCACCCCGCCGCGCAAGCACGACCACGTGGACATCGACTTGGACGGCCCGCGCACGCTGCGCTTCACCGACCCGCGGCGTTTCGGCGCGGTGCTCTGGCTGGAAGGCCCGCCGGAGCGCCACGCGTTGCTGAAGGATCTCGGCATGGAGCCGCTCGAGCCGCAATTCAGCGGCGCCGCCCTGCATGGCAAGGCGAAGGGGCGGCACGTCGCGGTGAAGAGCTTTCTCATGAATGGCGCCATCGTGACCGGCGTGGGCAACATCTACGCGAGCGAAGCGCTGTTCCACGCGGGTATCCACCCGGCGCGAAGCGCCGGGCGCATCTCGCCGGCGCGCTGGGACCGGCTCGCGCATTCAGTGCGCTCGACCCTCGAGAGCGCGCTGGAATCCGGCGGCAGCACGCTGCGCGACTTCGCCTCCGCGGAGGGGCGTCCTGGCTATTTCCAGCACCGGCACGCGGTGTACGGGCGCAAGGGAGAGCCCTGCCGCGTCTGCGCGACACCGATCCGGGCGCTTCGCCAGGGCCAGCGATCGACCTTCTACTGCCCGAAGTGCCAGCGATGAGCGCCGCCTGGACGCCTCCCGCGGGAGCCTTCGAGGCGAGCCTCGCCGCGCTCATCCGCTGGCGCAACGACACCGCGGCGCGCCTCGCGGCGCTGCGCCGCTGGGCCACCGCCGGGCGCCTCATCGACGAGCAGGCCGCGGCCCGCCTGGAGCACCTCGAGCAGCGCCTCGCGACCGAACGCCTCACCATCGCCTTCGTCGCCGAGCAGTCGCGCGGCAAGAGCGAACTCATCAACGCGCTCTTCTTCGCCGGGAATGGCGCGCGGCTGCTGCCCGCGAGCGGCGGCAAGATCATCTGCCCCGTGGAGATCCTCTGGGATCCGGCGCGCAAGCCCTCCATCAGGCTCTTGCCCATCGAAACGCGCGAGACCACGCGGGCCCTTCGCGAGTACCAGTTGTCGCTCGACGAGTGGCACGAGGTCGCCCTCGACCCGTCGAAGCCCGAGACGCTCGCCGCGGCCTGCGAGGCGCTCACGCAGTTGAAGCAGGTCGGCGGCTCGACGCTGCCGCGCTGGCGCTACGCGGTCATCAATTTCCCGCATGCGCTCCTTGCCGCGGGCCTCACCTTGCTCGACACCGCGGGCTTCAACACGCTCGCCTCCGAGCCGGAGCTTTCGTTCCACCGCGTGCCCGACGCCGCGGCCATCGTCTTCATCGTCTCCGCCGAAAGTGCCGTCACCCCCGTGGACCGCGCGCTTTGGACCGAGCATGTCGCCACCGTGGCCGGCATCGAGGACACGTGCTTCGTGGTCCTCAACAAGATCGACGGGCTGCGCGACGCGGGGACCGGCGAAAGCGCGGTGCTCACCGAGATCGATCGCCAGGTGAAGGCCGTTTCGGAAGCGCTCGGCGTGGCGCCGACCCGCATCTTCGCCCTCTCCGCCAAGCAGGGCCTCGCCGCCAAGATGCAGGGCGACGGCGACGCGCTCCTCAAGAGCCGCCTCTATCGACTGGAGCAGGCGCTCTCGCACGGGATGGTCCACCAACGCCGCCTCGCCCACGCGACCGCGGTGCGCGCCGAGGCGCGCGGCGTCCTCGCGGAGATCCGAACTCTCATCGCGAGCCGGCTTGCCTTCGCCAACGAGCAGCTGGAGGAGCTGAACGCGCTCCAGGAGAAGAACCAGAAGCTGATCGAGCTGCTCGCGAGGAAAGCGGGCGTCGAGCGCGGGCGCCTGGAGCAGGCGCGCGCGATGCTGGGCGGGCTTCGTTCGGCGCACAACCGCCTCGCCGACGAACTCGAGCGGCTGCTCGATCCCTCGGTTGCGCACGCCGCGGCGCACCGCGCGCGCGAGGCGGTCGCGGGCAGCACTTTCTCGCGCGCCATCGGCGAGACGCTCGACGGCTTCTTCCGCGAATCGCGCGACCGGATCGTGCGCGCGATCGAGGTGATCCAGGAGGCGCGCAAGCTCATGACGAACGCGAGCCACAAGATGACGGTGGACTACAAGATCGCGATCGTCGAGGCCGCGCCCTTCGGCACCGAGCGCTTCCTGGTGGAGCTCGACCGCCTCGAGGAGCATTGCGAGCGCGAGTTCAAGGGCGGCTCGAACCTCTTCCTCAAGAGCCGCAAGGCCATGGGCACGATCTTCTTCGACACGGTCGCGCTCAAGGTCGTGCACGTCTTCGAGATCGCGGAGCGCGAGACGCGGGCCTGGATGGGGGGCTTCATCCGCCCGCTCGAAGCGCAGATCAACGCCTACCAGGAGCAATCGAACGCGCGCATCGAGGGCATGGGCCGCATCCAGAACGCGGAGGTCGACCTCCTCTCCAAGCTGGAGGAGTTGAAGCGCCTAGCGGCGGACGTGTCGCGCCAGCGCGAGCAATGGGAGGCGCACCAGCAACAGCTCGCCGCCCTCCTCGAAGCGCGCGCCCCCTCGCTCGCCTAGCTAGCCCGCCGCGCGCTTCTCCGACTGCAGCCGCTCGTATTTCGCCGTGAGCTCCTCGCGCCCCTCGACATGCTCGGGGTCGAGCGGGATGCAGTCGACCGGGCAGACCTCGCGGCACTGCGGCGCGTCGAAATGGCCCACGCATTCGGTGCATCGCGTCGCGTCGATCACATAGATCTCGGGGCCCATGGAGATCGCCCCGTTCGGGCACTCGGGCTCGCACACGTCGCAGTTGATGCAGACGTCGGTGATCTTGAGCGCCATCTAGCCGGGCCCCGCTTCGCCGCGCCCGATCTTCGCGTGCATGCGCTCGGCCGTGACCGGATGCACGAAAGCGGAGATGTCGCCCCCCAGCACGGCGATCTCGCGCACGATCGTCGCCGAGAGGAAGAGGTATTTGTCCGACGGCGTGAGGAAAAGCGTCTCCACGCCGGGTGCGAGCCTGCGGTTCATGCCCGCCAGCTGGAACTCGTACTCGAAATCGGAAACCGCGCGCAGCCCGCGCAGGATCACGCTCGCGTTCTGCTCCCTCACGAACTCCGAGAGCAGCCCCGAAAAACCCAGCACCGACACGTTCTTGTACGGCGCGAGCACCTCCTCGGCGAGCATCACGCGCTCGTCGAGCGAGAAGAAGGGCCGCTTCGACTGGCTGTGCGCCACCCCGACGACGACGTGGTCGAAGAGCCGCGAGGCGCGCTGGATGAGGTCCTCGTGCCCGTTGGTGATCGGGTCGAAGGTGCCGGGATAAACCGCGCGCGTGATGGTCATGTCGTGAGCTCGTAGAGGCCATAGCGTACCGCCCCGGCGCGGTCGTTGCGAAGCGCGCGCCACGAGTCGGGGAGCCCGGGCATCGAGCCGCTCTCGACATAGACCCGCGCGCCGGGTGCGAGGCGAGGTGCAAGGAGGGCCATGGCGCGGATCGCGAGGTCGCTCGCGAAGGGAGGATCCACGAAAGCGACGTCGAACCGGTCGTGCGCGCGCTCCAGGTACTTGAGCGCCTCGGATTGGACGATCTCCACGCCCTCGGCCTCGAGCGCCTGCGCCGATTCGCGCAGCGCCGCCGCGACCTCGCGGTCGCTCTCCACCATCACCACGCGCGCCGCGCCGCGCGAAAGGGCCTCGAACCCGAGAGCGCCGCTGCCGGCGAAGAGGTCGAGGCAGGCAAGGCCGTCGAGGCGCTGGCCGAGCCAGTTGAAGAGGGTTTCCCGAACGCGGTCGGGAGTGGGACGAAGCTGGGCGGCGGGCGGGAAGCTCAGGAGGCGGCTTCGCCACTTGCCGGCAATGATGCGCACCTGGTTGCGCCCTGAGCCGGCGCCGCGGCGGTTGGAGCTCGGAGCGCTCGCGTGGCGTCGCATGGCGGTCATGGTCGCGGGATCATACCGTAAAATATTCGGTCTCCCGCTCCACGGCCCGTGTCCAGGCCGCCGATCATGCCTCCCCTGTTTTCCAAGAAGACCCCGACCGAAGCCGGTGCCGGCTCCGGCCTCAAGTCGTTCCTCAAGAAGGACCTCGAGCTCACCCGCGAGCGCTGGAAGGGCGCGCTGGGCGTCATCCGCGCGAGGCCGAAGATCGACGAGGCGCTCTTCGAGGAGCTCGAGTCGCAGCTCCTCGAGGCCGACGTGGGCGTGGCGGCCACGCAGAGCCTGGTCGAGGCGCTTCGCAAGGCGCAGCGCGACAAGCGCCTCGAGGACTCCGCGCAGCTCGAAGACGAGCTGAAGGCGGCCCTCGTCGCGCTCCTGGCTCCTCTCGAGAAGCCTTTGCCCTTGGCGCAGCCCAAGCCCTTCGTGATCCTGCTCGCGGGCGTGAACGGCGCGGGCAAGACCACCACGATCGCCAAGCTCACGCGGCTCTTCCAGGCGCAGGGCAAGTCCGTCCTCCTCGCGGCGGGGGACACGTTTCGCGCCGCCGCGCGCGAGCAGCTGGCCGAATGGGGCCGGCGCCACAACGCGACGGTGGTTTCCCAGGACAAGGGGGACTCCGCGGCCGTGATCTTCGACGCGATCCAGTCGGCGCGCGCCAAGGGCATCGACGTCGTGCTCGCCGACACGGCAGGGCGGCTCACGACGCAGTCGCACCTCATGGACGAGATCCGCAAGGTGAAGCGGGTGATGTCGAAAGCGGACCCCGCCGCGCCCCACGAGACATGGCTCGTGCTCGACGCCAACACCGGGCAGAACGCCGTGCGCCAGGTGAAGGCCTTCGACGACGCGCTCGGGCTCACCGGCCTCGTCGTCACCAAGCTCGACGGCACGGCCAAGGGCGGCGCGGTCGCGGCCATCGCACGCGAGCACCCGGTGCCGATCCGCTTCATCGGCATCGGCGAGAAGGCCGAGGACCTGCGCGTCTTCGTCGCGGCGGACTTCGTCGCGGCGCTCTTCGCGTGATCCAGTTCTCCGCGGTCGCCAAGCGCTACCGGGGCGGCCACGAGGCGCTGCGCGGCGTGACGGTCGAGATCGGCGCGGGCGAGATGGTCGCCGTGACCGGGAAGTCGGGCGCCGGCAAGTCCACCTTCCTCAAGCTCGCCGCCGGAATCGAGCGCGCGTCAGGGGGTAGCGTCGTGGTCCAGGGACAGAATCTCGGCGCGCTCGGCGAGACGGCGCTCGCGGTCCTGCGCCGGCGCATCGGGTTCGTCTTTCAGGACCACAAGCTCCTCTTCGACAGGAACGCCTTCGAGAACGTGGCGCTTCCGCTTCGCGTCTCGGGATTCGCGCGCGACGAGATCGGCCGGCGCGTGCGCGCCGCGCTCGACAAGGTGAGCCTCCTCCCCCGCGAGAAGGCGATGCCCGTCGCGATGTCGGGCGGCGAGCAGCAGCGCCTTTGCATTGCCCGCGCGATCGTGAACCGTCCGGCGATCCTCATCGCCGACGAGCCCACCGGCAACCTCGACGCGGACTACGCGCGCTCCATCGTCGATCTCTTCGGATCCTTCCACCAGGTCGGCGTGACCGTGCTCCTCTCCACCCATGACGAGGCGAGCCTCGCGCTACTCGGATGCCGGCGGCTCACGCTGGCCGCGGGCACGCTCGCCGAGCCCGCCGCGGCGCCATCCGCATGAGGACGTGGCTGCGCCAGCACCGCCACGCGCTCGCCGACGCGTTGCGCAGGCTTGCGTCGCAGCCGCTCGGCGCCGCCTTCTCGATCTTGGTCCTCGCCGTGGCGATCGCCCTACCGGTGCTCGCCGCGGTGGCCCTGCGTAGCGTGAGCTCGGTCACCACCAGCCTCGAGACGGATCCCCACGTGAACGTATACCTCGCGCTCGATGCGAGCGACGAGGACGTGCGCCGCGTGGGCGAAGCGCTGCGCGCCCATCCCGAGGCCGCCTCGGTGAAGTTCGTCTCGCGCTCCCAGGCGCTCGAGGAATTGAAGTCCACCACGCACCTCGCCGAGCTGCTGGCGAGCCTCGAGCGCAATCCCCTGCCCCATGCGTTCACCGTCCGCGTGCGAACCACGGAGTCCGCCCGCCTCGCGCAGGCGAAGGAGGCGTGGTCCGCGATTCCCAAGGTCGACCAGGTGATCGCCGATTTCGAGTGGTCGCAGCGCCTCGGTCGTTGGGTCACCTTCGGCCGGAAGGCGCTCGCCCTGGTGGCGCTCGTCCTGGGCGCGGCGGTGTCGTTCATCGTCGGGCACCTGATCCGCCTCCAGGTCGTGTCCCAGCGCCAGGAGATCGAGGTCCGCCAGCTCGTCGGGGCGACGGCCGCGGACGTGCGCCGGCCGTTCCTCTACCACGGCCTCATCCAGGGGCTGCTCGCCGGGGCTGCCGCGGTCTTCCTCACCTGGGGCATCGCCACCTGGGTCAGTGCTGAGTTGCGAGCGCTCACTCCTGAATATGCCACTGAAGTCAAAGTTGTTTTCATCTCCCTGGCGGGATCCGGTGTCGTCGTGGGGGCAGCCGCCCTGCTGGGGCTGCTGGGCGCATGGTGGGCCGTGAGCCGCGAGCTTCGGCAATTTTCCCCCTCGTTTTAGGAACAAATCCCCGCCTTAGCACTCCAAACGGACGAGTGCTAAAATAGCGCTCGAACCTAGGAGGTTTATCCAGACGATGGCCAGCCTGACCTTGCCGGCCCTGCCGCCGGTCACCAGCCCGGAGTCGTACATCCAGGCGGTAAACGCGATTCCCATGCTCACGGCCCAGCGCGAGTTCGAGCTCGGACGCCGTCTGAAGGAAAGCGCGGATGTCACCGCGGCGAGCGGGCTCGTGCTGCCGCACCTTCGCCTCGTCGTGTCCGTCGCGCGCAACTACATGGGATACGGCCTTCCCCATGCCGACCTGGTCCAGGAAGGCAACATCGGCCTCATGAAGGCCGTGAAGCGCTTCGACCCGGAGCGCGGCGTGCGCCTCGCGTCGTTCGCGATCCACTGGATCAAGGCCGAGATCCACGAATACATCCTGCGCAACTGGCGGATGGTGAAGATCGCCACCACCAAGGCGCAGAGGAAGCTCTTCTTCAACCTGCGCAGCATGAAGAAGACGAGCGCGGCGTTGACCCGGAAGGAAATCAGGCAGGTTGCGCAGACGCTCAACGTGAAGGAAAGCGACGTGATCGAGATGGAGCAAAGGCTCCAGGGCGGCGACGTGGCGCTCGAGCCTTCGCCCGACGACGGCGACGAGCTCGTGGTGACCCCGATCGCCTACCTCACCGATTCGGCCGAGGGACCTGCGGAAGCCTTCGAGCGCGAAGACACCGAGTCGAACAAGAGCCGCGGCCTCGCCGACGCGCTCCAGGGCCTCGACGAGCGCAGCCGGCGCATCATCCAGGCGCGCTGGCTCGCGGAGTCCGAGCCGATGACCTTGCACGAGCTCGCCGCGGAGTACGGCGTGTCGGCCGAGCGCATCCGGCAGATCGAGGCCAAGGCGATGCAGAAGATGAAGAAGCAGCTCGCGACCCTGCATTGATCGTGGGCGGCAGAGGGTACCCACGGGGCTTCGGCCCCGCTTTTTTTGCTGCTAGGAGTTCAGCAGGATCCTGAAATCCGAAGCCATCGCATCGGGGGTGGCGCCGTAGCTCATCACCAGGCGCAGTCGCCCTTCCTTGTCGAATACGAAGGTCTGCGCCGTGTGATCCACGGTATACGTTTCCGGCGTCTTCCCCGCGCGTTCTTGCGCGTATACCTTGAATTCCTTCGTCGCCTTGAGCGTCGCCGCCTCATCGCCGTAGAGGCCGAGAAAGCTCGGGTCGAAAGCGGGCACGTATTGCCTGAGGAGCTCGGGCTTGTCGCGCCTCGGATCCACCGTCACGAAGAGGACCTGCACGCGCGAGGCGTCGGAGCCGAGCTTCTTCAGCGCGGCGGCGAGGTCCGAGAGCGTCGTCGGGCAAACGTCAGGACATTGCGTGTAACCGAAGGTCACCACGACCACCTTCCCGCGGAAATCGGCGAGCGTGCGCGGCTGGCCGTTGTGGTCGGTGAGCGCGAGCTCGCCGCCCATGGAGGCGCCGGTGACGTCGATTGCGTTGAAGGGCGACTTGGAGGCCGTGAGCTTGTCGCACCCGGCGAGCGCGAGCGTTGCGCACGCGATCGCCGCCCCGATGCGAAGCGCGTGCCTCACCCGATGATGGCCGGGAGGTAATGGTCGACCATCAGCGCCGCGAAGAGCATCGCGAGGTAGAAGATCGAGTAGCCAAAGGTGCGTTTCGCGAGATCGTCGCTGTAGCGGCGCCAGATCGCGATCGCATAGCCGAGGAAGCCCGCGTCCAGCGCGATCGCCATGCCCAGGTAGAACCATCCCGCCATTCCGGTCGCGAACGGCAGCAGCGTGGTCGCGGTGAGGAGCAGCGTGTAGAGAAGAAGGTGCAGCCGCGTGAAAGCCTCGCCGTGCGTGACGGGGAGCATCGGCACCCCCGCCTTCGCGTACTCCTTGCGGCGGTAGAGGGCGAGGGCCCAGAAATGCGGCGGGGTCCAGGCAAAGATGATGAGGAAGAGAAGGAGCGGCTGGAACGTCACGTCGCCCGTCATCGCCGCCCAGCCGAGCACCGGCGGCATGGCGCCCGAGGCGCCGCCGATCACGATGTTCTGCGGCGTAGCGGGCTTGAGGATCACCGTGTAGATCACCGCGTAGCCGACGAAGGTGGCCAGCGTGAGCCACATGGTGAGCGGGTTCACCGCGTGCCAGAGGATCGCGAGCCCGAGGCCGCCCACCGCGCCCGAGAAAAGCATGATCTGCGGCTGCGAGATGGTGCCGCTCACCGTGGGCCGGCCGCGCGTGCGAGCCATGGCGGCGTCGATCTTCTGCTCCACGAGGCAGTTGAACGCGGCGGCGGCGCCGGCCACCAGGGCGATCCCTGCCGTCGCCGCGAAGGCGAGGCCCGCCGGCGGCAGGAGCGGCGTCGCGAGCAGCATGCCGATCACCGCCGTAAATACGATGAGCGAGACCACTCGCGGCTTGGTGAGGCGCCAGAACTGGACGCCGATGCCGGGGACGGGAGCTGAGGCTTGTTGGAGCATGGGAACCCCAAATTTTAACCCATCAACCGATCTGTGAGGCCTTCAGCAACCGCTCGAGGTCCTTGAGCATCCCGCGCATGTCCGGGTTCGCGGGCCAGCGCATCATCACGTTGCCGCGCGGATCGACGAGATAGATGTGGGCGCGGTCGTTGGCCGCTCCCGGAGGGATTGCGAGGCCGCGCGGGGTGAGCGCGATCACCAGGTCTTCGAGGGGCGCGAATGCGTCCGTGGCGGGGGCCACGAGATCGTCCACCACGAAGACGCGGGCCACGCGCGAGGCGTTGCGGCCCAGTGCGAGGCGCACCTGGCGCATGGCGTGGAGTTTCTGCGCGCATGCACCGGCGCAGGCTCCGGAACCCGAGGCCACCAGGATCCAGCGCTCCTTCAGCTGGGAGAAGCGAAACTCGTTGCCGTCCGGGCGCGCCAGCGCGTGATCCGCGATGACCGCTGGCGGCAGGAGCAGCTCGCCGTAGTTCGCGGTGGGCGCGAGGCGCATGTACCGGTAGGCGAGGAGCGATGCGGCGATCGGCAGGAGGAAAAGCGACGCGATGAGGAGGAGCTTCGCGCGCGGGCCGAGCTTCATCGCGGCCGCTTCAGGTTGAGCACGATCCACAGGACGAGCGTGGTGGCGGCGAGCGAATACCAGGTGAGCGCGTATTCCCGGTGGCGTTCGACGCCGGCGTCCGGCCTGTCGGTGACCCTCGCGAGTCCCGCGGAAGGGGGGTCGGCGAGCACCATGACCGGGAGGATCGGGATGCCGGTCTTCGCGCGGTAGCGATCGAGCGAGAGGTTCTGCCATACGGCGCCCGGAACGGTGTCGGCGCCCAGCTCGAGGTAGCGCTTCGGGGGCAGCGTAGCGATGCCCGTCACCCGCACCTGCCCTGCCGGAACGCTCACCGCGGGTGGCCCGGGATACTCGGGGCCGCGCGCGATCCAGCCCCGGTTCACGAGGACTGCGTCGCCCTTGCCGTCGAGGCGAAGCGGCGTCATCACGTGAAAGCCCGCGCGTCCCTCCCACACCTGGTTGTCGATGAAGACCTGCCCGCTCGCGATCCACTCGCCGGCGACGCGCACCCGCCGGTAGAGGAGCGGCTCGGCGGAGTCGACCGATCCGGCGAGGACCACGGGGGCCTCGCGGACGCGGGCCTCGAGAAGCGCCTGGCGCGCCTGCTTCTCGTCGCCGCGGTGCACTTGCCAGCGGGCGAGGGAGAGCGTGAGCGCGACGAGCGCGGCGGCCCCAAGCGTCGGCCACAATCCCGGGGTGAACGAGAACGCGCCGAGCCTCACGCCGCCGGACTCCCGTTGGCGCGATACACTGGACCTCGTATGAAAATCGTCATTCTCGTGCTGCTCCTGGGCGTCCTCGCGAGCCTCTTCGCGGGGCTCTACTTCGTCTTCAAGGACAAGGGCACGACCAATCGCGCGGTGATCTCGCTCACGATCCGCATCGCGCTTTCGGTGCTGGTGTTCCTGTTGCTCATCGGATCGTACTTCTTCGGCTGGATTCCAGACGCCCGCCTGTAGGAACGAAAAAAGTGGTGTCAGGTACAACTTCCGGAAGTCGTACCTGACACCACTTTTTTTCGACCGCTAGACCCAGTAGACGAAGATGAAGAGGAGCAGCCAGACCACGTCGACGAAGTGCCAGTACCAGGACACCGCCTCGAAGCCGAAGTGGTGGTCGGGCTTGAAGTGGCCCGCGACGCTCCTGAAGAGGATCACGATCAGCATCGTCACGCCGAGGGTCACGTGGAAGCCGTGGAAGCCCGTGAGCATGAAGAAGGTCGAGCCGAAGACGCCGGTGGAGAGCTTGAGGTTCAGCTCCGAATAGGCGTGGCCGTACTCGATCGCCTGCAGCGTAAGGAAGATGATGCCGAGGATGATGGTGAGCGCGAGGCCGAAGATGAGGTTCTGGCGGTCGCCCTTCTTCAGCGCCCAGTGCGCCCATGTGACCGTCACCCCCGAGGAGAGGAGGAGCAGCGTGTTGATCGCGGGGATGCCCCACGCGTGCATGGTCTCGAATTCCGGCGGGCGGTAGGGGCCGGCGGTGGGCCAGTGCGCGGCGAAGTCCGGCCAGAGGAGCTTGTTGTCCAGGTCTCCCAGCCATGGCACCGAATACTGTCTTGCGTACCAGAGCGCGCCGAAGAAGGCGGCGAAGAACATCACCTCGGAGAAGATGAACCAGCTCATCGCCCAGCGGAACGAGTGGTCCACCTGAGCGTTGAAGAGCCCGCCCTCGCTCTCTCGGATCACGGTGCCGAACCAGCCGAAGAGCATGTAGATCAGCGTGAAGATGCCGATCGAGAAGGGGACCCAGCCGACGCCGTGGCTGTTCATGAGCAGGACCCCGCCGACCGCCATGAAGTAGAGCGCGATCGAGCCGACCACCGGCCAGTGCGACGGCGGCGCGAAGTAGTAACCCGTAGGTTGCGTGTGTTCCACTGTAACTCCCTATCTTGTGACCAGCTTGACGATTGCGAACAGCACCAGCACGAGCAGGATCGCGCTTACCACTCCCGCCGCGATCACGTGCTGCGGCTTCAATCTCTTCGTGTCCGACTCGTAGTCGGCTCGCTTCCTCACCCCGAAGAAACTCCAGAAGACAGCCTTGAAGGCCTCCAGCATCTAGGTGCCCTTCGCGGGCGCCTCGAAGAACGTGTACGAGAGCGCGATCGTGGAAAGATCGGCCGGCGCCTCGGGGCTCACGCGGAATACCACCGGCATCTCGCGCGTCTCTCCCGCCGCGAGGGTCTGGTTGGTGAAGCAGAAGCACTCCTGCTTGATGATCCAGCGCGCCGCCGCGGGCGGGGCGGTGTTCATCGCCGCATGGGCCGTGACCGGCCTGCCGAGGGTGTTGACCACGCGATAGCGCACGCTCACGACCTCGCCGGGGTGCAGCTTCACCTCGCGCTGCAGCGCCTCGAACTTCCACGGCAGCCCCGCGGTCGAGGCGAGGAGTTCGACCGTGACCTCGCGGCTCGTGTCGACCTGGGTATTCACCGGCGCCACGACGCGCGTCTGCGTGATGCCGATCGCCTCGCACACCTGGCGATACATCGGCACCATCGCGAAGCCGAAGCCGAGCATTCCCACCGTGATCACGAGGAGCTTGCCCATGAGGCGCCGGTTCTCCTGCTGCAGGGCGGCGTTCATTTGTAGACGAAGAACTTCATCATGACGACGAGGTAGATGCCGAGCGCCATCCCGGCGAGCGCGAGCGCCGAAATGATCGCCCCTCGCCTGCGCTTCGGATCCACCGGAGGATTCTCCACGCCGTGCCTCATGCCTTGCTTCTCATGCCTCATGCCTCATGCCTACCTGATGACCGGCGCCGTCTCGAACGTGTGGTACGGCATGGGGGTCGGCAGGTGCGTCCATTCCAGCGAGTCCGCACCCTCCCATTGCTTCTGCTGGGCGGGCTTGCCGCTCCTGATGGTCGTGATCACGTTGTAGAGGAAGATCAGCTGCGAGAAGCCGAAGACGAAGGCGCCGATCGACGACCACATGTTCCACTCGGCGAATTGCAGCGCGTAGTCGGGAATGCGCCGCGGCATGCCGGCGAGCCCGAGGAAGTGCTGCGGGAAGAAGAGCACGTTGAAGCCGATCATCGACAACCAGAAGTGAAGCTTGCCCAGGCCTTCGTTGTACATTTTGCCGGACCACTTGGGTAGCCAGAAGTACACCCCGCCGATGATCGCGAAGAGCGCGCCCGACACCAGCACGTAGTGGAAATGCGCCACCACGTAGTAGGTGTTGTGCAGCGTGATGTCCACCGGGACGATGGCCAGCACGAGGCCGGAGAAGCCGCCGATCGTGAAGAGGCAGAGGAAGCCGATCGCGAAGAGCATCGGCGTCTCGAAGGTCATCTCGCCCTTCCACATGGTCGAGATCCAGTTGAACACCTTCACGCCCGTGGGCACCGCGATCAGCATTGTCGCGTACATGAAGAAGAGGTTGCCCGCGGCCGGCATGCCGACCGTGAACATGTGATGGCCCCACACGATGAACGACAGGATCGCGATCGAGGCCGTCGCGTACACCATCGACGCGTAGCCGAAGAGGGGCTTCCTCGCGAACGCCGGGATGATCTGCGAGATGATGCCGAACGCCGGCAGGATCATGACGTACACCTCCGGGTGACCGAAGAACCAGAAGATGTGCAGGAACATCGTGGGATCGCCGCCGCCGGCAGCGTTGAAGAACGAGGTGCCGAAATGCCGGTCCGTGAGCAGCATCGTCACCGCCCCCGCGAGCACCGGCATCACCGCGATCAGCAGGTACGCCGTGATGAGCCAGGTCCACACGAAGAGCGGCATCTTCATGAGCGTCATACCCGGCGCGCGCATGTTGAGGATGGTCGTGATGATGTTGATCGACCCCATGATCGACGAGGCGCCGAGGAGGTGGATCGCGAGGATGGTGAAGTCGACCGCGATGCCCTGCTGGATGGACAGCGGGGGATAAAGCGTCCATCCCGAGGCCGCGGCGCCGCCCGGCACGAAGAACGAGCCGATCAGCAGCAGCGCCGCCGGGATGAGCAGCCAGAAGCTCCAGTTGTTCATGCGCGGGAAGGCCATGTCCGCGGCGCCGACCTGCAGCGGCACGAGCCAGTTCGCGAACCCGACGAAGGCGGGCATGATCGCCCCGAAGATCATCACCAGGCCGTGGACCGTGGTGAGGGAGTTGAAGAACTCGGGGTCGAAGAACTGCAGCCCCGGCTGGAAGAGCTCGGCGCGGATGCCGAGCGCCATGGTGCCGCCCAGGAAGAACATGAAGCACGCGAACCAGAGGTACATCGTGCCGATGTCCTTGTGGTTGGTCGTGTAGAGCCAGCGCGTGATGCCGGCGGGCGGCCCGTGGTGGTCATGGGCCGCGCTATGGCCGTGGTCGCCGTGGTGTTCGTGCGCGTGCGTGGCAGTGCTCATGTGTGCTCCACTTTCTCGAATTCGTTACTTGCGCGCGGCCGCGATTTCGGCCGGCTGGATCGCTTCGCCTGTCTTGTTGCTCCAGGAGTTGCGCTCGTAGGTGATGATGGCCGCGAGGTCCGTGTCGCTCAGGTGCGCGAAGGACGCCATCGCGGTGCCGGGCTTGCCCTTCAGCACGGTGGCGATGTGCGTCGCCTTCGCGCCGGTCGCGACCTTCGAGCCGTCGAGGGCAGGGAACGCGGGCGGCATGCCCTTGCCGGTGGGCTGGTGGCAGGCGGCGCAGTTGGCCGCGTAAAGCTTGCCACCCGCGGCCTTGAGCTCGCCCATCGTCCATTTCTTGTTGGGATCGGCAGGCGCGGGCGCCGCGGCGGCCGGGGCGCTCGCCTCCGGTGCCGGCGCGGCGGCGGGCGGCGGCGGCATCTTCGCCTGGGTCTCCTTCACCCAGGCCGCGTATTCCTCGGGCGACTTCGCCACCACCACGATCGGCATGTACCCGTGCTCCTTGCCGCAGATCTGGCTGCACTGGCCACGGTAGGTGCCCGCCTTCTCGATCGTGAACCAGGCGTCCTTGATGAAGCCGGGGATGCCGTACTGGTTCACGCCCAGCTGGGGCACGTACCAGCCGTGGATCACGTCGTTCGAGGTGATGAGCAGGCGCACCTTCTTGCCCACCGGCACCACCATCGGGTTGTCGACCTCGAGGAGGTAATTCTCGTTCTTCGGCGCGCCCGGCTTCTCGCGCTCGTCGATCTGGTCGCGCGGGGTGGAAAGGCTCGAGAAGTATTTCACGCCATCCTGCTGGTAGTCGTACTCCCATCTCCACTGGTAGCCGGTCACCTTGATCGACATGTCGGCGTTGGAGGCATCCTTCATCTCGAGCACGGTCCGGGTTGCCGGGTAGGCCATGCCGATGAGGATGATGAACGGGACGATCGTCCAGATCACCTCGATCGTCGTGTTCTCGTGGAACTGCGAGGCCTTCGCGCCCTGGCTCCTGCGGTGCTTGAAGACCGACCAGAACATCGCGCCGAACACGATGACGAAGATCGCCACGCATACCCAGAGGATGCCGAAGTGGAGCGCGTAGATGTCGCGCGACACGGGCGTGACCGGCGGCAGGATGTCGACGTGGTAGTCGGCGCGGGCGGCGATCGGCAGGAGGAGGGCCGCAATGGATGCGACCGGGGAGCGCAGGTGTTTCAGAAGCATGGCCAGACCTTTTTTTACGAGTTCCCCTATTTCGCGGTGACCGCGATCCGCCGGCGGAGCTCTTCCGCCAGCTTGCGCCGTCCCTCGTCCGACATGAGCCTTCCCAGCTCCACCGTCCGGCCCGCGTAGGCGAGTCCGAGCGTACAGCGGTCGCCGCGCTCTCTTACGATCACGCGCGCCCAGGGCCGGTGGGCCACGAAGCGCGTATGCGATTCAGCGTCCCGCGACTCCACTCGCACCTCGTGCTCGCCGACCTCGACCCGCTCGAAATCCGCGTCGTGCATTCGCACGAGGTGAAACGCAAAGAACAGCAAGGCGACTTCGAGCCCCGCGAACGGCATCACCGGCCACGCCCCGATCGCCGTGGCGAAACCGCCGATGCCGAGCGTCGTGGCGCCGATGGCCCCGAGAAATACGCGCCGCCCCGCGGCCCCCAGCGAACGGTTGGGAACCGAATGATGAACGTACGGCGGGGGGTCCGCTTCCGGGAACATCCGAGAGCCGCTCCAAAAACCGACCCATTTTATCCGAGCGGGGCCCCGGGCGCAAAAATCCGGGGGATTTATGTCTCGGAAGGATCGTCCCCGCCCGCCGCCGCGTCCTCGTCGCCGGGCTTGGCGGGGACGCGATAGGACTCGCTCGCCCACGCGCCGAGGTCCGTGAGGCGGCAGCGCTCGCTGCAGAACGGGCGCCATTTGTTGGCGGGCGTGAACGCCGTTGCCTTCCCGCAGGACGGGCAGGCGAGAATACGTCCCGATACGGGTGCAGCGGTCACAAGTTGCAGAAGGCGAGCTCGAAGGGAACGTCGTGCTCGTACACCTTGGTCTTCTGCACGCCCTCGGGGAGGAGAAAGCGGACGTTCAAGGCGTACTTATTGGCACTGATCTCGGGAACGCACGCAAGTTCGTCGGCGAGCCCGAGGCGCAGCATCTGCGCGGGCTTCTCGGCGGGGGTCTGCTGGTAGACGCCCTGGAAGGCGATGAGCGAGTTGGTGCGGCCGCTCTCGCGCAGCACGCGCAGCACGATGGCGAGGGCCGCATGGACCGGCAGGAGCGACTTCAGCCACTGCTCGAGGTCCGCGCGCCTGCGGGTGGCGGGATGGTGGAGCCAGTGGTGGTACGAGGGCAGGTCGAATTCGCTGGTGCCCCCGGGGATCCCGATCCGCTGCTTGATCGCCATCAGCCACTCGTTCTCGCGCAGCGACTGGCCCGTCTTGCCCGAAGTGGCGTGCAGGTTCGCGAAGGCGCTGTCGATCTCGCGCAGCACGCCGTTCAGCTTTTCCTCCGAGATCGCGGGGTTGTTGCGCAGCGCCTCGAGGAAGGTGCGCTGGCGGTCGAGCTCCTGCAGCAGGTCGCTCTTCAGGTCGGCGCGGCTCGCCACCTCGAGGATCTCGAACATCCCCGTGAGGCACGCGTGATGCTCGTGGGGACTCTCCGAGTCGAGGAAATGGCGCACGCGGTCGTACAGGTCCTCGAGCCTGAGGAGCGTTCTGACGCGCTCGTTGAGAGGATATTCGTAGGTGATCACGGGCCCGCCTAGGTTGCGCCGGATTGTGGGGCAATGTCACGGGGTTGACAAATGAATCTCGCGCTCGAGCGACATCCGCGCGTAGCGCCGGTGCAGGCGCTCGCACTGCGGCCCGAGCGCGGCCTCCCCGCCGCCGTTCCAGACGACGTCGTCGGCCGCCTGCAGGCGGCGCCAGCGCGGCCATTGCGCCCGCATGATGGCGCGCACGGCTTCCGGCTCGAGCTCGGAACGCGCGACCGTGCGCGCCACCTGGAGGTCCTCGGGGCAGTCGACCACCAGCGTGCGCGCGACACGGGCGAGGTAGCCCCGGGTCTCGAAGAGGAGCGGCACGACGATGAGCGCATAGGCGCCGGCCGCGACCGCGAGCGCCCCGTCGGCGGCGGCACGGATCGCCGGATGCAGGATCGACTCCAGCCGGGCCCGGGCACCCGGCTCCTCGAAGACGAGCGCGCGCATGGCGACGCGGTCGAGCCCCCCATCGGCCCCGAAGTAGCGCTCGCCGAACTCGGCGCGCAGGCGCTCGATCGCGGCGCCGCCCGAGGCGGTGAGCCCGCGCGCGATCTCGTCGGTGTCCACCACGCTCGCGCCCAGGGCCTGCAGGCGCGTGGCCACCGTAGACTTGCCCGAGCCGATGCCCCCCGTGAGCCCGATCGCGATCACACCGGAAAGCGGCCGACCCACGCCGTGACCGCTTCGCGACCCCAGAGGAGCGCCACGATCCCGCCCAGCGCGAGGTAGGGTCCGAAGGGAATGCGCGTATCGGCGCCCTTCTTCGAAAGCCACAGCACGAGCGAGCCGATGACCGCGCCCAGCCCGGCGGCGACGATGATCGCGAGAGGGAGCACCTGCCAGCCGGTCCACGCGCCGATCGCGGCGAGGAGCTTGAAGTCGCCGAAGCCCATCCCCTCCTTCTTCGCGATGAGGCGAAACGCCCAGTACACGCTCCAGAGGATCATGTAGCCGCCGGCCGCACCCAGCACCGCCGAGCGCAGGTCGGTGAATACGCCGAACGCGTTGGCGACGAGGCCGACCCACAGGAGCGGCAGCGTGAGGTCGTCGGGCAGGAGCTGCGTGTCGAGGTCGATGAAGGTGAGCGCGAGCATCACCCACACGTAGACGAGCGCGAAAGCGAGCGCGGCCGAGTAGCCGAAGCGCCAGGCGAGCGTCGCCGCGAGCGCGCCGCCGAGAAGCTCCACCAGCGGATAGCGGGCGCTGATGGGCGTCTTGCAACGGGCGCAGCGACCGCGCAGCGCCAACCAGCTCACCACGGGAATGTTCTGCAGCGCGGTGATCGGCGCCTTGCATTGCGGGCAGGCCGAGCGCGGCGTGAAGAGGTTGTACGTCTCGGCAGGCGGAAGCTCGCGCCCGTCGAGCGCGGCGCATTCCTCGCGCCACTCGGCCTCCATCATCTTCGGCAGGCGGTGGATGACCACGTTCAGGAGCGACCCCACGCAAAGGCCCAGGAGGGCGACTGCGAACAGCAGGGCCGCGGGGGATTTCTGGAGGACTTCGAACAGCTCCATGGTCTCAGCCGGAAGGCACGAGGCACGAGGCGCGAGAAGAACAAAGCCGCACCGAAGTGCGGCCTCGTTCACGCTTTGTGCTTTGGGCTTCTATCTCGTGCCTCGCGCCTCGTGCCTCGCGCCTAGATCGCCTGGCCCATCTTGAAGATCGGCAGGTACATGGCGACCACGATGCCGCCGATGAGGCCCCCCAGGATCACCATGATCATCGGCTCCATCAGCGAGGCGAGCGAATCCACCGCCTCGTCCACCTCGGCCTCGAAGAAGTCGGCGACCTTGGAGAGCATCGCGTCCAGCGCGCCCGACTCCTCGCCGATCGCGCACATCTGCAGCACCATGCTCGGGAAGACCTGGGCGTTTTGCATCGCGACCGTGAGGCCCGTGCCGGTGGACACTTCCGCCTGCACCTTCTTGGTGGCCTCGTAGTAGACGTAGTTGCCCGAGGCGCCCGCGACGGAATCGAGCGATTCCACCAGCGGCACGCCCGCGGCGAACATCGTGGACAGCGTCCGGCACCAGCGCGCGATGCAGGCCTTGCGAATCACCTCGCCGAACACCGGGATCCTCAGGGTCAGGCGGTCGATGACGCGCTGCATGGTGACCGAGCGCTTCCAGCTGTAGAAGAAGAACCAGCCGCCGAAGGCCATCCCAGGGAAGACCCACCACCAGTTGCCGATGAACCAGTCCGAGATCGCCATCACCACGAGGGTAGGCCCGGGAAGCTCGGCGCCGAATCCCTTGAAGAGGTCCTTGAACACCGGGATCACGAAAATCATGATGACCGCGGTCACCACCATGGCGACCACGATGATCGAGATCGGGTAGAAGAGCGCGCTCTTGATCTTGCCCTTGATGGCGAGGATCTTTTCCTGGTAGGTCGCGAGGCGGTCGAGGAGGGTGTCGAGAATACCGGCCTGCTCGCCCGCGGCCACCAGGTTGCAGAAGAGCGCGTCGAAGTAGTTCGGGTACTTGCGGAATGCCTGGGCGAGGGACGACCCGGTCTCCACGTCGGTCTTGATGTCGAGGAGGAGCTTTCCCACCGACGGGTTGTTGTGGCCGCGGCCGACGATGTCGAAGGCCTGCAGCAGCGGCACCCCCGCCTTCATCATCACCGCGAGCTGGCGCGTGAAGATGGTGAGGTCCTTGGCGGTGATCTTCTTGCCGCCGCGGGAGCTCACCTTCTTCACCGAGATCTTCTGCAGCCCCTGGCGGCGCAGCTGCGCGAGCACGATGTGGTCGCCCGCGGCGCGGATCTCGCCCTGCTGGGTCTTGCCCGACTTGTCCTTGCCGCTCCACTTGAAGTTGTAGAGCTTGACGTCCTTGCCGGAATCCTTCTTCGCAACCGCTGCCATTTTGGCTCTCCCTACTCGTTGGTCACGGCTTCGACTTCCTCGAGCGACGTGAGTCCCTTCTTCACCTTGATGAGGCCCGACTGTCTGAGGTCCTTCACGCCCTCGCGCCGCGCCTGGTCCGCGAGGTCGATCGCCGTCCCGTTCTTCATGATGATGCGCTCCATCTCCTCGGAGATGGGCATCACCTGGTAGATGCCGACGCGCCCCTTGTAGCCGGTATTCTTGCACAGCTCACAGCCCACGGGATGGAACGGCTGCCAGCTGCCGTCGAGATCCTCCTCCGTGAATCCCGCCCTCTTCAGCGCCTCCTCGGGGATGTCCACGGGCTTCTTGCAGGTGCAGAGCTTGCGCGCGAGGCGCTGGGCAGTGACCAGGATCACGCTGGAGGCGATGTTGAAGGGCGCGATCCCCATGTTCATGAGGCGCGTGAGCGTCTGCGGCGCGTCGTTGGTGTGCAGCGTCGAGAGCACCATGTGGCCGGTCTGGGCCGCCTTGATCGAGATCTCGCCGGTCTCGATGTCGCGGATCTCCCCCACCATGATGATGTCCGGGTCCTGGCGCAGGAACGCCTTCAGCGCCACGGGGAAGCTCATGCCCTGCTTGTCGTTGATGTTCACCTGGTTCACGCCGGGCAGGTTGATCTCCGCGGGGTCCTCGGCGGTGGAGATGTTGATGCCCGGCTTGTTGAGGATGTTCAGGCACGTGTAGAGGGACACGGTCTTGCCCGAGCCCGTGGGCCCGGTCACCAGCACCATCCCGTAGGGCCGGCTGATCGCGTTCAGCAGGTGCTCCTTCTGGTCCGGGTCGTATCCCAGGGCGTCGATGCCGAGCGTGGCGCTGGACGGATCGAGGATGCGCATGCAGATCTTCTCGCCGAAGAGCGTGGGCAGCGTCGAGACGCGGAAGTCGATGGCCTTGGTCTTCGAGAGCACCATCTTCATGCGCCCGTCCTGCGGCACGCGCTTCTCCGAGATGTCGAGCTTGGAGACCACCTTGATTCGCGAGGCGATCTTCTCCTTGATGGCGAGCGGCGGCTGCGCCACGTCGTAGAGGATGCCGTCGGTGCGGTAGCGGATGCGGTAGAACTTCTCGAACGGCTCGAAGTGGATGTCGGAGGCGCCGCCGTTGATGGCGTCGAGCAGGATCTTGGTCACGTACTTCACCACCGGCGCATCGTCGATGTCCTCGGTGACGACGTCGGAGTGCGCCTCGCCGTCGGTCATCTCCATTCCGGAGAGGTCGACGTCCTCGGTGGCCTGCTCGAGCGTCTTCGCCGACGAGTCGGTGAGCTTCTTCACGATCGCCGAGAGCTTGTCGTCCTCGACCACCACGGGCTCCATCGTCATGCCGGTGGCGAACTTCACTTCCTGCAGGACCTGCTCGTTGGAGGGGTCCGACATCGCGACGAAGATGCGGTTGCCGCGCTTGCCGAGCGCGATCACGCGATGATTCGCGACGATCTTGTTGTCGATCAAGGTGAGCGGCAGGTTCTCGACGTCTACTGCGTTCAAGTCGAGGAGGGGATAGCCGAACGTCTGCGCCGCGAAAAGGGAGACCTCCTTCGCGGAGATCTTGCGCGAGCCCACCAGCTGCTGGATGAAGCTGATGCCGGCCTTCTGCGCCTCGGACTGGATGGCGCTCGCGTCGGCCTGCGCGAGGCGGCCTTGCTGGACGAGGGCGCGCCCGAGGGCGCTGAAATGGGAAGGCTGGGCTGCCATAGAAAAGATTTCGCTAAATCAATACCATAATGCGCCTTTTGAGTTTTACTTGTAAAGAAATCGTACCGCATCGGGTTATAATTAAAAAGCTCTCGTTGGAGCGGACCGCGAACCACCCCGCGTAAGGTTCAGGATCACGGCCGGCCGCTCCCGCTTCGTCACATCCATGGCTCTCTACGTCCTCGGCATCAACCATCGCACCGCCCCGCTGGAGCTGCGCGAGAAGCTCGCCTTCCCGCAGGAGCGGCAGGCGGAGGCGCTCGCCCATCTCACCGGCCAGCCCGGCGTGGCCGAGGCGGTGCTCCTCTCCACGTGCAACCGCACCGAGATCTACCTGCGGGCCGATGCCGACGCCTCCCCCCGTGAATGGCTCGAGGCGCATGCGAGCCGCGTCGGCGTGAGCCTCGAGGCGCACCTCTACGTGCACGCCGACGAGGCCGCCGCCCGCCACGCCTTCAGGGTCGCGGCCGGACTCGACTCGATGGTCCTGGGCGAGCCGCAGATCCTGGGGCAGGTGAAGCAATCGGTTCGCGCCGCGCAGGCCCAGGGGACCCTCGGCCAGGTCCTCGACCTGCTCTTCCAGAGGACCTTCTCGGTGGCGAAGCAGGTAAGGAGCGAGACCGCGCTGGGCTCGCAGTCGATCTCCATGGCGGCGGCAGCGACCAAGCTCGCCCAGAACGTCTTCGGCGACCTGTCGCGCACGAACCTTTGCCTCATCGGGGTGGGCGAGATGGTGGAGCTCGCCGCGACCTACTTCGTCGCGCAGCGCCCGCAATCGGTGGTGGTCGCCAACCGCACGCTCGCGCGCGGCGAGGAATTCGCGCAGCGCTTCGGGGCGCAGGCGATCGCGCTCGCCGACCTCGCCTCCCGCATCGCGGAATTCGACATCGTCGTCACCGGGACGGCTTCCACCCTGCCCGTCATCGGCAAGGGGCTCATCGAGAGCGCGTTGAAGGCGCGCAAGCGCCGTCCCATGTTCATCGTCGACTTCGCCGTGCCGCGCGACGTGGAGCCCGAAGTGGCGACGCTGGAGGATGTCTTCCTCTATTCGCTCGACGACCTCGGCAACATCGTCCAGGAAGGCACCGAGAGCCGGCGCGCTGCGGTGGTCGAGGCCGAAGCCATCATCGAGCGCCGGCTCGCCGAATACCGCGACGCCCAGGGCGCGCGCGCCGCCGTGCCGGCGATCGTCGAGCTGCGCCGGCGCGCCGACGAGTACCGCGAGGCCGAGCTCGCCAAGGCGCGTACGCGCCTCGCCCGGGGAGAGGCGCCGGACGCCGTGCTCGAGGCGCTCGCGCGCGGCCTCGCCAACAAGTTCCTGCACCACCCGTCGCAGGCGCTCTCGCGCGCGGCACTCGGCGAGCGCGAGGCGCTTGCCCGTGCCATCGAGGCTCTCTACCCCGAACCGGACGAGCGCGAGCCATGAAGGCTTCCATCGCGGCGAAGCTGGCGAGCCTCGACTCCCGGCTGAAGGAGATCGACTCCCGCCTTTCCGACCCCGGCGTGGTGAACGACCTCGACGACTTCCGCAAGCTCTCCCAGGAGCGCGCAGAGATCGAGCCCGTGGTCGCGCTCTTCAACGACTTCCGCAAGGCCGAAGGCGACGTCGCCGCCGCCGAGGATATGGCGAAGGATGCCGGGATGCGCGCCTTCGCCGAGGACGAGATCGCGTCGGGGCGCGCGCGCCTCGCCACGCTCGAGGCCGAGCTGCAGAAGATGCTGCTGCCGCGCGATCCCAACGACGAGAAGAACCTCTTCCTCGAGATCCGCGCCGGCACCGGCGGCGACGAGAGCGCCCTTTTCGCGGGCGACCTCTTCCGCATGTACACGCGCTTCGCCGAGAGGAACCGCTGGCAGGTGGAGATCGTCTCGGAGAGCGCCGGCGAGGCGGGCGGATTCAAGGAGGTGATCGCGCGCATCGTCGGCAACGGCGCCTACTCCAAGCTCAAGTTCGAGTCCGGCGGCCACCGGGTGCAGCGCGTGCCCGCGACCGAGACGCAGGGCCGCATCCACACCTCCGCCGCGACCGTCGCCGTGATGCCCGAGGCCGACGCCGCCGGCGACGTGGACATCAATCCGTCGGAAGTGCGCGTCGACACCTACCGCGCGAGCGGCGCCGGCGGCCAGCACGTGAACAAGACCGACTCGGCGGTGCGCCTCACGCACATTCCCACAGGCATCGTGGTCGAGTGCCAGGACGGCAGGAGCCAGCACAAGAACAAGGAGCAGGCGTGGCGCGTCCTCGCCGCCCGCATCAAGGACAAGCAGGATCGCGAGCAGCAGGCGAAAGAGGCTTCCGAGAGGAAGAGCCTCATCGGCTCGGGCGACCGCTCCGACCGCGTCCGCACCTACAACTTCCCGCAGGGCCGCGTGACCGACCACCGCATCAACCTCACGCTGCACAAGATCGACGCCATCATGGACGGCGATCTCGCCGACCTCACCGGAGCGCTTGCCGCCGAGCACCAGGCCGAGCAGCTCGCCGGCCTCGCGCAGGCCTCCTGAGGCTCGCATGCACACCGTCAAGGCGGCGCTGGAGGAATTGCAGGCGAGCATGGACCGCGTGGACGCGCACGTGATCGTCTCGCACGTGCTCGGCGTGAACCGCGCCTGGATCGCCGCCAACCCGATGCGCATCCTCACCGAGAGCGAGGACGCGAGGATCGACATGCTCGCCGCGCAGCGCGCGCTGGGCGAGCCGATCGCCTACCTCGTCGCCCGGCGCGAATTCTACGGACGCGATTTCCAGGTGGGCCCCGCGGTGCTGATCCCGCGCCCCGAGACCGAGACGCTGGTGGAGGCCGCGCTCGCGCGCCTCGCGCCGCGCGACGCGTGCCTGGACCTGGGCACCGGCAGCGGGGCGCTCGCGGTGACGATCGCCTGCCAGCGGCCCGAGGCGCGCGTGGTCGGCGTCGACGCGAGCGAGGCGGCGCTCGAGGTCGCGCGCGCCAATGCGGCGCGCCACGGCTGCGCGGAGCGCGTCGAGTTCCTGCGTGGCTCCTGGTACGAGCCCGTGGGCGCACGCTCCTTCGACGTGATCGTCGCGAACCCGCCCTACGTCGCGGCGGGCGATCCGCATCTCGGGCGCGGCGACCTGCGCTTCGAGCCCGCGGGGGCGCTCACCGACGGCAGCCGCGACGGGCTCGACTCGATCCGCGCCATCGTGGCCGGGGCCTCGGAGCACTTGAAGGCGGGCGGCTGGCTCCTCTTCGAGCACGGCTACGACCAGGCCGCGCAGGCACGCTCGCTCCTTGAAGCCGCGGGCTTCCACGACCTCGTTTCCATTGCCGACCTCGCCGGAATCGCCCGCGTGGCCGGGGGTAAGATATGAACATCCAAGGAGAGAACCCATGAGCGTCCAGGACAAGATCCGCGAGCAGGTCACCTCGAACAAGGTCGTGCTCTACATGAAAGGCTCGCCGCAGTTCCCGCAGTGCGGCTTCTCGGCGAGCGCCACGCAGATGCTCAAGCTCGCCGGGGCCGAAGGCGTCTTCACCGTCGACGTGCTGCAGAGCCCCGACATCCGCGAGGGCATCAAGCAGTACGCCAACTGGCCGACGATCCCGCAGCTCTACGTGAACGGCGAATTCGTCGGCGGCAGCGACATCATGCGTGAGCTGTACGAGACGGGAGAGCTGCAGAAGCTCATCGCGGGCGCGAAGGCCGCCTGAGCGGCGCGATGCGCCATCCGCGTGGCCCCGCGAAGCTGCGCGTGATGTTCGGGACCGAGATCGCCATCGGCCCCGGCAAGGCGAGCCTCCTCGAGGCGATCGCCGAGACCGGCTCCATCTCCCGCTCCGCGCGGCTCCTGGGCATGTCCTACCGCCGCGCATGGCTCCTCGTGGACACGATGAACCGCTGCTTCCGCGAGCCGCTGGTGGCCTCCTCGACCGGCGGCAGCGGCGGGGGCGGGGCGATCCTCACCCCCTTCGGCAGGCGCGTGCTGGAGCGCTACCGCGCGATGCGCTCGCGCGTGGAGCGCGCCCTCGACGCCGACCTCGGCCGCTTCTCGGAGCTCCTCGCCGACCGGCCCCGCTGACTGCCGCGCGAACACCCGCGGCGGCGCGCGGCGATGACTCGTTGTATCCGGCTGTATATTACGGGCATGAAGGCCCTCGCCGCTCCGCTCGCCGCCGCCCTCCTCGTCCTCGCCGCGCCCGCCCGCGCCGAGGACGTCACGGTGTTCGCGGCGGCGAGCCTGAAGGAGGGGCTCGACGCGGTGCTGCGGCCTTTCCGGTCGTCCCGGAACGCGAGGATCGCCGTCTCGTATGCCGGCAGCAACGCGCTCGCGCGGCAGATCGAGGCCGGGGCGCCCGCCACCCTCTTCATCGGCGCGGACGCCGACTGGGCCGACTACCTCGAGGGGCGCGGCCTCACCGTCGCGGGATCGCGCCGCGACCTCCTCGGCAATGCGCTCGTCCTCATCGCGCCGGCCGCGTCGAAGGCCTTGGTCAAGCTCGAGCCCGGCGTCGACTTGGCTCGCGCCCTAGGCAGCGGCCGCCTCGCGATCGCCAACCCGTCCGCCGTGCCTGCGGGACGGTATGCGAAGGCCGCGCTCACCGCGCTGGGCGCGTGGGGGGCGGTCGAACGCCGCATCGCGCCCACGCACAGCGTGCGCGGCGCGCTCGCCCTCGTCTCCCGCGGCGAGGCGCCTCTCGGCATCGTGTATGCAACCGATGCCCGGGCCGACAAGTCGGTGCGCATCGTGGACGTCTTTCCCGAGTCGAGCCATCCGCCCATCGTCTATCCCATGGTCCGGCTGAAGGGCTCGGGCGCGGCGACCGGCGAGCTCGCGGCATACCTCGCCGGCCCGGACGCGCGCATCAAATGGCGGGGCTTCGGCTTCCGCGTGCCGCCGCCCTGAAGCCCATGCCGACCCGCGAAGAGCTGGAGGTCGTCGCGCTCAGCCTGAAGGTGTCGTTCTGGGGCGTGGCGTGGAGCCTGCCCATCGCCATCGCCGCGGCGTTCGTGCTCGCCCGCAAGCGCTTCCCGGGCAAGACGCTCTTCGACGCCGCGGTCCACCTGCCGCTCGTGCTGCCCCCGGTCGTCGTGGGCTTCGCGCTCCTCGTGCTCTTCGGTCGCCAGGGTCCGCTGGGGCGCATGCTCGAACCCCTGGGCATCGTGTTCGCGTTTCGCTGGACCGGAGCCGCGCTCGCGGCGGCCATCATGGGCTTTCCTCTCATGGTCCGCGCCATCCGTCTCGCGATCGACGCGGTCGACGCGCGCCTCGAGCTCGCCGCGCGCACGCTGGGCGCGAGCCCCGTGCGCGTCTTCTTCACCGTGACGCTGCCGCTCGCATGGCCGGGCCTCGTCACCGGCGCTCTCCTCGCGTTCGCGCGCGCGCTGGGCGAGTTCGGCGCCACCGTGACTTTCGTGTCGAACATTCCCGGCGAGACGCAGACGCTGCCGCTCGCGATCTACACCTTCACCCAGTCGCCGGGCCAGGACGCGCAGGCGCTGCGCCTGTCCATCCTCTCGGTGATCCTCTCGCTCGCGGCGCTCGCGCTCTCCGAGTGGCTGGTGCGAAAGCGCTCAGGCGCCGTCCCCGTCCATGGTTGAAGTCGACATCGCGATCCGCCGCGGCGACTTCGCCGTGGAGCTGGCTTTCGCGTCGAACGCGCCGATCGTCGCCCTCTTCGGGCGCTCGGGAGCGGGCAAGAGCACCGTCGTGAACGCGATCGCCGGGATCGCGCGTCCCCAGCGCGGGCGCATCGTCGTGAGCGGGCGCACGCTCTTCGACTCGTCGCGCCACATCGACCTTCCTCCGGAAGCGCGCCGCGTGGGCTACGTCTTCCAGGACGCGCTTCTCTTCCCGCACATGACGGTCGGCGCCAACCTTGCCTATGGCGAGCGCCTCACGCCCGCGGCGGAGCGCTTCGTCGAACGCGACCGTGTCGTCGCGCTCCTCGACCTCGGGCGCCTCCTCGAGCGGCGCCCCGCCGGCCTTTCCGGCGGCGAGCGCCAGCGCGCAGCGATCGGCCGCGCCCTCCTCGCGAGCCCGCGCGTGCTCCTCATGGACGAGCCGCTCGCGTCCCTCGACGCACCGCGCAAGGCCGAGATCCTCGCCTACATCGAGCTCCTGCGCGACGAGCTGAAGCTGCCCATCGTGTACGTAAGCCACGCGCTCGAGGAAGTCACGCGCCTGGCCGACCACATGGTGCTCATCGCCGAAGGCCGCGCGATCGCCCAGGGCGCGGTCGCCGACGTGCTCGCGCGCGCCGAGATGCGACCCCACACCGGGCGCTTCGAGGCCGGCGCGGTCGTCGAGGCCCGCGTGGCCCGGCACGACGAGCGCTACGGGCTCACGACGCTCGTCTTCGACGGCGGCGAGCTCGTGGTCCCCAACGTGGACGCGCTGCCCGGTGAACCGGTGCGCGCCCGCATCCGCGCGCGCGACGTCTCGCTCGCGCTCTCGCGGCCCGCCGGGGTGAGCATCCAGAACATCTTCGCCGCGCGCGTCGTCTCCATCTCGCACGAGTTCGGCGCGATCGTCGATGTCTCGCTCGCGATCGGCGCGACGCCTCTCCTCGCCCGCATCACGCGCAAGGCCGCGGACGAGCTCGGCCTCGCCCCGGGGGGCAATGTGCACGCGATGGTGAAAGCCGTCTCCATCGACCGGCGCAGCGTCGGATTCGCCTGATCCCGGCGCAATAGGCACTGCGCTTCATATGGGTGCGGACGGCCGCGGCCGGGACAATCGGGAATGCACGACATCCTCTCGAGCCTCGCCATCGCCGCGCGGCTCATCGCGAGCGGCGACGCGGAGCTCTGGGGCATCGTCAAGCTCTCGCTGGAAGTAAGTCTCGCCTCGGCGCTCGCGGCATGCGCGCTCGGCCTGCCGCTGGGAGCCCTTGTCGCCGTGGGCGCGTTTCCCGGGCGGCGCGCGGTCATCGTCATGTTGAACGCGCTCCTCGGGCTCCCATCCGTCGTGGTGGGACTCGTCGTGTATCTCCTGCTTTCGCGCGCGGGCCCCCTGGGCGGCCTCGGCATCCTCTTCACGCCGGGAGCGATCGTGCTGGCCCAGGCGCTTCTCGTGCTGCCCATCGTCGCGGCGCTCGCGCGCCAGTTCGTGGAGGATGCGTGGCGCGAGTATCGCGAGCAACTCACCTCCCTGGGCGTGTCGCCTTCGCGCGCGGTGCCCACGCTCCTCTGGGACCTGCGCCTGTCGCTCATCACCGTGGTCCTCGCCGGCTTCGGCCGCGCCGCCTCCGAGGTGGGCGCGGTCATGATCGTGGGCGGCAACATCGACGGCGTGACGCGCGTCATGACCACGGCGATCGCGCTGGAGACCACCAAGGGCGACCTTCCCCTCGCGCTGGGACTGGGCGTGGTCCTCCTCGCGCTGGTGCTCGCATTGAATGCCGCCGCGTATGCGATCCGCGAATGGAGCGCGAAGCACCATGGCTAGCGCGCCGATCTTCCCGCTGCAGGCGCGCGCCCTGGCCGTGAACCTGGGCGGCCACGACGCGCTGGCCGGAGTGGACCTCAGCCTCGACGGGCGACAACGCGTCGCGGTGCTGGGCGCGAACGGTGCGGGAAAGAGCGTGCTCCTGCGCGCGCTGCACGGCCTTATCGCGCCCACCGCGGGCGAAGTGCTGTGGGCGGGCTCGCGCTCGCGTCCCCGGGAGCAGGCGATGGTCTTCCAGCGGCCGGTGATGCTGCGCCGATCGGCGCTCGGCAACGTCGAATACGCGCTCGCCGTGGGCGGCGTGGGCCCAGGGCAGCGCGAAGCGCGCGCGCGGGAAGCCATCGACCGCGTCGGTCTCTCGCATCTGGCCGCACGCCCGGCCCGTGTCCTGTCCGGCGGCGAGCAGCAGCGCCTCGCGCTCGCGCGCGCGTGGGCGCTTCGCCCGCGCGTGATCTTCCTCGACGAGCCCACCGCGAGCCTCGATCCGGCCGCAGGCGCCGAGGTCGAGCGCGTGATCGGCGAGATCCACGCCGCCGGCACGGCCATCGTCCTCACCACGCACCAGCTAGGCCTCGCGCGCCGCGTGGCCGACGTGATCGTCTTCCTCCACGAGGGCCGCGTTGCCGAGCAGACGCCGGTCCAGACGTTCTTCACCACGCCGCGGTCCCCGGAGGCCGCGCATTTCCTCAAGGGAGAGTTGCCATGAGATTCCTCCTCGCCGTGTGGGTCGCTTCGCTCACCGCTGCGTTCGTCTCGCCTGCGGGCGCGCAGGACTTCATCACCGTCGCGTCCACCACTTCCACGGAGCAGTCGGGACTCTTCAAGCACCTGCTTCCCGAAGCGAGGAAGGCGACCGGCACCGAGGTGCGCGTGGTGGCCGTCGGCACGGGGCAGGCGCTCGACATGGGACGGCGCGGCGACGCCGACGTGGTCTTCGTGCACGACCGGGTCGCCGAGGAGAAATTCCTCTCGGAGGGCTTCGGCGTGAAGCGCTACCCGGTGATGTACAACGACTTCGTGATCGTGGGGCCGAAGTCCGACCCCGCGGGGGCGAAGGGCGGCGACGTGGTCGCCGCGCTGAAGAGGATCGCCGCGGCCCGGGCGCCGTTCGCCTCGCGCGCCGACAAGAGCGGCACGCACGCCGCGGAGATGCGCTACTGGAAGATGGCGGGCATCGAGCCGAAGGGCGCGTGGTATCGCCAGACCGGCTCGGGCATGGGCCCGACCCTCAACACCGCCGCGGGGATGGACGCCTACGCGCTCGCCGATCGCGGCACGTGGCTCTCGTTCAGGAACCGCGCGGACCTCGTGATCCTCGTGGAAGGCGACAAGAGGCTCTTCAACCAGTACGGCGTGATGCTGGTGAATCCCGCGAGGCATCCGCACGTGAAGAGGGAGCTGGGCCAGCGGTTCATCGACTGGCTGGTGTCGCCCGCGGGCCAGGAGGCGATCGCCGCGTACCGCATCGACGGCCAGCAGCTCTTCTTCCCGGACTACAGCCCGGGAGCTGACGGGCGCCGTGGACGCGCCGTGAGCGATAATGGCCCGATGATCCACATTGACATTCGTCCGCTCTGGCGCATCCGCGCGGGTGAAGAGCGCGAGTTCGAGTTCCAGCTGATCGAGATCCTCGCCGAGCTCGATGCGACCGCGAAGCTCACCGCCGCGGCGGGCCGCGCCGGCATCTCCTATCGGCACGCGTGGAATCTCATCGAGGATTGGCAGCGCTTCTTCGGTGCTTCCCTGGTCGTGAAGGCGCGCGGACGCGGCACGAGCCTCACGCCGCTCGGCAAGCGCCTCCTCCTGGCGGGGCGCCGCGCCCAGGCGCGCCTCGCCCCCGAGCTCGCCAACCTCGCCTCCGAGTTCGCGAGCGCCCTGAACGCCTCGCTTTCGGAGTCGCTCCCCACGGTCGTGATGCATGCGAGCCACGACTTCGCGATCGCCGGCCTGCACGAGATGTCGCGCTCGCGCGGCATCGCGCTCGAGCTGCAATACAAGGGCAGCTTCGATGCGCTCGCATCGCTTCGCCGGGGGGAGTGCGACGTGGCCGGCTTCCACGTCCCCGACGGAGCGCTCGGCACGCTCATGCGCCGGCGCTTCGCCGAGTGCCTTCCGCCGGACGGCTACCGGCTCATCTCGTTCGCGACGCGTGTCCAGGGCCTCATCGTGAGGCCCGGCAATCCCAAGGCGATCGGCACGGTCGCCGACCTCTGCCGGCCCGACGTGCGCATGGTGAACCGGCAACGCGGGTCCGGCACGCGCGCCCTCCTCGAATTCATGATCTCCAGCCAGTCGCTGGACCGCTCGCGCATGCACGGCTACGACAACGAGGAGACGACGCACGCGGCGGTCGCGGCGCTCATCGCGGGACACCAGGCCGACGCGGGCTTCGGCGTCCAGGCCGCGGCCGCCCAATACCGGCTCGATTTCGTCCCGGTATGCGACGAGCGCTACTACCTCGCCTGCCGCGCGGGCGACATCGAGTCGCCCGCCATCGCATCGCTCATGTCGATGCTGCGCAGCCCCGGTTTCCTCGGCCTCATCGCCACGCTGGCCGGTTACCGTGCCGCCGATGCGGGCCGCGTGAGCGCGAGCTTCGAGGCGGCGGAAGGCCGCGCTCAGCCGAGCGGCGCGCCCGCGGTTTCGTGACGGCCCGGGGGGCCGGACCTTCCGTGCGCGCCCGATGATCCTCGCGCCGCGGCGCTTTCCGCTCGCCCTCGCGCTCTCGGCGGTGGCGCTCCTCGCCCTCGCCGCCTGGAGCCTCACGGTCGGGCGCTTCGCCGTGTCTCCCGGCGACGTGCTGCGTGCGCTCTGGTCGTCGCTGGGGGGCGCCGACACCGGCATCGCCAAGAATGCGGACGCCGTCGTGCTCCAGGTGCGGGCGCCGCGCGTGATCGCCGCGCTCGCGGTGGGTGCCGCACTGTCCGCGGCGGGCGCCGCCTACCAGAACCTCTTCAGGAATCCGCTCGTCTCGCCGGACATCCTCGGGGTATCCGCGGGCTGCGCGCTGGGCGCCGCCCTGGCCGTGCTGGCCGCTCTCCCCGTGGCGATGGTGCAGGCGCTCGCCTTCGCCGGCGGCCTCCTAGCCGTGGGCCTCGTGGTGGCGATCGGCGCGCGGGTGCGCGGGCGCGACCCGATCCTCACCTTGATCCTCACCGGCGTGATGGTGGGCTCGCTCTTCGGCGCCGGCGTGGCACTCGTGAAGTACGTCGCCGACCCGTACAACCAGCTTCCCGCGATCACGTTCTGGCTGCTGGGCAGCTTCGCGGGCGCGCTGCCGCGCGACCTTGCGGCCACGCTCCTGCCGATCGCCGCCGGCGTCGCTCTCCTCTGGCTCCTGCGCTGGCGCATCGACGTCCTCGCGCTATCGGACGACGAGGCGCGCTCGCTCGGCGTGAACGTGGGGCGCGCCCGGCTCGTGGTGATCTTCGCGGCCACCCTGGTCACCGCGTCGGCGGTCTCGCTCGCCGGAACCATCGGCTGGGTCGGCCTCGTGATACCGCATGCGGCGCGCCTCCTCGCGGGCGCCAAGTTCGCGCGGGTGCTCGCGTTGTCCGTCGTGCTCGGCGCGGGCTTCATGCTCGCCGTGGACACGGCGTGCCGCACCGCCTTCGCGACCGAGATTCCCCCCGGCGTGGCCACCGCCTTCATCGGCACGCCCGTATTCATCGCGCTCCTCGCGATCGCGTTGCGCCGTTCCGCATGACGATCGCGGCGCGTGCCCTCGACTACGGATGGCCTTCGCGCACCATCGGGCGCGGCGTGGAGCTCACGCTCGCGGGCGGCGAGATCGTTTGCCTCCTCGGCCCCAACGGCGGCGGCAAGACCACGCTCATGCGCACGCTGCTGGGACTTCTCGAGCCCGTGGCCGGCGAGGTCGTGCTCGACGGGCGGGCGTTGCGCGAATGGCCGGCGCGCGAGCGCGCCACGCGCCTTGCCTACGTGCCCCAGGCCGCGGGGAGCTACTTCAACTTCAGCGTCTCCGAGATGGTGGAGATGGGACGCACCGCCCATCGCGGCGCCTTCGGCGCGCCCGGCGCGCGCGACCGCGAGGCGGCGCAAGCGGCGCTGGATCGCCTGGGCATCGGCGGCCTCGGCGCCCGCCCGATCCATGGCGTGAGCGGCGGCGAGCGCCAGCTCGCGCTCATCGCGCGCGCCCTCGCCACGGGTGCCACGCACCTGCTGATGGACGAGCCCACGGCCAACCTCGACTTCGGCAACCAGTCCCTCATCCTGGACGAGGTGGCGCGGCTACGGGCGGCTGGCGCGGGAATCCTCTTTTCGACGCACCACCCCGACCACGCGCTGCGGATCGCCGATCGCGTGGTGCTGCTGCGCGCGGGCTCGGTGCTGGCCTGCGGCCCCGGCGGCGCCACTCTCAATTCCGAAAATCTTTCCGCGTTGTACGGGCGCCCGATCGACGTCCTCGAGGTAGTGTCCCCGGGCGGCACGAAGGCGCGAACCTGCCTCGCGCGGCAAGCGCCGCGTTTCAATTAACCTATCGCCAGCGACCGCACGGAGGACCTAGGGCATGAGCGCAGGGACCCGCAACGCCAAGAAATCCAATGGGGCGCCCGACCCGAGGGCGCCGAAGCCCCCGGCCGCGTTTCGCCGCCTCGCCCGGGCGGAGGATCTGGGGCTCGGTCCGCGGGAATTCTCGGCGCTGGCGAGGCTCTCCTCGCCCGCGAAGGTCCAGGCGTTCGTGAACGCGATCCCGATCAACCACGAGATCGGCGGGGAGACCGTGCTCTCGGTGCGCGAGGTGCTGCGCCAGCGCCGCGCGCACTGCATCGAGGGGGCGATGCTGGCCGCGGCCGCGTTGTGGGTTCACGGAGACCCCCCCCTGGTGATGCACCTCGACTGCGACATGAGCGACTACCCGCACGTGGTCGCGGTCTTCCGGCGCCACGGCGCGTGGGGCGCGATCTCGAAGACCAACGGCGCGCCGCTGCGCTATCGCGACCCGATCTACCGGACGCTGCGCGAGCTCGCGCTCTCGTACTTCCACGAGTACTCCAACCGGCGTGGCCACAAGACGCTGCGCAGCTACTCGATCCCGTTCGACTTGCGCCGCATCGACCCGGCCGAGTGGGTGACCAATGCGAAGTCCTGCTGGAAGACGCACGACCGCCTGGTGGAGCTGCGCCACTTTCCGCTCATCTCGAAGCGCCAGGAGAGGCTGCTCGCCAAGCGCGACCCGTTCGAGCGCAAGGCTTCGAAGATCGTCGAGTACCCCAGGCCCAAGCCGGTCGCAGCCTAGCGCGGGGAGAGCGCGGCCTGCAGTTCCTCGGGCGCCAGGCCGGCGAGCGGCACCGGCGCGAGCGGCGGCGCGGACAGCTCGGCGAGCGCGTGCTGCAGCCACATCGAATCGCGCCACGCGCCGAGCTTGAAGCCCACGTTGCGGTAGCGGCCGAGCTCGACGAATCCCACCGACTCGTGCAGCGCCACGCTTGCCGCGTTCGGAAGCGCGATCCCGGCGAACGCATTGCGCAAGCCCTGCGCCGCGAGTACGCGAAAGAGCGCCTGGTAGAGCGACCGGCCGACGCCCCGGCGCCTCGCGCACGTAGCACGACACGTCGACGGACCACTGGTAGGCGGGGCGCTCGCGGTGCTCGCCCGCGTACGCGTAGCCCGCGACGCCCGCCCCATCCTCGAACACGAGCCATGGATACTTGGCGAGGGTCGAGGCGATGCGCCTTGCGATCTCGGCCTCGTCCGGAGCCTCGAGCTCGAAGGAGATGAAGGTCTCGCGCACCACCGGCGCGTAGATCGCGTGGATCGCGGCGCAATCGCGCGGTGTGGCGAGGCGGATCAGGAACCGAACTCCATGATCTCCATGGTCTCGCGGTTGGGCCGCGTGCCCACCGGGACCCAGCCGAGCTTGCGGTAGAAGGCGATCGCCGCCGCGTTGTGCGTGCTCACGCTCAGGCGCAGCCTCCTTCGCCCCAGCCGGCCGAAGACGCCGACCGCGTGCTCGTGGAGGAGCCGCCCCCACCCGCGCCCGCGAAATTCCGGCAGCACGTAGAAGAGATTCACGTAGCCCACGGCGGGATCGTCGCGCACCAGCCGCATCTCGGTCTGGCCGACGATGCGCCCGGCGTGCCAAAGGTGGGCGTTGCCCTCGGGAACGTCGGCAATGCGTTGCCTCAGTCTCGCGAAGTAAAGCGCGTTGTCCGCGCCCATCTCCTGGTCGGCCCCGTCCGACGATCCGAAGCTCGCAACGAACGCGGCGCGGCGGAAGGCCGCGCAATCGGCGGAATGGCGCGCGAGGTCGATCGGCGCGAGGCGCAGGTCGAACACCTCGCGGTTGCGGCGCAACACGCATTCGGGCTCGGCACCCTCGGCCTTCACGACCTTCCAGCGGGCGAACCCCGCCTTCTCGAAGGCGCGGATCGCCGCGGCGTTTCCCTCGCTCGGGCCGGCGATGCAGGTATCGACCCCCGCTCGCGCGAACACCACGTCGTCGACGAAGCGGCGCGCGGCGGCGCTCCCCAACCCGCGTCCCATGCGCCAGGGATCGCCGATGAAAAGATCGATCCCGGTCGCATCCGTGCCGCAACCGAGCTCGGCCGCGTAGCCCGGAAACTCGCTCACCGGATACGACTGGATGTAGCCCACGTCCGCGCCGTCGAGCGTCACGATGAAGGAGCTCACCGGGTTGCCCGGCTCGGTGCGCGGCCCGTACTTGGCGACCACCTCGGCGAACGAGGAGGGCGTTCTCGCGTACCACTTGCCGACGTGGGGACGCAGCAACCAGAGGAACACCTGCTGCAGATCGCCCGCGCAGAGCGGGCGAAAGGCGATCGGGCCCATCACGCGATCACGGCGGGTATGGTCCTGAACGTGGCCTCGAAGACGGCGCGATCCCCTTCGGCGAGGGCCGCGCCCAGCGCCCTGGCGCACGCGTGATGCGTGGCATGGGTGGCGCGATCGCCGGCGGCCGCGGCGGCGTTGGCGAGGACCGCGTGCGCGAACGCGATTTCCCAGGCGGGGCTCTCCCGCGAGGCGACGAAATCGAACGACGCGCGCGCGTAGCGCATCGCGGCGCGGCCGTCGCCGAGAAGCGCATGCACGTGCGCGAGGAGCATCGTCGCGCGCGCCACCTGCAGCGGCGTGCCCACCTTCGACCAATGGAAGGCGGCCGCATGCGCGCAATCGAGCATCTCGCCGTCCTCGGCGGGACCGCGTTGCGCCGCCTCCGAAAGGCGCCACGCGCGGTTGTTGCATTCGATCGCGAAATGCTTGTGGAACCGCGCGAGCTCCTCCTCGGGGATCGCGTCGTGCATGGCGTTATGCCGCGGCCTCGGGCAGCGGGCCGCCGGCGGGCTCGCCGGCCTCGATGGGGATCGTCGCGGGCGGGATGAACATGTGCACGTAGCCGCAGCGCGCGCACACCGCGCAGTGCGCACGCGTGTCGTCCCGGGTGAAGAAGGCGAGCCCGGGCGCGGACACGTCGATCTCGCGCTGCGAGAACGTGTCGCTGCCGCAGATGAGGCAGCGCAGCGCGCGGCCCTGCACCTGCACCGTGGCGACCTCGCGGCTCATGGTCGGGTAACGTGCGCCGCGCTGCGCGGCGCCTCGCGGTCGATGAGGTCGATCAGCTTCTCGAAGTCCACCGGCTTCGTGAAGTGGTGGTTGAAGCCCGCGTCGTGCGCGCGCTGGCGGTCGTCTTCCTGGCCCCAGCCGGTGATCGCGACGATCAGCACCGCATTGCCGCGCAGCGCCCGAAGGCGCTTCGCCACGTCGTAGCCGGAAAGCCTGGGCATGCCGATGTCCAGCAGCACCACCTCGGGATGGAACTCGGCCTCGGCGTCGAGCGCCTCGAGCCCGTCGTAGGCGATGCGCACCACGTCGCCGCGCACCTCGAGAAGCATGCCGAGGCTGTCGGCGGCGTCGGCGTTGTCGTCGACCACGAGGATGCGGTGGGAATCGGGCTCAGCGCGGCTCATGCGATCTCGGCGATGAGCTTCTCGATCGATTGCCCGGCCTGGCGAACGTAATCGCCGCCGAAGAGGCTTGCATGGTTGAGCAGGTGATAGAGATTGTATAGGTCACGGCGCACAGTGTAGCCGTCCTCCAGGCTCCAGTCCGCGCGGTAGGCGGCGATGAAGCCCGCGGGAAAACCGCCGAAGAGCTCGGTCATCGCCACGTCCGCCTCGCGATCGCCCACGTAGACCGCGGGATCGAAGAGCACCGGCACGCCCGGCGCCATGGCGAGCGCGTTGCCGCTCCAGAGGTCGCCGTGCAGGAGCGAGGGCGCGGGCGAATGGTTGGCGAGCAGCGCCGGGAAATCGGCGGCGAGGCGCTCGCCGCGATCGATCATCCGTGACGGCAGGCGCTTCGCCGCCGCGATGCGAAGCTGGGCGTGCAGGCGCTTGTCGCGCCAGAAGGCGGGCCAGTCCTCGCTCCAGCCGTTCAGCTGCGGCGATGCGCCGATGAAATTGTCGCGCTGCCATCCGAAGCGCCGCTGCGCGAGGCGATGCTGCGCGGCGAGCGCGTGCCCGAGGGTGGCGGCGCTGCGCTCGGCGAGCGCGGCGAGCTCGAGCCACTGCAGCACCAGCCACGAGCGATCGGCGTCGGCGCCGTGCGCGATCACTTCGGGGACCGTGACGCATTTCGCGGCCGCGAGCGCAGCCAGGCCGTCGGCCTCCGCGGCGAACATCGCAGCGCCCGCGGCTTCGTTCACCTTCGCGAAGTAGCGCCGTTCGCCGGTGGCGGACTTGCCCGTCACCTCGAAAGCGCTGTGGATGCACCCGCCCGCCACGGAGCGCATCGCGGTGACGGCAAACGCGGAGCCGGCCGCCCCGGCGATCGCGGCGCCGAGCGCCGCGCCCAGCGTGTCGTTCACGCGTCCTTCATTCGCTCGAGGCCGCGCTCGAGATCGGCGAGGAGGTCGGCGGGATCCTCGAGCCCGATCTGCAGGCGCACCAGCGGACCGCCGTCCCACGGGCGAACGCTGCGTGCCCCGCTCAGCTTGGCCGGCACGATGAGGCTCTCGAAGCCGCCCCAGCTGTAGCCGATCACGAAGCACTCGAGGCCCTCGATGAAGGCGGCGAGCTGGTCCTTCGTGCAGGGCGCGAGCTCCACGCCGATGAGGCCCGCGGAGCCGAGGAAGTCTCGCTTCCAGAGGGCATGCCCGGGATCGCCGGGGAGCGCGGGGTGGAGCACGCGCTTCACCGCCGGATGCCTCCGCAGGCCCTTCGCCACGTGGATCGCGCTCGCCTCGTGCTGCTTGAGGCGCGCTTCGAACGTGCGCATGCCGCGGATCGCGAGGTAGAGATCGTCGGGGCTCGCGGTCTGCCCCAGGTCGCGCGATACGTCGCGAAGCTTCGGCCACCACGCCTCGTTTGCGACCACCGCGCCGATCAGCAGGTCCGAGTGGCCCGCCGGATACTTGGTCGCGGCCTGGATCACGAGGTCCGCGCCGTGCTCGAAGGAGCGGAAGAAGGCTCCCGTCGCCCATGTGTTGTCGTGCAGGACCGCGGCGCCGTGCTCGCGCGCGACCTTCGCGATGGCGGGAAAGTCCTGCACCTCGAAGGTGAGCGAGCCGGGGCTCTCGAGATACACCGCGCGCGTGTTTGGCTTCATGAGCGCGGCGATGCCCGAGCCCACGAGCGGATCGTAGAACGTGGTTTCGACGCCGTAGCGCGCGAGCGTGCGCTGGCAGAAGCGCCGCGCGGGTCCGTAGACGCTGTCGGTCACGAGCACGTGGTCGCCCGCCTTGAGGCAGGCCATCAGCGCCACGGCGACCGCGGCGAGTCCCGAGGGAAGCGTCACCGCGCGATGGCCGCCCTCGATGGCGACGATCATCTCCTCGAAGGCCGCACGCAGCGGCATGTTGGCGATGCCGTAGGTCGGGACGATCTCGTCGGCGTCGAAGCGCCGCTGCACCGACTCCATCTCGGCGAGCGAGGCGAAGGTGACGGTGGAGGCGCGCGTCACCGGCAGGTTCACGCTGCCGGGCTGCGACGCGGGAGACCGGCCGAGCTGCGCGAGGCGCGTGCGCAGCTTCATCGGCCCAGGGGACGCACTTCGGCCTTCACCTCGATCGTGGTCCTCCTGCCGCTCGCGTCCTCCACGGTGAACGTGAGCGGCACCACGTCGCCCGCCGCGAGCGGCCTCGCGAGGCCCACCAGCATCACGTGGAAGCCGCCGGGCTTGAGCTCCACGCGCTTGCCCGCGGGCAGCGCCACGGAATCCACCGCGTGCATGTGCATCATTGCGCCGCTCATCTCCGAACGGTGGATCTCGGCCGTCTTCGCCGCGGGCGTGGCGACGGAGACCACCTTCGCGTCCTCGCTGCTCGTGAGCGTCACGAAGGCGCCCGTGCTCGTTTGCGCCGGCACCGTGCCGCGCACCCACGCGTCGGTCGCCGTCACCGCCGCCGCTGCGTTAAGGCAAAGTCCAACGCATCCGCAGATGAACGCGGATGAACGCAGATGAAGTTTCGTCATGCCGCCGATCCGGTCATACAGAGAATCCCTCTTTCGCCGTTATCTGCGTTGATCCGCGTTCATCTGCGGATCCAAAGATCTTCTCCATCTCGCGGCGCACCTGCACCGCCTGGGAGGATTCGTCGCAGTCTACGTCGTCCCAGCTCACCGTGGCGCCGGCGGCGATGTCGCGCTTCAGCTTCACCTTGTGCGCGAGGCCGATGGGCAACGCGCGCTTCGCGGCGGAATCCACGGCGCCCATGAGCCGGCCCCACACGGTGTAGCCGCCCTCGCCGTCGAGCGTCTCGCCCGCCTTCAGCGCGCGTTTCGCGGTGGCGACGCAGTCGCCGCGCCACGCGCCTGCCGAGCCCGTCGCTTCGCGGCACAGGGCGACGTTCGCCACGCTCACGCCCAGCTCCAGGCCGATCAGGTGGCTCGGCTTGTACATCGCCGCGTACTCGCCGGTGGGGTCCGTCACGATGCCGTACTCCTGGAAGCAGCGGCGCACGTATTCATGCTCCGCGGAGAAAGTGACGTACACCCCCCAGCGAAGGTCGCGGAAGACGGGACGCCCATCGCGCTCGACGCTCGAGACCACCTCGACCTGGCCGGGATGGTGCAGCGTGCCGCCCGCCGAGCGCGGCCGCAGGATGCGCGGCAGGTCGTCGACGCCGCAGGGCGGAAAGGCGAGGCCTTCGGGCGCGGGCGTGAGGCCGGTCGCATTGGCGACCGCGGCCATCTCGATCCCGCTCTTCGTGCCGTCGAGGAAGGAGTTGAACATCTGCGCGTTGAAGTCGCCCCGGGCGACCCTCTCCTCGTCGAATCCATAGTGCCCCCACACCGTGCGCGGCGTGGAGCCGTGGTATTCCGGCAGGTACTTGGTGCCCTTGCCCGCGGCGATCACGGTGAAGCCCGCCGTGCGCGCCCAGTCGACGAGCTCGCAGATGAGCGCCGGCTGGTCGCCGTAGGCGAGCGAATAGACGATGCCGGCTTCGCGTGCGCGCTGCGCGAGGAGCGGCCCGGCGAGGGCGTCGGCCTCGACGTTCACCATCACGACATGCTTCGCGTGCCTGCAACAGGCGAGCGCGTGGGATATTCCCGCGGCCGGGCTTCCCGTCGAATCGATCACCACCTCGGTGGCGGGATGCTCGATGGCGCGCATCGCGTCGTCCGTTACAAATGTAGTGCCGTCGCGCTGCGCCTCGCCGAGGGAAGCGGCGCAGAATCGCGCCTCCTCCCAGCCGACCCGCGCCAGTGCGGCACGCGCGCGATCGGGAGCGAGGTCCGCCACCGCGAGGATCTGCAACCCGGGCGTGCGCCGCGCTTGCGACAGGTACATCGAGCCGAACTTGCCGGCGCCGATCAGCACCACGCGAACGGGGTCATTGCGGGCCGCGCGGCCCTCCAGCAGATGATATAGGTTCATACGGTAGGAACTTGCCGACGGACGGCCTAGCAGTTTACCGTTCCCCGAGGGGAAAATGCATCGTGAGTAGCAGGGTGAGCATCGTCCGCGGAGGCATCGAGGAGCGCGTGAGCGCGCTCGCTCCGGGCCTCGACGTCCTCGGCCTTCCCGCGTGCGTGCTCGATTCGGACCTGCGATACCGCTACGTGAACGACGAATACGCGGCGATGTCCTCGCGCAATCGCTCCGATTTCGACGGCCGCACCCCGGACCAGGTCTTCGAGCGCGTGCCGCAGGACGAGCGCCGCAACCACCTGCGCCGCGCGCTGGCCGGCGAGACCTCCATCTTCAACCGCCGCATCATCGAGGGGCGCGACGCGGGCCGCTGGGTGCGCGCGCACTATTTCCCGCTGCGCGCCGAGGGCGCCGACGTGCTGGGCGTCCTCGTGATGCTGGTGGACGTGCATCAGCTGAAGGACGTGGAGGCGGCCCTCGCCGACCGAGAGCGCCAGCTCTCGCTCATCATGGATTCGGTGGGCTTCCCGGTCACCTACGTGGACCGCGACCGCGTGATCCGCTTCGCCAACCGGCCGAGCCGCGAATGGTCGGGGCGCAACGCGCAGGCGATGATCGGGTGCGGCATCGCCGAGGTGATGACCGCGGAAGTCGCGGCCGCGGCCTCGCCGCTCATCGAGCGCGCGCTCGCGGGCGAGCCCATCACCTATGAGCGCGAGGCGCTCTGGCCCGGGCGCGAGAAGCGCCACATCCGCGGTCACATGATCCCGGACCGCGACGCGAGCGGCGCGGTGCTGGGAGTGCTCATCGTCATCATCGACATCGAGCGCGACCACCAGCTGCGCGCGGCGGTCGAGGCGAAGGAGCTGCAGCTGCGCGGCTTCGCCGAGAACATCCCGGGCCCGATCGCGGTCGTGGACCGCGACTTCCGCTACGTCTTCGCGAACAAGATGTTCGAGAAGAGCCGCGGCCTGCCGCTCGAGAATATCGTCGGGCGGCGCGTGGACGAGGTGCTCGGCCGCGAGGTCGCCGCGCAGTTCTTCGAGCCTTTCGCCGAACGCCTGCGCGGCGGCGAAACGTGCACCCACGAGCGCCTGGTGGGCCCGCCCGGGGAGGAGCCGCGCTGGCACCTCGTGCAGCTCGCGCCGATCATGGTGCCGGTCGCCGGCGGCGCGCCGCGCTTCAACGGCTACTACATCGTCTCTTCCGACATCCACGACATCAAGGTCGCGCAGGATCGCCTCGCCGAGCAGGGGGCGCAGCTTCGCCTCTACACCGACAAGATCCCCGACTCGGTCGCCTACCTGGACCGCGGCCGCACGATCCTCTTCGCCAATCGCCACTTCGCCGAGCTGCGCGGGCTGAATCCGCAGGACATCGTGGGCCGCACCACCGCGCAGGTCCTCGGGGCCGAGACCGCGGCGTGGATCGCGCCGCACACGCAGAAGGTGCTCGACCGCGGCGAGATCGCCACCTACGAGCGCCTGGTGACGATGCCCGACGGCGAGAAGCGCTGGTTCCACGTGAAGGCGGTCCCGCATTTCGGCCACGGCGGCGCGGTCGTGGGGATGTACGTGGTGAGCCACGACATCAACGACGTGAAGGAGGCGCAGCAGCGCCTCGCCGCCCGCGAAGAAGAGCTGCGCTTCTTCGCCGAGAACATCCCCGAGGCGATCGCCTACATCGACCTCGCGGAGGGATGTACCTTCGTGAACAACGTCTTCCTCGCGACGCGCGGCTTCACGCGCGAGTACGCGCTCGGCAAGCACCCCGGCGAGGTCTACGCGCCGGAAGTGATGGAGGAGCTTCGCATCCACCTCGCGCGCGCCATCGGCGGCGAGGAGAGCAGCTACGAGCGCCTCTTCCGCCTGCCGTCGGGGGAGGAGCGCTGGATGCGGGTGCGGCTTACGCCGCGGCGCGACGCCTCCGGCAAGGTTCTCGGCTACTACGCGATGTCGACCGACATCCACGAGTTGAAGACGGCGCAGGCCGAGGTCGAGGAAAAGGAGCGGCAGTTGCGCCAGGTGATCGACTCGATCCCCACGCCCATGGGCTACGTCGACGCCGCCGATCGCTACAGCTACGTGAACGACGCGTTCCTGGGCTACGTGGGCCTCGCCTCTCACCAGATCGTCGGGCGCGCGGTAAGCGACGTGCTCGGCGAGGATCGCTGGGAGCTGCTGAAGCCCCACCTCGAGCGCGTGCGTGCCGGCGAGGCGCTCGCGGTCGAGAGGCTCGTGAAATTCGCCGACGGGCGCAAGCGCTGGATGACGGTGCGCCTCACGCCGCGCTTCGCCAACGGCGAATACCTCGGCTATTACGCGACCACGAGCGACATCCACGAGCAGAAGGCGGTGGAGCAGCAGTTGCGCCGCACCAACAACATCCTGTCGGCGCACTTCGAGAACACGCCGCTCGCCGTGCTCGAGTTCGACACCGAGATGCGCATCGTTCGCTGGTCGGGCCAGGCCGAGGCGGTGTTCGGCTACAACGCGGCCGAGGTGCTGGGGCGCTCGCTGCGCGGCTGGCGCCACGTCTACGAGGAGGACGAGCCGGCGGTGAACCGCATGCTCGAGGACCTCATGCAGGGGCGCGAGCGCCACGCGACGCTGCGCCACCGCAACTACAGGAAGGACGGCTCGGTGATCTGGGTGGAGTGGCACAACTCGGCGCTGCGCGACGAGACCGGGCGCGTGATCTCGATCCTGTCGCTCGCGCAGGATGTGTCCTCGCGCATCCAGGCCGAGGAGCGCCTGCAGTACATGGCCACCCACGACGGCCTCACCGGGCTTCCCAACAACGTGCTGCTGAACGACCGCCTGGACTCGGCACTATCGCGCGCGCGCCGCGCGCGCCGGCGCGTGGGCGTGATGTTCCTCGACCTCGACCACTTCAAGGACGTGAACGACACGCTCGGCCACCGCATCGGCGATCTGCTGCTGAAGGAGCTCTCGAGGCGCATCCGCGCGGCGCTGCGCCAGTCCGACGTGCTCGCGCGCATCTCCGGCGACGAGTTCGTGGTGGTGCTCGAGGACCTGCCCGACCAGGGCGCGCCCGAGCGCGTGGCGCGCATGATCCTCGACGAGGTGCGCAGGCCCTTCCAGGTGGAGGGCAACGAGATCCACGTGAGCGGCAGCCTCGGGCTCGCCGTCCACCCCGACGACGGCTCGGACGCGGAGACGCTGCTGAAGAACGCCGACGCCGCGATGTATCACGCGAAGGAGCTGGGCAGGAACGGCTTTCGCCTCTTCTCCGCGGAGCTCGCCGCGCGGCGCACGCAGCGCATGCAGGTGGAGACGGCGCTGCGCCGAGCGTTGCGCGACGGCGAGCTGGAGCTGCACTACCAGCCCATCGTCGACATCGCCTCGGGCGAGGTGCGCCACGTCGAGGCGCTCATCCGCTGGAACGACCCGGAGCGCGGCCTCATGCTGCCGCAGGGTTTCATCCCGCTCGCCGAGGAGTCGGGGCTCGGCCATGCCATCGGCCACTGGGTGATCGAGGCCGCCTGCAGGCAGGCGCGCACATGGCGCGACGCCGGCCTCGCCGCGATCACCGTATGCGTGAACCTGTCCGCGGGCCAGCTACGCGACCCCTCGATGATCGTGGAGTTGAAGCGTCTGCTGCAGAAGACGGGATGCGAGCCGGCGTGGCTGCAGTTCGAGATCACCGAGACCAGCATGGTGCGCGACGTGGAGGGCGCGAGCGTGATGCTCGCCAAACTGCGCACGCTCGGCGTGAGCATCGCCATCGACGATTTCGGCACGGGCTTCTCGAGCCTTTCGCACCTGCGCCACCTGCCCGTGGACGTGCTGAAGATCGACAAGGCGTTCGTCGCCGACATCGACGCCGGCGCTCGTCCGCGCAAGGGCGAGAATGCCGGCGGAGCCGCGATCGTCTCGGCGGTGATCGGGCTTGCGCGCGGCCTGGGGTTGCAGGTCGTGGCCGAGGGCGTGGAGAAACGCTCGCAGCTGAATTTCCTGGCGCGCGAAGGCTGCCACGCGGCGCAGGGCTATCTCCTCTGCGCGCCCATGCCGGCGGCGCACTTCGAGGCGTGGCTGCGCCACCGGCGCAAGCCGGCGAAGAAAAAGCCCGTCGCGCGCGCGCCTTCCGGGCGGACCTCACGCGCGCGCTGAAGCCGCACGGGCCGGCCTGGCCCACGGGCCAGGCCGCGGCGAATCACCAGGAAATCGAGACGCGCGCGCCGCCGAGCGGGGAATCGCCGATGCGGGCTTCGCCGCCGTGCCATTCCGCGACGCTCTTCACGATCGCGAGGCCCAGGCCCACGCCGCCGCTGTCGCGCCCGCGGCTGTCCTCCACGCGCGTGAAGGGCTCGAAGAGGCGATGGCGCTCACGCGCCGGCACGCCCGGGCCGTCGTCGTCCACGCTGATCACGGTGCGCGCGCCGTCGCGCTCGACGGTGAGCGCCACCTTCGAGCGCGCGTAGCGCACGGCGTTGCGCAGCACGTTGGCGAGCGCGCGCGTGAGGTACTTGGCGTCGCACGAGATGCTCGAGGGAAGCTCGCGCGGCGCCTCGATCGCGATCGAGCGCCCCGCGGCGCGCATCTCGTCGTTGGCGCGGCGCAGCACCTCGTCCACGAGCGCGCGCGCCGCGACCTCGCGCGGCTTGTAGGGCGGCGCGTGGCGCAGGCTCGCGAGGACGAGGAGCTCGCTCACCAGCTCCTCGAGGTCGGCCACGTCGCGCTCCATGGCCGCGAAGCGCTCGTCGCGCTCGGGATCGGACGGGCTGGTGCGCGCGAGCTCGAGATCGAACTTCAGCTGCGCGAGCGGGGTGCGCAGCTCGTGCGCGACCCCCTGCTCGAGGTCCCGGTGCGACTGCAGCAGCGCCTGCACGCGGCCGGCCATCACGTTGAACGCGGTGGCGATCGGCTTGAGCAGCGAATCGCGCGCCACCGTCGCGCGCACCTCGAAATCGCCTTCGCCGACGCGCGCGGTCGCCACCGAGAGGCTTTCCAGGTCGCGCCACAACGGCCGCGTCCAGCGCCACAGGATCACGCACATGGCGGCCGTCATGAGCGACAGGATGATCGTGTAGTAGATCATCTGGTACTGGTAGAGGCCGACCCACTCGATGCGAAGCGCTCGGTCGCTGTCCTTCAGGCGCCTCAGGTACACCATGCCGCCGCCGGGCCGGTCGCGGAACGCGATGCCGCCATTGCCGAGCCGTTGCTTCTCGGACGCGGACATGAAGAAGTCGTCGAGGGCGCGCTCGAGCGGCACGATCTGGTGCTCGACGCGAAAGGTCTTCTCGATCTCCTTCAAGCGTCCCTGCCAGTCGGGCACGCGCTGGTCGGAGATGATGCGCTCGGCGCGGTCGAAGGCGACGCCCACGCGCGTGCGCTGCTGCTCGGCGTCCATGCGCGCCATCACCTGGTCGGTGGCGTACATGAAGATCACGAACGCGGCTGTCGCCGGCAGCATGAGGAAGAGGTACAACCGCAGGAAGAGCCTCAGCATCGGCGCGCAGGCGCTCAGGCGTCGCCGGTGAAGAGGTATCCCCGCAGCCGCACGGTTTTTATCATCGACTCGGCGCCGCCCGCGTCCTGCAGCTTCCTCCTCAGGCGGCAGATGCGCGCGTCGATCGAGCGGTCGAGGCCGTCGTAGTCGATGCCGCGCACGACGCGCAGGATCTCGTCGCGCGTGACGACCGTACCCTGCCGCGACGCGAGGAGCCAGAGGATGTCGAAGTCGCCGGTGGTGAGCTCCACCGGGCGCGCATCCACCGTCGCCGCGCGGCGCGCGCCGTCGATCGCGAGGCGCCCTGCATTCAAGGTCGCTTCACGCGCCTGCGGGGCCGCCACGCGCATGCGGCGCAGGAGCGCCTCGACGCGCGCGAGCAGCACGCGCGGCTCGACCGGTTTCACCACATAGTCGTCCGCGCCCATCTCGAGGCCCAGCACCTGGTCGATGCTCTCGGCCTTCGCGGTGAGGATGAGGATCGGCACGGCGTTGGTCCCGCGCAGCTCGCGGCAGATCGACAGCCCGTCCTTGCCGGGGAGCATGAGGTCGAGGATCACGAGGTCGGGCTTGAGGCGCTCGAAGCGCTCGGGGACGACCCGCCCGTCGCCCTCGATGTACACCTCGTAATGGTGGCGCTCGAGGTAGTCGCGAATGGAAGCGGCGAGGCGCGCGCTGTCTTCGACCAGCAGGACGCGCGGGCGCCGGGCCGCCACAGGGGCGTCGCCCGGTTGTCGAGCCAGAGTCGTGTCGGCGTGCATCCGCGGGGGCTCCCGGGCCTGGATATCGCGAGGATACCCCAGCCCGGCGCGCCGCCCCGGTGACGCTTTGTTACGCCCCTCGCGGCGTCACGCCCTCTTCAGGACGAGGAAATTGCGCACTTCCTTCACGCCCTTCACGGCGCTCGCCATCTTCTCGGCGCGGGCCCGTGCCGCGTCGGTGCCGGCGAGGCCGTTCAGCGTGACGACGCCGTCCTTCGTGTCGACGTCGATCTTGAACACGCTGAGGTCGGGGTCCTTGAGGAGATCCGTCTTGATGGAGGCGGTGATCGCGGCGTCGGCCACGGCGGGCGAGCTCGATGCCTCCTGCACCGCGTTCACGGCCTGGCCGGTTTTCTCGGCCACCTTGTCGGCGGCATTGGAGACGGCGGCCTGGGTCTTGTCGCCCATCTCGGCGAGCTTCTGCGAGGTCTTCTCGCCCGCGTCGGAGACGGCCTGGGAGGTCGCTGCACCGGCGGCGGAGAGCTTTTCCTGCGTGCGGTCGATCGCCGTGTCGACCTTCTGGCCGACGCTCGCCTCGCCGCTCTCGCGGTGGCAACCGGCGAGCGCCAGCGACGAAAATGCGGCGAGCAGCGCCGCGCGAAGAATGTTCGCTTTCATTGGCAATTCCTTTCCTTATCTTTGTGTCACATCGTAATGCGCGCGAGGCGCGCCATACGTCGGCGGCATCCGCGACGCCGTGTCGTCCTGCGCCCACAGGCGCCTGTAGGACGGGTCCGACTCATGAATCGGACATCGCATCGCGGGCACAGCGCCTCGCGCCGACAGGCGCGTGCCGCCCACGACCCTAATCTGGACGGTGTGGGAGCGCGCCTCGCAACAAGACGAGACGCGCGGCACGCCATGGCCTAAGGCCGATCCATCCAAGGAGACCGAAAATGCGCAGCAGCACGAGCACGACGAACACCATGGGCTCGACCAGCCCGATCGCACGCGACATCCAGAACGTGGTCACCGATGCACAGGAGCTCCTGAAGACCGTCCACAGCGAAGGCGAAAGCAAGCTCTCCGACGTGAAGGCCCGTGTCCAGCAGCAGCTCGACTCCGCCAAGCAGATGCTCGGCCAGCTCCAGACCACGGTGACCGACGGCGCGAAGGTCGCGGCCGACACCACCGACGCCTACGTGCGCGGCAACCCGTGGCGCGCGGTGGGCATCAGCGCCGCCCTGGGCGCGTTGATCGGCTACCTCGCCGCACGGCGCTGAAGCCAATGGCCGCGGCACGCGAATCGACGGGCATCGTCGGCGACGTGAGAGGCCTCGCGTCGACGGGGCTGCGCGCGGTGCGCACGCGGCTCGAATTGCTCGTGATCGAGCTGAAAGAGGAGAAGGCGTGGGCGGTGCGATGCCTGGTGGTCGCGATCGCCGCGCTCTATCTCATTTCCTTCGGCTTGCTGCTCGCCGTCTTCGCGCTGGTGTTGTGGGCGTCGGAGGAGAACCGGCCCGCGATCCTCGCCGTTTGCGCGGGCGTCTTCCTCGTGGCGGGCGGCGCGGGCGTGGCATACATCATCTCGGCCTCCAAGGGGCGCACGCCGCTCCTGCAGGACACGATCGCGGTCCTGAAAGGCGACGAGCAGGCACTGCGCGAAGGATTGGGAGCCGCCGGTGAGTGAGCTCGAGATCCTCCGCAGGCGCCGCGAGCTGGTGCTGCTTTCGGCCCAGCTGCAGCGCGCGACCGTGGTGCGCCGCCTCGACCGCGTGAACCGCCATCCGCTTCAGGCGGTGGTGAGCCTCGCGGCGGGCCTCGCCAGCGTTCCGCTCGCCTTCAAGGTGGGCACGATATTGATCGGAAGGATCGGCCGCAGGCATGGAGCGCGCCCCGCCGCGCGGGGCGCCCGCGCCTCGCTCGTCGCCGCGATCCTGCCGGCGCTGCGTTTCCTGCCGGCCACCGCGTTGTTTCCCGTACTCAAGTTCCTCAACCGTTAGTCAAACAAGGAGATCACCATGCTTTACTGGGCTGCCGTGTTTTTCATCGTCGCTTTGATCGCCGCGGTTCTCGGTTTCGGTGGCATCGCCGCCGGCGCCGCGGGCATCGCGAAGATTCTGTTCTTCATCTTCCTCGTCGCCTTCGTCATCTCGCTATTGATGGGCGTGTTCCGCCGTTCGGTGTAAGGGAGAACGACCCATGCTGAACATCCGACTCGTTTGCTCGACGGCCGCGGCGCTCGCGCTCACGGCGTGCGCGGACCATCCCGCCTCGTATGGCGATTCGCGCTACGTCCCGGCACCCTCGTACCGTGACTCCGCGTACGCCGATTCGGGGCGTGTCGTGTCCATCGACGTCGTGCGCGGCTCCGGCAGGACTTCGGGCGCGGGCGCCGTGATCGGCGGCATCCTCGGCGGAGTCCTCGGCCACCAGGTGGGCAATGGCCGCGGCAACGACGCCGCGACCGTCGCCGGCGCTGTGGGCGGCGCGGTGGTCGGCAATGAAGTCGAGAAGCGGCGCGCCTCCGGCGAGGAGGAGAACCGGGTGACCGTGCGGATGCGCGATGGGCGCGAGGCCACGTTCATGCAGGATTCCGTCGGGGACCTGCGCGTGGGCGACCGCGTGCGCGTCGACGCCGGCCGGCTCTTGCGCGAGTAGCAGCGCAGATCCACCGGAAATGCCATGGGGTAAGATTTCGCGACCCCATGGCATTTCCCATTTTTCGTTCCCAGGATATTCCCGTGGCCGACAGGCTGGTGCAGCTCTACCAGGAGATCGCAAGGAAGCTCGCCTCGTGCGGCGCTTCGCCCGAGTTCCTGGCGCAATGGAGCGAGCTGCACGAGCTCGCCGGCCGCCAGCAGGCGATGCTCGACGACATCGCGCGCCGCACCCAGGAGCTCTCCTCGCTCTCGGCTTTCCTGCAAACCGATTACGAGCGCGAGAAGGCGAGCCTCGCGCGCGAGCTGCATGACCAGCTGGGCGGCATCCTCACGCCCGCCAAGATGGACCTCGCCTGGCTGCAGGCGCGCCTCGGTGACGATCCGCAGTACGGCACGCGCCTCGCGCGCCTCTCGGCGATGATCGACCAGGGCATCGACCTCAAGCGCCGCATCATCGAGAACCTGCGCCCGTCGCTCCTCGACCACCTGGGGTTCGCCGCCGCCGTGACGTGGTACCTCGACGAGACCTGCGGGGCGGCCGGCATCGCCTCCAGGGCGACGATCGCCCGCCTCGAGCGCCTTCCGTCGGACCTGGAGATCGCCCTTTACCGCGTGGTGCAGGAGAGCATCTCGAACATCATTCGCCACGCGGGCGCGAAGAACGTGGAGCTCGTCGTCGAGCGCACCGACCGTGGCGTGAAGATCGCCGTCTGCGACGACGGCGTCGGCATCGCGGACCTGGAGCGCGCGCGACAGCTCTCGCACGGCCTCGCCGGAATGTCGCAGCGCATGCGCGCGATCAACGGCACGCTCGAAGTGAGCTCGGGTGAAGGAAAGGGAACGCGGGTGGAAGCTTTCCTGCCGATCACCGCCTGAACCGCGGCGCGCGCATGGCGGGACAGCGCGAGAGCTCAGCCCTCGCGGCTGTTCAGCAGCTCCCCGATGAGGCGGGGGATGGTCGCGAAATCCTTGCTCTTGTCGAGAAAGTAGTCGGCGCCCGCCTCGAAGGCGGCGACCTTCAACGCCGGGACCGCGTGGTTGGTAAGGACCACGATGCATGCGGGGCTCGAGCCGGCGGCGGCGCGCAGGCGGCGGATCACTCCGAAGCCGGTGCCCTGGGCAAGCTGCAGGTCGACGATCGCGAGCCCGATGGTGTAGCGGTCGCACGCGGCGAGCGCTTCGTCCTCGGTGGCGGCGGTGGCGACCACCTCGACGCGGCTCGGGACGGAGACGAGCTCCACGAGGCGTTCGGCGATCTGCGGGGAATCCTCGACGACGAGCGCGTTCATCATCTCCTCATCGAGATGATGCGGCTGGAACTCGACGGGCCGGTTCCTTCCCTGCGGCGTTGCGTCCTGCGGGGCCGTAGGAGGCATCGGCACCGCGCCGCTTGTATGGCGCAGGTACGCGCCGTGGACATGGGTATCCGGCATTTCACTCTCAGGCGATAAGCTGGTTCTTCACAGCGTAATAGGTGATGTCCGCGTTCGACTTGAAGTTCATCTTCTCGAGGATGCGCGACCGGTACGTGCTCACCGTCTTCACGCTGAGGAAGAGCTCCTTGGCGATCTCGGAGACGCTTTGTCCCGACGCGAGCTTGCAGAAGATCTGGAATTCCCTCTCGGAGAGCTGCGTGTGCGACGGCTGGTCGGCCGCGGGGCCGGCGAGCCCTTGCGCGAGCTTGTCGGCGATGCGTGGGCTCACGTACCGGCGACCCTGCGCCGCCGCGACGACCGCGGAGACCAGGTTTTCCGACGGCGCATCCTTTGCGACGAAGCCCGACGCTCCCGCCTTCAGCAGGTTGATCGCGTACTGGTCCTCCGGATAGCCGCTCACGATGAGCACCGCCATCTCGGGACGGATCGCCTTGCTTCTGTTCAGCACGTCGACGCCTGACATATCCGAAAGCGAAAGATCCACCAGCGCGACATCGAAGGGGGAGGCGCGGACCTGCGCGATGGCTTCCTCGCCGGTTCGCGCTTCGCCTGCAACCTCCATGTCGACGCGCCCGGAGAAGACCTGCTTGAGGCCCATCCGAACGACATCGTGGTCATCGACAATCAGTAGCCGGATCATTGTTTGTTTTCCTACCGGTGTGGTAGCGGTAATTACAGCATGACGCCCCGGGATGGGGCCCGTCGGTAACAACGGATTCGTATGTAGGACCAATCCTACGCCGGTTGGCTCAAAACGAGTAGCGAAGGATGATCCGGTCCCTCTTCACGGAAATGTTCTCCCTCGTGAGGCCGGGGATGTCGGGCATCACCAGGCGCGCGGGTTTGTAGACGATGCGTCCCGAGCCGGCGTCGTAGCACAGCGCCCGGTCGGAGTTGCATGACGAGCGGCTCTGGTCCTGGCGCTCGTCGCGCCGGGGCACGAGATCCAGGTCCGGTCCGAAAGCCGACGGATTCACGAACGGCGCCGAGGCGTGCGGCGCGGCGCCGACGGCGATCGCCGACTTCGGCCGTAGCAGCAGGGGCTTCTCGGTCGTGGCCGCCGCCGCCACCTTCGGTGCGGCGGCGATGCCCACTGCGAGCGCGAGGATGAGGAGCTTCATTCATTTCTCCTGTGCGCATTGCCGTGCCGGCTCGTTTGCCGCATACGTTGTGGGAAGGCGCTGATGTTGAGTCATCCTGCTCCCGGCGCCGTCCGGAATATGCCGGATGCGACCGGCTCACGGTGTCCCTCAATCGCATCAGCAAACGTAAGCGTCCTCCGACGGTGTCGGCCGACTCGAAGTCGCGGCATTCGCCCATTACCTAGTCGCTGCGCTGTGCCTATCTTTGTCGGGATGGTCACAACGCCGCCCGACGCGACCGCTCGGGTAACGCAGAGCTACCTCATGCCCGACACGAAATTACCCATTCGCGCGGCCCTTGCGGCGGCGATTCTGTCGATCGCGACAGCCCATGCCGCCCCGCAGATCGCCTCGACCACGGCGCTTCCCACCTATGGGCAGTCCGTGAAGCTGGAGCTGCGCAACTTCGATTGGCTCACCTATCTTCCTGCGACCCGTTACACGGTCAACGGCAACGTGATCGACGTCGAGTACGAATTCCTCGCTGACGGCTGGACGGCGTCGCGCCCGGACTTCGGCAACGAGACCGTCAACCTGGGCGAGCTTCCCCCGGGCAACTACACGGTGAACGCCCGCATCTACGACATCGACAAGCCCGATACGCCGCCGCAGGTCGTCACCACCAACGTGCCCGTGGTGCCGCCGGACGACTGGGGCATCTATCCGGTGCCGCAGAGCCCGGACGCATACCAGGGCATGTGGGCGATGGTGAGAAGCGCGGTGTATTACGACACCGCCTCCATGCGCACCACGGTGTCGGGCAACGTGATCCGCGTCGACTTCGACTACTACGGCGACGCGCCCACCGGCGGACCCGCGCCGGCGGGATCGACTTCGTACGGCGCGGTGAAGGTGCCGGGCCTCGCCCCGGGCCATTACGTCCTCGAGGGCTGGGGGCGCCCGAAGGCGGGCGGTGCGAGCGCGAAATACTTCTCGCGCGAGATCGCGGTGGCCGCCACGAGCCCGGTGGTCGAGTACTTCGCGAGCACCACCGGGCACTACTTCATCACCGCGGGTCCCGGTGACATCGCCGGGCTCGATCCTGGCACCGTCACCTGGAAGCGCAGCGGCGAGAGGTTCAAGGCGTGGCTGCACCAGTCCGACGCCCCGGCGGGTGCCGTGCCGGTGTGCCGCTTCTACGCGTCGGGGCCGAACTCGCATTTCTATACAGGCGTCGCAGCCGATTGCAGCGGGCTGAAGGCGCTGGAAGCGCAGCAGCGCAGCGAAACGGCGGCGAAGGGCATCGCGTTCCAGGGCTGGCAGTTCGAGCAGATCGCCTTCTATGCGCTGCTCCCGGTGGATGGACAGTGCCCCGGCGATACCTTTCCGGTGTACCGCGCCTACAACCAGCGCGGCATCTACAACGACTCCAACCATCGCTTCATATCCGACCCGCGGACGCGCTATGCGATGCTGGCCGGAGGCTGGGCCGACGAAGGCGTGGCGTTCTGTTCGCCGTTCTGACCGGGCGGATGATCGACAGGAAAGCGGTTTCCTCCGCGCGCAGCCCGCGCGCAGCGCGCGGAACGCGCCGCGCATCGCTCGCTTCCCACGTCCGGGGATCGAGCACCCGGGGATGCACGTAGCTCTTGCGGCATATCGCGGGCGTGTTGCCGAGATGCTGCGCCGCGGCGCGCACCGCCGCGGCGACGTGCGTGATCCCGACGCGCTCGTCGCGGCGCCGCCGTCCGCGTAGCACGCTCGACACGTAGACGCTCCCGGCCCAGGTGCGGAAGTCCTTCGTGCTCACGTCGCAGCCCGCGATCTCTTTCAAATAGTCGTTCACGTCCGACGAGCCGACCGCCTGCACCTCGCCCGCCTCGTCCCGGTACTGGAAGAGCTCCTGGCCCGGAAGGTCGCGGCAGCGGCGCACGATGCGCGCAAGCTGCGGGTCGTCCACGGCGATGCGGTGGAACTTGCCGCTCTTGCCGCGGAACTGGAACTCCACGCGCGCGCCGCTCACCTTCACGTGCCGGTTGCGCATCGTGGTGAGCCCGAAGGAATCGTTCTCCTCGGCATAGCGCTCGTTGCCGATGCGAATCGCGGTGCGCTCCAGCAGCCGCACCAGGAGCGCGAGCACCTTGCGCCTCGGCAGGCCCGGGAGCGCGATGTCCGCGCGGGCTTGCCGGCGAATGCGCGGCAGCGCCTTGGCGAACTCCATCAGATGGTCGAACTTGTCCGCGTCGCGCGTCTCGCGCCAGCGCGGGTGGTAGCGGTACTGCTTGCGCCCGCGCGCGTCGCGCCCCGTGGCCTGCAGGTGCCCGCGCTCGTCGCCGCAGATCCATACGTCGGTCCACGCGGGCGGGATCACGAGGAACCTCACGCGCTCGAGCGTCGCCTCGACCGTGACGCGCTCGCCCTTTGCGTCCACGTATTCGAAGCCTTTGGCGCCCTGCCTGCGCAGGAAGCCCCTCTCGCCGTCGCGCGAATGGCGAAGCCCGCCCGGCGGCGTGGGGCGTTTCCTGCGGTGAGGCTGCGCATCGGGCATGGAGGCATGCTTTCCGGCAATGAAAAGGGCGCGATTCTCGCGCCCCTGCATCGCCAGGGTCTCCCCGCGGGGGAGGCCCTGGCCCTTGCCGGAGGACGAGTCGTCACGTGGTGTTGATCTCCTGCCGCCCTACTTGGTTCGCTTCGCCACGCTGGATGGATGCGCCAGCCGTGGCCGGCGGGACCCCGTGAGGCCCGTCGCCCCCAGCGCCCACGGGGTGCCCCGCCCTCCAAAATTGGTACCCTAGTGGCAATGTCCGGTGAATGCCTTCCCCTCGCTGAACTCCCGAAGCCGCCGGACCCCCAGGGCGGCAGCCAGCCGCTTCACCGGCAGTCGCAGCACGACATCTGCGAGGCGATCGAGTCCCACGCCCTCCTCCTGAGGTGCCAGGTTTCGGGTAACTTCGTCACCGCGTGCCGCCGGGTCAGCGTGGCGGAGCTGAGCTCCACGAGTGAATAACGCGCTTCCAGATCCCACCCGCACCCGGATGTACCACGAAGCGGGCGAGGCCCCGGCGAGGGTGCGCGCGCAGATCGAGCGCAATGGGACCGCGATGCGCGCGCTCGCCGCGCGGCTTCGTGCCGATCGCCCGCGCGCGGTCGTCACCTGCGCGCGCGGCAGCTCCGATCACGCGGCGACCTTCGCGAAGTATCTCTTCGAGACGCGCGTGGGACTCGTCACCGCCTCGGCCGCGCCCTCGATCGCTTCGGTCTATGGCGCGCGCCAGGACATGCGCGGCTTCCTCTTCTTGGCCATCTCGCAATCGGGACGCAGCCCCGACATCCTCGCGGCCACGCAGGCGGCGAAGGAGGGCGGCGCCATCATCGTCGCTTTCGTGAACGACGAGGCTTCGCCCCTCGCGGGGATCGCGGACTTCACGCTGCCGCTCGCCGCGGGCGAGGAGAAGAGCGTCGCGGCGACGAAATCCTTCATCGCGTCGCTCGCGGGGCTCGTGCACCTCACCGCGGAATGGACCGGCGACGCGGCGATCGGCTCGGCCCTGGCGCGCCTGCCCGAAGACCTCTCGCGCGCGTGGGCGCTCGACTGGAGCGGCGCGCTCGAGACGCTGCGCTCCGCGACGAACCTCTACGTGATCGGCCGCGGAATGGGCCTCGCCGTCGCCCAGGAAGCGGCGCTCAAGTGCAAGGAGACGTGCGGCCTGCACGCGGAAGGTTTCAGCTCCGCGGAAGTGCGTCACGGGCCGCAGGCGTTGCTTCAGGACGATTTCCCCGCGCTGGTGTTCGCCCAGGACGACGAAGCGCGCGCGGGCACGCAGGTGCTGGTGTCGGATCTCGTCGCGCGCGGCGTGGAGGTGATGGTGGCCGGCGTCTCGGTGAAAGGCGCCCGCGTGCTGCCCTCCATCGCGACGCATCCGCTCGTCGAGCCGTTGCTTCTCGCGCAGAGCTTCTACAAGCTCGCGAACGCGCTCGCCATCGCGCGCGGCCGCGATCCCGACCGCCCGCCGAACCTGCGCAAGATCACCGAGACCACTTGATGCAAGCGCTCGTCAACGCGCGCGTCCTCGTCGACGACGGCTTCGTCGACGACCGCGCCGTTCTCATCGACGCGGGGCGCATCGTGGCGATCACTCCGCGCGACGATGCCCGCATCGCACGCGCCACCACGCGCGATCTCGGTGGCGCTTGCCTGTTGCCGGGATTCGTGGACTGCCAGGTGAATGGCGGCGGCGGCGTGCTCTTCAACGACGATCCGGGCGTGGAGGCGATCCGCACCATCGGCGCCGCGCACCGTCGCTTCGGCACCACCGGGTTCCTTCCCACGCTCATCAGCGACGACGACGCGGTGATCGTGCGCGCGATCGACGCGGTGCGCGCCGCGATCCGCGCGAGGGTCCCGGGTGTGCTCGGCATCCACATCGAGGGCCCGTTCATCAACGAGCTTCGCAAGGGCACGCACGACGCGTCGAAATTCCGCCGCCTCGAAGCCGAAGGCGTGGCGCTCCTCGCATCGCTGGGCGTGGGGCGAACGCTCGTCACGCTCGCGCCGGAAACGACGAGTCTGCCCATGATCCGCGCGCTGGCCAACGCTGGCGTCGTGATCTCCGCGGGTCATACCAACGGCACGTTCGACGAGATCTCGGCTTCGTTCCGGCACGGCGTATCCGGCGTGACGCATCTCTTCAACGCGATGTCGCCGCTCAACCATCGCGAGCCCGGCGCAGTGGGTGCCGCGCTCCTCGATCCCGACTGCTGGTGCGGCCTCATCGTCGACGGCCGCCATGTGCACCCGGCGGCGATCCAGGTCGCGATGCGCGCCAAGCGACCCGACCGATTCATGCTGGTGACCGACGCGATGCCGAGCGTGGGTGCCGCGCGGAGCTCGTTCATGCTGCAGGGCAAGCGCATCACCGTGAAGGATGGCGTTTGCGTGGACGAGGCCGGCGTGCTGTCGGGCTCGGCGATCGACATGGCGAGCGCGGTGCGCAACTGCGTGGAGCTGCTGGGCCTGCCGCTCGAGCAGGCGGCGCGCATGGCGAGCACCTATCCCGCGCAATTCCTCGGCATGGGCGGTGAGCTCGGGCGCATCGCGCCGGGCTATCGCGCGAACCTGGTCGCCGTGAACGACGCGGTCGACGTCCTGGAAACGTGGATCGAAGGCGACACCCGGTAATGTCCCATTCGGCGCGGACGGCGTGGGGCGCCGATCCCGTCGAGGACGCCAACGGCTTCTTCGTGTTCGTGGTCACGGTGGTCTTGGGAGGGTGGTAATGTAATCGTTTCCATACGGGCTCCCATGTTTCCCTCCAACTTCCTGTGGGGTAGCGCGACTTCGGCCTACCAGATCGAGGGCTCTCCCCTGGCCGATGGAGCGGGGCCTAGCATCTGGCAGCGCTTCGCCCATACGCCGGGCCTCATTCACGGCGGCGACACCGGCGATGTCGCCTGCGATCACTATCGCCTCTACCGCAGCGACGTGGCCCTGATGCGCGAGCTGGGCATGAAGGCGTACCGCTTCAGCATCTCGTGGAGCCGCATCCTGCCGCAGGGCAAGGGCACGGTGAACCCCGCGGGTCTCGGCTTCTACGAGCGGCTGGTCGACGCGCTCCTCGAGAACGGCATCGAGCCGATGCCGACCCTCTATCACTGGGACCTTCCGGCCGCGCTCGACGACCTGGGCGGCTGGCTCAACCCGCAGATCGCGGACTGGTTCGCCGACTACGCGGCGATCGTGTTCCGCAAGCTCGACGGCCGCGTGAAGATGTGGACCACGCTGAACGAGCCCTGGGTCGTGTCCGACGGCGGTTACCTGCACGGCAAGCTCGCGCCCGGGCACCGCAACCGCTTCGAGGCGCCGATCGCCTCGCATCACCTGCTGCGCTCGCACGGCGCCGCGGTCCAGGCCTACCGCGCCGAAGGGAAGAATCGAATCGGGCTGGTGGTGAACCTCGAGCCCAAGTACGCCGCGTCGAAGGACCCCGCCGACCTCGCGGCCACCGCGCGCGCCGACGCCTACATGAACCGCCAGTACCTCGACCCGGTGTTCCGCGGCCATTACCCGGACGAGATGACGCAGATCTTCGGCGAAGCGTGGCCGAGCTGGCCGGACGAGGACTTCGCGCTCATCAGGCAGCCGATCGACTTCCTCGGGGTCAACTACTACACGCGCAGCGTGACGCGCTTCGACGCCGATGCGTGGCCGGTGCGCGCTTCGGCAGTGCGGCAGAAGAGCGCCTCGTATACCGAGACCGGGTGGGAAGTGTTCGCGCAAGGGCTCGCCGACGTGCTCGCCTGGGTGAAGGAGCGCTACGGCAATCCGCCCATCTACGTGACGGAGAACGGCGCAGCTTTCTACGATCCTCCGACCGCGCAGGACGATCGCATTCACGATCCGCTGCGTGTCGACTACCTGCGCAAGCACCTTGGGGCGGTGCACGACGCCATCCGCAACGGTGTCGACGTGCGCGGCTACCTCGTATGGTCCCTCCTCGACAACCTCGAGTGGTCCCACGGCTTTTCCAAGCGCTTCGGCATCGTGCACGTCGATTTCGAAACGCAGAAACGCACGCCGAAGGACAGCGCGCGCTTCTATTCGCAGGTTATCGCAAACAACGGGCGGGACTTGACCTAGGATCCGGCGCGCGGCCTTCGTTGTCGCAGCAGCCATTCGTACAGCCGCGGATTCGCGTAGGTCTGCGTCCAGGCATTGTGGTTGCCCTCGGGGTAGACGGTGAATCGCACGTCGCCCCCGCACGCCTTCACGGCATCGACCATGTCCTGGTCGGGGCCGATCGGCACCACGTCGTCCCTGGCGCCGTGGAATGCCCAGACGGGCACGTTCTTCAGCCGGCATGCGCGTCGCACGTCGCCGGCGCCGCAGATGGGCGCGATCGCCGCGAAGCGCTCCGGGCGCTCGGCGGCCCATTGCCATGTCGCGAACCCGCCCATGCTGAGGCCGGTGAGATAGACGCGGTCGGGGTCGACGGGCAATCGCGCGAGAAGCTCGTCCAGCAAAGCGTCGAGCGTATCGGTGTCGAAACCCGAGCTGTCCGGCGCCTGCGGCGACACGACGACGAAGGGAAAGTCCTCGAGCCCCTCGACCCTCATCGGCGGCCCGTGGATCTTCACTTTGCCCAGGTCGTTTCCGGCCTCCCCGGAGCCGTGAAGGAAGATGATGAGCGGCCATTTCCTGCCTTCGTTCGCGAAGCCTTGCGGAAGGTAGAGGAGGAATCGCCCGTCGAGCGTCTTCGGGGCACCGCGCTGGAACGATTGCGGATGCTGGCCTTCGGCGAGGACCCAGGGTCTTCCCACGGCGCAACCTCCCAGGCTGATCGCCGCACAGAGGAGCGCGGCACGAATGGACACGGTCATTGCAGGACGATTCCTCCGGGTGGACGGGCCGATCCGGGCGCGACCTCGAGCACCACGCGCCCGCCCTTGTGCTTGAGCGAATAGCCGAGCGGGCCGTAAGGGGTGCGCAGGTTCGTCACGGAAATGCCCTTCCCGTCGAGCCAGTGTCGCGGGATGCCCGCACCCACCACCATCGCGTGGTCCGACTCGCGCTCGTAGGCGAAAAGGTCGAGCGTGGAGCCGATGAAGTCGGAGGCGACCCACCCATGGGGCATGTCGCCGACGAAGCGCGGCTTCCTCGCATCCCGGCCGACCACCTCGGCCCACTGGTTCCACGCCGCGGGCCGCCGGTCCGCCATGAAGAAATCGAGGAGCTCCATGGCGCGCTCGCGCCAGCCCAGCCGCAAGAAGGTGCCGACGGTGCGAAGCTCGTAGGGCGTATACGCGTCCCAGTCCTTGCGGCCTTCGCGGCGCTCCACGAATTCCTCCCAGTAGCGCGCGAATGTCGCGAGGAGAGCGTCCGCGGGAAGTTGGGCCTGCTCCCCGCCGGGCGCGAGCGCGAGGGTGGTCGAGGTGGGGTCGAAGTCGCCAAGCTCCGCGCTGCCCGGAAGGTATGCGATTCCGTGGGCCGCCGCGGCCGCGGCGAGCGAAGCGTAGAGGTCGTGGCGAAATTCGTCGCGCTGCCGCGCGAGACGTGCGGACGCCTCGTCGTTGCCGAGCCATGTCGCGATGTCCACCGCGTCCTTGTAGCCCTTCAGGGCCCAGAAGTCGTCCCAGTAAGAGTGCATGGGCTTTTCCGAATAGCCCTCGTGACTGATGGACGCGGGCATGAGGCCGTAGAACGCGCGGCTGCCCGCGACGCGATTGGCCGCGGTGCGCTCGGATTGCCTCAGGGCCTCCATGTAGCGCGCCGCCGCCTCGACGTGCGGCCACGCGGCCTGCAGCGACGCGCGATCGCGGGAATACCGGAAGAGCTCCGCGGCGAGGAAGATCAGCTCGCCGGGACTGTCGTTCTCGGGCACGGGATCCGCGCCGCGCGCATCCACGCAGCAGGGCACCTTTCCGCTCGGGAACTGGAACGGCGCGTACCAGCGCAAATAGCCGGCGGCGACCTCCCCGTGCCCGAGCCGCAGCAGGCCCTCGGAGATCATCGCGCCGTCGCGTATCCACGAGCGCGCGTAGGCCCGCGTCCCCGGGCGCAGGCTCGGCCCATCGCGCGACATGAGGATGTGCGCGAGGCAGGAGCGCAGCGTGTCGACGAGCGCCTTGCCCTGCGCGGGTACGCGCAGCGAGACGCGATTCAATTTCGCGCGCCATTGCGCCGCCACGGCATCCTCCAGACGCGAGATCCATGCGCGAGGCGACAGCCCGCCGAGTTTCGGCCGGTCGGGCGTTCCCGAAAGCGGCACCACGAGCCCGACGGTCGCGATGGCGCGCGGCGCAAGCATGATGCGATAGGCGAGCGCGCCGGACGCATGGGCGAACTCGTCGTGGGCGCGCCGCGGCGCGGCCCACGCGGGCGCGGCGATCTGCCCGGGCATGAAGCCGGAATCGAAAGTGCCCGCACCCGCCCGGTCCGGGGCGCGCAGGGGAAAGATCCTCGGCTCGCCGTTCACCGAGAACGCCGCGCCATCCCACGCGATGTCGCGAATCGCGCTCACACCGCCCGGCGCGTTCAGGAATTGCGACGGCGGGTTGACCTGGAATGGACGCACGGCGAGGACGAGGTCCAGAGGCAGCGAATGGCCCGTGAGGTTTTTCAGCTCGTAGCGCACCACGATCCGCGAGGCTTCGCGCGAGCCGGCCGCGAACGACGTGATGCGCAGCGTGAACTGCGGGTGCTCCCAGGTGACGCCGGGAATCGGCAGGTAGCCGTCGGCGAGGGCGTGGCGCGCCTTCACGTCGGCCCAGGTGACGACTCGCGATCCGGATACGACGAAAGGCTCGATGGAGAACCCGCCCTTCGCGACCTCGAGCGCGCCATCCTCGGACATGAGGCCGCTCTCGTGCCCGCCGTCGACGCCCACCAATGTCCAGTACGGTTGTTCGCCCGAGAACCCGCGCGGGTACTGGCCGCGGGGCGACTCGCGCGCCACCGCCTCGAAGAACGCGTTGGCGGAAGCGCCGAACGCGAGATCCCGGATCTCGATTTCGGCGAGGCCGTACGCGCGAGCGGGACCGTCGTGCATCGCGAGCCGCACGAATCGCGTTTCGGATTCGCTCAACAGCAGGGGATCGCGGCCGCCGTTGCCATCGAGGACGCGCCGCACGGTGCGCCATTCGTTCCCGTCATCGGAGAACTCGACGTCGTAGCGCGACGCGAACTCGTCCTTCGACCAATGGATGACGACGCCGCCGAATTCGCGCGGCTGGGTGAAATCGATGGTGAAGGTCTGCGCGGGGCCCGCCGCGGGGTCGCTCCTCCACGCGGTCGCCAGCGTCGCGTCGAGAGCGAGGCGGGGCTCTGCCTGTGGCAGGAAGGACGATGCCTGCGCCGAAGGCGCCGGCGCGATCGCGGGCTCGGAGGCAAGCTCGCGGATCGCGAGCTGGTCGAAGTAGACCGATCCGCGGCCGCCGCTGCCGGCGCTCACCACGAATTCGACGGCCGCCGCATGCGTGAGCGTGCGATCGCGCGCGGGCCCCCACGCGAACTCGACCTGCCGCTTCTTGATCCTCACGAGGCGCCACTCGCGCGAGAACTGGAAATCGCGGCGGTTCATCCACCAGACGTTGTCCCCGCTGGCGTCGACCAGCTTGAGCTCGAGGTTATTCACCGGCGCATCGCCGCGCACGTAGAACGAGATCTCGTAGTTGGGCGGTAAATCCAGCGCGAGCTCGCGGCGCGCCGCCGCATAACCGGCTCCGCCGCGGAAATCGAAATCGAGGCGCAACGCCGCCCCGTCGATGCCATCGGCCGATCGGATCGCGGCTTGCACGCCGTCGGAGGCGATCGCGCGCCATGGCGACGCGCTCTCGAAAGCGTCGAGGAGGCGCGTGTGCGCGGCGGGGTCCTGCGGCATGGATTGGCGCGCCCACGCCGGCGCGGCGCACGAAGCCAACGCAAGGAAGGCGAGCGCGATCGAGCGCGCCTTCATCCCTTGAGGCTTCCGAGGAGAAGGCCCTGGATGTAGTAGCGCTGCAGCGCGAGAAAGAGCAGCAGCACGGGCAGCACGGTGAGGACCGAGCCCGCCATCATCAGCTCGTTGTCCTGCACGTGCTCGCGCGACAACGCCGCGAGGGCCACCGGCAACGTGTAATGGTCCCTGTCGGTGAGGACGATGAGCGGCCACATGAAGTCGTTCCAGGTCCCGAGGAACGCGAAAGTCGCGAGCGTGACGAGGATCGGCTTCAGCAACGGCACCACGATCACCGCGAAGATCCTGAGCTCGCTCGCCCCGTCGATGCGCGCCGACTCGAGGAGCTCGTCCGGGATCGAGAGGGCGTACTGGCGCACGAGGAAGATGCCGAAGATGCTCGCCATCGCCGGGACGATGACGCCGCCATAGGTGTTCACCAGGCCGAGGTTCTTCAGCAGCAGGAAGAGCGGCATCATCGCCACCTGTGCGGGGATCACCAGCGCCGCAAGCAGCAGCTTGAAGACGCGGTCGCGGCCCGCGAAGCGCAGCTTGGCGAAGGCGTACCCGGCCATTACGTTGAACACCAGCGAGAGCAGGGTCGCGGCCGACGCGACAAGGACGCTGTTGGCGAAATACCTGCCGATCCCGGCGCGCGCGAAGAGCTCGCGATAGTTGTCGAGCGTCGCGTGGGCGGGCAGGAGGGGCGGGGGGAAGGTGCTCGCCTCGCCCGCCGCCATGAAGGACGCGGAGACCATCCACAGCAAAGGCGCGAGGGCGAACGCGCCCGCCAGGAGCAGGAGCGCGTTCACGGCGACCGCGGGCAATCCGCCCTTCATTGCGCGTCACCGCGCCGGGCGACGCGCAGCTGCAGCGCCGTCACCGCGAACATGATGAGGAAGAGGACGAAGGCGACCGCGCAGGCGGAGCCGAGGTTCCACCACTTGAAGCCCTCCTCGTACATGAAGTAGAGGACGCTCACCGTGCTCTGCACCGGGCCGCCCTGCGTCATCACGTACGGCTCGGCGAAGAGCTGGAAGTAACCCGCCATGGTGATGATGCCGACCAGGAGGACCGTGGGCGCGAGCATCGGCAGCGTGATCCAGCGCAACTGCTGGGGCGCCGATGCGCCGTCGAGGCGCGCCGCCTCGTAGACGTCCTCGGGAATGCTCTGCAGCCCGGCGAGGAAGATGATCATGTTGTAGCCGAAGTTCTTCCACACCGCGAACACGATGATGGCCGGCATGGCCCAGCGCGGATCGCCGAGCCAGTCGACCGGGTCCACGCCGATCGATCCCAGCGCGTAATTGAGCAGGCCATAGCGTGCATGGAATATGTAGCGCCAGATGACGGCGACGGCGACCAGCGTCGTCACCACCGGCGCGAAGAGCGCGGTGCGGTAGAACGGCTTGAAGCGCGCGAGTTTCGAGTGCAGAAGCAGCGCCGCTCCGAGCGACAAGGCGATCGACAGGGGAACGCCCACCGCGACGAAGTACACCGTGTTGCCGAGTGCCTGCCAGAAGAGCGGCGTCTCGAGGAGTCTCAGGTAATTGCGCAGGCCCACGAAACGCAGGTTGCGCAGGTCCGCGAGCGCGTAGATGTCGAAATCCGTGAGGCTCATGGCAAGCCCGGCTGCGACCGGCACGAAGAAGAACACGCCGATCACGATCAGCGCGGGCGCCGCGAACCACCAGCCGGCGTTCGACACTCTCATCGCGCGCCGTCGCGATCGAGGAGCCAGCGGCGCTTCTCGAGGATGCGGTCGGCGCTCGCGTCGAGCTCCTGCGCGCCCTGGTCCACCGTGATGTCGCCGTGCACCACGCGCTCGGCGACCAGGCGCATCTCGGTCGCGATGCGCTCCCATTCCGGAACCTTGGGCGCGGCCTTGACGCGCTCCAGCTGGTCGCGGAAGGCGCGCGCGTAGACATCCTTCGCGAGCTGCTCGTCTTTCCACGTCGTGCGCCGCGGGGGAAGGTTGCCCGTCATCTCGTGAAAGCGGCGCTGCACGGCGGGCTGCGACAGGTACTCGATCAACTCCCACGCCGCCTGCTTGCGTGGCGAGGCGCGCATCACCACGAGGCTCGAGCCTCCCGCGATCGACGAGCCGGGACCGCCCGGCCCCGGCAGCGGCGCGGTCATCCAGGCGTCCTTCAAAGCGGGCGGCAGCCGTCGGCTGAACTCGCCGATATTCCATGGCCCTGTGATGTAGAAGGTAAAGAAGCCCTTGCCGAACTCGCTCCACACATTCGAGATCTGCGTGTCGCTCATGCGCGGCGCAAGATCATCGGTAAACATCGAGGTGTAGAA
>JBBRTF010000025.1:0-68886 GCA_038244725.1 Burkholderiales bacterium
CCCTCGGGCGCGACGGCGCCTTCCGGAAACTCGGGTCTGGTACAACAGACAAAGTCGTGTCAGGAACGACTTAAACGGTCGTACCTGACACGACATTTCGAAGGAGCTTGCCCATCGCGTTGCGAGGCAGGCTCTCGGCGATGACGTAGCGTGCGGGAGCGCGCACGTCGAGCAGGCGCTCGGCGTGGCGGGCGAGCGCGGCGAGGTCGAGGGTGCCGGAGGGCACCACCGCGGCCGCGATGCGTGCGCCGGCGATGCCCTCGCCCTCGACGAACACCGCCGCCTCGCGCACGCCCGGAAATTCCTCGAGGATCGACTCCACGTAGCGCGGCGAGACCTTGCGCCCGCCGATGTTGATGATCTCGTCGACGCGCCCCTCGATGTGCACGAGCCCGTCCGCGGAGATCGAGCCCAGGTCGCCGGTGTAGAGCCAGCCGTCGCGAAAGCGACTGGTGTCGGAGGCGTCCGCGGCGTAGTAAGACGTCGGCATGCCGTCTACCGCCACGCGCACCTCACCCACGATGCCGCGCGGCAGCACGCGCCCCGCAGGGTCGAGCGCCTCGAAACGCGCGTCGGGCATGAGCAGGCCCGCGGAGCGCCGATCCTTCTCGAGGATCTGCGGCGTCGCCATGGACACGAGCCCGATCTCTCCCATGCTGTAGGGCACGAACACATTGCGCGAGAAGCGCCGGCGCGCGAGCTCCAGCAGCGCCGCCGAAGGCGTGGCGCCCAGCAATCGCAGGTGACGGATCGACGCGAATCCCGGCCCCCCGGCGGGAAGCGCATCCAGCATCAGCATGAGGTTCGCGGGCGGCAGCGACACGTGCGTCACCGCGTGCGCGCGGATCGCCTCGAAGAACGGCTCGTTGTCGTAGCCGCGCGGAAAGACCACGGTGCCGCCCGCGCACAACGCGTGCATCGCCTGCGTGATCGAGGTGGTGATGTGCAGGTTCGGCGGGATCACGTTCGGGCGCTCCACCACGTCGCACTCCATGCGGTCGAGCCGCCGCACGAAGCGCTCCTGCGTCTGCAGCGTCCCCTTCGGCGCTCCCGTGGTCCCCGAGGTAAGCGCGATGCGCATGGGCGAATCGGCGCGCGGCACGAAACCCGAATGGTCGAGCTTCTCCTCAGTGCCCTGCGCCTGCACGGCGCGCACCAGGAGGAAACGCACGCCCGGCGCCGCGGCATCGGCGCGATCCGAAACCATCGTGCCGACGCCGAGCTTCGCGAAGAGCGCGTCGCGCTCCGCGGGCCGCAGGAAGGGCGACGCCGGCACCACCAGCGCGCCCAGGCGCGAGAGCGCGAGGAACACCACCAGGTGCAGCGGCGACTGGCTCATGGTCATCGCCACCGCCTCGCCCTCGCCGATGCCCTGCTCGTGGAAGTAGCGCGTCGCCACCGACCAGAGCGCGAGGAATCCGCGGTAGGTGAGGACCTCGCCGCCCGACACGCAGGCGATCGCGCCCGCATCCGACTCGACGCTCGCGAGGATGCGCTCGTGCAGCAGCGCGGTCACACCGGCCTCACGGCCACTTGAACTCGCGCTTGTGCCGGCCGAAGACGACGATGAAGAAGAGCCCGGCCACGACGAGGGGCGTGATGGCGGCGAGCATCCCGCCCCAGTACGCCGCGCCTTGCGCCTCGCCGTGCGTGAACGGCCCGATCAGCATCACGATCACCATCACCCAGATCCAGATCACCGTCACCCAGCGCGCGAAGCGCGAGAGCGTCCACATGCCCCAGGCGAGCAGCGCGAAGAGCGGGGCGACGAGGAGACCCACGGGACGCTGCATCACGTGGGTCGCGAAGAGGATCGCGATAGCGCCGTAGAACGCCGCCATGAGCGCGGCGGCCACCGCCAGGAGGCGGCTGCGCGATCGCGGCAGGAAGCGCCAGATCATGCGAGCTCGGCGCCGTGCTCGGCGAGGATTTCACGCAGCACCGAGCGATGGCAGCCCCGCTCGTCCGCGCAATAGCTGCCCACCGAGAAGTCCGCGCCGTGGGAGAGCCGCGCCAGCACGTCGATCATGCGCGCGCGCGCCGTGCCGAGTCGTACGATTCGGATCGCCATGCGTAGAGGATAATGCAGGAAAAGAACGCCAAGGAAACCGCATGCCGCAAAGGAAGTCCGCGCTCGCCGCCAATCCCGACCTGTTGATGGACCTCGTCGCCGCCAACCGCATCCTCGCGATGGAAGGCGTGCTCGACGCCTACGGCCACGTGAGCGTGAGGAGCGGCAGGAAGCCCGCGCACTTCTACATGTCGCGCTCGATCGCGCCGCCGCTCGTGACGGTCGCCGACATCATGGAGCATGGGCCCGACAGCGAGCCCGTCGGCGACGACCGCAAGCCCTACCTCGAGCGCTTCATCCACGGCGAGATGTATCGCCAGCGCCCCGACGTGATGGCGGTGGTGCACAGCCACGCGGGCTCCGTGATCCCCTTCAGCGTCACTCTCGGACGAATGCGCCCGGTCTACCACATGGCGTCCTTCCTCTGGAGCGGCGTGCCGGTCTTCGACGTGCGCAAGGCGCAGCCCGAGAGCGACCTCCTCATCCGCGACGTGAAGCTCGGCCGCGAGCTCGCCCGGTCCATCGGCGAATGCACGTGCGTGCTGATGCGCGGCCACGGCATGACCGTCGTCGGTGCAAGCCTGCCCGAGACGGTCTTCCGCTCGGTGTACACGCAGATGAACGCGAAGCTGCAGACGCTCGCGGCCCAGCTCGAGGGCCCGATCGAGTTCCTGAGCGACGCCGAGGGCCGGCTCGCCACCGCCACCAACGCCGCGACGGTCGAGCGGCCGTGGGAGCTCTGGAAGGCGAAGGCGATGGCGACGCTGCGCGACTAGTCGAGCGCTCACCCGCCCGGGCGCACTTCCTCGCGCCAGCGAGCGCCGTCCATGAAGGCCCGCACTTCGCTCCAGCTCTGGAGGCTCGCACCCGGCTCGGCACGCAGCGCGCCCTCGTCGAGCGACTCTTCCGGATCGCCGGAGATCCGCAGGTGTCGCACCGGGCGCGACGCGACGAAGCAGACGATCTCCGCCCATCCGCGGCCTTGGTCGAACGACTCGTAGAAGAGGTCCGCGTCCCGGGCGAGCGTGCTCCATCGCGCGGCCGGCATGAAGTCGCAATCGAGCGGCAGCGTCGCCCACCCGTTGTCCTCCCTGCGCGGCTCGCCTTCCAGCGGCACGCCCTGCGGGTACTCCCACCAATGCGCCACGATGCGCAGCGCCGCGGTGAGATCGCAGTGAAGATGCAGCAGGCGCGCCGGCACGGCGGCTAGTCGGCCCTGGCGCCGGAATCCTTCGCGAGCTTCTCCCAGAACTTCGCGTCCTCCACGAGGAACGCCGCGAATTCCGCCGGCGATTTCGACAGCGCGATCTGCGTGCCTTCGCGCGCGAGCATCGCCTTCACGTCGGGGCGCTGCGCCGCGGCGCTCGCCGCCTCGAAGAGCTTCCAGACGATCTCCGCGGGTGTGGCCGCCGGCACGAAGAGCCCGTACCAGAAGTTGATGGCGTACTCCGGGACGCCCGCCTCCACCATGCCGGGCACCTCGGGCATGAGCGCGGAGCGCTCGGCGCTCGTCTCCGCGAGCGCGCGCAGCCGCCCCGCCTTCACCATCGGCAGCACCGAGGGCGGCGTGGCGAACGTGACCTGCGTGTCGCCGGCGACTACCGAGACCACAGCCGGAGCGCCACCCTTGAAGGGCACGTGCACCATGTCGACACCGGTCACCTGGCTGAAGAGCGCGCCACCGAAGTGCGGCGCCGAGCCCACGCCGGAGGTCGCGTAGTTGAGCTTCCCCGGCGCCTTCTTCGCTTCCGCGACGAGCTCCTTCACCGACTTGATGCCGGACGCCGGATTCACGACGATGAGCAGCGGCGAGGTCGTGACCTTCGTGATGGGCGTGAGGTCGGAGGGTTTGTAGTTGAGCTTGGGGTTCAACGCGGGATTCACGGAAATGCTTGCCGGGCTCGCGATGAGCACGCTGTAGCCGTCGGGCGCCGAGTGCGCCACGTTCTCCGCGGCGATGGATGAGCCCGCTCCCGCGCGGTTCTCGATCACGACGGGCTGTCCCAGCGCGCGCGCCATGGGCTCGGCGAGCGCGCGCGCCACGGTGTCGGCGGCGCCTCCGGGGGCGAAGCCCACGACCAGCCGAATGGGATGGGTGGGATATTGCGCGTGCGCGTGCGCCCGCGCCCCGGCGGCGCAGAGGATGAAGGCGGCGACGACCGCGAACCGGCGGCTCATGGCATCACCAGCACGATCTTGCCCACGTGGAGATTCGATTGCATGCGTTGCCTCGCTTCTTCCAGCTTGTCGAATGGATAACGGCTGTCGATGACCGGGCGGATGCCCCCCGCGGCGATCGCCGGCATGAGGTCGCGCACGAAGGCCGGCACGCCCGAGGCGCGCTGCTCGGCCGTGCGCATCTTGTTGGAGACGCCGAAGAGCGTGAGGCGCTTCGCATGCAGCGCCTGGATGTCGATCGGCGCCTCGAGCGTGCCGTCGACGTAGCCCACGGTCGCGAGGCGCGCCTCGAAGGCCATGCAGCGCACGCATTGCGCGAAGACCGATCCTCCCACCGTGTTCACGACGAGGTTCACGCCCTTCCCGCCGGTGGCCTGCATGACCGCGTCGTGGAAGTCCGCCGCGCGCGTGCGGATGGCGACGTCGAGCCCGTGGTCCTTCAGGGCATCGAGCTTCGCTTGCGAGCCCGAGGTGCCGATCACCTTCGCGCCGAGGGCCTTCGCCGCCAGCAGCGAGGCGACGCCCACGCCCGAGGAGACGCCGGTGACCAGCACCCATTCGCCCCGCGCGAGCCGGCCCTGGAGGACGAGCATGTCGTGGACCACGAGGAACGCGAGCGGAATCGCGGCACCTTCCTCGTACGAGAGGTTGGCGGGCATCGCGATCGCCTCGCGCACGTCGGCGATCGCGTACTCGGAGAACGCGCCCGCGAAGCGGCCCATCACGCGCTCGCCGATCTGGAAGCCCTTCACGCCGTCGCCCAGCTTCACGATGTCGCCGGCGCCTTCCATGCCGGCCGCCTTCGTGGTGCCGGCCTTCGCGAGGCCGTGGCCGACGATGAACTCGCCGCGATTGAGGCTCGCCGCGCGCACCTTCACGAGGAGCTGTCCCGTGCCGGGCTCGGGTGTCGCCACTTCGCGCAGCTCCAGCAGGCCGCGCTCGTCGGTGGCCTTCATGAACCAGGATTTCATCGAATCGCGTTCCCGGGGGAGAGAGGCAGGACTGTAGCGCATCGCGCGGCCCTCGAGGCGCGCGTCCAGGTGCGACAATGGCGCGATGCCGCCTCCACGAGCCGTGCCTTGATCGAAAGACGCAGCGATTGCGAAAGACTCGACGCGCTCGACGACCTCGGCGGTTTTCGCGCGGAGTTCGACTTGCCCGAGGGCGTGGTCTATCTCGACGGCAATTCCCTCGGCGCCCTTGCCCGCCGCACGCGCGAGCGCGTTCGCCGCACCGTGGAAGGCGAATGGGGACGCGGCCTCATCGGCAGCTGGAACGGCGCCGATTGGATCGGGCTCGCGGCAAGGACCGGCGACAAGATCGCGCGGTTGATCGGGGCGGAGGCGGGCGAGGTGCTCGCGGCCGATTCCACCACGGTGAATCTCTACAAGGCGCTCTCGGTTGCGATGCGCATCGATCCGGCGCGCCGCGTGATCGTCTCCGAGAAAACCAACTTTCCCACGGACCTGTACGTGGCGCAGGGCCTGGTCTCGCAGCTCGGAGGCGGAAGCGAGCTGCGGTTGGTGGAGCCCACCGAGAAGGCCGTCGAGAAAGTGCTCGCCGAGCGCGGGCGGGAGGTGGCCGCGCTCTTCCTCACGCACGTGCACTACACCACGTCGCGGGTCTACGACATGCGCCGCCTCACCGCGGCCGCGCACAAGGCAGGCGCCGTCGCCGTGTGGGACCTGTCGCACTCGGCGGGCGTGATGCCGCTCGCGCTCGGCGAGTGCGGCGTCGATGTCGCCGTGGGATGCGGGTACAAGCACCTCAACGGCGGACCCGGTGCGCCCGCTTTCATCTACGTGGCGCGCCGCTTCCACGAGCGCATGCAGCCCATCGCCGGCTGGATGGGCGATGCGCGGCCCTTCGAGTTCCGTCCCGACTACGTGCCCGCGCCGGGGATCGCGCGCTTCCAGAGCGGCACGCCGCCGGTGATCGGCCTGTCCGCGCTGGAGTCGAGCGTGGATGTGATCCTCGAGGCGCCGATGGAGTCGATCCGCCGCAAGTCGGTGGCGCTCGGCGACGCGTTCATCGCGTTGGTGGACGAGCACTGCGCGGGCTTGGGGCTCGAGCTCGTGAGCCCTCGCGACGGCGCCGTGCGCGGCAGCCACGTCTCCTACCGGCATGAGGCGAGCCATCCCGCGATGCAGGCGCTCATCGCGCGCGGCGTGATCGGCGACTGCCGCCCGCCGGACCTCATGCGCTTCGGCTTCGCGCCGCTCTACGTGCGCTACGCCGACATCTGGGACGCGGTGACGCACCTCGCGGAAATCCTGCGGACGAAGGCGTGGGACGCACCGCGATTCCAGGCGCGAGGCACGGTCATCTAGCCGACATCTAGGCCGCCAATCGCTCCCGCAATAGCTCGAGCGCGTCCGCGCCGCCGGTGAGGATCCTCACGCGCTCGTAGCCCGAGCGCAACAGGCGCTCGGCGAGCAACGACGCGCTCGCCTCGTTGGGGCAGGTGCAGAAGGTCACGATGAGCCGGCTCCTCGCGTCCGCGGGGAGGACGTCCGCGGCGTCGCGATCGTCGATGAAGACCGCGCGGGGCAGCACGCGCGGATCGCCCGTGCGCGCGGTGGCGGATCGCGCGTCGAGGATCACCAGGTCCTCGCCGCTACCGAGGAGCCCCGCCATCTCTTCGGGCGAGATGCGCAGGAGTCGGTGAAGCCGCCTCAGCCGCCAGCGGCGCGCGAGCTTCCAGGCGATGTAGAGCGCGAAGAGGACGGCCACGATCGCGAGCGATGCGCCGCCCACCCTCCCCATCCAGTCGAGCACGCGCCGCACCTCGCGACCGAAGATCATTCCGGCGCCGATGCAGGTCGCGCTCCAGAGGAGGCTCCCCATGGCGTCGAAGAGGATGAAGCGCCGATAGGCGATGCCCATGGCGGCCGCGGTGGGTATCGCCACCGCGGAGACGCCGGGAATGAACTTCGCGAAGACGAGGAGCTTCGCCCCGTGCCGGCCGATGAGGTCGTCGGTCTTGCGAACGCAGGTGTCGGGGGAAAGCGAGACGCGGCACAGCATGGCGAGAAGGCGCCGCCCGTGGAGGCGCCCCGCGACGAACCACGCGTGATCGGCGGCGAGGCAGGCGATGAACGCCACGAGGAGCACGTGCTCGGGCCGCATCGCGCCAGCGGCCGAGAGCGCTCCCGCGCAGACGAGGATGGCTCCCGCGGGAAGCGGCAATCCCACCTGCTCCAGCGTGACCGCGACGAAGACCAGCGGGATGCCCCAGCGCGCAAGGAGGTCGATCGGGTCCATGCCGGCGTGCCGCGGCGGGCGAGGTCAGCGGCTCGCCTGGTCGAGCTCGGCGAGCGCGGCCGCGTCCAGGCGCAGGCGGGCCGCAGCGGCGATCTCGTCCCACTGCGCCACCGAAGTCGCGCTCACGATGGGCGCGGCGATCGACGGCTGCGCCATCAGCCACGCGAGCGAGACCTGCGCGGGCGTGGCATTCACGCGCTGGGCGACGCCATCCAGCGCGGCGAGGATGCGCGGGCCGCGATCGCCTTCGAAATATTTCCTCAGCCCCTCCGCGCGCGGGCGGCCCTCGATGTCGCTCGCCTTGCGGTACTTCCCCGAGAGGAAGCCCTTCGCGAGGGCGAAGAACGGGATCACGCCGAGGCCGGATTCGAGGGCCACTTGCTGCAGGCCGCCCTCGAAGCCCGCTCGGTCGTACAGGTTGAATTCCGGCTGCAGCGTCTCGTAGCGCGCGAGGCCCGGTCGCGTGCTGGCCTCGATGGCTTCGCGCAGCCGCTCCGGGCCGTAGTTGGACGCACCGATGGCGCGCACCTTCCCGGACTTCACCAGCCGCGCGAACGCCTCGAGCGTCTCGTCGAGGGGCGTCCCCGCGTCGTCCTTGTGCGCCTGGTAGAGATCGATGCGGTCGGTCTGCAAGCGCTTCAACGAGGCCTCGACGTGGTGCTCGATCTGCGAGCGCTCAAGCCCCTGCGCGTCGCCCATCTTCATGCCGACCTTGGTCGCGATCAGCACCCGCTCGCGCTTGCCGCTCTTCTTCAGCCAGTGGCCGATGATCGTCTCGGACTCGCCGCCCTGGTGCCCCGGCACCCAGCGCGAGTACGTGTTCGCCGTGTCGATCATGTTGAAGCCGCCGTCGACGAAGCGATCGAGGATCGCGAACGACGTCGCCTCGTCGGCGGTCCAGCCGAAGACGTTGCCGCCGAAGACGAGGGGCGCGGTCGCGAGGCCTGAACGGCCGAGGGGTCGTCTGTCCATCACGCCATTATCTTCCCATGGCGCGGCGCGGAGAGCCTCGGCGCGGTCGCCGCCACGCGGACCGCGCGATCAGGGACTGGTCGCCGCGGCCGCGGGCCGCTCGCCTTCCTTGCTGGCGCGCTTGGCGGAGTGCTCCGGGAGGGAAAGGAGGTGTGCGGTGTTGATGAGCGCCATGTGGGTGAGCGCCTGCGGAAAGTTACCCAGCATGCGGCGCTCGCGCGTGTCGTATTCCTCGGAAAGGAGGCCCACGTCGTTGCGCAGCGCGAGGAGCCGCTCGAAGAGCGCCTCGGCCTCGGCGCGGCGCCCCGTGAGCGCGAGGTTGTCGGCGAGCCAGAAGGAGCACGGCAGGAAGGCGCCCTCGCCCGGCGGCAGCGCGTCCACGTGCGTCGCCGTCGAGTAGCGCAGCACCAGGCCATCGACCACGAGCGAGTCCTCGATGGCCGCGAGGGTGGAAATCACGCGTGGATCGTCGTGCGGCAGGAATCCCACCTGCGGGATCAGCAGCACGCTCGCATCGAGGTGCCGCGATCCATAGGACTGCATGAACGCGCCGCGCGCCGGATCGAACGCCTTCTCGCAGACCTCCGCATGGATCGCATCGCGCACCTCGATCCAGCGCGCGAGCGGACCCTCGAGGCCGAAGGCGCGGATGTCCTTCACCGCGCGGTCGAAGGCGACCCACGCCATCACCTTCGAGTGCGTGAAGTGCTGCCGTGGCCCGCGCACCTCCCAGATCCCCTCGTCGGGCTCCTGCCACGTCGTCTCGAGGAATTTCAGCAGCGCGACCTGGATCCTCCAGGCATCGGGATCGGGCTCGAGGTCCGCGGCGCGCGCGAGGTGCAGCGTGTCCATCACCTCGCCATAGACGTCGAGCTGGAATTGCGTCGACGCAGCATTGCCCACGCGCACGGGAGACGCGGCCCGGTAGCCGGGAAGCCATGGCACCTCGTACTCGTCCAGGCGCCTTTCGCCGGTGACGCTGTAGAGCGTCTGCAGGTCGCGCGGCGAGCCCGCCGCCGCGCGCAGCAGCCACGCCCGCCATGCGCGCGCCTCCTCGTGGAAGCCGGCGAGCAGCAGCGCGTTCAGCGTGAAGGTCGCGTCGCGCAGCCAGCAGAAACGGTAGTCCCAGTTGCGCGCCCCGGCATATCGCTCCGGGAGCGACGTGGTCGGCGCGGCGATGACGCCTCCGGTGGGCTCGAAGGTGAGCGCCTTCAGCGTGACGAGGGAACGCACAACGGCGTCGTGCCAACGGCCCCGGTACGTGCAAAGGCCGGACCAGCGGGCCCACCCGCCTTCGGTATCCGCCAGCGCCTTCGCGGTGTCGAGCGCATCGAGCGGAGCCTCGAACGAAGGATGGTAGTTCAGCGTGAAGTCGACGCGATCGCCCGCGCCCACGTCGAACTCGGCGACGGTCTTCATGTTCTCGCCCTTCAGCTCCACCGGGGAACGCAGCTCGAGCGTGTCCGGTCCCGCGGTCGCGACCAGCGTCTCGCCCACGCGGCGCACCCAGGGCACCACCGAGCCGTAGTCGAAGCGGATGACGAGCTCCATTCGCATCGGCACGCGCCCGCGCAGCCCCTCGACGATGCGCACGACATCCCAGCGCTCGCGCGACAGCGGCATGAAGTCGACGATGCGCACGGCGCCCTCGTCCGTCTCCATCTCGGTCTCGAGGACGAGGGTCGAGTCGCGATAGGAGCGCCGCACGCTCTTCACCGGCGCCGCGGGCGCGATGAGCCAGCGGCCATGGCCCGGCTCGCCCAGGAGCGCGGCGAAGCACGCGCCCGAATCGAAGCGCGGCAGGCAGAGCCAGTCGATCGAGCCGTCGCGGCCCACCAGCGCGGCGGCGTGGCAATCGCCGATCAGCGCGTAGTCTTCAATCGCGAGCGGCATCCGCGCTTTCCGGGTTGTGCCAGGGACCGTCGTGCGCGATGAGGGCGTCGGCCGCTTTCGGACCCCAGCTGCCGCGCCTGTAGGGCAGCGCCTTCGCGTGCTTCTCGAGCACCGGATCCACCGCGGCCCACGCCGCCTCCACCGCGTCTTCGCGCGTGAAGAGCGCTCCGTTGCCGGCGATGGCGTCGGCCAAAAGCCGCGCGTAGGGCGCTTGCTCGCCGTGCGCCTCCTCGATGAGGCGCAGCTCGCGCTGCTCGCCGACGAATTCCCGCCCCTCGCGCTTCACGCGCGCTGCGATCGCGATCGACGAGCTGGGCGACAGGCGCAGGCGCACGTAATTGGCGTCGGACGGCACGCGTGCGGCGTCCTCGAAGAGCTTCTGCGGCGGACCCTTCAATTGCACGATCACTTCGGTCGCCGTGTTGGCGAGGCCCTTGCCGGAGCGCAGGTACCACGGCACGCCTTCCCAGCGCCACGAATCGATGAAGAGGCGCAGCGCGCAATATGTCTCAACGTCGGAGCGCTTCGCCACGCCCGGCTCCTTGCGATAGCCCGCGTACTGGCCGCGCACGAGGTCGGCCGGATCGACGGGACGCATCGCCTGCAGGATATCGGCGGTCTCGCCGTGCACCGCGCCGAAGCCGCGATGGGTGGGCGGCTCCATCGCGAGGAGCGCCACGATCTGGAACATGTGATTCTCGACCACGTCGCGCAGGCACCCGGCCGATTCGTAGAAGCTGCCCCGGCCTTCCACGCCGAACGCTTCGGCGAGCGTGATCTGCACGCTCGCCACGTAGTTCCTGTTCCAGATCGGCTCGAGGAAGGAATTGGCGAAGCGCAGGTAGAGGATGTTCATGATCGCTTCCTTGGCGAGGAAGTGATCGATGCGGAAGACGGAGTCCTCGGGGAAGACCGAGCGCGCGACGCGGTTCAACGCACGCGCCGAGGAGAGGTCGCGCCCGAAAGGCTTCTCGACGATCACGCGCGCGTTCGACGCGAGCCCGGCGGCGCCGATGCCCTGGATTACCGTCGGAAAGAGCGCCGGCGGAATGGCGAGGTAGTGCGCGGGACGGCGGGCCGCGCCCAACGCGGCCTTCAGCGCGGCGAACGTGGCCGGCTCCTTGTAGTTGCCCGGCACGTAGCGCAGGAGCGAAAGCACGCGGCCGAGGGCTGCACGGTCGTCGATCTTTCCCGCCGCGGCGCGGATCGCTTCCTCGGCGTGCGCCCGCAACTGCGCGGTCGTCCAGGGCGAGGACGCCACGCCGACCACGGGCACGTCGAGCGCTCCACGCTTCGCCATCGTGTAGAGCGCCGGGAGGATCATCTTGCGTGCGAGGTCGCCGCTCACTCCGAAGAGCACCAGCGCGTCGGACGCCTGGGGGTCGTGAGCGTCTTTCATGACCGTATTGGACATCATCCGCGGCTCGCTGTTCGCAGCGCGGCGCCACCCGGGCATCACGGCCGCTTTTCCTCGGGAGGCTTCACTTTCCTGAACATCGCGAGGAGCAGCAGGTCGTAGGCGATCTTCGAGGCGCCGGCGGCGACGAGATGCCAGCCGAAGGGCGACGCGGCCAGCAGCCAGCCCGCCAGGATCGGGCTCGCCGCGGACGCGAGGCTGCGCGGCACGGCGGTCACGCTCGCCGCGGCGGGGCGCTCCTCGGCACTCACGATCGCCATCACGTAGGAGCTTCGCGTCGGCACGTCCATCTGCGAGAGCGCCGCACGCACGAAGAGAAGCGCCAGCACCGCGGAAAGATCGCTCATGAACGGCACCAGCACGAGGCACAGGTTCGCCGGCAGGTGCGTGAAGACCATCGTGTTCACGAGGCCGAAGCGGTTGGCGATGCGCACCGCCACCAGGAACGAGCCCGCGGAGAGGACCCCGGTCCAGAAGAAGATCGCGCTCGCCGCGCCGGGCGAGAGGCCGTGGCGCTGGTAGAGCCACAGGGCCAGCATCGACTGCACCACGAAGCCCCCGCCGAACGCGTCGAGGCTGAAGAGCGCGGCGAGCGTGTAGACGCGGCCGCGCGACTTCGTGAGCGGCGCGCGCACGGCTTTCGCCTCGGCGCCCAAGGCGCCGGGAAGGGTTCGATACACCAGGGCCGTGGCGACGGCCGTGAGCGCGTAGAGCACGAACATCGACTGCATCGCCGCGAGCGGCGGCCAGCCGAGCTGCGCGCTCGCCATCGCCGGCAAGGCGGCGGCGAGGGATCCCGCCGCCCCCGCCAACGCGCCGACGAGGCTGTAGCGCGCGAAGGCGCCGGTGCGCTTGCCGTCGTCGACCACGCGCGAGAGGACCGCGTGCTCGAGTGGCAGGAACACGCTCACGTCGCCGCTGGAAGGATTGAGCGTGCCGACGAAGGCGATGGCGAGGAGCGGCCAGAACTGCGTGACCAAGGCGAACCCCATGCCCGTCATCGCCATCAGGGCCGTCGCCGCGAGGAGCAGCGCGCGATAGTGGAAGCGATAGGCCTGCAAGCCGACGGCGAGCGTGAGAAGCCCCGAGCCCAGCAGCGTGGCGGTGGCGATCACGCCCACCTGCAGCGCCGAATAGCCGAGCTCGAGCAGGTAAAGCGGCAGGATGAGGCTCACGTAGCCGTCGCCGAAGGAGCGCATCCCCTTCGCGACGAGGATGCGGTTCACCTGCGGCGCGCTCACCGATTCGCGCCGAACGTGAAGTCGTCGAAGAGGGTGACGCTGTCGGCCTTGGTCCAGACACCCACGGCGCCCGCGCCCGCGATGTGCGCGTCGTCGAGCTCGATGCGCGCGGTGCCGTCGAGGATCACCTTGATGCGCTTGCCGGCGAATTCCACGCGCAGCGTGTGCCACTGCGTGCGCGCGACCGGAGCGTCCACGTACCGGATGGTCTTGCGCGAGCCGCCCTCGGTGTAATAGAGCGAGAGGTTGTCCTCGAGCGCGTTGGCGCGCGCGACGTAGTAGTTGTCGCCGTCCTTCCATCGCCACACGACGCCGCCCGCCTGGTCTTCCTTGCCGGAGAGCGGCTTGAACTTCACCTCGACGAACCCGGACTCGATGGCGACGCCCTTCTTCACGCACCAGGGGAAGGTGCCGCTTCCCGATTGCTTGAGGACGTTGGGCGCGCTGGGCGCGTCGGGCGCGCGCTCGACGATCCAGCGGGGCGCGCCGCGCCCGGTGGCGCCTGCGAGCCAACCCGCGGGCAACTCGCCGACGCTGGCGGAATCGAAATCGACGATCTGAATGGTGTCCATGGTCTCTCCTGGGTCGAATGAATGGCCGAGGCAGGAACTTGGACGGGACACCGTCTGGGGATCACCGGGAGCCTGCGGTCCCGATGCGAGGGAAATATCGTAGCACCTGGGCGCCGCCGGTCAACAGCAGGACCGCGCTCAGAGGGCGGCGAGCACGTCGCCCACGACCGCGAGGACGGCTGCATAGAGGCACTGCCATCGCCGCAGGCGCATTCTTTGGTTCCGGAAATCGAGGAAAGCAGGCAGTGTCCCGCCGGCGCACCGGGGCGTCTGTTCGCTACCGCACACTACCTAGCGACCCACCTTCCCCTTCAGGCTCTCGACGATCTTCTTCGAGTCGTAGGCGATGCCGTTCCTGAAGACGAGGTCGATGCGCGAGAGCTGCCGCATGTCTTCGTCGGGCTTGCCGTCCACGAGGATGAGGTCCGCCTGCTTGCCCTCGGCGAGGCTTCCGACGCGATCGTCGATGCCCTGGTAGCGCGCGCCGTTGAGGGTCGCGATGCGCAGTACCTCGAGCGGCGTGAATCCCGCCTCGACGAGGAGGCGCAGCGCCGCGCGGTTGCCCGGGCCCGGCAGCGTCCCGCCCATCCCGTGGGATCGGTGCCGGCCATGAGCAGGCCCCCCGCGGCGACCAAGTCGCGCTCGAAGCGCATCTCCGCGCGCACCACGCCGCGCCACATCTCGCGGCGCTCGGGCGCGCCGCGATAGTGCGCGAGCCAGCGCAGGGCCGAGGTCTGCGACTCGTGGTTCAACATGAGCAGGTCGTCGGGCGCGGGGTAGCCGTCGATCACGCCCGCGGCGAAGACCGCGAGCGTGGAGGTGACCGCGACCTTGTGGCGCACCAGCGTGTCGATGAGCGCCTTCATCTCCGGGCCGTCGGGCGCGGCGGCGAGGAGCGCTTTCTCCGGCGTGTCGCGCGCCGGGCAGAGGTCCGGCGTCTTGTCGCGCACGAAGTCGCTCGCCACCGCGATGCCGTGCTCGAGGTTGTCGATGCCCATCTCTGCCGCCTCGCGCAACGTGATCGAGCACAGGTGCCCGGTCACCTTGAGGTGGCGCCCGTGCGCCTCGTCGATCGCCGCGGCGAGCACCTCGCGCGAGATGTTCTGGTAGATCTTGAACGACGTGGCGCCCTCGTCGGCCCAGAAGGAGACGATGCGCCGCGCGTCCGCGGGATTGTCGATGGGGCGAAGCTGGAAGGCGAAGCTGCCGGGCCCGTTCACGAAGGGCGCGGTCACGCGGATGTCGGGGCCGAGGAATTTTCCCTCGCGGATCATGCGCGCGGCCTGCAGGTCGTCGGTGCCGTGCATCGTGCCCGCCGTGCGGATCGTGGTCGCGCCCCACGCGAGGTAGGCCTTCGGCGCCGCGAAGGGCTCCGAGCCGTAGTTGGGCGCCTCGCCGAAGACGTCGAGGAAGAAGAGGTGCTCGTGCATCATCACGAGCCCGGGCGTCACCGTGCGGCCCTTGCCGTCGATCATGGTGTCGGCCGCTTCGCCGCTCAACTGCTCGCGTGGGGCGATGCGCGCGATCGTGCCGTCGCGGATGAGGATCGACTGCCCTTCCTTCGCCGCGGCGCCGGTGCCGTCGATGACGCGCACATCGTCGATGCGGATGGTGCGCGCGTCGTGGACGATGTAGTCCTTGACGCGCTTGTCGTAGCTCGCCGCGCGTTGCGCCAGCGCGGGCTCGCCGGCGATCGCGATGCCCAACACGATGAAGCGCAGGGCGACGGCGATGCGGGCGCTATGCGGGGTTTGCATCGAGGACCTCCTGGAGTTTCAAGCGCAGGTTGGGCGTGCGGGGCACGGCGATCTGCAGCGGGCCGGAGAGAGTCGCGAGCATCTCGTCCACTCTCGTCACCACGCGCCGCTCGGTGGTGCCGTCGGGCCGGTGGATGGAATAGCGCGTGTTGCGCAACGTGTGGCGCGCCTCGGGCGCCGCGCGCGCCGCCATCACGCCGGAAAGGAACTGCGACGCGGGATGCGTGGAGAGGTACCAGTTGCTCACCTCGTAGTCGGATTGCAGCTGCTCGTGCAGGTCGAAGTGATAGAGCGCATGCCACTCGCCCGCGATCCTCGCCTCGAGGCGGTAGCCCGCGCCCTCCGCCATCAATCGGTGCGGCTCGTGCGGCGTCGGCTGCTCCACGCCCGCGATGAGCGCGAGCGGGCCGGTGAGCGTGACGCCGCCGAAGCCCACGTCGGCGATGTAGTCGCCCTCCTCCAGCCTCACCCGCATCAGCATGTGGCTGCGCGCCGTCGTGACGCCCGCGGGCACGCTCCAGCGTACGCGCGCCGCGAGACGCGTGACGTCGAAGCCGAGCGCCTCCAGCACGTGCGCGAAGAGGAGGTTCTGCTCGAAGCACCAGCCACCGCGCGCGCTGCGCACGAGCTTCGCCTCGAGGCTCGCGAGGTCGAGCGGCACCGGCTCGCCCAGCAGCGGAGAGAGGTTCTCGAACGGGATGGCGGCGGCGTGCAGCGCGTGGATCTCTCGCAACGCCGCGAACGTGGGAGCGGTGTGACCTCGATAGCCGATGCGGCGGAAGTAGGCGTCGAGGTCGGGCGACTCATTCATGGCGGCAGTTTATCTCTCCTGCCGGGCATCGGAGGCAATCCGTCACCGCGGCCCGGTGCATTGCCGAAGGCATCTGCGGCGATGTTCTCGGCAACGAGCGTCCCGTTCGCGCTTGCAGCGGTCTCCCCTGTGGATATATACTCTGGTATATCTCTTTTCCAGGTTAGCGCGCATGCCCTCCGTCAAGACAGCCTTCTCCAATGGTCGCTCCGCGGCGGCGCGTTTGCCCGTGGAGGCCGGCATCAAGCCAGGTGACCCGATCAATGTAACCATCATCGGGCCCGGCAAGGTACTGGTCGAGCGGGGAGTCGAGCTCCCGGACTACAGCCATTTCTTCCGCAGGCGGACCCGGCGAGGCGGCACGGTCACAGCCGAGCTCGTCGCCAAGCTGCTGAGGGAAGCCGGATTCTGATGCGCGCCCTCCTGGACGTGAACGCCCTGATCGCGCTCCTCGACGAGGAGCACGTCCACCACGTCGCAATACTCGGCTGGCTCAGCAGCGACGAGACCCTGCCGCACGGCTTCGCAACGTGCGCGATTTCGCAGCTCGGAAGCATCCGGGTCATGAGTGGCAAAGGCTACGGAAAACCCTTTGAACCGCATGAGGTCGCCTCGATGCTCGAGCTCCTGACGCGCAAGGGCCACAGCTACCTCGAGATCCCCGCACCCTGCAAGAGCGCCGTTCGCTGGAAGGCGACCCGCAGCGCGCAGTCCACGGATGCGACCCTTCTGTCGACCGCGGTCGCACATGGCTGCCGACTCGTGACGTTCGACGCTGGGATCGCGCTGAGTTCGGTCGCGGGCGCCAAGAGAGAGCATCTGGTGCTTCTCGGTGGGCGAGCGTGACATCGACACGGATGCTCTGAACGGCGGCCGCTAGTCTTGGTTTTCTTGCTATGCGCCTCGCGGCCGGTCGATTTCGTACAGCAGCCGGGAGGATCGTGGATGCCCACGCGGCCCACGAATTCGCCGCTCTCCTTCGATTCGATCGCATACATGCCGTAGCCGCGCAGCTGCCAGTGGCCGAGGAAGTTGGCGATGGAGCGCCACGACTCGTCGCGCGTGAGCGTGACCCCGGTGCCGATGTAGCGCATCACCTCGGCGTCCGCGGACATCTGCGCGTACGCATCCCAGTCGGACTCGCGGAACTGCCGAAGCAGCAAGCGCGGCGTCTCGAGGGACTGCGTCATTGCGTGCGCGAGTGCACGCGGATCGGCATCGGCAGGTCGAAGCGAGGAGGATTCGCGGAGCACATCGAGCACGCTGACTCCTCCTCGCGCGCGAAGAAGGCCAGCATCTCGGCGTCGGTGCAACCGGCCTCGAGTGGGCGGTAGCCGAGGTACGTCGTCCATCGCTCCGAGAGCCCGAAGCGCGCGTGCTGCATCGTCAGGTAGGCGAGCGGCGCGCATTTCCAGATGCTCGCCTCGAAGAGCTGCGGGCACGTCTTCGCCCGGCAGTTCAGCCAGCTCGAGCGCGGGTTGCGGTCGTCGAAGGGCGCCATCGCCGCGCCGTAGCCGTGGTAGCGCCGCGTCCACTCGCCATTGGAGACGTAGTACTCGACGCGGATGCCGTGGTCGCGTTTCCATGCGGCGGCGAGCGCCTGGATGGGTTCCAGCTTCTCGCGGTACTCGGGCGCGTCATGATGGATCGAGATGTCGAGGATCGAGTTACCGACCTCGCGCAGCACCACGGGAAGCTCCGGGTGGCGATCGAGGAAGAAGCCGTTGGTGACGATGCGCAGGTGCGCCTTCGGCCAGTGGCGCCGCGCGAGGCGCACGAATTCCGGGAGCCGCGGGTTGATGGTGGGCTCGCCGCCCAGGAGCGAGAAGCTCTGCGGCTCGATGCGCCGGCTCCACGCGCCCATCCAGGCATCGGCCTCCTCCAGCGAGACGAGCCCCTTGTGGGCGTGGTTCGAATAGTGCGAGCAGCTCTCGCACGCGAGGTTGCACGCGTGCGCGACGTGGATCTCGAGATTGTAGATGCCGAGCATCTACTTCCATTCTTCCTTCGGCAGCACCAGGTATTGGGCGACGCCGTTGCCAAAGGACCAGTCCTCGCGCGTGCCCTCGCCGATCGTGATGGCGACGTCCTCGGGCCTCACGCGCGCCTTCTCGTGGAGGAGCTTCGCCGCGAGGGCGTAGAACGCCTGTTTCTGCTCGGTGGTGCGCCCCTTGCTGAGGAACACCTGCACGAAGACGATGCCGTCCGTGCGCTTCACTCCCAGGTATTCGCGGTCGTAGACGAACCGGCCCGGCTCGTGCTCCGAGATCACCTGGAAGCGGTCGCGTTGCGGGACGTTCATGGTGGCGACGAGCGCCTCCTGCACCGCCGCGCCGATGGCCTCGACCTCGGCGCTGTCCCTGCCCCTGATGAGGTCGATCCGGACGAGCGGCATCGCTAGAGCCCGATCACCGGCGTGGCTTTTTGCGACGATACGAAGATCACCGCATCGGTGAGGGCCACGACGTCGTGCTCCTCGCCCGGCGTCGTGAAGAGATAGTCGCCCTCGTCCATCTCGGCCTCGCCGATGGTGACGCGCCCGGAGAGCACCATCACCTCCTCGGTGCCGTGATGGGCGTGATCCGGAAACCGCGAGCCCATTTTCAGGCGCACCACCGACGACCGGCCGCCGGTCTCATTGTTGCGGAAGAGGCTCCGCTCGATCCCCGGGTAGTCGGTGGCCTTCCATTCGCGCTCCGTGGATTTGTTCAGCAGCATGGCGCCTCCCGTGAGATCGACTAGTCGCATAATAATGAAATTGCCACGGAAGCGTCCTCCATGAACGATCGCCTCAGAGACACGTCGCGCATCGTGCGGGCCCCGCGCGGATCGCAGCTCACCTGCAGGAGCTGGCTCACCGAAGCGCCCTTCCGCATGATCCAGAACAACCTCGATCCCGAGGTCGCGGAGAATCCCGCGGAGCTCGTGGTCTACGGCGGCATCGGCAAGGCGGCGCGCAACTGGGAAGCGTTCGACGCGATCCTCGCCACGCTCAAGCGCCTCGGCGACGACGAGTCGCTCTTGATCCAATCCGGCAAGCCCGTCGCGGTCTTCAAGACCCATCCCGACGCGCCGCGCGTGCTCATCGCCAACTCCAACCTGGTGGCGAAGTGGGCGACGTGGGACCACTTCAACGAGCTCGACAGGAAGGGCCTCATGATGTACGGCCAGATGACCGCGGGCTCGTGGATCTACATCGGCTCGCAGGGCATCGTGCAGGGCACCTACGAGACCTTCGCCGAGGCGATGCGCCAGCATTACGGCGGCAGTGCGGCCGGCCGCTGGATCCTCACCGCGGGCCTGGGGGGCATGGGCGGCGCGCAGCCCCTGGCGGCCACCATGGCGGGCGCCTCGATGCTCGCCATCGAATGCCGCCAATCGCGCATCGACATGCGTCTTCGCACGCGCTACCTCGATCGCCAGGCGGCCGACCTCGACGAAGCGCTCGCGATCGTGCGCGACGCGAAGGAGCCGGTGTCCGTGGGCCTCCTCGGCAACGCATCCGAGATCCTTCCCGAGATCGCGCGGCGCGGCGTGCGCCCGGACCTCGTGACCGACCAGACATCCGCGCACGACATCGTCCACGGCTACCTTCCCGCTGGCTGGAGCGTCGAGCGCTGGGAGGCGGAGCAGAAGTCCGACCCGAAGGCGGTGGAAGCGGCGGCGCGCACATCCATCGTCGCGCACGTGAAGGCCATGCTCGAGCTCCATGCGCGAGGAATTCCCACCGTCGACTACGGCAACAACATCCGCCAGGTGGCGAAGGACGAAGGCGTGGCGAATGCGTTCGCGTTCCCCGGCTTCGTGCCCGCGTACATCCGCCCGCTCTTCTGCGAGGGCAAGGGGCCGTTTCGCTGGGTCGCGCTTTCCGGCGATCCCGAGGACATCTACAAGACCGACGCGAAGGTGAAATCGCTCTTCCCGCATGACAAGCATTTGCATCGCTGGCTGGAGATGGCGCGCAGCCGCATCGGCTTCCAGGGCCTGCCCGCGCGCATCTGCTGGCTGGGCCTGGGCGAGCGCCACCTCGCCGGCCTCGCGTTCGACGAGATGGTGGCGAGCGGCGAGTTGAAGGCGCCCATCGTCATCGGCCGCGACCATCTCGACACGGGATCCGTCGCGAGCCCCAACCGCGAGACCGAGGCGATGAAGGACGGCAGCGACGCGGTCTCCGACTGGCCGCTGCTCAACGCGCTGCTGTCCACCGCGGGCGGCGCCACGTGGGTGTCGATCCATCACGGCGGCGGCGTGGGCATGGGCTACTCGCAGCATGCGGGCGTGGTCATCGTGTGCGACGGGACGCCCGCGGCGGCGAAGCGCATCGAGCGCGTGCTGTGGAACGATCCGGCGCTGGGCGTCGTGCGGCATGCGGACGCGGGATATCCGCAGGCGATCGAAGAGGCCCGCCGGCACCATCTCGATGTTCCTCTCTGAAGGCACGGTCTGGCCGTACCGCTACCGGCGCGGGCCGGGCGCGCTCGTGGTCTCGATGCCGCACGTGGGAACCTTCGTCTCCCATGCGGTGGGACGCGCGCTCAACGATTGCGCCGTGCGCCGCTCCGATACCGACTGGCACCTGCCGCGCCTCTACGATTTCCTCGACGAGCTGGGCGCGACGGTGATCGCGGCCAACTATTCGCGCTACGTGATCGACGTGAACCGCCCGCCCGATGGCGCGAACCTCTATCCGGGCCGCGACACGCCGCGACTCTGCCCCACGGACACGTTCGCGCGCGAGCCCCTCTATCGCTGCGACGAGCCCGGCGAGGCCGAGATCGCGCGCCGCGTCGAACGCGTCTGGCGGCCCTATCACGCGCGCCTCGCGCACGAGATCGAGCGCGTGCGCGCCGAACACGGCATGGCGATCCTCTGGGACGCGCACTCGATCGTGTCCGTCGAGCCGCGCCTTTTCGAGGGAAGGCTTGCCGACTTCAACCTCGGTACTGCGGACGGCGCCTCGTGCGATCCGGGCCTCGCCGAATCCCTCCTTGTCGCCTTGCGCCGACACCCGCGCCACACAGCCGTGCTGAACGGGCGCTTCAAGGGCGGCCACATCACGCGCACCTATGGCGACCCCGGGCGCGGCGTGCATGCCATCCAGATGGAGATGGCCGAATGCCTCTACATGGACGAGAAGCCGCCGTATGCGTTCCGCGAGGCGCTCGCCGCCGCGGTGCGCCCCGTGCTGCGCGAGCAGCTGGAGATAGCCCTGGCTTACGCGGCCGGCGCGGCGCGTCAACCACCTTGCCGGCCGAACGTTTATGGGGCACGAACCCGGCCCTGAACGCTGCAGGCGTGGCGGGGTCAAAGGACACAGCTTTCATTCAACCCAAAGAGGTGCTCGATGAAGAAGACCCTGATGGTCGCCGCAGTGGCAGCCGCTTTCACGTCGCTCGGCGCGTTCGCCGAATCGTTCACGGATTCCGCCCAGGTGGTCTCCGTGCGCGCGACCATGGACCGCATCCCGGTAAACCGCGAGGAGTGCTGGAACGAGCAGCAGCGCGGCTATGAAGACCGTCGCGTCACGCGCCAGGACAACGGCGCGCCCATCGGCACGGTGCTGGGCGCCATCGCCGGCGGCGTGCTCGGCCACCAGGTGGGCGGCGGGCGCGGCCGTGATGTCGCCACTGCGGGCGGCGCCATCGTCGGCGGCCTCCTCGGCAACCAGATCGACCGCGACAACGGCAACCTTGGCGGCGGCGAAACCGTTGATGTCGAGCGCCGTCCCGTGACGCGCGATGTCCAGCGCTGCCGCACCGTGCAGGAAGTGCGCGAGGTCCCGGTGGGCTACGACGTGCGCTACCGCTATGGCGGGCGCGAGTTCGTGACGCGCATGCCCTTCGACCCGGGCCGGCGCCTGCGCGTGGCCGTGGAGGTGCGCCCCATCGAGGAGCCGGGCCAGCCTCCGGCGCCCCAGTATCGCCGATAGCTTTTCGCAATCCCGGAAACGGCGCCGCATCCCGGCGCCGTTTTTTTTTCACTGCGTAGCCGGGCGTCTACAACCACTTGCGCGCGGTCTGACAACGCAATCCGTGCCGCACGCCGAACGGCGCCGATGCGCGTCCTGTCTCACCTCCCACATTCGCCTTGTCTCGAAGGCGCCCTATTGGAGGAACGACATGAAGAAGCTCGCCATCGCAATGGCATCGGTTTTCACGGTGATCGCGCCGGTGGCGCATGCCGCCTACGATCGCTACGGCAATTGGCACGACGAAGGCCGCACCTATTCGCAGCCGGTCTACACGCCGCCGCCCCGCGAGGAGTTCGCGCGCGTGATCGACTCGCGTCCCGTCTACGAGGCCGCGAACCGCAGGCAAGAGTGTTGGAACCCGCGTGCAGGCCACTATGAGGAGCGCCGCGACCGGCACGATTCCAGCGTGAACAAGGGCGCGGTCGCGGGCGCCGTGCTGGGCGGAGTGCTGGGCCACCAGGTCGACAGCGGCGCGGGCGGCACGCTCGGCGGCGCCCTGATCGGCGGGCTCATCGGCAACCAGGTCGAGAAGAACCGCGAGAGCGACCCGAAGAACGACCTCGACTACTCGCGCTGCCGCGTGATCGCCGAGGGCGGGCGCACGCTGCAGGGCTACGATGTTCGCTACGTCTACGACGGGCACGAATACCGCACGCGCATGGCGCAGGCCCCGGGCCATCGCCTGCGCCTGGGCGAGGACATCCGCGAGGATGGCCGGCCGATCAACTGAAGGCACGAGGCGCGAGAAGAAGCGAACTCTCTCATGCCTCGTGCCTCGAGCCTCGCGCCTCATTGCTACCTTCCGCCTGAAATCACTCCCCCCGCCAGCGCCCGTCGAAAGCCACGGCGCGAGGGCGAAGGCCGGCGATCTGCCAGGCGAGATGCGAGGGATGCCCCACCTCCCACAACGCGAGGTCGGCGCGCTTGCCGACTTCCAGCGTGCCGCGGTCGAAGAGCCCGAGTGCCGCGGCCGCGTGGCACGTGGCGCCCGCGAGCGCTTCCTCGGGGGACAAGCGAAAGAGCGTGCACGCCATGTTCATCATCGTGAGGATCGACGTGCAGGGCGAGGTGCCGGGATTGCAGTCTGTGGCGATCGCCACGGGCACGCCGTGCTTGCGCAGGAGCTCCACCGGCGGAAGCTTGGTCTCGCGCAGGAAGTAGAACGCCCCGGGCAGCAGTACCGCGACGCAGCCGGCGTCCGCCATCGCCGCGATGCCCGCCTCGCTCGCGTGCTCGAGGTGGTCCGCGGAGAGCGCGTCGAAGCGCGCTGCGAGCATCGCGCCGCCCATGTCGGAAAGCTGGTCCGCGTGCAGCTTCACGCGTAGCCCGTTGGCGCGCGCGGCCTCGAAGACGCGCTGCACCTGCGCGCGGTCGAAGGCGATGGCCTCGCAGAAGCCGTCCACCGCGCTCGCCAGCCCCTCGGCCGCCGCTCTCGGGATCATCTGAGCGCAGACGGCGTCGATGTACTCGTCGGCGCGTCCCGCGAGCTCGGGCGGGATCGCGTGCGCGCCGAGGAGCGTCGTGCAAAGGGACACCGGGTGGTCGGCGCCGAGGCTGCGCGCGACGCGAAGTAGCCGCAGCTCGTTGTCGACGTCGAGCCCGTAGCCCGACTTGATCTCCACCGTGGTCACGCCCTCGGCGATGATCTGCGAGAGCCTTCGCGCGGCGCTCGCACGCAGCTCGGCGTTGGTCGCCGCGCGCGTGGCCTTCACCGTGGAAACGATGCCGCCGCCCGCGCGCGCGATGTCCGCATAGCTCTTTCCCTCGATGCGCATCTCGAATTCCAGCGCGCGGTCGCCGCCGTAGACGAGGTGCGTGTGGCAGTCGATGAGGCCCGGGGTGAGTAGCGCGCCCTTCGCGTCGACCACGTCCTCGCCTTCGGGATGGCGGCGCGGGCGAAGGCTCGTCGCCTCGCCGATCCACGTGATCCTGCCGTCCTCGGCCCTCAATGCGCCGTGGTCGATCACCGAATAGCGGGCGCCGCGCATCGTCGCGATGCGGGCGTTCATGACGAGGAAGCGGGCCATGGCAAGTATCATAGTGCTTCATGGGCGCCCTCTTCGCTTCCGAAGCGCTGCTCGCCACCGGATGGGCGCGCGAAGTCCTCGTCGAGTGGAACGATGCCGGGATCATCACCGCGGTCGCCGCCGATGCGCCGCCCGGAGCCGCTCTGCGTGCGGCCGGACCACTCCTGCCCGGCGTCGCCAACGTCCACTCGCATGCCTTCCAGCGCGCCATGGCGGGGCTCGCGGAGTTTCGCGGGCATCCCACCGACGATTTCTGGACCTGGCGCGAAGAGATGTACCGGCTCGTCGCGCTCGTCACGCCCGAGGATCTGGAGGCGATCGCGCGCCACCTCTACATCGAGATGCTCAAGCACGGCTACACCACGGTCGCCGAATTCCACTACCTGCACAACGAGCGCGACGGCGCGCATTACCCCGACAAGGCGCGGATGTGCGAGCGCATCCTCGCCGCCGCGCAGGACGCCGGGATCGCAATGACGCTCCTGCCGGTGCTCTACGCGCATGGCGGATTCCGCCACCAGACCCTTTCGCCGGCGCAGAAGCGCTTCGGCGGCGATCCCGCTTTCGTGATCGAGCTGTTGCGCGAGACCGCGTCATTCCATCTTCCGAATCCGCTGCTGCGCCTGGGCGTGGCACCCCACTCGGTGCGCGCGGTGGACGCGCTCATGCTGACCGAGCTCGTCGACGAGGCGCGCCGCCTCGATCCCACGCTCCCCATCCACATGCACGTGTCGGAGCAGGTGGGCGAAGTGGCCGAATGCATCGAGACGCACGGCACGACGCCGCTTGCCTGGGTGAGCGACCTCGCGGACATCGACGAGCGCTGGTGCTTCATCCATGCGACGCACCTCACGCAGCTGGAGATGCGCTCGCTCGCGCGCACCGGCGCGTGCATCGGACTCTGCCCCACGACCGAGGCCAACCTGGGCGACGGCATCTTCGAGCTCGTGCCGTGGCTCGAAGCCGCGCGCCCGTGGGCCATCGGCGGCGACAGCCACGTCTCGGTGAGCCCCTTCGAGGAGCTGCGCGCGCTCGAGTACAGCCAGCGCTTGCGCCATCGCGCGCGCAACGTCACCGCCGACGAAGAGCGCCCCGATGTGGCCGCCAACCTGTGGCTCGGCGCGGCGATGGGCGGGGCACAATCCACCGGCCATCCCGCGGGCGCGATCGCCGTGGGCCGGCGCGCGGACTTCGTGGTGCTCGATGACGGCGACGTGGATTTCGAGGATCTCGCGGCGAGCGCGAAATTAGGGGTGGCGATCTTCTCCGGGAATTCCAACCGGGTGCGCGACGTCTTCGTGGCAGGTTCCGCCGTCGTGGAAAATCGCCGCCATGCCGGCGAGGATGCGGCCGCGGATGAATTCCGCTCCGCCCTGAAGAGGCTTCGCGCGCGTCCATAGCCCGCGCCAATCGCGCACATCGGTACAATCAATTGGACGCCCGCCCGTCCGCAGGGCTACCCTCGATGGGCATCGCTGGATCCTCGCATTTTCGCAGTCACTCCCTGGAGGCACCCATGAAACCACTCAAAGGCACGAAGACCCACGACAACCTCAAGGCCGCGTTCGCTGGTGAATCGCAGGCGAATCGCCGCTACCTCTATTTCGCGAACAAGGCGGACGTCGAGGGCCAGAACGACGTGTCCGCGCTCTTCCGCTCGACCGCCGAGGGCGAGACCGGCCACGCGCACGGCCATCTCGACTATCTCGCCGCGGTGGGCGATCCCGCCACGGACCTGCCCATCGGCAGCTCGCGCCAGAACCTGAAGGCCGCCGTCGCCGGCGAGACGCACGAGTACACCGACATGTACCCGGGCATGGCCAAATCCGCGCGCGATGAAGGCTTCGAGGAGATCGCCGACTGGTTCGAGACGCTGGCCAAGGCCGAGCGCTCCCACGCCAACCGGTTCCAGAAGGCCCTCGACGCGCTCGCCGACTGAGAACGGATAACCGGGGACAGACCTCAGTTATCGGCAGCCGATAACCGAGGTCTGTCCCCGGTTATTTTCCCCATGACACAGCGCGAAGGCAGCCTCGAGGCGCCGACCCGGCACCCGATCGACTGGAAGAATCCCGAGTACCGGGACGAGGCGAAGATCCTCGCCGAGGCCGAGCGCGTCTTCGACATCTGCCACGGATGCCGGCGCTGCGTGAACCTGTGCAACACGTTCCCGAAGCTTTTCGACTACGTCGACGAGGGCGCGTCGGGAGAGGTGCACGACGTCCCGAAGGAGAAGTACTGGGACGTGGTCGACCAGTGCTACCTCTGCGACCTGTGCTACCTGGTGAAGTGTCCCTACGTGCCCCCGCATCCGTGGAACGTGGACTTCCCGCACCTCATGCTCCGTGCCAAGGCCTACCAGTTCACGCAGGGCAAGATGAAGCACCCGGTGCGCGACCGGATGCTCTCCTCCACCGACCGCAACGGCAAGCTCGCGACGATTCCCGTGGTCGTGCAGGGGGTGAATGCCGCGTCGCACTCGAAGCCCTTGCGCGCGCTGGGCGAGAACATCGCGGGCGTGCACAAGGACGCCTGGCTCCCGGATTTCGCCGCGCGCAAGTTCCGCCCCAACGCCGCGAAGAGCAAGGCCCACGCGGTGAAGGACGGCGAACGCACGCCCGGCAAGGTCGCGATCTTCTCCACGTGCTACGTGAACTACAACGAGCCCGGCATCGGCCACGACCTCGTGAGGATCCTCGACCACAACGAGGTTCCCCACGTGCTGGTGGAGAAGGAAGCGTGCTGCGGCATGCCGAAGCTCGAGCAGGGCGACCTCGAGTCGGTGGAGAAGCTGAAGGAGAAGAACATCCCGCATCTCGTGAAGCTCGCGCGCGCGGGTTATGCGATCTTGACGCCGGTGCCCTCGTGCACGCTCATGTTCAAGCAGGAGCTACCCCTCCTCTTCCCGCACGACGAGGACGTGACGGCGGTCCGCGACGCGATGTTCGATCCCTTCGAGTACCTCATGGCGCGGCGCCGCGATGGCCTCCTCAAGACCGAGTTCCCGCGAGCGCTCGGCAAGGTCGCTTACCACGTGCCCTGCCACTCGCGCGTGCAGAAGATCGGCCTGAAGACGAAGGAAGCGCTGGAGGCCATTCCCGGCACCGAGGTGTTGACGATCGAGCGCTGCTCGGGCCACGCCGGGACCTGGGGCGTGAAGAAGGAATTCCACGAGACGGCGCTCAAGATCGGCCGCCCCGTGTTCCGCCAGGTCGCGGAGTTCGCGCCGGATTTCTTCTGCTCCGATTGCCAGCTCGCCGCGCACCATATCGAGGAAGGCCTCACGACCGTCGAGGGCCGCGGCAAGGCCGTCCTTCACCACCCGATCACCTTGCTGAGGATGGCCTACGGCCTCCCGGACTGACATGCCGAAGCTCTCCCGCGATTCGCTGATGACGCTCGAGGCCTACGCCAAGGCCCGCAAGGAATTCCGCGCGCAGGTGATCGCGCACAAGAAGAGCCGCACCGTGCATGTGGGAGAGCACGTGACGCTCATCTTCGAGGACGAGCTCACCATGCGCTACCAGGTGCAGGAGATGCTGCGCGCCGAGAAGATCTTCGAGGAGGCCGGCATCCAGGACGAGATCGACGCCTACAACCCGCTCATCCCCGACGGACGCAACTTCAAGGCGACGATGATGATCGAGTACGAGGACGAGAAGGAGCGGCGCGTGGCGCTCGGCAAGCTGAAGGGCGTCGAGGTCAGGACCTGGGTGCGCGTCGAGGGCCTGCCCCGCGTCTACGCCATCGCCGACGAGGACCTCGAACGCGAGACGGACGAGAAGACCTCGTCGGTCCACTTCCTGCGCTTCGAGCTCACGAAGGAGATGGCCGAATCCCTCAAGTACGGCCTCAGCCTCGCCATCGGCGTCGACCACCCCGCCTACAGCGCCGCGCTCGACCCCGTCCCCGCCGGGACACGCGCGGCGCTCGTCAAGGACCTCGCCTGAAAAGTCGTCTCCGAAAGGGGTGTCAGGTACGACATAAGAAGTCGTACCTGACACCACATTCTAGAGGCGCGTGGCTTTCCCCCGAATCAATAGTCGTAGGTCATTCCCAGCGAGATGGCCTGCGCCGTATTGCCCGTGAAGGGTGGGCCGCAGTTGCCGCCGTCCAGGCATCCGCCGATGAACTTGTCGCCCACGTAGTTGCGCGTGGGAAGTCCGTGGCCGCCCGCGCCGAGCGAGTAGTGCGCCCAGTGCTCGTTCTTCAGCCGCGAGAAGGTGAGATAGGCCGTGGTCCGGTTGTCCAGGAAGCGGTGCTTGTAGCCGATCGAATACAGGTTGGCGCCGTTGTCCGACGAGCCCGGCCCGTTCGCGTTGCCATCGCGGTCCTGGATGCCCTGGTCGGGCTGTCCCGGAGTCCTGCCCACATGCGCCCAACCGAGGTTGAGGTCGTCGTACGGGCTCATCCTCTGCGTGAGCGCGAGCCACATGGCGGTGTGCGTGCGTTCGTCGAGGTCCGGCGTGATCGCATCGCGCTTGAGTCTTTCGACGATGAAATTCAGGATCGTATGGGTCGGGAGAGTGTATTGCACGCCCAATTTGTAGGCCGCTTCGTCGCGCACGCCGATCGTGCCCGCGACGAGCTCGTCGCCGACGCGATTCACGCCCTTGTGGAGCTCGTACGCGGCGATCGCGTAGAGCGGGCCCGACTGGTAGCGAAACGCCGTGCTGTACGCGTTGGCGAACGAGCCGTCCTCGCAAAGATTCGGCTGGCCGGCGTTGCCGTTCAGGCCCGCGGTGGAATTGCCGCCGCTGCAATCGGGCTCGCCTAGCGCGTACAGCCCGTGGTCCGTACTTCGATTCTGGCCGGGCGACACCAGCACGTCGAAGCTGAAGGCTCCCATCCGCGGCGATTCGTACCACACCGAGTGAGGCAGCCGAGCGTCGAATTCGGCGCGATTGTCTCCGCCGCTGTTGCCCATGATCGCGTTGTAGTCGCCGGGGGTGCTGGCGAAGGGATCCATGCGCCCTGTGGAAGTCTTGTAAGGCGTGTCGGTCTTGCCGGCCTTGATGGTGCCCCACGTCGCGCTGCGCATCCCGATGAAGCTGTTGCGCGATCCGAGGCTGAATTTCTGCGCGGTGCCGTCGGGCGCCTGGTCGGAGGCGCCGGGTGTCGCCGCGAACGCGACCTCGGTCTCGAACTGAAAGAGCGCCGTGAGGTCCCGGTCGATGGGACGCTGCCCGCGTATGCCGAAGCGCGACAGGTTGCTGGAGACATCGGGCACCCATCCGTTCTTGCCGGTGACCGGCAATCCGCCGTTGATGAAGCCGGTCATCCCGTTGGTCTGGTCGTCCAGGGAAACGTCGACGTGGCCGTACACCGTGACCTCGCCTCCCCCCACCTGGAACGTGAGGCTGTTGCCGGGCTTCATTTCGACACCGGGCGCGGGGCGGTTCTGCGCCGGGGCCGGCCTCGCCGACCTGTCCGCGTCCTTTCGCGACAGCTCGTCGACCTTGCGCGAGAGCATCTCGATCTGCTGCCTGAGCGCGCGGATTTCGGCTTGCGTGGCCTCGTCGGCGCGCACGTGCGGCGACGCGACGACCGAGCCTGCGGCCAGCGCGATGGCAATCGCGCGGGCGAGCCTGTGCTGTCTTCGGTTCATGCAATCCTCCGGAGTGTTCTGAAACTCGACCTCCACAGGTGTGCTCTCCGGCACGTGATCGCACGCTATTCCCCGTTCCTTTCAGGAAACTGAAGGAAGTGCGGGGAATTGACCGAGGTCAAGCGGCGATGTTGCGCGGATGGCCACAGGCTCGCGGCCCGGCGGGGAAATGCCCGAATCAGGCGGCGCGCGCCATCCGGAGGCACGGCATGCGGATCGCGCCGATCGCCGCGGCGAGCGTCTCCACCGCCAGCGGGCGATCGAAGCTCGCGCGCCACGCGAGGGCGACCTTGCGTGAGGGCACGGGTGCGGAGAAGGGAACGACCTTCAGCAGCTTCGACGAGTAGCGCGCGGTGAGGGCCGATGAAGGCAGCACGCTCACGCCGAGGCCGGAAGCCACCATGTTGCGGATGGTCTCGAGCGAGCTTCCCGCACGACCTTCGGGAAGCGCGGTATTGGATTGGCCCGGGCAGGCCTCGAGCACCTGGTCGCGGAAGCAGTGGCCGTTGTTCAGCACGAGGAGGTTCTCCTCCGAGAGCTCCGAGGGCTTCACGCCCTTCCTCGCCTGCCAGCGGTGGCCCTCGGGCACCACGACGCTGAACGGCTCCTCGTAGACGACGCGCGTCTTCACGCCGGGGAGCGCGAAGGGGAGCGCGATGACGACGACGTCGAGCTCGCCTTCGCGCAGCATCGGCGCTAGGGTGCCGGTGAGGTTCTCCTCGATCATGAGGGGCATCCCGGGCGCGCGCTTCTTGAGGATGGGAATGAGCTCGGGCAGCAGGTAAGGGCCGATGGTCGGGATCACGCCCAGGCGCAGCGCCCCGGCGAGTTCATCCTTGCCGCCGCGCGCGAGGCCCTGGATCTTGCCGACCTCGTCCAGCACGCGCCGCGCCTGCTCGACGATCGCCGCGCCGCGTGCGGTCACCAGCACCTCGTTCTTGTTGCGCTCGAAGAGCCTCACGCCGAGCTCGCCCTCGAGCTTGGCGAGCGCGAGCGAAAGCGTCGGCTGGGTCACGAACGATTTCTGCGCGGCGCGGCCAAAATGGCGTTCCTGGGCGAGCGCCACCACATACTTCAGCTCGGTGAGGGTCATGGGTTGGCGGGATTCATAGGGGGGTCATAGGCTGGGGCTATCGAAATTATAACCATAATCAATTTGTAGAATCAATCGAATTGCCCCAACATACGTGTCATACCCAATCATCGACGAGCGGAGATTCCCCATGTTCCCCAATTCCGAAGGCAAACGCGTCCCCCAGGTCACCTTCCGCACCCGCGCGGACGGCCAGTGGAAGAACGTCACCACCGATGAGCTCTTCAAGGGCCGCACCGTGGTCGTCTTCTCGCTGCCGGGCGCCTACACGCCCACCTGCTCGTCGTCGCACCTGCCGCGCTACAACGAGCTCGCGCCGACGTTCCGCAAGCTGGGCATCGACGACATCGTGGTCGTCTCGGTGAACGACGCCTTCGTGATGAGCGAGTGGCAGAAGGACCAGAACGCGCCCAACATCACCTTCATCCCCGACGGCAACGGCGCCTTCACCGAGGGCATGGGCCTTCTCGTCGACAAGTCGGACCTGGGCTTCGGCAAGCGCTCGTGGCGCTACTCCATGCTGGTGAAGGACGGCGTGGTCGACAAGATGTTCATCGAGCCGCAGAAGGAAGGCGACCCGTTCGAGGTGTCCGACGCGGACACGATGCTTGGCTACATCGCCCCGCGCGAGAAGGCGCCCGAGCCGGTGACGATCTTCGCCAAGGCCGGATGCCCGCACTGCGCGCGCGCCAAGGAGCTTCTCGAGGCGAACGGCGTCGTCTACGAGGAAGTGGCGCTCGGCAAGGGGATCACGTCGTCCACGCTGCGCGCGGTTTCGGGCGCGGGCACGACGCCGCAGGTCTTCATCGGCGGCAAGCTCATCGGCGGCGCGGACGACCTCGAGAAATACTTCGCGGGCGAGCGCAAGAAAGCGGCGTAAGGTTGAGCGTCCGGGAACGACTCAGGATTGACATGACGAACCCCCAGCAAGTCGACGTTGCGGTGATCGGCGCCGGCACCGCGGGCCTCGCGGCCTACCGCGCCGCGCGCGCCGCGGGCGCGCGCACCGTGCTGATCGAGGGCGGCGCCTACGGCACCACCTGCGCTCGTGTCGGCTGCATGCCGTCCAAGCTCCTCATCGCCGCGGCGGAAGCGGCCCATGGAATCCATCGCGCGCCCGGCTTCGGCGTCCACGTCGAGGGCAAGGTGCGCGTCGACGGGCGCGAGGTGATGGCGCGCGTGAAGCGCGAGCGCGACCGCTTCGTGGGCTTCGTGCTCGAGGGCATCGAGACCATTCCCGAGGCCGACTTGATCCGCGGCCACGCGAGATTCGTCGACCGCAACACGCTCGACGTGGACGGCCATCGAATCGCCGCGCGCGCCATCGTGATCGCGACGGGCTCGCGGCCGGCCGTCGCGCCGATCCTGCAGGGGATCGGCGATCGCCTCGTGGTGAACGACGACGTCTTCGAATGGAACGACCTGCCGCGCTCCGTGGCGGTGTTCGGCCCGGGGGTGATCGGCCTGGAGATCGGCCAGGCGCTCGCGCGCCTGGGCGTGCACGTCGCGGTGCTCGGCCGCGGCGGGCGCCTGGGCCCCATCACCGATCCCTACGTGCAGCGCGCGGCGGCGCAGGCCTTCGCCGCGGAATTCACGCTCGACACCAATGCGCACGTCACTCGCGTGCAGCGCGTCGGCGATGAGGTCGAGATCGACTACAAGAGCCCCGGCGGCGAGGCGCGCACCGAACGCTTCGACTACGTGCTCGCCGCCACGGGGCGCGTGCCGAACGTGGACGGATTGGGGCTCGAGTCGCTCGGGCTCGAACGCGATGCGCGCGGCGTGCCGGTGTTCGATCGCAACACCGCGCAAGCGGGCGGCACCAACGTGTTCATCGCGGGAGACGCGGCCGATGACGTGCCGATCCTCCACGAAGCCGCCGACGAAGGCCGCATCGCCGGAGCGAACGCCGCGGTCTTCCCGCACGTGAAGGCGCTCGCGCGGCGCGCGCTTTTGGGCATTATCTTCACCGACCCGCAGATCGCCATCGTCGGCTCCGGCTTCGCGGCGCTCAAGACCAACGAGCTCGCCGCGGGCGAAGTCTCCTTCGAGGACCAGGGCCGCGCGCGCGTGATGCTGCGCAACAAGGGGCACCTGCGCGTATATGGCGATCCGGCCACGGGCCTTTTCCTCGGCGCCGAGATGGTCGGCCCCGACGCGGAGCACATCGGCCACCTCCTCGCGTGGGCATTGCAGGCGAAGATGACCGTCGGGGAGATGCTGCAGATGCCGTTCTACCACCCGGTGGTGGAGGAGGGATTGCGCACCGCGCTTCGCGAGCTCGACCTGCACATCAGGCAGTCGCAGCCGATCGCGGCCTGACGGGGGCCAGCCCCTTCGATCGCCGCCGTCGTCTTCGGGCGAAAAGCGCACCGACACTTTAGACTAGCGCCATGAAAGAGCTCGCGGTAGGCGCCGGCGCGGGTTTCTCCGGAGACCGGGTCGACGCCGCGGCGCCGGTGGTGAAGACCCTCATCGAGCGCGGCGGCCCCGCGGCGATCATCTTCGAGATGCTCGCCGAGCGCACGCTCGCCTTCGCGCAGCTCGAGCGCCGCCGCGATCCGTCGAAAGGCTACGAGCCGGCGATCGAGCTGCAGGTACGTCCGATCCTCGCCGACTGCATCGCGCACGGCATCCCCATCGTCTCCAACTTCGGCGCCGCCAACCCGCGCGGCGCGGCCGCGCGCCTCCAGGCGATTGCGAAGGACTTGGGCCTTCCCGCGCCGAAGATCGCGGTCGTGGAAGGCGACGACCTCTCGGACGCGAAGGGCGCGGGAATCGTCGCGAAGTACATCGCGCCCGAATTCGCGGGACGCCCCTTCGCGAGCGCCAACGTCTACCAGGGCGCGCTCGAGATCGCAGAAGCGCTGCGCAAGGGTGCGCAGGTCGTCGTCACCGGGCGCGTCGCCGATCCCTCGCTCGTCCTGGGGCCCGCGCTCGCGCACTACGGGTGGTCGATGACCGATTGGGATGCGCTGGCCGGAGCCACCATGGCCGGCCACCTCCTCGAATGCGGCGCGCAGGTGACGGGCGGCTACTTCGCCGATCCGGGAATGAAGGATGTGCCGGGACTCGCGAACGCGGGCTATCCGATCGCCGAGATCGCGCGCGACGGCTCCTGCATCGTGGGAAAGGCCGCCAACACCGGCGGGCTCGTCGACGCTCGCACGGTGAAGGAGCAGCTCCTCTACGAGCTGCACGATCCCGCGGCGTATCTCACGCCCGACGTGGTCGCGGACATCTCGGACGCCGAAGTCACCGTGGTCGGAAAAGATCGCGTGCGCCTGTCGGGCGTGCGCGGCCACGCGCGCCCGGCGACGCTCAAGGCGAACGTCTTCTTCGAGGGCGGCTGGTTCGGCGAGGGCGAGATCTCCTACGCGGGACGCAACGCCGAAGCGCGCGCGCGCCTCGCGATGGAGGTGCTGCGCGAACGCCTCGCTCCCCACCTCGCCCTGCGCTTCGATCTCATCGGCGTAGCGAGCGTCCTCGGTGACGACGACGGCCGCATGTTCGCGGCCACGCCGGTGGGCCACGCGACCGATGTGCGGCTGCGCGTCGCCGGCACGCACGCGGACGAGGCCGTGGTGGAGAGGCTCATGGGGGAAGTGACGGCTCTCTGGACCGCGGGTCCCGCGGGCGGCGGCGGCGTGCGCACCGCGAAGAGGAAGCGCCTGTCGACTACCTCGTGCTACATCCCGCGTGAGCTCGTTCCCGCGCGCTTCGCCTTCGTCGAATGACCGCGCCCTCGAAAATCATTCCGCTCTACGAGATCGCCCACGGGCGCACCGGCGACAAGGGCGACCGCTCGAGCATCAGCCTCATCGCATACCGGCCCGAGCACTTCGCGATCCTGGTGGAGCAGGTGACCGAGGAACGCGTCGCCGCGCACTTCGCCTATCGCAGGCCCGCGAAGGTCACGCGCTATGTGCTGCCGAGGATCCACGCGATGAACTTCGTGCTGGACGGCGTGCTCGACGGCGGCGTGAACGACGCGCTCAACCTCGACATGCACGGCAAGGCGCTCGCCTTTCACCTGCTGGAATTGCAGATCGCCGTGCCCGCGCCCTGAGCGTGCGGAATCTCCCGGGCTAAAGTTGCCGAATATGCCGCCTTGTGCTTCCCGGCGCCAAAGCGTAGCTTCCCAACAGGTCATTCGGAAACAACGACAAGACCCACGCGGAGGCGCACATGTCGATCGCTCGGCTGCCGAAGGTCTTGCTCGCCATCGCGTTCGCGGCGCTCGCCGCGGGCCCCACGGTCGCGGCCAACGTCGTCCAGAACCCCGGCTTCGAAAACGGGAGCGCTTCCTGGATCGAGGACTCGCGCTTCGAGTTGATCTACAACGACTCCGCCGCGGCCCACGCCGGAGTCTGGTACGCGTGGCTCGGGGGCGCAGACAATCTCTCGGAGTCGCTCTCCCAGGACATCGCGATCCCCGCGTCGGCCACCGACGCGCGCCTGCAGTTCTGGTATCGCATCGGCACCAGCGAGACGTCGTCGACGATCGCCTATGACACGCTCACGGTGTCGATCGTCAGCCCCACGACGGGCGCGAACCTCATGACGCTCGCCACCTATTCGAACCTGAACGCGTCGGCGAGCTGGAGGCAGAGCGCCGCCTACGACGTCTCGGCGTTGCGCGGGCAAACGGTCCGGCTGAGATTCGCTTCGGCGACCGACGTGTCCAACGTCACGAGCTTCCGCATCGACGACGTCTCGCTCGAGACCTCGGCGGGCGCCTCTTCCTCTTCTTCGAATTACTCGGACATCTGGTGGAATCCGCTGGAGTCCGGCTGGGGCCTCACGGTGGCCGACCACCAGACGCAGCTTTTCGCGGTCTGGTACACGTATCGCCAGGACGGCTCACCCACCTGGTTCGTGATTCCCGGCGGCACCTTCAGCGCGGGACGGCGCCTGTTCGCGGGCGATATCTACCAGACCACCGGCCCGTCGTATTCCAGCGCTTTCGATCCGAGCCAGGTGCGCGCGACGAAAGTGGGCGCGGCCAACATCGACTTCGCGCCCCCCGGCCTCGCCGCGGGAAGCGCGCTCTTCACGTACACGGTCGGCTCCGTATCGGGCTCGAGGCAGATCCAGCGCCAGCCCTTCGGCGACGCGCCGGCCGCGTGGGGCACGGACCTCACCGACATCTACTGGGATCCCGCGGAATCGGGCTGGGGCCTTACCGTCTCGCAGCACGGCAATAACGTGTTTGCTGTCTGGTACACCTACGACACTTCGGGCCAGCCGCTCTTTGTTGTGATGCCGGGCGCGACCTTCAGCGACGCCAACACGTTCACCGGGGACATCTACACGACAACCGGGCCGTATTTCGGCAGCGCATCGTTCGATGCCTCGCAGGTGCGCGCGACCAATGTGGGCTCGGTCACGATGGAGTTCGATTCGACGGCCACGGCGGCGCTCATGGCGAAGACCACGCGGCCGTGCGTCGCGTATTTCCTCGGCTGCAACGCGAAGATGCACGGGCGCATCCGCGGCGGCACGTTCGGAAAGTGGATCTCGCCGCAGGGTTTCGGCTACGCGGCACCGGATACCCCGGCTCCCGCCTGCGAGGTCCTGTACAACGAATGGAGCGCGTGCGCGAATGGCACCCAATCCGCGACGGAGCGCATTCGAGTTCCCGCGGGATGCGCCTCGCAGCAGCTCACCGTCATGACCCGCGCCTGCACCGTCCCCGGCACGCCCCAGGCTTGCACTTACTCGTACGGCGCGCCTTACGGCACCTGCGTCAATGGCGCGCGCACGCGCACGTTGCTTGGCGCAACGCCCACCGGCTGCACCGGCACGCCGACACTCACGGAAGCCTGCGCCGCGCCGGCGTGCAATTATCTTTATGGGGCACCCTATGGCGCATGCGTCAACGGCGCGCGCAGCCGGACGCTCCTCAGCACGACACCCGCGGGCTGCACCGGCACGCCGATCCTGACCGAGTCGTGCACCAGCACGCCGCTGCCGCCGGGATTCCCGACCAACCTCACGCTGGGCACCTACCGACTCACCATCACGGTGTGTGCGACCGGGCTCCCCACCTGCGCCACGCAGACCCAGACGCTGCAGAACACGGATATACAGACCTTTGCCAACCAGCTCGTCTCGGTGCTCAACGCGAGCGCGCTGCCGAGCCCGGGCTGCTCGTCGTCGACGAGCTACTCGGCGTTCAACGGCACGTCGTTCACGGCAGCGCTAACCACCGTGTGCACTTCGGGAAGCGCGTCGGCCTCGTCCACCGTGACCATTACCGTGACGAAGATCTGACGATCATCTCCGGGAAGCGCGCCGCAAACTCGCCCAAGTTGTCGGTGAACACGCCGTCCACGCCTGCCTGGAGCAATCTCTCGGCGGTGGCGGCGTCGTTCACGGTGTACACCATCACGCGGTAGCCCTTGTCGTGCAGCCGCGCGATGTCGGGGGTCGCGAGCTTGCGATGGTCGGTGTGGAACGAGACGGCTTCGAGCGACTTCAGGCGCGCCCAGTCCTCGGCGGTCAATTCCTTCGCGAGCCAGCCGCGCGGCAACGACGGCGCCGCGCCTTTCGCCGCCATCAACGCCTCGAAAGAAAACGACGAAAGGAGCGGCGGCACCTTCGCTCCTTCCCACAGCCTCGCCGCATCGAGCGCCACATGCTCCCCGGTCTCGACCTCGAAGCCGAGCGTGGGCTTGATCTCGACGTTGGCCATCGTGCCGTGCGAGCGCAGCAGCTTCGCAGCCGCCTCGAAGGTGGCGAGCTTCTCGCCGCGAAAGGCAGCGGAATGCCAGGCGCCGGCGTCGAGCGTCGCGAGCTCGGGCCAGTCGAGGTCGGCGGCGCGGCCCTTGCCGGACGTCGTGCGCTCGAGCGTCGCGTCGTGCAGCAGGAGCGCGATCGCATCGCGCGAGAGCTTCACGTCGAACTCGTGCGCGGCGTAGCCCAGCGCTTGCCCGGTGCGGATGGCGGCCAACGTGTTCTCCGGCGCGAGGCTGCCGCCTCCGCGGTGCGCGAAGATTCGCGGATAGGGCCAGTCCCGCGTCATGCGAGTCCGAGGATCCTGTAGGCGACGACGATGGTGACGACGAATACCACGTAGGCGTAGAACGCGGCCACGACATCGTCCACCATGACGCCCATGCCGCCCTTCACCCGCCGCTCCAGCTCGCGGATGGGCGGTGGCTTCCAGATGTCGAAGACGCGGAAGAGGACGAACGCGTAGAGCTGAAGGCGCCAATCCGCGGACGACACCGCGAGGAGCGGCAGGAACGCGACGATCTCGTCCCACACCATCGCGCCATGGTCGGAAACGCCGAGGTCGCGGCCGGTACGCTCGCACGCCCACACGCCCACGAAGAAGAGCGGGATCGAGGCGAACGCGATGACGAGCGGGGGAAGCAAGGCCGCGAGCGCCCAGTAGAGCGGAAACGCGGCCAGCGTCCCGAACGTGCCCGGCGCCCTGGGTGCCAGGCCCGCGCCGAATCCCAACGCGATGAAATGCGCGGGATGGGCGAGGAGGAAGCGCGCGTCAGGAACCCGAGAAGTGGTCGTATCCGCGGCCATCGACCTTCACCGGCTTGCCGTCGGAATGCAAGCTCACGCCCTTGCCGCGCTTCACCTGTCCGATGCGCGTGATCGGGATGTTCAGCACGTCGGTGAGATCGGCGATGCTCTCGCGCGCGTTCGCCGGGGCGGTGAAGCACAGCTCGTAGTCGTCGCCGCCCGCGACGATCGCGGTGAGCCCGGGGCCGTCGGCGCAATGCCGCGCGCCGATCACGGAGACCGGGATCGAGGCCAGGTCCACCGTGGCGCCCACGCCGGACAGCCGGCAGATGTGGCCCAGGTCCGAGAGGAGCCCGTCGGAAATGTCGATCGCCGCGGTGGCCATGCCGCGCAGCGCCTGGCCGAGGGCGACCCGCGGCGTGGGCTCGTAGAGGCGCATCACCGCGGCGCGATAGTCCTCCTCGGAAAGCACGACCTTGCCGTGGCGATGCGCGACCGCGAGCGCCGCGTCGCCGATGTTGCCCGAGACCCAGACGTCGTTGCCGGCCTTCGCGCCGCTGCGGCGCAGCGCCGCGCCCGCCGGAACCTCGCCCATGATGGTGACGGTGAGCGTGAGCGGGCCGCGCGTCGTATCCCCGCCGATGAGGGACACGTTGAACTCGCTCGCGAGATCGTAGAAGCCCTTGGCGAATGCCTCGAGCCAATCGTGATCGACGGTGGGAAGCGTCAACGCGAGCATCGCCCAGTACGGCATCGCGCCCATGGCCGCCATGTCCGAGAGGTTCACCGCGAGCGCCTTGTGGCCGAGGTTCTCGGGATCGACGTCGGGAAAGAAGTGGGTGCCCGAGACCATCGTGTCCGTGGACGCCGCGAGGTCCATGCCGTTGCTCACGTCCACCAGGGCGCAGTCGTCGCCCACGCCGAGGACGGCATTGGCGGCGGGACGCGTGAAATGGCGCGCGATGAGGTCGAATTCGGAGTTGCCGTGTGTCATTCCTGCGCCTTCTTCTCGTTGGATTTTCCGCGGCCTTCGGGCTTGCGTGGGCGCGGCGCGCGAGGTGCCGCGACCTCCGCGGCCCTCACGTCGTTCGCCAACTTGTCCAGCACGCCGTTGACATATTTATGACCGTCGGTGCCGCCGAAACGTTTCCCAAGCTCGATCGCCTCGTTGATCGTCACGCGATAGGGGATCTCGCGCTTGTGTACGAGCTCCCACGCACCGATGAGCAGGATCGCGCGCTCGATCGGGCTCACGTCGGCCCACTTGCGGTCGGCAAGCGGCTCGAGCATGGCCTCGAGCGAAGCGGACTCGGCGATCGCGCCGCGCAGCTCCTCCTCGAGGAACGCGCGGTCGGCGCCGGCGAAGCCTTCCATCTCGGAGAGGTTCGCGAGCACCTGCGGCGCCGCGGCGCCCGTGTAGATCCACTGATAGATGCCCTGCAACGCGAACTCGCGCGAATGCCTGCGCGTGGGTTTCATCCCGAGACCGCCCGCAGCGTGTTGGCCATCTCCACCGCGACGCGCGCGGCCTCGGCGCCCTTCACCGCGGCCCGCGCGCGCGCCTGCTCCTCGGTATCGGAGGTGAGCACGCCGTTGGCGATCGGCACGCCGGTCTCGAGCTGCACGTCGAGGATGCCGCGCGCGCTCTCGTTGGCGACGACCTCGAAGTGATACGTCTCGCCGCGCACCACCGCGCCGAGCGCCACGAGCGCGTCGTAGCGCCGGCCCGCGAAGCCGCGCCTCTCGAGGGCGAGCGCCTGCAGCGCGATCGGGATCTCGAGCGCGCCCGGCACGCTCACGACGTCGATGTTCTCGGCGGCCACCCCCAGCTCGACAAGCTGCCGGTCGCAAGCGGTGAGGAGCTCGCGCACGATCTCCTCGTTGAAGCGGCTCCAGACGATGCCGACCTGCAGGCCCTGGCCGTTCAACGCGGGGATGGGCGCGGCCCTCATACGGCGGCCTTGACCGACTGCGGATCGTCGGGCGAGACGTACTCGACCACCTCGAGCCCGAAGCCCGACATGCTCGGGATGCGCTTGGGACGCGCGAGGACGCGCATCTTGCCCACGCCCAGGTCCTTGAGGATCTGCGCGCCGATGCCGTGCAGCCGCGGATCCCACTTGCGCGTCGCGGCGCGGCGCGACTTCGCCTCGTCGAGGCGCTCGAGGATCTCGCCGGCCGCCTCGGGGCGGCGCAGCAGCACGATCACGCCTTCCTTGTCGCGCGCGATGAGGCGCATCGCGTCCTGCACCGAGAAGGCGTGGCGCGCGGAGTCGAAGTCGAAGAGGTCGAGGGAGGTGAACGGCTCGTGCACGCGCACGAGCGTCGGGCGCTCGGGGCTGGGCTCGCCTTTCACCAACGCGTAGTGCACCTCGTCCACGGTCTTGTCGTGGTAGACGCAGAGCCTGAACGCGCCGTAGGGCGTATTCACCACGCGGTCGGCGACGCGCTCGACGAGCTTCTCGTTCTGGCTGCGGTAGTGGATCAAGTCGGCGATGGTGCCGACCTTCATGTCGTGGCGCGCGGCGAACTCCATGAGCTCGGGCATGCGCGCCATGGAGCCGTCGGGATTCATCACCTCGCAGATCACCGCCGCCGGCGTGAGGCCGGCGAGCTCGGCCAGGTCGCAGCCCGCCTCGGTGTGGCCCGCGCGCACGAGGACGCCGCCCGCCTGCGCCATGATCGGAAAGATGTGGCCCGGCTGCACGATGTCCTCGGGCTTCGCGTGGCGCGCGGTCGCGGCCCGCACGGTGCGCGCGCGGTCCGCCGCCGAGATGCCGGTGGTCACGCCGCTCGCCGCCTCGATGGAAGCGGTGAAGTTCGTTCCCAGGGGCGAGCGGTTGTCGCTCACCATGAGGTCGATGCCGAGCTGCCGGCAACGCTCCTCGGTCAACGTGAGGCAGATCAGCCCGCGCGCGTGCGTGGCGAGGAAATTGATCGCCTCCGGTGTCACGAAGTCCGCGGCGAGCACGAGGTCGCCCTCGTTCTCGCGGTCCTCGGCATCGGCGAGCACGATCATGCGGCCACGGCGGATGTCGTCGATGAGGTCCTGCGTCGGACTGATGTTCATAGGGAACTCCTTGGGAGACCGCTATTTTGCCATTTAACGCCGCATCGGATAACGTGAAGCCCATGCGAGCTCACTTGGCGGCGTTCACTCTTGGCGTAGCGCTCTTCCATCAGCGAGCGGGTGCGGCGCCGGGCGATCTCGACCCGAGCTTCGGCGCGTCGGGCCGGGTCACGGGGCCCGCGGGCGGCGCGCGCACCGTGGCGATCCCGCAGGACGGCAGGGTCGTGGTTTTCGCGGACGAATATCCTTCCAACGGCGGCAAGCAGCTTCTCCTGACGACCCGATGGCCGCATCATCGCCATGGGCTTCGCCCGCCGGGGACGGTTTGCCACTAGGCGGCCGATCCCATGCTGGGCTTTTTCCTTTCCACTTTCGCATTCTTCATCGCCGGCTACTTCCTCCGGCGCTACCTCGACGGCATCGGCATTCCGCGCGGCATGACGCGAGGCGTCGTCGTGTTCGTCGCGGCGCTGCTGATCGCCTACGGAGTCGCGTACGTGGTCGACGTGCTGGTCAACGCGGTGGGGTAACCGCGAGAATCCCCCCACGTAGCGCGCGTGCCGGTGATTAGCGCGGCGTGCTCCAAAAGTTCGGAGGCCATTGCCCCGACCTGATTCCCCGCAGCACTGACGACCGCGCTCGGCGGCCCGCAGTCGCCGCCGTAATTGCAAGCCGCGAGATAAAACGCATCCCTGATCATCGAACTCGGCACGCTTATGCCATTACCAATGTCCGTGTTTGCTTGTTCAAAGGATTGTTCTCGAAGTAGGATGCCGCGGACTTGAGCCGGTTACACTAGCCGTCCGGAGGTGAATCATGAATGCACCGCGACTCAACGTCCGCGCAGGTTTCGTCTGTCTCTGCGCGTCCCTTCTCTTCGCGCCTCCTGTCGCTTTCGCCCGCCCCACCATCGGCGGTTGCCCCGTGTATCCCGCGTACCACTACTGGAACACGCGCATCGACAATCTTCCGCTGCATCCCAGCTCGAGCGCGTGGGTTGGGAGCGTAGGGAACACGAGCCGGTTGCATGCCGACTGGGGCAACGTCCTCGCGGACAACTACGGCATTCCGTATGTCGCGGTCACCGGCTCGCAGCCGGCGGTGCCGATCAACTTCACCGACCCCGACCTCGCCGCGGAGAGCGACGCGGGCCCATACCCGATTCCGCCCGACGCGCCCATCGAGGGCGGCGCGGCATCGAGCGGCGATCGCCACGTGCTCGTGACCGAGATCAACAACTGCATCCTCTACGAGCTCGACGAGGCCTATCCCGCCCCGGGCGGCTCGAGCTGGACCGTCTATTCGGCGGCGAAGTTCAACCTGCGCTCGTACGCGCTGCGGACCGTGGAATTCACATCTGCCGACGCGGCGGGCCTCGCGATCTTTCCCGGGCTGGTGCGATACGACGAGGTCGCGGCCGGCGAGATCGCGCACGCCATCCGTTTTACCGCGGCAAACATCTGGGGTGTGCAGAGCGGCACGGGCGCGCACAAGTACCTGTGGCCCGCGCGCCACTGGTCCGGCAACGGCACGAATCCTTCGAATCCCCCGATGGGCGCGCGCTTCCGCTTGAAGGCGTCGTTCGATGTTTCCACTTTTCACCCGCAGCTGCAGGTGATCCTGCGCGCGATGAAGAAGTACGGGCTCGTCCTCGCCGACGCGGGAAGCAACTGGTACTTCCAGGGTGTCTCCGACACCAACTGGAACGACAACGTTTTCAGCCAGCTGAGCGGGATCGCCGGCAGCAATTTCGAGGTGGTCGATACGTCCTTCCTGCAGATCGATCCCAACAGCGCGCAGGCCATCCAGTTCGCCACGACGCCCACCAACTTCAACTTCGACGCGCGCAGCGACGTCCTCTACCGCAATGCGACGACCGGGCAGGTGTATCGCCTGTTCGCCAACGGCGCCGCGCTCACCGGAGGCGCGATGGCGTACGTCGAGCCGAATACCGCGTGGAGAATCGTGCGCGACGCGGACTTCGACAACGACGGCGTCGCCGACCTGCTGTGGCGTAATGACAGCACCGGGCAGGTCTACCTGATGCCATTCGCCTCGAACGGAATGCCCAACGGCGGGAGCATCTTCTACACCGAGCCCAACCCCGCGTGGAAAATCGTGCAGTCGCCCGACCTCGACGGCGACGGCCGCGCCGACCTCGTGTGGTGGAACTCGTCCACGGGGCAGGTGTTCGCGATGCTCATGGGCGGCGCCACCATCCTTTCGCAGGGCATGGTGTGGACCGAGCCCAACACCGCGTGGAAGATCGCCGCCACCGGCGACTTCGCCGGCACCGGCAAGCAGAACCAGCTCCTGTGGCGCAACGCCACCACGGGCCAGTTGTACCTGATGACGGTCACCGCCGCGGGCGGCGCCTTCACGCAGACCGGGCAGATGATCTACCAGGAGCCCAACACCGCGTGGAAAATCGTCGCGGCCGCGGATTTCGACGGCGACGGCAAGAGCGACATCCTGTGGCGCAACGATGCCACCGGGCAGGTCTTCGTCATGCTCATGAACGGCGGCGCGATCGCGAGCCAGGCGATGGTCTACCAGGAAGCGAACCTCGCATGGAAGATCGTCGCGGTGGGCGACTACAACGGCGACGGCAAGGCCGACCTGCTGTGGCGCAACGACGCCACGGGGCAGGTCTTCATGATGCTCATGAACGGCGCCGCGATCGTCTCGCAGGCGATGGCCTACGTCGAGCCGAACACGGCGTGGAAGATCCTCGGCCCCACCGAGTACGCGCAGTGATGCCGGCCGCGACGATTCAGCCGCGCAGCAGCCGCTCGACGTAGCGCGCGAGGAGGTCCACCTCGAGGTTCACGCGGTTCCCCGCGCCCAATCCGCGGAACGTGGTGACGGAGCGCGTGTGCGGAATGATGTTGACCACGAACGAGCGTTCGGCGGCCTCGTTCACCGTGAGGCTCACGCCGTCGACGGCGATCGACGCCTTCTGCGCGATATAGCGAGAGAGCAGGGCGGGCACCTCGATCTCGAGGCGGCAGCTCGCACCGAGGTCGTCGAACGCGATCACGGTGCCCACCCCGTCGACATGGCCCGCGACGAGGTGGCCGCTGATCCGGTCCGACATGCGCAGGGATTTCTCGAGATTCACGGCGCGCCCGCCCTCGAGGCCATGGGTGACCGCGAGGGTCGCCCTCGAGACATCGGCCTCGAAGCCGCGCTCGTCGCGGGCCGCCACCGTGAGGCACACGCCCTGAACCCCGATCGAATCGCCGAGGCCCACGTCTTCCATGCCGAGGGCCTGCGCATCGATGCGCAGGCGAACGCCGTCGCCGGCGGGCCGCGCGCTCTGGATCCTGCCCACCGCCGCGACGATTCCCGAGAACATGCCCTATGCCTCCGCGAATCGCGCAGTGACGCGAATGTCGCCCTCGATCGCGCGCACCTCGGTGATGACCGGGCGCAACGCCTCGCCGAGCGAGGTCCATTCCGGCAGCACGAAGAGTGGCTGCGCCTTGTCGCCGAGAATCATCGGCGCGTAATAGAGCACGAGCTCGTCGACCACACCCGCGTGCAGGAGCGAGCCCATGAGCTTGCCGCCGGTTTCCACCGTGACCTCGTTGAAGCCGCGCTGCGCGAGAATCCGCGCCACCGCCGCGAGGTCGGTCTTCTCGCCTTGCTGCGGCACGTTCACCACCTCCACACCGCGCGCTTCGAGCGCCGTCCTGCGGACCGTGTCGTCGCTCACGGTCATGATGATGGCAGGCTCGCCCTCGAGGATCTTCGCGTTCAACGGCATGTCGAGCCGGCTATCGATCACCACGCGCCGCGGCTGGCGCGCGCACGACACGTGGCGCACGGTGAGCTCGGGATCGTCGGCGAGCACGGTGCCGATGCCGGTCAACATCGCGCACGAGCGCGCGCGCAGCGCGTGCACGTCGCGACGCGCTGCCTCGCCCGTGATCCATTTGCTCTCGCCGTTGGCGAGCGCGATGCGTCCGTCGAGCGAGCTGGCGGCCTTGATGCGCATCCATGGGCGCCCGCGCGTCATGCGCCACACGAAGCCGCGATGAGCCTCGAGCGCTTCATCGGCCATGAGCCCCATGTCGACGCGAATGCCGGCTTCGCGCAAGCGCGCGGCACCCTTACCCTTCACGAGCGGGTTGGGGTCTTCGAGCGCCGCGACCACGCGCGCGACCTTCCCCGCGATGAGCGCATCGGCGCAGGGCGGCGTGCGTCCTTGGTGGCTGCACGGTTCAAGCGTGAGATACACGGTGGCACCCGCCACCGATTCCTTCACCGCGGCCAGCGCGCGCGCTTCCGCATGCGCCTCGCCCGCGCGCTCGTGCCATCCTTCGCCGATCACACGGCCGTCCTTCACGATCACGCAACCCACGTTCGGATTCGGCGTGCACGTGTCGCGACCCCGCTCGGTCAGCGCGAGCGCGCGGACCATGAAGGCGTGATCTTCGAGAGAGAAAGTCATGAACTGGATCCCCGACGACTCGGGGATGGCGGTGCCCTACTTGTCCTTCACTTCTCGGATCGCGTCGCGGAAGTCCTCGACGTCGGAGAAGCTCTTGTAGACCGAGGCGAAGCGGATGTAGGCGACCTTGTCGAGCTTCCTCAGCTCCTCCATCACCATCTCGCCCAGGCGCCGCGAGTCGATCTCGCGCTCTCCGAGGGCGAGCATCTTCTGCTCGATGCGCGTGATCGCCGCGTCCACCAGCTCGGTCGTGACCGGACGCTTGTGCAGCGCGCGCTGGAAGCCCGTGCGCAGCTTCGCGGTGGAGAAGTCCTCGCGCACGCCGTCGGTCTTCACGATCTGCGGCATGCGCAGCTCCGCGGTCTCGTAGGTCGTGAAGCGCTTGTTGCACACCTGGCAGCGGCGCCGCCGCCGGATGGAGTCGCCCTCCTCGCTCACGCGCGAGTCGATGACCTGGGTATCCTCGGCGCTGCAGAAGGGGCACTTCATTTATTTCATCCCGTAGGACGCGCGCATCGCCGGGCCGTACACCGGGAACCTCGCGCACAGCTCGTTCACGGCCTCGCCCACCTTGGCGATGCCCGCGGCGTCGCCCCGCGACTCGAGGACGTCGGCGATGTAGTGCGCGACCTGCGCCGCCTCGCCGGCCTTGAAGCCGCGCGTGGTCATGGCGGGCGAGCCGATGCGGATGCCGCTCGTGACGAAGGGCTTCTCCGGATCGTTGGGGATCGCGTTCTTGTTGACGGTGATGTGCGCCTTGCCCAGGGCCGCCTCGGCGTCCTTGCCGGTGGTCTTCTTCGCGCGCAGGTCGACGAGGAACATGTGGCTCTCGGTGCGCCCGGAGACCACGCGCAGCCCGCGCTCGACGAGCGTCTCGGCCATCGCCTTCGCGTTGTCGAGGACCTGCTGCTGGTACTGCCTGAAGCCCGGCTGCAGCGCCTCGTGGAAGGCCATGGCCTTGGCGGCGATCACGTGCATGAGCGGCCCGCCCTGGATCGACGGGAAGATCGCGGAGTTCAACGCCTTCTCGTGCTCGGCCGCGGCGAGGATCACCCCGCCGCGCGGCCCGCGCAGCGTCTTGTGCGTGGTGCTGGTGACGAAATCGGCGATGCCCACGGGCGAGGGATAGAGGCCCGCCGCGACGAGGCCCGCGTAATGCGCCATGTCGACGAAGAAATACGCGCCCACCTCGTCGGCGATGGCGCGGAATTTCTTCCAGTCGATGCGCAGCGAGTAGGCCGACGCGCCCGCCACGATCATGCGCGGCTCGTGCTCGCGCGCGAGGTCGCGCACCTGGTCGTAGTCGATCTCCTCCTGCGCGTTCAACCCGTAGCCGATCGAGTGGTAGAGCTTCCCGGAGATGTTCACCGAGGCGCCGTGGGTGAGGTGGCCGCCGTGCGCGAGCGACATGCCGAGGATCGTGTCGCCGGGCTTCAGCATCGACATGTAGACCGCTTGATTGGCCTGCGAGCCCGAATGAGGCTGCACGTTCGCGTACTCGGCGCCGAAGATCTTCTTCACGCGCTCGAGGGCGAGGCTCTCGGCGATGTCGACGAATTCGCACCCTCCGTAGTAGCGCTTGCCGGGATAGCCTTCGGCGTACTTGTTGGTGAGGACCGTGCCCTGCGCGGCGAGGACCGCGGGGCTCGCGTAATTCTCGGAGGCGATAAGCTCGATGCCCTCCTCCTGGCGGCGGTACTCCGCAGTGATGGCGCTCCAGAGTTGCGGGTCGGTGCTGGCGATCGTGCTCGAGTCGGCGAACATGTTTCGAAGTCTTTGAATGGGCGTGAATTTTATCACGCCCCTCCTAACCCGCCGCGAATCGGTCGACGAGCTCGCCGTCGGCGCGAACGCACAGGTGCGAAAGCCCCAGCATCCCGAGCCACGCGAGGCCTTCTTCCTCGCCTTTCAGCATCGCGATCGTCGCCGCGCTCCCCGCGACGAGGCAGCTCCCGGCATGCACCGTGACCGACTGGAACGAGCGCACCGACTGACCGGTGCGCGGATCGAGGATGTGGCAATGGCGAACGCCGTCCACCTCGATGAAGCGCTCGTAGTCGCCGCTGGTGGCGACGCCGCCGGAGGTCACCGGCAACGTCGCGAGCAGCATGGCGTCGCGGCGCGGATGGCGCAGCCCCACGCGCCAGGGCGAGCCGTCGGGCTGCGCGCCGATGATGGCGAGGTCGCCGGCGAGGTTCACGAGCGCGCTCTCGGCGCCCGACTCGCGAAGCGCCAGCGCCGCGCGGTCCACCGCGTACTCCTTGCCGAAGCCGCCGAAGTCGAGCTCCATGCCGCGTTCGGGAAGCCGCACCGTGTTCTCGGTGAGCTCGACGCGAGCCCAGCCGATGAGCGCGAGGAGCGGCGCAAGCTCGGCCTCGCCGGGGACGCGCGCGCTCTCGAAGCACCAGGCGCGTCGCAGCACGCCGGAAGTCGCGTCGAAGGCGCCCGCGCTTTGCTCGTGGCAGGCGCCTGCGAAGACGAGGAGGCCGTGCGTCTCACGGTCGATCCCGACCGGGCCTTCGCCGGCCGCGCCGTTGATGCGCGACACGACGCTTTCGGGGAGGTAGCGCGAGTACTTCGCCTCGATACGCTTCACTTCGGCGATGGCGCGCGCCGCGGCGGCCTCGGCGAGGCGCGCGCCGCCGGAATGCACCTGCACCTCGTTATCCGCGGCCATCGCCCGGAACGTGAAGCGGTGCAGCGTCATGGCGCCTCAGAAGGGGCGGCTGATCCCCACGATGCCGTACACCGCGCGCAGCGTCTCGAAGGCCTCGCTCGACGAGCCGCCCAGGTGGAGGTTGCGCGCGTTGTGCACGTAGCCCACGGTGCCCTCGACGGTGACGCCGCCCTCGAGCTTCGCGATGATGCGCAGCGACGGCGACACGCCGCCCCACGACCCGAGGCGCTGGTCGCTCGCGAGGATCGCGGGCTGGGGCCGGGGCACGGTGGGCGAATAGAAATCGGCGGCATCCTGCGTGTAGTAGCGAAATGCCGGGCGCACGGCCCAGCGCTCGTCCAGCGCATGTTGCCACGCCACCTCGAGCGTATGGGCGCGAATGCCCCAATCGTCGCGGTAGTAGCGGTAATCGACCTGCAGGGTGCCGTGGGCTTCGGGGAAATGGCGGCGATAGCGCGTGAGCCACGCATAGCTGTCGCGATGGTCCGGGCGCCGGTCGGCCATGAGGATGGGCGGGCCGTCGGCAAAGAAGGTGAACGTGAGCTTGTAGGGATCGTTGTACCAGCCGCGCCCGCGCGAGACGCTCAACGTGCTCTGCACGAGCGCGGTGGGCGAGAGGAGCTGCGTCACCCCGAAGAGGTATTCGCGCGTGTCGCGCCTCTGGTGGAGGCTCGCGTCGTCGGAGGAAAGCACGCGGTCGTTGGAAGCGCCATATCCAGCGACGAGCGTGGTGTTGCGCTGGTTCAGGTCCCAGCGCGCTTCGAGGCCGAAGGACTTGGAGTGGTAGTCCTTCTCCTTGGAAAGGGCGCGCGAGGCGGAAAGGGAGAAGTCGCCGAAGCGGCGCGTGAGCCTCACGTCGCCGGTGTTGCGCCGGTCGTTGATGGAGGCGCCCGAGATCGACTGCACGGGCTTGCCGCCGGCGTTGGTCACCAGCTGGGGCGAGGCGCCGGTGATGATGTCCACGGCCGCGCTCGCCCTCACTTCCCACGCGTCGAGGAACTCCGCGCGGCCCCAGAGCACGGGCTCGGTCACCTTCATGAGGCCGCGCTCCTTGTAGCCCAGCAGGGTGATGCCCACCTCGCCCACCTCGGCCGCCGATGCCTTCGCCGGCACCACCAGGATCGGCAGCGCGAGCGCCGCCTTCATGAGGGCGTCAATTGCAGCCACAGCCGCCCCCTCCCACGGACGCGCCGCCGCTCGCGGCTTCCTTCGCGGCGAAGGTCTTCTCGATCGCCTTGGCGAATCCCGGGTTCGCATCCAACGCCATGTCCTCGCGCGCAAGGTAACCGCGCTGGTAGGGAGCGACGGTGGTACACGCCGCGAGGCAGAGCGCGGCGGCGGCGAGCGCCCAGGCGGCAAGCTTCATGAACCCTCCTCGAGGAGAACGTCGATCTCGCGCGCGAGGGCTTCGCCCGTCTGCGCGGTGAAGCCGCGATGCACGTGGCGCACCACGCCCTTCCGGTCGATGAGATACCCGCTCGGCATCGCCTTCACGTCGAAAGCGCGCGCGGCGGCGTCGGCGGCATCGCTCGCGAGCGCGAAGGTGACCGGCACGCGGGCGAGGAAGCGGCGGGCATCGCCCGCGGCGACGTCCTTGTTGATCCCCACGACCGTGAAGCCGCGCGCATGGTTCTTCCGGTAGAGCGCGTCCAGCGCGGGCATCGAGAGGCGGCACGGCACGCACCACGACGCCCAGAAGTCGACGTAGACGACTTTCCCCCGAAGGCTCGCGAGCGCCAGCGTTTGCGCGGGCTCCTCGAGGCGCGCGACGGCGAGATCGGGCGCGGGAGAGCCGGCTTCGAGCGCGAGCGCACCCGGCGCGAACGCGAGTGCGATGGCGCAGGCCGCCCAGCGCATCAGAACGGCTGCCGCTCGATGGCCTTGGTGACCTGCACGCCGTCCACGCTGTAAGTGAGCGTCGCGTTGTTCGCGCCGCTGAAGAGCAGCGTCGCGTTTCCGACTTGCGTCACGTCGCCGGGCTTGAACGCCCTGCTGCCCGGCGAGCCGGTCACGCGATAGAGGTTGCCCGTGAACGTGGCCGGCGAAGTCCACGTGCCGCCGGGGAGCACGAACCACATGGGGACATTGGGCGCGGCGTACGTGTAGATCACGCCGAAGATGTTGTTCGAGGCGTGCTGGATGATGTTGAAGCCCCAGCCCGACTCGGAGGGATTCCACCAGAGATCCGTGTAGTCGAAGGCAGGCGTGGGCGGGGCAGGGGGGCCATTGCTCACGATGCTGCCGACATAGGCGGCGATGTCCGCAAGCTGCGCGTCGGAGTACACGCCGCGCAGGAAGCTCATCGCCGCGGTGTTCACGCCGGGGACGGTCCCGTTGATGGCCTGCCGGATGAGGCTCGGGTTGTTCGCCGCGAGCTCCGGCCCCCCGAGCGGCGGCGTGCCATGGCAACTGTTGCAGGTGCTGGCATAGAGCGCCTGGCCGTTCGACACGCTCTGCGCATGGGCGAGCGCGACCGCGAGGATGAGGAGGAGGCCTGAGGCCAGCCGGGCAATCATGGTCGACATGTTAACGTTGCGCGCCGCCGAAAGGATGACGCTGGGCAAACACCTGCCGCGCGCGGCTATTCCCCTATAATCGGCGCGTCGTCACGAGGAGACACCCGGTGCGAATGATGCTGCGGCTGGCCGCGCTCGTCGATGCGCTGAACGAGCGGATCGGCAAGACGGTCTACTGGCTCGTGCTGGTGGCGGTCCTGGTGAGTGCGGGCAACGCCATCGTGCGCAAGCTCTTCAACATGAGCTCGAACGCCTTCCTCGAGCTGCAGTGGTACCTCTTCTCAGCGGTGTTCCTCTTCAGCGCCGGCTACACGCTGTTGAGGAACGAGCATGTGCGCATCGACGTGGTGGCGGGCCGGCTCTCGCCGCGCGCGCAGGCCTGGATCGACATCTTCGGCTCCGTGTTCTTCCTGCTGCCGATGGCGCTGCTGCTGGTGTGGCTGTCTTGGCCGATCTTCGTGCGCACCTATACGCACGGCGAGATCTCCACCAATGCGGGCGGGCTCTTCATCTGGCCCGCGCGGCTCATGGTGCCGATCGGCTTCGCGCTGCTGGCGCTGCAGGGCCTGTCGGAGCTCGCGAAACGCGTCGCGTTCGTCGCCGGCAAGGGCCCGGATCCGATCACGAGGCACGACCCGCTCGCCGCCGAGAAGGAGCTCGCCGAGGAGATCCTCAGGATCGCGGAAGGAAAGCCATGACGGCTTTCCTCATCCACAACATGGCGCCCATCATGTTCGGCGCGCTCGTTCTCTTCCTGCTGCTGGGATATCCGGTCGCCTTCGCGCTCGCCGCCAACGGCATCTTCTTCGGGCTCGTCGGCATCGAGCTGGGGCTGCTGCGCCCGGAGCTCTTCCAGGCGCTCCCGGAGCGCATCTGGGGCGTGATGTCGAACGACACGCTCCTCGCGGTGCCGTTCTTCACGTTCATGGGACTCATCCTCGAGCGAAGCGGCATGGCCGAGGACCTGCTCGACACCGTGGGCCAGCTCTTCGGCCCGCTGCGCGGCGGCCTGGGCTTCGCGGTGATCTTCGTGGGCGCCCTCCTCGCCGCGACCACCGGCGTGGTGGCGGCCTCGGTGATCTCCATGGGCTTGATCTCGCTGCCCATCATGCTGCGCTATGGCTACGACCGGCGCTTCGCCTCGGGCGTGATCGCCGCCTCCGGCACGCTCGCGCAGATCATCCCGCCGTCGCTCGTGCTCATCATCATGGCCGACCAGCTGGGGCGCTCGGTGGGCGACATGTACGCGGGCGCCTTTATACCGGGCATCGTGCTCGCCGGAATCTATGCGCTCTACACGGTGGGCGTGGCCGTGTTCAAGCCCGCCTGGGCCCCGGCGCTGCCGCCCGAGGCGCGGCGGCTGCGCGAGGCCAATGGATCGAGCGGCGTGCCCTCCTTCGTCGTGCTGGCCATCCTCTCGGTCGCCGCCGGAATCCTCTTCGACCGCTTCTACTACGTGCCGACCTATCCGGAGGCGATGCTCGACGAGCGGCTCGTGCTCGCGGCGGGCGCGGGCGCGGGCTTCGCGCTCGCGTGCGCGCTCCTCTCCCGCATCTTCAGGCTGCACCTGCTCTCGCGCCTCGCCGAGCAGGTGGTGTTCGTGCTGATCCCGCCGCTCAGCCTCATCTTCCTCGTGCTGGGCACCATCTTCCTCGGCTGGGCCACGCCCACGGAGGGCGGCGCCATGGGCGCGGCCGGCGCCCTCACCATGGCGCTCTTGCGCCGGCGGCTCACCTTCAAGCTCACGCGCCAGGCGATGGAGACCACCGCCAAGCTTTCCACCTTCGTGGTGTTCATCCTCATCGGCGCGCGCGTCTTCAGCCTCACCTTCTACGGCGTGAACGGCCACGTGTGGGTGGAGGATCTCCTCACCGGCCTGCCAGGCGGCCAGCTCGGCTTCCTCGTCGTGGTGAACCTGTTGGTCTTCTTCCTCGCGTTCTTCCTCGACTTCTTCGAGCTCGCGTTCATCGTCGTGCCGCTGCTGGGCCCGGTGGCCGACAAGCTCGGCATCGACCTCATCTGGTTCGGCGTGCTGCTCGGCGTGAACATGCAGACATCGTTCATGCACCCGCCGTTCGGCTTCGCGCTCTTCTACCTGAGGAGCGTGGCACCCGCCCACGATTACATCGACAAGCTCACCGGCAAGCTCACCGCGCCGGTCACCACGACACAGATCTACTGGGGCGCGATTCCCTTCGTGGTGATCCAGCTCATCATGGTGGGGCTCCTCATCGCCTTCCCGCAGATGTCGCTCATCTACAAGGCAGGCGAGACCGTGGTCGATCCGAGCAAGGTCCAGATCATCATTCCCGGCGACACCCATACGGCGCCCGGCGACATCCTCAAGGACTTGCTGAAGGGCAACGCCGCGGAACAGAAGAAAGGCGCAGCCGACGCCAGGAAAGCGGAGAGCCCGCAGGACAAGGCCGCGGACGAGATCGAGAAGGCGCTGAGGGGAGGGAAGTAACCGTGCGCGCCCTCGATCGCGCGCTGGCAGCGGCCATCGGCGCCGCATCGGTGCTGGTGCTGCCCGTCTCGATGCTGCTCTTCCTGCAATGGCCGCTGCGCGAGATCGTGCACGGCTACTCGCGCGACGCGAACGACCTCGCGCAGATCCTCTTCGCAATGTACGTGGCCGTCGCGGTCACCGCCGCGACGCGCGACGGCTCGCACCTCGCGGCGGACGCGTTCGCACGCCGCTATCGTCCCGAGACGCGCCGGCGCCTGCGGCGCGCCGCTTGCGCGTTGGTGCTCGTGCCGCTTTGCGTCCTGGTGATCGCCGCCGGTGCCCCGGCCGCGTGGATGTCGCTCATGCAGCTCGAGCGTTTCCCCGAGACGCTGAACGCGGGCTACTTCCTGGTGCGCGCGGCGGCACTGCTGCTCGCGCTCCTCGTGCTCGCCCAGGCGCTCGTCGACCTCTTCGCGCCGCGCGACGCGCACGACCCCTAGTGGAGACGGCCGGGCTCTGGATGCTCGCCGCGGTGGCGTGCGCGATGCTCCTCACGGGATTGCCGTCGTGGATCGTGCTCTGCGCCGTGGCGCTCGCCTTTGCCGCGGGCGGCAGCGCCTTCGGCCTCTTCACCCCGGCGATCCTCGCCGCCCTCTACCCGCGGCTCGTGGGCCTCCTCGAGAACGACCTCCTCCAGGCCCTTCCCCTCTACGTGCTGATGGGCGTGCTGCTCAATCGCCTGCCGCTCGCCGACATCCTCTTTCGCGTCGCGCGGCATGCGCTCGCGCCGACGCGGCGCGCGACGCCGCTCGCGGGCCTCGCGCTGGGCGCGCTGCTCGCGCCCATGAGCGGCTCGGTCGGCGCGAGCGTGGCGATGCTCTCGCGCACCGTGCATCCGCGCATGGCCGCCGCGGGCTATCCCGAGGATCGCAACGTCGCGCTGGTGTGCATGGCGAGCACCCTCGGCGTCGTCGTGCCGCCGTCGCTGGTCTTGATCCTGCTGGGCGACGCGATGATGCGCGCCCACACCGAGGCGGCGAATGTCGCCGGCCTCGCCGGGCGGATCATCAACACGCAGGACGTGTTCCATGCGGCGCTGGCGCCCGCGGCGCTCCTCCTCGCGCTGTGCGTGGCGGTGATCGCGTGGCAGGGCGCGCACGAGGAGAGCTCGCAAGGCGCGCCCGCGCGCCGGGAGATGCTCACCGCGTTCGCGGCGGCATCGCTCATCGTGGCGCTCCTCGCCGGCGTGGCGCTGGGCCACCTCTATGCGGTCGAGGCCGCGGCCACGGGCGGGATGGCGCTCGTTGGCTATGCGATCGCGACGCGCGGGCTCGACCGCGTGGCGCTCGGCGCGGTGCTGCGCGAGACGATCGCGATCACGGGCTCGCTCTTCTCGCTCCTCGTGGCCGCGACGCTCTTCACGCTGGTGCAGCGCGCCTTCGATACCGACCGCTGGCTCGCCCAGTCGCTCGCGCACCTGCCGGGCGGCCCCTTCGCGAGCCTCGCAATCGTGCTGGCGGGCGTCGCCGCGTGCGCGTTGGTTCTCGACGCGTTCGAGATGATCTTCGTCGTGGTGCCGCTCGTCGCGCCCGCGCTCATCGCGCGGGTGGCGGATGCGCCGTGGGTCGCGGTGCTGCTGCTGCTCATCCTGCAGACGAGCTTCCTCGTCCCGCCGTTCGGCTACGCGGTGATGATGGCGCGTGGGCGCATCGCCTCGGCCCCGGGAACGCGCGAGCTCGCGCGAGCGCTCACCCCGTACGTGGCGGCGCAGGCAGCCGTCGTGGCGCTGGTGATCGCGTTTCCCGGAATGCTCTGGCGCGAGTCCTCGCCGGGAAAGGCGCCGGCGGCGCAGCAATCCGAGGAGGCCGCGCGCAAGCTCCTCGAGGAGCAGCTGGACGCGGCGCCGGCGCAATGAAAAGGGCCCGCTCTCGCGGGCACTCCCGGCGGCATCCCCGAGGGCTCGGGGATGAAGACATCACTTGATCGAGCCGATGGAGTGCATGAAGTCGTCGAACCCCTTCTCGGCCACGCGGAACCAGAGGAGCTCCTCGCCGCGGAACGCCACCATCGACTCGTAGATCTTCTTGAAGGCGGGGCTCTTCTCTCCGGCCTCCTTGTAGACCTCGAGCGCGGCCTTGTACCCGGCGACCAGGATCTCGCGCGAGAATTGCCGCAGCTGCGTGCCGCCGCCCACGAGCCTCTTCAGCGCCGCCGGGTTCTGCGCGTCGTACTTCGCGACCATCCAGGTGTTGGATTCCCAACAGGCCGCCTCGAGGATGTTCTGGTATTCCTTGGGCAGCTTGTTCCACTCGGCCATGTTCACCATCGTGACGAGCTGCGGGCCGCCTTCCCAGAAGCCGGGATAGTAGTAGTACTTGGCGACCTTGTTGAAGCCGAGCTTCTCGTCGTCGTAGGGACCGACCCATTCGGCCGCGTCGATGGTGCCCTTCTCGAGGGCGGGATAGATGTCGCCTCCGGCGAGCTGCTGCGGCACCGCGCCCATGCGCTCGAGCACCTTGCCGGCGAAGCCGCCGATGCGGAACTTCAGGCCCTTGAGATCGGCGACGGACTTGATCTCCTTGCGGAACCAGCCGCCCATCTGCGCGCCCGTATTGCCGCAGGGGATGTTGTAGATGTTGTAGCCCTTGTAGAAGTCGCGGAAGAGCTCGAGCCCGCCGCCGAAGAGCTGCCATGCGTTGGTCTGGCGCGCGTTGAGGCTGAAGGGGATCGCCGTGTCGAGCGCGAATGCCGGGTCCTTCCCCCAGTAGTAGTAGGGCGCGGTGTGCCCGGCCGCCACCGTGCCGGCCTGCACCGCGTCGAGCACCTGCAGGCCCGGCACGATCTCGCCCGCGGCGAACACCTGGATCTGGAACTTGCCGCCGGTGCACGCGGCCACGCGCTTCGACATGGTCTCCGCGGCGCCGTAGATGGTGTCGAGGGACTTGGGGAAGCTCGAGGCGAGGCGCCATTTCACCTCGGGGGCGCCTTGGGCGGCCGGCGCGGGCGCGGTCGCCTTGTCCGCGCCGCACGCCGCGGCGAGGATGCCCGCCATGCCGGCGCCTGTGGTGTTGACGAAAGTCCTGCGTTTCATTCTGTCTCCTCCTGGGGATTATTCGACTGCCGCGGGATTCGTAAGTGCGATGCCGCCGCTAGAGCCTAATACCGGTGCCGCCGAATTGAAAGGCCCGCCGCGCTAGTCGCCCGCGATGGTCATGCGCTCGACGAGGATCGAGCCGGTGTGCTTGGAGCCGCGCACCAGCACGTCGCGCCCCACCGCGCGGATGCCGAGGTAGATGTCGAGCAGGTTTCCGGCGATGGTCACCTCTTCCACCGGGAAGCGGATCTCGCCGTTCTCGACCCAGTAGCCCGCGGCGCCGCGGGAATAATCGCCGGTCACGGAATTCACGCCCTGCCCCATGAGCTCGGTCACGACGAGCCCGCGGCCCATGAGCTTCACGAGCGCGTCGAAGTCGTGCTCGCCGGGCTTCATGATGAGGTTGTGGTTGCCGCCCGCGTCGCCGGTGGTCTCGAGGCCGAGCTTGCGCGCCGAATAGGTCGAGAGGAACCAGCCTTTCAGCACGCCCGCTTCCACGATGCGGCGCGCCGAGGTGGCGACGCCTTCCGCGTCGTAGTAGCCGCTCGCGAGCTCGCCGGGCATGTGTGGATCCTCGAAGAGGTCGACCACGGGCGAGAAGACGGGGCTGCCCAGGCGATCGAGGAGGAAGGACGAGCGCCGGTAGAGGCTCGAGCCGCTCGCCGCGGAGACGAAGTGGCCGATGAGGCTTGCCGCGATGTTGGCCTCGAAGAGCACCGGGGCTTCGGTGGTGGAGAGCCTGCGCGCGCCCAGGCGTGCGATGGTGCGCTCGCCCGCGGTTCGCCCGACGCGCTCGGGATTGTCGAGGCGCTGCGGGTCGCGGTGCGTCGTGTACCAGTAGTCGCGCTGCATCCCGCCCGCGTCCTCGGCGACGACGCCGCAGCTGATGCTCGCCTTGGAGTTGGCGAAGCCCGCGAGGAAGCCGCGCGTGTTGGCGAGGATGAAATCGGTGTCGTACCCGGAGACGGTGCCGCCTTCCGAGTTGGTGATGCGCTTGTCCACCGCGAGCGCCGCCGCCTCGGTGCGGCGCGCGATCTCGATCGCCTCCTCGACGGTGAGGCCCCAGGGATGGAAGAGGTCCAGGTCCGGCGCCACGCCGCGATAGAGGCGATCGGCGTCCGGCAGGCCCGCGGCATCGTCCTGGGCCGTGTGGCTCGCGATCGCGCACGCGGCCTCGACGGTGCGCTCGACCGCCTCGGGCGCGAGGTCGGACGTGCTCGCGTTGCCGCGGCGCTGGCCGAAGTAGACGGTGATGCCCAGGCCCTTGTCGCGGTTGTACTCCACGGTCTCGACCTCGCCGCGGCGCACCGTGACCGACTGGCCGACCGCGGCGGAGACCTCGACCTCGGCATCGCTCGCGCCCTTCCTGCGCGCGTGGTCGAGCGAGCGGCGGGCGACGTCGGCCATGGCGTCTTGCGAAAGCGGGAGGGTGGCTAGGGCATGGTCGGGCATGGGCGTTTCCAGGAAAACCGCGGACGGCGGAAACCCACTACACTCACGCGGCGAGGGACGAAGCCGCAGGAAGAAGAGGCATGGAACAAGAAGACGATTTTATCAGCAAGACGCGGCGCAAGCGCGAAGCGAGGAACCTGCAGGACGTGGGCGCGGCGCTGGTGGAGCTCTCCGAGGAGCAGCTCGGCCGCCTGGGCCTTCCCGAGGCGCTCCTCGATGCCGTGCTCGCCTGCAGGAAGATCACCAAGCACGAGGCGCGCCGGCGGCAGGTGCAGTACATCGGGCGCATCATGCGCGGCATCGACGCCGAGCCCATCGCCCACCAGCTTCGCGCCATCGAGTCGCCCTCGAAACGCGACACGGCGCTCCTGCACCTGGCGGAGAAATGGCGCCAGGAAATCCTCGCCGATCCCGAGGCGCTCGCGCGTTTCACGCGCGAGTTCCCGGAAGCCGACCTGGACCACCTGCGCAACCTCGTGCGCGGCGCCGAGGAAGAGAAGCGCGCCGCGAAACCGCCGAAGAAATTCCGCGAGCTCTTCCATGCCGTGAACACCCTCATCCAGGACCACGCCAGAAGGAATTCATGAGCGACCCCGCACACGACACCGTGCGCATCGGGCTCGTCGCCACGAGCGATCGCGCCTCGCAGGGGATTTATCGCGACGAGGGCATCCCCGCGCTCGAGCAATGGTTCGGCGCCGCGCTGGCGAATCCCCTCGAGCTCGAACGCCGCCTCATTCCCGACGAGCGCGCGGTGATCGAGGCGACGCTGAAGGAGCTCATCGACGTGCGCGGCTGCCACCTCGTCGTCACCACCGGCGGCACGGGACCGGCGGCGCGCGACGTGACGCCGGAGGCGACGCTCGCCGTGGCCGACCGCGAGATGCCGGGCTTCGGCGAGCAGATGCGCCGCATCAGCCTGGAATTCGTTCCCACCGCGATCCTGTCGCGGCAGGTGGGCGTGGTGCGCGGCAGCGCGCTCATCCTGAATCTTCCCGGCCAGCCGAAGTCCATCAAGGAGACGCTCGAGGGGCTGAAGTCGCCCGAGGGCCGGACGATCGTGCCGGGGATCTTCGCCGCCGTGCCCTACTGCATCGACCTCATCGGCGGCCCCTACATCGAAACGCGCGAGGCGATCGTGAAGGCCTTCCGGCCGAAATCCGCGATTCGCCCACCGAGGAGCGCATCGTGAACGTGCTGCAGCACGTGGAGCTCGCGACCGGCGCCGAGCCGCGCGGCACCGTCATCTGGATGCACGGCCTGGGCGCGGACGGCTGGGATTTCGTGTCCCTCGTGCGCGAGCTGCCGCTGCCGGAATCGCTCGCGCTGCGGTTCATCTTTCCGCACGCGCCCGAGCGCCCCGTCACCATCAATAACGGCTTCGTGATGCGCGCGTGGTACGACATCTCGCAAAGCGACATCGCGCGCGTGCCCGACGAGGCGGGCATTCGCCAATCCCAGGCGTCGGTCGGGAAATTGATCGAGCGCGAGAAGTCGCGCGGCGTCGAGCCCTCCTCGATCGTGCTCGCGGGATTCTCGCAGGGCGGGGCCATCGCGCTGCAAGCCGGGTTGAGGCTGAAGGAGCGCCTCGCGGGCATCGCCGCGCTCTCGACTTACCTCCCGCTGGAGAATTCCCTCGACCGCGAGGCGGCTCCCGCCAACAAGTCGACGCCCATCTTCATGGCGCACGGCACCGACGACGCCGTCATTCCCATGAAGCTCGCCGAGGCGTCGCGGGAGGCGCTGCGCAAGCGCGGCTACCCCGTCGAATGGCACAGCTATGCGATGCCGCACTCGGTGCATCCCGATGAGGTGCAGGACCTCGCGCAGTTCCTCGCCCGCGCCTTTCAGGGCGCGGGGGTCGCGAGCGGCTTGCCCTTCTCCACCACGTAGGTCGCCAGCACCTTCACCGGCGCGTCGCCCACCGTCTTCGCGTTGTGCACCTTTCCCGCGGGGATGAGGTAGCTGTCGCCCGCCTTGAGGAGCTTGGGCATCTCGCCCTCGATCTCGATCGACGAGGCGCCCTCGAGCACCATGCCGGTCTCGGTGCCGAAGTGCGAGTGGCGCCCCGTGCCTCCCCCGGGCGCGATCTCGGCCATGCCGAGGATCACTTCCATGTTGTTGCCGATGTCACTCCGTTGCAGGAGCGTGCGCTTGATCGCGGGCGGCGCGGCGCCCGCTTGCGCGAACGCGCCGAGCGGGAAGGCGAGGATGCTTGCGGCAAGGAGCGGGGCAAGGATTATCTTCACGAGGCCTCCTGGGTCCGGGTTGCCGCGCGCAGAGGCTCCAGCGCGAGGCGAAGCGCCGCAGGAAGCTCCGCCACCGGGCGGCGCGTCTCACGGTCCACGTACACGTGCACGAAATGGCCCTGCGCCGCGGCGCTGGCCGAAGCCTTGCCGAAGAGCGCGACCTCGTAGCGCACGCTCGAGCGGCCGATGTGGGCCACGCGCAGCGCCGCGGTGACGGGCTCGGGGAAGTTCAGCGTGGCGAAATAGTTGCATCCTGTCTCGACCACCAGGCCGATCACCGGGCTGTGCTGTATGTCGAGCGCGCCGTGCTCGATCAGCCACGCGTTCACCACCGTGTCGAAGAGCTCGTACTGCACCACGTTGTTCATGTGGCCGTAGGGATCGAGGTCTTTCCAGCGGGTGGTGAGCACGCGTGTGTGCGGAAAGTCGCGCTGCGAGAAAGGGGCGGGACGCGCCACTTACGCCGCCGTCTTTCCGGTAGGCGCGGACGGCTCCGGGGTCGGCACCATGAACTTCACGGTGCGTGCATAGGCGCCGGGCACCGGCGAGAGCCCGCCGGCGAGGAAGGACTCGACCTCCTCGCGCCGCTTGATGGTGTCGTCGTAGCCGAGCGCGATGAGCTCGTTGCAGTAGCCGCGCTCGAAGAGGAGGTAGCTCGCGAGGTTGGCGCCGCCGCGGCGCATGGCGCCCACGCTGCGAAGCAGGAAGCGGATGGCCCACGGCAGGCTCCTCACGTGCTTCACCGCGATCGCGTCGAGGGGCTCCGACGGCGTGAGCACCAGCACGTCGACGTGGTGCAGCGTGAGACCCATCTTCTTCAGCGTCTCGCGATCCACGCAGCTGATGGTGCGGTTGATGCGCTCGAGGCGCTCGAGGTCCACGGCGAGGCTGTCGAGGAAGATCGAGTTCAGCACATGGCCGGCGATCTGCGCGAGCGTGGGATAGAGGTCACCGCGAGTGCGCTCCGGGGAATCGTGGCGGATCTTGGCGGTGCCGATCACCACCACGCGGTCGGCGCCCAGGTGCAGCGCGGGACTCACCGGCGCGATCTGGCGCATGGAGCCGTCGCCGAAGAACTCGCGGTTCAGCTTGTGCGGCGGAAAAAGGAAGGGAATCGCGCTGGAAGCCATCAGGTGCTCCACGCCAATCCGCGTGCGGATGCCGATCCTCTGCGAGCGCTGCCATCCCTCGAGCTGGTCGTTGCCCTCGAAGAAGCTGCAGCTCTGGCCCGAGGTGTATCCCGAGCAGGTGATGGACACCGCGTCCAGCGCCCCGGCGCGGATGTTGGGCTCGATGCGAGAGAAGTCGAGCCGGCGCGCGAGGAGGCCCTCGAGCGGGCGGTTGTCGAGGAGCGAGATGCGCTTGTTCTTGAAGAATGCGCCGAGCAGGAATCCGCCGAACCATCGCAAGCTATTGATGGCAACGCCGGGGACGTCGGAACGGTACACGTGGTGCGGCTCGAAATGGCGCCAAACCTCGAGCAGGTTCTCGACGGCGCGTCCGAAGTCGTCGGCGTGCACCGCCAGCGCGCCCGCGTTCACCGCCCCCGCGGACGTCCCGCAGATGATGTGGAAGGGATTCACCCGTGGGTCGGGCAGCATCTCCTTCATCGCCTGCAGCACGCCGACCTGATAGGCCGCGCGGGCGCCACCGCCCGCGAGCACCAGTCCGGACTTGCCGCCGCCCACCGATTCCATGTTCCTCCCGAGCGGGGCGGCGAGCCGGTCACGTGGGGCCGGCAGCCGCCCTTCCCTTCTCCTTGCGTATCGGTGTACCTGCACTGCGGGCGTTTTGCAACATCTCCTCGGCGTGCCGGCGGGTGGCCTCGGTGATCTTCAAGCCGCCCAGCATCCGCGCCACCTCGCCCACGCGCTCTTCGCCTCCGAGCGCATCTACGGTCGCGAACGTGCCGCGCGGGCCCGGCTGCTTCGCGACGCGCATCTGCTCGCGCGCGTGCACTGCGACCTGCGCGAGGTGCGTGACGCTCAGCACCTGGTGGTGGCGGGCGAGGGTCGCGAGGAGCCGGCCCACCACCTCCGCGACGGCCCCGCCGATGCCCGCGTCGACCTCGTCGAAGATGAGGGTCGGCACCGACGCTTCCCCGGAGAGGAGCACCTGGATCGCGAGCGAAAGGCGCGAGAGCTCGCCGCCGGAGGCGACGCGCAAAAGCGGCGCGAGCACCTGTCCTTCGTGGGTCGCGACCCGCAGCTCGACCGCCTCGAGGCCGCCCGCGCCCGGGGTCTCGAGCGTGTCGAGGGCCACCTCGAGGCGCCCGCCCGGCATCGCGAGGAGCTGCATGGTCTTCGTCACTTCGGATCCCAGCCGCCGCGACGCCGCGCGCCGCGCCGTGGTGAGGCGCCCCGCCGCGTCGCGATAGGCACGCTCGGCCGCGGCCTCCTCGGCCTTCAATTGCTCGAGGCTCTCCCCGCCTCCCAGCTCGGCCAGGCGTGCGCGGCGCTCCTCGAGCGCCACGGGCAGCGCGTCCGGCTCCACGCGATATTTTCGCGCGCTGTCGAACACGGCCTTGATGCGCGCGTCGAGTTGCGTCATGCGGCCGGGATCGACCTCGAGGCGCTGCAGGTAGCGGCGCAGCTGCTGCGCGGCCTCGCTCGCGTGCAAGCCCGCGGTCTCGGCGTCGCGGCGCGCATCCTCGAGCGACGGATCGAGCGAGGCCGCATGGGAGAGCCGCGACGCCACCGTTGCGAGGCGCGCCGTGGCCGCGTCCTCGCTTTCGTCGAGGGCCTCGGCGCACTCGGACACCGTGGCGATGAGCTCCTGCGCGTGCCCTAGCCGGCGATGCTCCGCCTGGTCCTCGGCCCATTGGCGCGCCTCGAAAGCGAGCGCCTCGAGATCGCGCACCTCGTGGGCGAGGAGCTCGCGCTCGCGCACCGACGTCGCCTGTGCGCGCTCGCGCGCGGCGCGCTGGTCGGCGAAGCGGCGCCACTGCGTGAAATGCGCGGCCACCTCATCGGCCAGCGCTTCGCAGCCGCCGTAGGCGTCGAGCAGCATGCGCTGGCGGTCTCGCTTGAGCAGCAACTGGTGGTCGTGCTGGCCATGGATGTCCACCAGCATCTCGCCCAGCTCGCGCAGCTGTGCCGCTGTGGCCGGCCTTCCGTTCACGAAGCCACGCGAGCGCCCGGCCGTGTCGAGGGTGCGGCGCACGAGGCATGCCCCGTCGCCCTCGTCGAGATCGCGCCCGGCCAGCCACTCGCGCACGGCGGGCAGGGACTGCGCGTCGAAATCGGCGCTCACCTCCGCGCGCTGGGCCCCGGCACGGACCACGCCCGCGTCGGCGCGCCCGCCGAGCGCGAGCTGCAGGGCGTCCAGCAGGATCGACTTGCCCGCGCCGGTCTCGCCGGTGAGCGCCGTGAAGCCCGCGGCGAGCTCGAGGTCGAGGCGCTCGACGATCACGTAGTCGCGGATGGAAAGAGCTCTCAGCATGGGAAGAAGGCATGAGGCGTGAGGCATGAGGCATGAGGCACGAGGCATGAGGCACGAGGCACGAGGCACGAGGCATGAGGCACGAGAGGACCCTTGGATGTTGCGGTGACCGTATGAAGCGCAGGAATTCGTCCTTCGCGGCCTCTCGCGCCTCGTGCCTCGTGCCTCATCCCTCATGCCTCATGCCTCACCCCTCACGACGTCCTCTCGTTCCACCTCAGCTTCTGCCGCAGCATCGAGAAATATCGATACCCCTTCGGATGCAACAACGTCGCGGGGCGCGGCGAGGCTGACACGGTGACGACGTCGCCGGGCTCCAGCTGCCAGTGGGCCTGGACGTCGAAGTTGGCGCGCGCGTCGACGCCGCGCACCAGCGTGATCTCGACTTTCGAGCTGCCACGGATGGCGATCGGACGGTTCGAGAGCGTGTGGGGGGAGATCGGCACCAGCGCCAGGGCCTGCAGCGACGGGTGCAGGATCGGTCCGCCCGCGGAGAGCGCGTACGCGGTCGAACCCGTGGGGGTGGCGACGATGAGGCCGTCGGCGCGCAGCGAGTAGATGAATTCGCCGTCCACCGTCACCGCGAACTCGATCATGCTGCCCAAGGCGCCGCGGCTCACCACCACGTCGTTGAACGCGAGCGTGGAGATGAGCGTCTGCGCGCCGCGGCGCACAGCGCCCGCGAGAAGCGTGCGGCTCTCGGGGATGAAGTCCCCGTCGAGCACCGACTCGATCGCGCTCTCCAGGCCGTCGGCGGGAATGTCGGTGAGGAAGCCGAGGCGCCCGAGGTTCACGCCCACCAGCGGCACGCCGCGCTCGGCCATGAGGCGCGCGCACGAGATGAGCGTGCCGTCACCCCCCACCACCACGGCGAGGTCGGCGCGCGCGGGGAGCTCGGTCATCGCGACGCTCGCATCGGGAGGCACGCGCGAGGCGCCGGCGGTGAGAGGATCCATGAGGATCTCGAGCCCGCGCTTGCGCAGCAATCCCGAGAGCTCGTCGAGGACGTCGGGCAGGCTCGTCGCGTCGCTCTTGCCGACGACGGCGACCGTCTTGAATGCGGGGGACATGGCGGCAATTAAATCATGAATCGTTTTCTGTAGAATCGGGCCATGCTGAGTGAACGCGCGCAGAACCTTCTCAAGATCCTGGTCGAGCGCTACATCGCCGACGGCCAGCCGGTGGGCTCGCGGGCGCTGTCGCGCTTTTCATCGCTGGAGCTCTCGCCGGCCACCATCCGCAACGTGATGGCCGACCTCGAGGAGATGGGCTTCGTCGCGAGTCCGCACACCTCCGCGGGGCGCGTGCCGACGCCCAAGGGCTATCGACTGTTCGTCGACACGCTCCTCACCGTGCGCCCCATCGAGGAGCTCGAGCGCCAGCAGCTGCAGGAGCACCTGCTGCCCGGCGACCCGCACCGCGTGGTGACCGCGGCCTCCCAGATCCTCTCCGACCTCACGCACTTCGCGGGCGTCGTCGTCGCGCCGCGCCGCCGCGGCGCGGTGCTGCGCCACATCGAGTTCTTCGGCCTGTCCGAGAAGCGCGTGCTCCTCATCATCGTCGCGAGCGACGGCGACGTGCAGAACCGCGTGCTCGTCACCGACCGCAGCTACACGCCCTCGCAGCTCACCGAGGCCGCGAACTACATCAACCAGCACTACGCGGGCATCGAGTTCGACCAGCTGCGCCAGAAGGTGCGCGGGGAGCTCACCGAGCTGCACCGCGACATCTCGGGGCTCATGCAGGCGGCCATCCAGACCGGCAGCGAGGCGATGCGTCCCGCCGCCGAGGGCGTGGTGATCTCGGGCGGGCGCAACCTCCTCGAGGTGGGCGAGCTCTCCGGCGACATGCATCGGCTGCGCCGCCTCTTCGACCTCTTCGAGACGAAGACGCAGCTCCTCGACATCCTCGAGAGAAGCGAGCAGGCCGAGGGCGTGAAGATCTTCATCGGCGGCGAGTCGCAGCTCGTGCCCCTCGACGAATGCTCCATCGTGACCGCGCCCTACGAGGTCGACGGCAAGGTGGTGGGCACGGTGGGGGTGATCGGGCCCACGCGCATGGCCTACGAGCGTGTGATCCCGATCGTGGACGTCACCGCCAAGCTCGTTTCCTCGGCGCTTTCGCAGCACTGACGGCGCATGGCTGAGCAAATCGGTGAGGCACCCGGCGCCCGCCCCCGAGCGCCTTTGCCGGGGGTGCTGCTGGTGAACCTCGGCACGCCCGACGCGCCCACCCCCGCCGCGGTTCGCCGCTACCTGCGCGAATTCCTCTGGGACCCGCGCGTCGTGCAGGTCCCGCGAGCGCTCTGGTGGGTGATCCTCAACGTCTTCATCCTGCCCTTTCGCCCCGCGAAGACGGCGCGCAAGTACGCGAGCATCTGGCTCGCCGAGGGCTCCCCCCTGCGCGTCTACACCCTGCGCCAGGCGCAGCTCCTGCGCGGCTACCTGGGCGAGGGGCTGAGGCGCCCGGTGGCGGTGGTGGGCGCGATGCGCTACGGGAAGCCCTCGATCGCCGAGGGACTGAAGGAACTCGACGCGCGCGGCTGTGTCCGCATTCTCGTGCTGCCGCTCTATCCGCAATACGCGGCGAGCACGACCGCCAGCGTGCGCGACGCGCTCGACAAGGCGCTGCGCCGCCGGCGACCCGCGCCTGCCGTCACGTTCGTGCACGATTTCCACGACCACCCGGCCTACGTGAAGGCGATCGCGAAGAGCGTGAACGAGTACTGGATGAAACACGGACGCCCCGACCGGTTGCTGATGAGCTTCCACGGACTGCCGCGGGCCGTGGTGGAGGCCGGCGACCCGTACGAGCGCCAGTGCCGCGAGAGCGCGCGCCTCATCGCCACTGAGCTGGGCTGGAACGACAAGCGCACCGTGGTGACTTTCCAGTCGCGCTTCGGGGCGCAGGAATGGGTGAAGCCATACACCGCGGACACGCTCGCGGACCTGGGGCGCGAAGGCGTCGGCCGCGTTGACGTGATCTGCCCGGGCTTCACCGCGGATTGCCTCGAGACGCTCGAGGAGATCGCGATGGAAGGCCGGGACACGTTCCGTGAGGCCGGCGGCCGGGATTTCCACTACATTCCCACCACGAACGACTCCCCCGCCTGGATGAGCGCGCTCGCCCAGGTCGCCACGGAGAACCTCCCATGATGATCATTGCCCGCTGGATCCTGAACGCGGTGGCGCTGCTGCTGGTGGCGTACATCTATCCCGGGGTGCACGTCGAGAGCTTCGCCGCCGCCCTCGTCGCGGCCCTGGTCCTGGGGCTCGTGAATGCATTCATCCGGCCGTTGCTGGTGATCCTCACGTTGCCGGTGACGCTCCTCACCCTGGGACTCTTCCTCTTCGTGATCAACGCGCTCCTCTTCTGGCTGGTGGCCGAGGTGGTGCACGGCTTCACCGTGACCGGGTTCGGGGCGGCGCTCCTGGGGTCGATCCTCTTCAGCCTCATCACCCTCTTCACGAGCTGGCTCGTCTTCAAGCGCAAGTAGCGGGGCTGGCCGCTTGAAATCGCCGGGCCCACCCCCATCTTTTGGTTCAAGCATTTGTTTTCCAAGAGGGATTCTCCAGTGACAGACGCGGATTTCAGCGGCGCCCCGAGCGCCCGGGAAGAGCGAGCGCCCATGGGCCCCCAGGACGGGAGCGACTCGCGCCTCGCCGAGCTGGAGGCGAAGCTCGCGGCGGCGGCGGCCGAGGTCGAGAAACAGCGCGAGGAATGGCTGCGCGCCAAGGCCGAGACCGACAACGTCCGGCGCCGGGGCCAGGAAGACGTGGCCAAGGCCCACCGTTTCGGCATCGAGGCTTTCGCGGGCGCCCTTCTCGCCGTGAAGGACAGCCTGGATGCGGCGCTCACGGTCGAGAACACGTCCGTCGAATCGTTCAAGGAGGGCGTGGAGCTCACTTCCCGCCAGCTCGACTCGGTCTTCGAGAAATTCCAGATCCGGGAAATCGTGCCCGTGGGCGAGAAATTCGACCCCCACCGGCACCAGGCCATCAGCCAGGTCGCGAGCGACGCGGAGCCCAACACCGTGGTCCAGGTGCTGCAGAAGGGCTTCCTGCTGAACGACCGCGTGCTGCGCCCGGCGCTCGTGATCGTGGCCAAAGCCCCCTCTTGAACGCGCGCTAAACCACCCAATTTTCCATTCAGGCTAAAAACACCCTCACGAGGGCACCAACATGGCAAAAATCATCGGCATCGATCTCGGCACCACCAACTCCTGCGTCGCGGTGATGGAGGGCGGCAAGCCCAAGGTCATCGAGAACACCGAAGGCGCGCGCACGACGCCCTCGGTCGTCGCCTATACGGATAGCGGCGAGATCCTGGTCGGCGCGCCGGCCAAGCGCCAGGCGGTCACCAACGCGAAGAACACCATCTACGCGGTGAAGCGCCTCATCGGGCGGCGCTTCGAGGAGAAGGAAGTCCAGAAGGACATCGGCCTCATGCCCTACCGGATCGTCAAGGCGGACAACAGCGACGCCTGGGTCGAGGTGCGCGGCGAGAAGATCGCCCCGCAGCAGGTCTCGGCCGAGATCCTGCGCAAGATGAAGAAGACCGCCGAGGATTATCTCGGCGAGCCGGTCACCGAAGCGGTCATCACGGTGCCGGCGTACTTCAACGACTCCCAGCGCCAGGCCACCAAGGACGCGGGACGCATCGCCGGCCTCGACGTGAAGCGCATCATCAACGAGCCCACCGCGGCCGCGCTCGCGTTCGGCCTCGACAAGAAGGAAGGCGACCGCAAGATCGCGGTCTACGACCTGGGCGGCGGCACCTTCGACATCTCGATCATCGAGATCGCGAACGTCGAGGGCGAGCATCAGTTCGAGGTGCTCTCGACCAACGGCGACACGTTCCTCGGCGGCGAGGACTTCGACCAGCGCCTCATCGAGTACATCGTCGCCGAGTTCAAGAAGGACGCGGGCGTGGACCTCTCGAAGGACGTGCTCGCGCTGCAGCGCCTGAAGGAGAGCGCTGAGAAGGCGAAGATCGAGCTGTCGAGCTCGCAGGCGACCGACATCAACCTGCCGTACATCACGGCCGACGCGTCCGGCCCGAAGCACCTCGCGATGAAGATCACGCGCGCCAAGTTCGAGGCGCTCGTGGACGACTTGATCGA
>JBBRTF010000026.1:0-64148 GCA_038244725.1 Burkholderiales bacterium
ACGATCGAGGACCGAGCGTGCGGCTTTCATTCGGGCCAGGTGCCAATGCGCACCACTAAAGGCCGTTTATAGACTTGCAGTCCGACCTCTTTCCAGCCGGCTAACAAATCACTTTGCAAAAATGGGGAAGTCCTTATAGACTGTGTTGAGCGGCCGGCCACCACGCCGCTTGCCGCATGCAGAGCCAGCCAACAATATGTTGGCAACCAGGGTGCGGCCCACGCTGGCCCACGGTCCGCTCCAACGCGTGGTTAGACAGCACTACCTTGCGCCACAACAGAATTTCTCGACCGCGCGACAAGCCTGTGCAAGTTCGTGGTGGTTGCGACCGCGATAATTAGACATCCGGCGAGCAATCCCAGGGTGGTCGGTCCAAGAGTGCTCCACTGCGCTAATGTCGCCCCCATTGAAGCGCCCGCCAAGAACAGAGCCCGACAATTGAGCAATGCGACCATGATTACTTTCCTTCCGTTGTTTGCGCTTCTCGACACTCTTCCTATAGTGCTGTCTAACGACTGGGCATGTATCCCTTGACAGCAAGTAGGAAAAGGCGCACGATTCGGTCATAGGAGATCGAATCATGGCCAAGCCCAAGTTCACATTCAAACAGTTCCAATCCCAGTTTCCCGACGACGATGCTTGCCTTGCCTCGATCCTCCAAAGGCGCTACGGCAAGATCGACGCATGCCCGAAGTGTGGCGTCGTCGGGAAGCTCACGAAGATCGAAGGACGGCGCGCCTACGCTTGCCAGGAGGGATGCCATATCTACCCTTGCGCCGGAACCGTGTTCGAGAAGTCCACGACTTCCCTGAGCCTGTGGTTCCATGCCATGTACCTGTTCACGTCAACCCGTAACGGCGTGTCAGCTAAGGAGCTGCAACGTCAGCTTGGCGTGACCTACAAGTGTGCATGGCGTATCGGGCATCAACTTCGCATTCTGCTCGCCGCAAGGGACAAGGCAAACAATCCCGGCCCGATGACCGGTCACGTCGAAATGGACGAGGCGTATATCGGCGGACGTATCCGCACGTTCTTGGGGCGCGGCAAGGGCGAATACATGAAGAACAAAAGCACCGTATTCGGAATGGTCGAGCGCGGCGGCATGTTGCGCGGTCACGTTGTCCCAAGCGAGCGCCAAGAACACCTGATGCCGATAGTTGAAGCGACCGTTGGCAAGGGCACAACTATTTCAACTGATCGCTCCCGCAGCTATCTCAGGCTCAAGCGCATGGGCTACAAGCACGACAGGGTGAATCACAACATTGGCGAGTACGTGCGCGGCAACGTCCACACGAACACGATTGAAGGCTTTTGGTCGCACTTGAAGCGCGGGATCAAATCGACTCACGCCTCGGTGTCGAAGAAGCACATGCAGAAATACGTTGACGAGTTTGTGTTTCGCTACAACAACCGCGACCAGCCCGCCGATATGTTCAATCGGGTTCTCGCGCAGATCAGCAAGCCAGCAGAATGATTCCTCACTGCGCAATATCGCCTAAGTAGCGCTTTGTAACCTCGTGGAACCCATCACGCGCTAGTTCAAGGGCGGCGCGTTTTCCATGTAGCGCCGAAAAGCGCGCCGCTGCAATGCGTTGCGCCTCAATGTCAAATGCGCCGCTTTTCTTGATTGGCACCCGAACGGCGAATTTGCGCATGTTTGCCAGTGATGCGCGAAATGATCGATCAAAGCTTTCATCGAGGCGCTGTAGGTGTAAGGCAGACAGCAAATACTCCGGCAGGAGATCGGGCACTACGACCCGAATAGCGCCGCAATGATCAGTGGTCGCAAACGCAACGTTCTTCGGAATTAGATTGAAGTCGAAGTTGCCGTCAATCCCCCAAAGTATCGTGGAAACCTCGAATCCAGAGATATTGCTTTTTTTCTCGATGTAACCCATTGGCGTGAATACGTTCGCGCTGTAAACGGGAAGCATCGAAGTGTCGGCCGTAACTTGGTCCTTCAGTACGCGCGCGCCGATAAAGATTTGGAACAGCGATTCATCTCCCAAGTGCACCGTTCGTGTTGCGGTCCCGGCAATCGGATCTGAGCGGAGGAAATCGTCATATTCATCTAGCGCCGCCGTAAAGCTGCGGGTTGCGGCGCTTACCTCGTGTTTCGTGGCCACCTTGGCGGCCTGTTCAGCGCCCACCGCAATCAGTTCGTCTCTTGTCCACCATCGATCAATCACCCAATGACTTTCGTGCAAAAACCGCTCAAAGGGCTGAATCTTGCAGCGCCCGGAATGGCCTCCTAAGAACTTGGCCGCGCCGTGCGGGTCGGCCATGAAGACCCGGAACAGCCTTTCCATTTCTGGCAGGTCGTCCAGATCGATTTGCTCGCGCTTCACGCTTGTAAGCTTCTCTCCAATATTTGAGACCGTGTAAGTGAAGACCGGTGTTTTCTGAACAAGGTCGGACTTCTGTTTCTTCGTGATGGCGAGAATATATGTGTGCTCCGCATTGGCAAAGAACGTCCTGACCGGGAGAGAGACGATCCCGTTTAGATAGCATTCTCGAAGAATGTGCGCGCGGAGCTTGCGTTCACCACTTCGACCGAAAATGCCGTCTGGGACAATGACAAAGGCGCTCCCGCCAGGTTTCAGGGAATGCACGATCCACTCCAACGACAGTCCTTCTAGTCCCAGGGCATTGACTGGGTAGGCATTCGCCGTCCGAGGGGTTCGCTTTATTTCCTCCTTGATGATTCGGGAGCCACGGGTTACGTATGGGGGATTGCTCAAAATATAGTCGTACTTGAGTGCTTCGTCAGTGATGATGTTGCCGAACGTTCCGAGGTTGTCCTTAAATAGGTGGAACGTCGAATTGAACGCCTTTGCAAATTCTTTCGAACAAGTTGGATTCGTGAACAGCAATTCCGCCAAGTAAATAAGCAGATTGGCCTTGGCCAAAATTACAGTGCGCTCCTCGTCACGCTCAAAGCCCTTGTCGAACCCGTGCAACACAAAGGGCAGCCGAATGTGTCCGTGGTCGTCAGGAACATAACGCTGCAACATGCTTTCGTTCATGTTGAGCAATTCGACGATGAAGCCACCAACGCCGCAAAAGGGATCACAAATCCGCTTCCCTTCAAACTGGAACGTAGGGAGGTCCAGGCCCCCCATTCTAATAACGGACTGAATAACCTTGCGGGGCGTGAAATACTGGCCCAACGCTTCAACTTCTTGTTGGAGAAAGCTCTCGTAGAGTCGCGTCTTAAACTGCTTGTCGATTTTCGTCAGGCTCCCGAACTCCTCCGCATATTTGTGAAGATGCTTCAGGGAGCGCTGAAAAAGCAGGGACTGCGTAAGGTTGGGTTCGCCGCTATCTGATACAAAAATTGTCCCGTTGATTATGGTTGTTCCATCTTCGCCGGGTGGAAACAGCTTATAAATCTTGCGGCGCGTATTCCGCGCGTAGAACTCTAATCCGTCCTCCGGATTTGTCAGCGACCTCGTGAAAATGCTGTCAAACGCTACATCGTCATCAAGAACTTTTAGATCGCTCAAGAATTTGAAGATGAACAACTCCACGACGTTGTAGAGGCATTTCACTGGCGACTTGCCGGTCGCCACCCATATTGTTTGCCAAAGCCGAGTGGCCAACGGCGTCGGATCAACAAGTCGCGCGCTGCGAATGATCGAGTTCGATGCGGTCAGCGAACCATCTACTTCGCTGAGCAAAAACTCCAGGCCAGCGGTATTTTTCGCAACGAACGGATGGAATACCGTTCGAAGTTCGTTGCCATGCGCATCACGAATACGCTCCCCATTGAGCGCGTTGATCCAATAGGAACGACTGCCGTCCGTGATGATCATTACCTTACATAGAGCTCTTGCTACAGCCAGCTCTTGCTTGATCGCCTTCTCAATTGACTTCTCGCTGTTGAGATTCTCCGGGCGCTTGTACTCGACCACGGCCTTAATGCGGCCGTGGTGCGCGACAAGGCCATCGGGTTTCTTCGATTCGAGCGCGGCGTAGCTTCGTTTGGGAATGAGCCCGCGCTCCCTCAACTGGGCCAGCGAGGTACTTCCGAGGCGATAGTAGGTGTACTTCCCAATCTGAAAAGGGAGCGTTTGGAGGAGTTCTTCGCTCACCTTTAGCCGCCCTTCTTGCGGGCGCGATCTACGCCCAGGATCGCGTCGTCTAGTAGCTGATTGAAATCGCGTTCATGTTGCTGACTAGTTTTGGGCGCAGGCGCATCGCGCTTGGAGTCGCCCCCTAGAGTTTTCTTGGATGCTTTCTTCACAAGAGTCTTACGATCCGATAAAGTAGCGCGCTTCATGTGCCTTGATATACCTCGCAGCTTCGCTCGACCCAGACCCCAGATCGCCACGATTGGGGCTGGCATGGTTGCGGGTAGCGACTCCTAATCACGTCCCCTGCGGTTCAACTCCGCACAGCTCCACCTAGTCATTACGATCAAATCCGGCAAGCTCCGCGATCTTCTCCATCGACGGACGCTCGGAACCGCGGAATACCGGCATTCCATCTAGATAGTTTTGGCCGCGCGCCAACGCTCGCTCGTTGACGGCGCGCGGCTTCACATGTTCTAGAAGAACAACAACCTTTAGCTGGTTATGAAGGATGCGGCTCTCAAGTTTTAGAATCACAGCTTCATCAACTTTTTGTTCAGATGTTGCAAAGTAAACGGCAACTGGATCGCGCCCGAGGGGCGCAATCAACATATCGACAACGTAGTTCGACAGCTTGTCCGACACATGGGCGTTCTGCTTGAGCTCTGCGCCCTTGTCCTTGAATCGCTCCTTGATTGCCTTGATTGCGTCCTCTCGAAACGCGCTTTCAACTTTTTCCGGCTTGAGCAATTGCAAGTCCTGCAATCGCAAAAGTAGCGAGACAAATCGCAGCGATGCTGCGGGAACATCGCTTTCCGGCATATATCGACTGTGAATTTCTAGAGAGTCCTGATTTAGTTCCGCCTCATATTCCATCATTAGGTCGCGGAATGCTTCTCCGCGCTCGCCCTGTTGAATCGTCACTCCTAGGGATTCGAGCGTAGGAACAATGAGGCCAGAATCTTCGAGGCGATAGAGCGCAGGATCGCTGTCGCTCTGCACGACGAAGAAATCAATGGCGTCTCCGTCGCTGGAGGAGAACGGCGTCTTAATCGCAAAGCCAGCGGGGACGCGGCGAACGGCAAGCTCGCCGCAGAATGCTTCGCAAATAGAATCTTTTTTCATAACACCATTGGGCCGCCGTCCGGCGTAGAGGCTTTATGGAGCATGAACGTCTTAAACGCGCGCGCCGTTACATCGTCGCACGTTATCAGGCTGTCAACCTCTTTGATAAATTTTCCCCTGCCGGGGACTCGTTGCTCATCGGTGGAGCGCGTGCGACCAGGGACCTTTGAGCCCATGTCGCAATCAGCATGAACGTGCCAACCCGAATGCGAGGCATGCGATTCGAGGCGGGCCAGCACGAGCATGTCCTGTCCGACCTCACGACCCAACATCACGCGCGCAGTTTGCTTAGTTGGATGAAGCGAGAGCAGCAAGCGGCATTTCGAATCACCAATGGTCAGCGCGACGACGCGCCAATGCCAGTTACTTCCCAGCTTGAAGGACTTGGCTTTGGACAGGGGAAAGTGTCGCTTTTCCATTCTCCCACCCTCCTTGTGCCAAACGCCCTGATCTGTAATTACCTTCGGCTGTTGAAGAAAAGCCCTAAGTCCCATGCGCGGGACTATAGCAATATAGACCCCCACCAGTGCGGGCGGGTTCGGCAATGCTTAGGTGATAATTCTATCACCTACTGGGATGTGCAGTCGCTTTTTGGCTCTCGCTCTCATACTTGCCGTCAGGGTATACATGCCAACGACTGAGTTGAGCGGCCGGCCACGATGCCGCTTGCCGCATGCAGAGCCAGCCAACAACCTGTTGGCAAGCAGAGTGCGGCCCACGATAGTCCACGGTCCGCTCCAACGCGTAGTTAGGGGTCACGCCACCCACCGCAGCCACGCTGACCCGAGAAGGCAGGCAATACCGACCAAAGTTAGAACGACGGCCCACTTCGGAAGCTTCACCGTGCGATGAAGCTGCAATTGTTCCTGGATTGGTCCAGAGAATGAGATTGGCAGGAGATACCACACTGGTGCCATGGCCGCGAATGCCGATGCCTCGACAAGCAACGACACCTGACCAGATTGCAGCCACGCAACGATGCATCCCACAGCGAGGATTGCGCCAAATGCCGCCAAGAACGGCGAACGATTGCGAGTCGCGGTGTTCATTGTGTCGCGGTGCATGCGCGTGACCTCTAACGATTGAACTGAGCGGCCGGCCACGTTGACCGTGCCGCGGCCAGACGCGGCCCCCGATGCTTCCCGGACCGCTCCAGTGAGTTGTTATGCGTCGGCATGTCCGTCAGCCACGAATCACCGACGGGGCAAGCTGGCGCCGAACTCGCAACGATGCTCGCCAGGACGTGCTCAGCCGAAGCCACCTTGTCCGCCACGAATTCGCTCTCGCCCGTGAACCGCGATGATTTTGCTCCAACCTTTCTCGCCTGCTCGCGACGGGACTGCGAGCCAGTGTGAGGTGCTGGAACACTTGAACAAGCAAACCTGTTCGATCTGGGTGACGCATAACTTGTATTAGGGCGAAGTTTTATCCAGCAGTGCTGGATAAACCTTTCCCCGTGATTGATAACACCGAAATATTGGTCGCGGCGCCGGAGGTCGTCAACTGCAAGTTATTGAGCGACGTTTTGAATTTGAAACGGCTGCTGGATAACACCAATGACGAACAACGCACCCTCTCCCGGCAATTCGTACGACCCCTCGACGCTCGAGCCCACCCTCCTGGGGCGCGTTCGCGACCGCATTCGCTATCGCCACTACAGCCTGCGCACGGAGCGTTCATACCAGGATTGGGTGCGGCGCTTCATCCGCTTCCACGGCCGGCGCCACCCGCGGGAGCTGGGGGCGGAGCACGTGACCGCCTTCCTCTCGTCGCTCGCCACCCATCGCCACGTGGCCGCCTCCACGCAGAACCAGGCGCTCGCCGCGCTCCTCTTCCTTTATCGCGAGGTCCTCGGGATGGATCTGCCGTGGATGCAGGGCATCGCCCGGGCCAAGAAGGCGCGCCGCCTGCCCGTGGTGCTCACGCGCCTGGAGGCGCATTCGCTCCTCGCGCGCATGGAGGGCGCCCACGCTCTGATGGCAAAGCTGCTCTACGGCACGGGCATGCGGCTCATGGAGTGCCTGCGCTTGCGGGTGAAGGACATGGAGCTCACGCGCCACCAGCTCATCGTGCGCCAGGGCAAGGGCGGCAAAGACCGCATCACGATGTTTCCCGTCTCGCTGCTCGAGGAGATGACGCGCCACCTTCGGCGGGTCCGGCGGGTATACGAGGGAGACCGCGCGGCGCGCATCGCCGGGGTGGAGCTGCCGAATGCGTATGCGGTGAAGAATCCTTCCGCCTCCACGAGCTGGGCGTGGCATTGGGTCTTTCCGCAGGATCACCTTTCGATCGACCCGCGCAGCCGGGTGCAGCGCCGCCACCATGTCTTCGACCAGACGTTCTCGCGCTCGCTGAAGCACGCCGCCCGCGCGGCGGGCATCGAGAAGCCCATTTCCTCCCACACCCTGCGCCATTCCTTCGCCACCCACCTCATGGAAGCGGGCTACGACATCCGCACCGTGCAGGAGCTCCTCGGCCACAAGGACGTGAGCACCACGATGATCTACACGCACGTGCTCAACCGCGGCGGTCGGGGGGTGGTGAGCCCCCTCGACCGTTGAAGCGCTACTTGAGCGACTCGATCTTGCCCAGGTCGAGCGAGGCCACGCCCGCCTTCAGCGTGTCGATGTCCACGCCGCGTCCGTTGGCGGAAACCACGAAGCGGTCCGCCAGCACCACGGAGAACTTGTTGCGCCCGCCCGTCTTCGAGACCTCCTCGTGCACGAGGCGGTTGCCGTCCTTGCGCGTGACCTCGCGGCGGCTCGCGTCCTCGTGCTCGCCCTGGATTCCCATCCACGAGGCGAGCCCCACGAGGCCGGCGGCCCCGCCGGTGTCCACCACCTCGAGGTCCACGCCCTTGCCGCTGGAGTCGCCGTAGTTCGCCTGCGCCTTCGCCACCATGAGGCCGGGCACGCCGCTGCGGTCGGTCGACATGGATTTCTGCGGCAATCCGGCGAAGGTGGCCGGCAGCAGCGGCTTCAGCGCGTCCAGCTGCACGGGCTCCACGCCCTTGCCGCCGGATATCGCGGTGCCGATCGCGCCCATCGCCGCCGCCATCTGCGCCTTCTGGTCGCCGCTCTTCTCCGCGGCTTCCATGCGCTTGCCGGCCTCTTCCATCTTCTTGCCGAACTGGTCGAGCTTGCCCATGGGGCTCGAGGGGTCGTAGGTCACCGAGGGCGACGACGAAGAGCGCGACATTCCCATTCCCAGGCCGCCGGCGCCGATCATCGCCGGCGCCATGATGAGGCTGGAGAGCGCGCCGATGATGATGCCCACCACGATCGCCACCACGATGATCACCACCGTGTACGCGATCGTCTTCTCCTGCGGGTTCTTCATGAGCTTGGGCAGGCCCAGGTACAGCAGGTAGATGCAGTAGAAGGCGAGGATCACGCGCAGCAGCAGGCCCAGGTACGGCAGGATGCCGAGCACCGCGCCGACGGTGGCCGCCGTGTACGAGTACGCGACCACCTTCATCGCGTTGTCGAAGCTCTTCTGGCCGCCGAAGGTGGGCGCCAGCGCGTCCACGATGAAGGCGAGCACGAAGGCGCCGCCCACCGCGGCGACGATCTGGTAGACCATCAGCGCGAGCGCCCAGCCGATGGGCATGCGGAAGGTGCCGCCGAGGAAGCCCAGGGAGTGGCCGATGAGCGCCGAGCTCACGAAGCCCGCGAGGGCGCCGATCACGGCCAGCGGGATCACGTAGCCCACCACCACGGCCTTGGTGGGCGTGGTCTCGGCGGAGATCACGTCCCATTCGGTCTTGGGAGTGATAAGGATGTTCTTGACGCGGTCGACCATTCCCATGCCCGTCTCCCTTGTTCGCTTTTTGATGGAAGGAGTTTACTGCACCGCGGGGCAGGCCGCCTCGGATTCAGAGGATAATCCGGCGATGGAAAACGCCAACCTGGTGGAGATTCGCGGCCTTTGCTTCGCCTACGGCAAGCGCCCCATCCTGAAGGGCGTGGACGTGGACATCCCCCGCGGAAAGGTGGTCGCGATCCTCGGCACCAGCGGCTCGGGCAAGACCACGCTGCTGCAGCTGATCGGCGGGCTGCTGCGCCCCTCGGCGGGGTCGGTCACCGTGTGCGGCAAGGATGTGCACTCGCTCACCGGCTCGGAGCTGCGCGCGCTGCGCCGGCGCATGGGCATGATGTTCCAGAAGGGCGGGCTCTTCACCGACCTCACGGTGCACGAGAACGTCGCCTACCCGATCCGCGAGCACACGCGCCTGCCCGAGGACATGATCCACGACCTGGTGGTGATGAAGCTCGACGCGGTGGGGCTGCGCGGCGCGCAGGGCCTCAAGCCCGCCGAGCTCTCCGGCGGGATGGCGCGGCGCATCGCGCTCGCGCGCGCCATCGCGCTCGACCCGGAGCTCATCATCTACGACGAGCCCTTCGCGGGCCTGGACCCGATCACGCTGAACGTCGTCTGCAACCTGATCCGAAAGCTGAACGACGCGCTCGGCGCCACCTCGGTGGTGGTCACCTACGACGTGCACGAGGCCCTTCAGCTCGCCGACTACCTCTACCTCCTGAACGACGGCGTGATCGTGGGGCACGGGCCCACGCCCGCGATGGTCGCCTCGAGCGATCCTTTCGTGCGCCAGTTCCTGCACGCCGAGCCCGACGGCCCGGTGCGCTTCCACTATCCGGCGCGCCCTTTCGGCGAGGAGCTGGAAATCGTTCCGCCGGCGGCCGCTCCGGCGTAGACTTTCGCGCCATGGGTGTCCCCTCGAATCCGCTGCCGCCGCCCGCCGCGTTCCCTTCCGGGGAAGCGTTCATGGAGGCGTTCGCGAGCACCGTGGGCGGGCTGGTCTCCTTCATCGACGCCGGCGAGCGCGTGCAATACGCCTCCGGGGCGCTCGCGAAGTGGCTCGGCACGACGCGCGAGGCGCTGCAGGGGCGCACGCTGCGCGAGATCTACGGCGAGGCGGCCTACTTGCAGTTCGAGGAATGGACGCGCCGCGCGCTCGCCGGCGAGGACGTGCACTACGAGCGCCAGGCGGTGGGGCGCGACGGCACCCTGCCGTGGCTCTCGGTGAACCTGCGCCCGTGCCGCGACGCGTCGGGAAAGGTCATCGGCTACTTCTCCTGCGCGCTCGAGGTGAACGAGCTGAAGCGCACGCACGACGCGCTCGGTCGCGCGCTGCAGGAGCTCGCGACGCACATCGAGAACACGCCGCTCGCCATGGTCGAGTGGTCTTCCGCCATCCACGTGAAGCGCTGGTCGCCGCAGGCCGAGTCGATCTTCGGCTGGACGGTGGACCAGGTGCTGGGCAAGAAGCCGAGCGAGTTCGGGCTGGTGCATCCCGAGTCGCTGGAGAACGTGCGCGCGCTCACGCGCGAGCTCACCGAGGGGCGCGAGCGCAGGAACCGCATGCTCGCGCGCAACGTGACGCGCGACGGGCGCGCCATCTGGTGCCAGTGGTACAACTCGGCGGTGTTCGACGAGACGGGCAAGCTCGCCTCGATCCTGTCGCTCGCCGAGGACGTGACGGCGCGCGTGGACGCGGAGGAGCAGCTGCAGCAGGCGGCGGTGCACGACGCGCTCACCGGCCTGCCGAACCGCAACTCGCTCGCCGCGCGCCTGGAGCACGCGATCATGCGCGTGAACCGGAGCGGCGATCGCCTCGCGCTCCTCTTCATCGACCTCGACCGCTTCAAGAAGGTGAACGACACGTTCGGCCACGCCGCCGGCGACGAGGTGCTGCGCCAGACCGCCGCGCGCATCCGTGCAAGCGTGCGCGAGGTGGACACCGTCGCGCGCCTGGGCGGCGACGAGTTCGTGGTCCTCCTCGAGACCGACGTTCGTCCCGACACGCCCGGCATCATCGGCGAGCGCATCCGCGCCGGGTTCGCGTCGCCCTTCGACTGGCGCGGCCTCGAGGTGCTCTGCGGCGCGAGCATCGGCATCTCCCTCTATCCCGACAACGCCCGCGATCCCGCCGCCCTGCTCGCCTCCGCCGACGAGGCCATGTACCGCGAGAAGTCCTCCAACTGAAAATGTCGTGTCAGGTACGACATAAATAGTGAAACAAATTTAAGTCGTGTCAGGTACGACATTCCTCCGCCTCCTCCTGCCGCTGGCCCTCCTGGCCGCGCAAGGGGCGCACGCCTACTGCATCCACAACCAGGTCCCCGACCGCGACGTGCGCATCGAGCAGGAGGAGCATCCCGATGGCCTGCGCAACGACCGGCGTTTGCGCGTCACGTTGAAGCCCGGCGAGAGCAAGTGCTGCGACTTCCACCAGCTCGACTGCAATCCGGGCGGGCGCGCCAACTCGGTCGTGAACCTAGCGATCATCGTGAACGGCACGCCCTCGTACGAGTGCTCGTTCCCGCCCGGCATCGTGTCGACGGTGAAGGTGACGGGCACCGGCACGATCCGCATCCTGCCCAACCCGAACAAGAAGAGCGCGAACCCGTACATCGCGCGCATCGCCACGCAGGACAAGGACCTCACCGGACCCCAGGGGATCGCGTGCGCCGAGCCGAGGAAGGTCGAACCGAAACCGAAAGGAAAGAAATGATCCGCTCGAGATTCGCGGCGCTCGCCGCCGCGATCGCATGCGCCGGCGCATTCAACGCGGTCGCGCAGACCGATTACCCGTTCAAGCCGGTCACGATGGTGGTGCCCTTCCCGCCCGGCGGCGTCGCCGACATCACTGCGCGCCCGCTCGCCGAGGCCATGGGCCGCTTCCTGAAGCAGCCCGTCGTGGTGGAGAACAAGGCGGGCGCGGGCGGCGGCGTGGGCATGCAGTACGTCGCGCGCGCAAAGCCCGACGGCTACACGGTCCTCCTCGCGCTCTCGTCCATCTCCATCATCCCCGAGGCCGACAAGGTCCTGGGTCGCGATCCGATGTTCGCGTTGAACCAGCTCGTGCCCATCGCGCGCTTCACCGCCGATCCCACCGTCCTCGCGGTGCGCGCCGACAGCCCGTGGCACAGCGCGAAGGACATGATCGACGCGGCGAGGAAAGCGCCCGGCGCCATCCCCTACGGCTCGTCCGGCAACTACGGCACGATGCACGTGCCCATGGAGATGCTCTCCGGCGTCACCGGAACGAAGATGCTGCACGTGCCCTTCACCGGCGCCGGCCCCGCGGTGGTGGCGCTCCTGGGTGGCCAGGTGGACGTGATCTCCACCGGCCCGTCGAGCGTGATCGGCCACGTGAAGGGCGGCAAGGTGCGCGTCCTCGCCACGTGGGGCGAGACGCGCCATCCCGCGTTCCCCGACGTGCCGACGCTGAAGGAGCTGGGCTACGACGCGCAGTTCTCGCAGTGGACCGGCCTCTTCGTCCCCGCGGGCACGCCGGACGCGGCGGTGGCGAAGCTGCGCGAGGCGGCGAAGTTCGCCGTGAACGACAGCGCCTTCCAGGCCTCGCTCGCAAGGCTCGAGACGCCGATCCAGTACCTCGACCAGCCGCAGTTCCGCACGTTCTGGGACGCCGACGCGCACAAGCTCGCCGACGTCGTGAAGAAAATCGGCAAGGTGGAGTGATGCGCGCGGCGCGTCTTGCCTGCGCGGTGTTCGCCTGTGCAGGCGCGCTCGCGCACGCGAAGGAGCCCGCGCCCAACAAGGCGCTGAACGCGCTCTTCGAGCGCGAGTTCAAGGTCTACGTCGAGGAGCATCCCGAGCAGGCCACGTTCCTCGGCATTCCGGGATACGACGATCGCCTCGACGACTTGTCGCCGCCGGCGGTGGCACGGCGCAAGGCCCACGTGAACGCGGTGATCACCGAGCTGCGCCGCTTCGACCCGAAGTCGCTCTCCACGCAGGACCGCCTCTCGCGCGGCATCCTCCTCGAGTCCCTCACGCTCAACGCGCGCGAGAATGCCTTCTACGCGGGCCTTCCCTTCGGCGCCGATTCCGACGGCTGGATGCCGGTCTCGCCGATGCACGGCCCGCAGCAGGAGCTCCCCTATCTCGTGCGTGCGACGCGCTTCGCGCGCACGACCGATTACGACAATTACCTCAAACGCCTCGAGGCCCTCCCGCGCCAATTCGAGCAACGCACCGCGATCATGCGCGCCGGCATGAAGTCGGGCTGGATGCCGCCGCGCGCCGCGATGTCGAAGGTGCCGGAGATGTTCGCGGGCTATGCCGGCGACGACGTCACCGCGACGCCGCTCTGGGAGCCCTTCAAGTCGTTTCCCGCCGATGTCTCCGCGCAAGAGCGCGAGCGCATCGAGGCCGAAGCGCGGCGCATACTCGCCACGCGCGTGCATCCCGCCTTCGGCGCGTTCAAGCGCTTCATCGAATCCGAGTACCTGCCGGCGGCGCCCGAATCGCTCGCCGCATCGAAGCTTCCCGCCGGCCCCGCGTTCTACGCGCTGCGCGTGCGCGAGAGCACCACGCTCGACCTGGACCCCGCGTCGATCCACGAGACCGGCAAGCGCGAGGTGGCGCGCATCCGCGCCGCCATGGACGAGGTGATGCGCTCCACCGGCTTCAAGGGCACGTTCGAGGAATTCATCGCCTTCCTGCGCACCGATTCGCGCTTCTTCTACGAGACGCCCGCGGAGCGGCTTACCGCCTACCGCGACATCGCCAAGCGCGCCGACGCGCAGTTGCCCGGCCTCTTCGCCGAGCTGCCGCGGCTACCCTACGGCGTGCGCGCCATGGACGCGAGCGAGGGCGACAACTCCGACCACTATTCGCCGGGCGCGCTCGACGGCAGCCGCGCCGGGTTCTTCGAGGCGAACGTGAACAACCTCGCCAAGCGCCCGTCGCACGAGATGGAAGCGACGCTGCTGCACGAGGCGGTGCCGGGCCATCACCTGCAGTGCTCGCGCGCGCAGGAGCTGAAGGGCCTGCCCACGTTCCGGCGCTCCATCTGGTTCGTCGCCTACGGCGAGGGCTGGGCGCTCTACGCGGAGAGTCTCGGCTACGAGATGGGCTTCTACAAGGATCCCTACCAGCACTACGGCGCGTTGATGGGCGAGATGCTGCGCGCCTGCCGCCTGGTGGTGGACACCGGCATCCATTCGCTCGGCTGGTCGCGCGAGAAGGCCATCGAATACCTCGCGTCCAACTCCGGCGTGCATCCGGACTACGCCGCCGCGGAAGCGGACCGCTACATCGTCTGGCCCGCGCAGGCGCTGGGCTACAAGATCGGCGAGCTGAAGATCAAGGCGCTGCGCGCCCGGGCGAAGGCGGCGCTCGGAGATAGGTTCGACCTGCGCCGCTTCCACAACGCGCTGCTGGACGACGGCGCGCTGCCGCTCACGATGCTGGAGGCGCGCATCGACGAGTGGATCGCGGCGCAGCGCCGCGGCTAGCCGCGCGGGCGCTCGCGGATTTTCACGGTGCGCCGCTTTGCGGCATAGTAGGCGTTCGCACGTACCCCCGAGCTTCCCTACATGAACAAGAAAAGAATCGCCGCCGCCGCCTGCGCGCTCGGCGCCCTCGCCGCCGCCGCCCAGGACTTCTCCAAGGTCGAGATCCGCACCACGAAGCTCGGCGACAACACCTACATGATGGAAGGCGCGGGCGGTAACCTCGGCCTATCCGTGGGCGACGACGCGGTCTTCCTCATCGACGACCAGTTCGCGCCGCTCTCGGATAAGATCTCCGCGGCCATCGCGAAGCTCACGCCCAAGCCGGTGAAGGTCGTGTTCAACACGCACTGGCACTACGATCACACCGGCGGCAACGAGAACTTCGCGAAGGCGGGCGCCATCGTGGTCGCGCACGAGAACGTGAGGAAGCGCATGGGCTCGGAGCAGTTCATCGAGTTCATGCGCCAGAACGTCCCCGCCTCGCCCGCGGCGGCGCTGCCGCTCGTCACCTTCACGGCCAGCGTCGCCTTCCACCTGAATGGCGAGGAGATGCGCGCCATCCACGTGCCGCGCGCCCACACCGACGGCGACGCCATCGTGCACTTCACGAAGAGCGACGTGATCCACATGGGCGACGCCTACTTCAACGGCATGTACCCCTTCATCGACACCTCCAGCGGCGGCACCATTGACGGCGTGATCGCCGCCTGCGACCGCGGGCTCGCCATCGCCGGCGACGCGACGAAGATCATTCCCGGCCACGGGCCGCTCTCCAACAAGGCGGAGCTGCGCGCGTATCGCGAGATGCTCTCCACGGTGGCCGCGCGCATTCGCAGGATGATCGCCGACGGGCGCAAGCTCGAGGACATCACCGCCTCCGACGCCACCGCCGAATTCGACGCGAAGTGGGGCAAGGGCTTCATCAAGCCCGACAAGTTCCGCGAGATGGTGGCGATGAACATCCTCAAGACGCGCTAGCGGCCCGGCGCAATTCATGGTCGACCTGCGCACGCTCCTCTTCCTCGTCGCCGCCGCCGACGCCATGGTGGCGGTCGCGCTGTGGATGGGCGCGGGCCGGCGCATGCGCCACGGCATGGCCGCGTGGATCGCCTCGCTCTTCTCGCGCGCGCTCGCGGTCGCGGTCCTCGCGCTCGGTGTGCAGCCGCAGGCGGGTTCGCTCGCGGTGGCCGCGGCGGTGCTCGCGCTCTCGATGACGCTGCAGGCCGCGGCGCTCCTCGCCTACGGCGCGCGCCACTTTCCCGCGTGGGTCCACACCGCGGTGATGGCGGGCGCCGCCGTGCCCTTCGCGCTCCTCGGCGGCGACGCCGCCGGCGCCATCCTCTTCGGCGGCATGGTGTTCGGCACGCTCCTCATGGTGCTCGCCGCGATCGCGCTGCAGCTGCACACGGTCGGCCGCGCCCGCGCGCGCCCGATCCTCGTCGCGACCTTCGCCGTCGGCGCCATGGCCTTCTACGTGCGCGGCATCGCGGTGATGCTGGTGGCCGATCCGATGAGCGCGTTCGCCTCGCCGGGGCCGTTCCAGTCGGCGATCTTCGTAAGCGCCGCGGCCGCCGCCATCGTCTCGAGCTTCGCCTTCCTACTGCTGCACAAGGAGCGCGCCGAGGGCGAGGCGGTGCGCATGGCGTCCATGGACCCGCTCACCGGCGCGTACAACCGCCGCACGTTCCACGAGATCGCCGAGCGCGAGCTCTCGCGCATCCGCCGCGCCGGCCAGCCGCTGTCGATCATCATCGTCGACATCGACCACTTCCGCCCGGTGAACGAGCGGCACGGCAACCGCGTCGGCGACGAGGTGCTGCAGAAGGTGGCCGACATCGTGCGCTCGGCGCTGCGCAAGGAGGACATGCTGGTGCGCTACGGCGGGGAAGAGTTCCTGGTGATGCTTCCCGACGTGCCCGGCCCCGGCGCCGTGGTGGTGGCCGGGCGCATCCGCAAGTCCGTCGAGGCCGAGCCCATCGTCGCGGGCGGCCAGTCGTTCGCGCTCACCGTGAGCGTCGGCGTCTCCGCGCGCCTGGACGAGGGCCCCGAGAGCATGGAGAGCCTCCTCACGCGCGCGGACCAGGCGCTGGCGCTCGCCAAGCAGAGGGGCAGGAACCGGGTGGTGGCGCTGTCGCTGGGACGCTCCATCGCCGCGTAAGCGGGGGCACGGAACGAGACTCGCGAGGTCGAGTATTCTCTCGTGTCATGCACTTGCTTTATTTCGCCGACCCCCTCTGCTCCTGGTGCTACGGCTTCGGCCCGGAGCTCACCAAGCTCCTCGAGCGCCATCCGGACACGCGCCTGGACCTCGTCATGGGGGGGCTTCGTCCCTACAACAAGAACCCCACCACGATGGAATTCAAGGCGATGATCCGCGAGCACTGGCGCCACGTCGCCACCGCGAGCGCGCTCCCCTTCTCCGAATCCGTGCTCGACCGCGACGGCTTCATCTACGACACCGAGCCCGCGTGCCGCGCGGTGGTGGCGGCGCGCGACATGGATGTCTCGAAGGCCTATGGCTATTTGAAGGCGATCCAGCGCGCGTTCTACCGCGACGGGCGCGACGCCACCAGCGGTGACGTGCTCGCCGACATCGCCGCCGAGTCCGGCTACGAGCGCGACACCTTCCGCATGCACTTCGATTCCGAGCACATGCGCGAGGAAGTGAAGTCCGACTTCGCCACCACGCAGACGCTCGGCATAACCGGATTTCCAACGGTCGGCCTGAGCCTCGGCGCGCAGCTCTTCCTCGTCACCTCGGGCTACGTGACCGACGACGTCCTCGAGTACCGCATGGCCGAGATCGAGCGGCGCGTGCGCGAAAAGGGCGCAACCGGGGCCGCGCAAGGGTGATCGGAGCGCGGCGCTTCATCGCGGCGCTGCTCCTGGCCGCCGGCGCGGCGCACGCCGCGGGCGATCTCACCTCGCGCGAGCAGGCGGGCGACTTCGACGCGATGTGGCGCGCGATTGATACCGGTTACGCATACTTCGACGGCAAGCGCGGCGCGTGGAAGCGCGCGCGCGAGACCTATCGCCCGCGCGCGGTGCACGCCGCGACGCGAGCCGATTTCGTCGCCGCGCTCGAGGGCGCCATCGAGCAGCTGCGCGACGACAGCGTGAGCCTCTCGGAGCGTTCGCCCGCGCTCGCGCGGCGCGTCCCCTACGAGAGCGACGTGTGGGCGCGCTTCAGGGACGGCCACGCCGTGATCGAGAGCGTGCGCACGTTCAGCGACGCCGACGTCGCGGGGCTGCGCCCGGGGCTCGTCGTCACGCGCGTGAACGGCGTTCCCGTCGAACGCGCGGTGCGCGCGCGCCTCGCCACGGCGCGCCCCGACGCGGCGGCGTTGGACTGGGGCTTGCGGCGCGTGCTCGCGGGCCCGGGGGTGGGCGAGCAGCGCATCGAGGTGCGCGACGCCGACTCGCTCTCCACGCTCGTGGTGGAGCGCACCGCGGTCTCGCGCGGCAACGGGCCCGCGCTCCTCACGCGGCGCATGGGCGACGAGCGCGACATCGGCTATCTTCGCCCGCGCGTGGGCTCCGCGGACACGCGCTTGGTCGAGCATTTCGCGCAGGCGCTGGCGGAGCTGAAGGGTACGCGCGCGTTGATCGTCGACCTGCGCGAGACGCTCGGGCCCGGGTCGCCCGCGGAGACTCTGGCGATCCTCGCGCGCTTCGCGGATTCCGGCTATCGCGCGCCGGTGGCGGTGCTGGTGGATCGCTGGACCGCGGGCGAGGGCGAGGCGATCGCCGCGGGGCTGAAGGCCGCGGCGGGCGCGCGCATCGTCGGCACGCCCATGGCGGGATTGCGCGGCGAGCTTCGCGAGGTGACGCTGCCGGCGAGCGGCATCGTGCTGGAATTCCCTGCCCGGAAGACTTTTCTCGCCGGCGGCTTGCCGCGCGAGGCGCTTCGGCCCGACATCGCGGTGGATCTCGCCGCGCCCTCGGGTGGACCGGGCGACCCGATCCTCTACCAGGCGCTCAAGCTTCTCGAGCCGCCTTGCCCTGGATCCGCTTGTCGAAGCGATCGAGGTTCACCACCACCCGCTCGTGGGTTCCCTCGCCGATGAGCTCGCGCTCGTCCTCGGCGCGCACCTTGAGGTAAATCGTACGGCCCTCGACGCGGATCACCTCCGCGGTGGCGCGCACGCGCATGCCGACGGGGGTGGCGGCGATGTGCGTGATGTCCAGGTGCGTGCCCAAGCTCTGGTGGTCTTCCGGCAGGGATTGCTCCACCGCCGCGAGCGCCGCCGACTCGATCAGCTGGATCATCACCGGCGTGGCGAGCACGCGGATGCGCCCGCTGCCGATTCGCGGCGCGGTGTGCTGCTCGCCCACCACCATCTCGGCGGTTCCGGTGAGTCCTGCGGGCAGGTTCAGTACGAGGGGCGGCATGGCGATCCCATGGGCTGGCGGATTCGCCCATTATCGGCCAGGTAGGACACCTCCTGCGCGACACCCCGGGTCGGTCTGACCCCATTAAAGGCATCGCGACCCGAACGTAGCGGGGCCGCCCCTCGTCATATGTCGACGAGAGGGGATTTCCGATGATCGATGCAACGCTGTCGTCTTTCGAGCGCGATGTGATGGAGGCTTCCATGGAAGTCCCGGTGATCGTGGATTTCTGGGCGCCGTGGTGCGGGCCGTGCAGGCAGCTGGGGCCGCTCCTGGAGAAGCTCGAGCGCGAGTACGGCGGGCGCTTCAAGCTCGTCAACGTGAACACCGACACCAACCCGGAGCTCACCGCCTCCTTCAACCTGAAATCGATTCCTTACGCGGTCGCCTTCGTGGACGGCAGCGCCGTGGCGCAGTTCATGGGCGCGCAGCCCGAGTCTTTCGTGCGCGCGTTCCTCGAACGCCTGATCCCCAATCCCGCCGAGATCGAGCATCGCTCCGCGCGCGAGGCGCTCGCCCGCGGCCAGCCCGCGATCGCCGCGGACTACCTCCGGAATGCGATCGCGCTCGATCCTTCGCATGCGGCCGCGCGCCTCGACCTGGTGGCCATCCTGCTGGGCCGCGGCGAGCTGGATCGCGCGCGCATGCACTTCAACACGCTGAACACCAACGCCCGGCAGCAATCGGCGTACGCGCACGTGCTCGCGCGCCTGCAGGCCGCCGAGGTCGCCAAGGGTTTGCCGCCCGTCGACCTTCTCGCGCGGCGCATCCGCATCGACGCGAACGACCTGGAAGCGCGCCTCGAGCTCGCCGACCTGCTCATCTCGCGCCGCGACTTCGGCCCCGCGATGCACCAGCTTCTCGAGATCGTGAAGCGCAACCGCACCTTCAGGAACGACATCGCGCGCGTGAAGATCCTCACCGTCTTCGAGATGGCCGCCGACCGGCCCGAGCTCATCACCGAGTACCGCAGCCGCCTCTCCTCCCTCCTCTTCTAAACCGATAACCGGGGACAGACCTCAGTTAGTTTTCAGCCACTGAAAAGTAACTGAGGTCTGTCCCCGGTTATCCGTATCATGCGGGCATGGTCACGGTCCCCACTGCGCGGCTCGAGCGCACCGCCGACGGCACGCCGTTCTCCGCGCATTTCCAGGACGTCTATCACTCCACGCAAGGGGGCGTGGCGCAGTCGCGGCACGTGTTCCTGGCGGGCAATGGGCTTCCCGAGCGGTGGCAGGGCCGGGATCGGTTCGTGATCCTCGAGACGGGCTTCGGCCTCGGCGTGAATTTCGTGGCCGCGTGGGATGCGTGGCGCCGGGATCCGAAGCGTCCAGCGCGCCTGCATTTCGTGTCGGTGGAGGGCGAGCCCTTCACGCGCGAGGACCTCGCCGCGGCGCTCGCCCCCTTCGCCGGACTCGAAGGCCTCGCCCAAGCCCTGGTGACCGCGTGGCCGCCGCCGCTCGCCGGCTTCCACCGGATGCATTTCGACGGCGGCAACGTGATCCTCACGCTCCTTCTCGGCCCGGCGCGCGAGACCCTGCCGCAGCTCGTGGCCGAAGTGGACGCGTTCTTCCTCGACGGCTTCTCGCCCGCGAAGAATCCCGGCATCTGGTCGCCGGAGGTGGTGCGCGAGCTTGCCCGCATCGCCGCGCCCGGCGCCACCCTCGCCACGTGGACCGTCGCGGGCGGCGTGCGCACGGCGCTCGCGGACGCGGGCTTCCGCGTGGAGAAGCGCGAGGGCTTCGGCGCGAAGCGCGAGATGCTCGCGGGAGCGTTCGAAGCGCGCGCCGCGAAGCCCGGCGGCAAGCGCGAGCGCAAGGCCGCGGTCATCGGGGCCGGGCTCGCGGGAACGATCACCGCCGAGCGCCTCGCATCGCGCGGCTGGCACGTCGATCTCGTCGACGCGCGCGAGGAACGCAGCACCTCCGCCGTGGGCCTGGTGCGCCCCATCGCCAACCTTCGCGACGCCGTGAACGCGCAAGTGTCGCGAAGCGCGTTTCTCTACGCCCTGCAGCACTACGGCGCCCTGCAAAGCGAGGGCTTCCCCCTCGTCTGGAATCGTAGCGGCGTCCTCCAGCTCGCCGGCGACGAAGAGGAAGCGTCGCGCTTCGCCGCGATCGCCAAGTCGCACGGATATCCCGCGGCCTTCCTCGAGTTCGTCGATGCCGATCGCGCGGCAGCGCTCGCGGGAAGAGAGGTGCGCGGTCCCGGCTGGTGGTTTCCGGAAGGCGCGTGGGTCGCGCCGGAAAGCCTCGCCGTCGCGAGCCTCGCGCGCGCCGGCGACAAGGTGAAGCGCCGCATGGGCCGCGAGGTGGCGCGCCTCGAGCGCGAAGGCTCCGCGTGGCGAGCGCTCGACGCCAACGACCGCGTCATCGCCGAAGCGGCGGTGATGGTGCTCGCCAACGCCGCCGACGCGAAGCGCCTCCTTCCCGAAGCGCGCCTCACGCTCGCCTGCGTGCGCGGCCAGGTGACCTACCTTCCGCCGGCGCCGCGACGCGCGTCCCTCGAGCGCATCGTGAGCGGCAGCGGCTACGTGGCGCCCGTGCCCGACGGCGGCCATTGCGTCGGTGCGAGCTACCACCACGACGATTTCGACCCGGCGGTGCGCGCAGCCGACCATCGCGAGAACCTGCATCGCGCCGAGGCGATGCTGCCGGGCTTCACCGAGGGCGTGCATCCCATGGAGCTTTCCGGCTGGACCGGATTCCGCACCACGGTGCCCGACCGCCTGCCGATTTTCGGCTCGACCGCGGTCGAGGGCATCCACTGCGCGACCGGCCTGGGCTCGCGCGGGCTCCTCTGGGCGCCCCTGGGCGCGGAGCTCCTCGCCTCGCACCTCGAGGACGAGCCCCTGCCGCTGCCGCGCGACATGGCGGGCGCCATCTCGCCGCGGCGCTTCCTCTCGTGACGCAGCGCCCCGACCTCGCCTCGCTCGCGCTCTTCGTGCGCATCGCGGAGACGAAGAGCATCACCAGGGCCGCCGAGGCGTGCCACATCGCACTCGCCGCCGCGAGCCGGCGCATCGCGCTCCTCGAGGATCAATACGGCGTTCAGCTCCTGGTTCGCACCGCGAAGGGCGTCGAGCTCACGGCCGCGGGCAACGCGATGCTGATGCATGCACGCGAGGTGCTGAGGCAGGCCGACGACATGCGCGCCGAGCTCTCCGACTACACGAAGGGCGGCAAGGGACTGGTGCGAGTCTTCGCCAACACTTCCGCGCTCGCGCAGGAGCTCTCGCAGGACCTCGCCGCGTTCTCCGCGGCGCATCCCGCGGTGAAGATCTCGCTGGAAGAGCACCGCAGCGGCGCCATCGTGCAGGCGCTGCAGGAAGGCGCGGCCGACGTCGGCATCGTGATGGAAGGAGCGCCCACCGCGAACCTGCAGTGCTTCGACTATCGCACGGACACGCTCGTCGCCGTGCTGCCCAGGGGCCACGCGTTGCGCGGCAAGCGCATCGCGTTCGCGAAGCTCCTGGCGTACGACATCGTCGGGCTGGAGAGCGACACGGTGCTTTCGCGCCTGCTCGCCGGCGCCGCATCCGCGCAGGGCAAGCCGCTGCGGCTACGCATGCAGCTGAAGGGCTTCGACGTCGTCGCGAAGATGATCCAGGCGGGCCTGGGCATCGGCGTCCTGCCCGAGGGCGCGGCGGCCTCCTTCGCGCGGCCCATGGGCTTGAGGCTCGTGCCGCTCACCGACGCGTGGGCGAAGCGCCGGATGTGGGTGGCCGTACGCGACTACGCTTCTCTGGCCGCCTCGGCGCGCCAGCTCGTCGACCACCTGCACGCCACCGCGCCCTCCTAGCAGCGCCCGGCATCCCCTTCGCAATATGCGAAGGCTCCCTTCGGCTAATTCCAATTCCCGCGCGCGCGAGGAAGTGCTCTCATCGTCGACAACCCCTCGACAACAAGGAGAGCCCCATGAATTCCCGGGAGATCGAAGTCGCGCACATCAGGAAGGACTGGAGCGAGAACCCGCGCTGGAGCGGCGTGAAGCGCGGATACGCGGCCGAAGACGTCTACCGCCTGCGCGGCACCCTCCAGGTCGAGCACACGCTCGCGCGCAAGGGCGCCGAGAAGCTGTGGCGCCTCATGCAGGAACGCCCGTTCGTGAATTCCCTCGGCGCGCTCACCGGCAACCAGGCGATGCAGCAGGTGCGCGCCGGCGTGCCCGCGATCTATCTCTCCGGATGGCAGGTCGCCGCGGACGCCAACGACAGCCTCGCGATGTATCCCGACCAATCCCTCTACGCCACCACCAGCGTCCCCACGGTCGTGCGCCGCATCAACGCGGCCCTCACGCGCTGCGACCAGGTGGACCACGCCGAGGGCAAGAGCGGCATCGACTGGTTCGCCCCCATCGTCGCCGACGCGGAAGCGGGCTTCGGCGGCGTGCTGAACGCGTTCGAGCTGATGAAGGCGATGATCGAGGCGGGCGCCGCCGGCGTGCACTTCGAGGACCAGCTCGCCAGCGTGAAGAAATGCGGGCACATGGGCGGCAAGGTGCTGGTGCCCACGCAGGAGGCCGTGCAGAAGCTGGTCGCCGCGCGCCTCGCCGCCGACGTCCTCGGCGTGCCCACGCTCCTCCTCGCGCGCACCGACGCCGAGGCCGCCGACCTCGTCACCTCCGACGTCGACGAGAACGACAAGCCGTTCCTCACCGGGGAGCGCACCGCGGAAGGCTTCTACAAATCGCGCAAGGGCTTCGACCAGGCCCTGTCGCGCGGCATCGCCTACGCGGCGTACGCGGACCTCGTGTGGTGCGAGACCGGCACGCCGGACCTCGACTTCGCGCGCCGCTTCGCCGAGGGCGTGCAGAAGGCCCATCCCGGCAAGCTCCTCGCCTACAACTGCTCGCCGTCCTTCAACTGGAAGAAGAACCTCGACGACGCGACCATCGCGAAGTTCCAGCGCGAGCTGGGCGCCATGGGCTACAAGTTCCAGTTCATCACGCTCGCCGGCTTCCATGCGCTGAACTACGGCATGTTCGACCTCGCCTACGGCTACGCGCGCAACAACATGACCGCGTTCGTCGAGCTGCAGCAGAAGGAGTTCGCCGCGGCCGAGCGCGGCTTCACCGCGGTGAAGCACCAGCGCGAGGTGGGCACCGGCTACTTCGACGACGTGACGCAGGTCATCCAGGCGGGCAAGTCGTCGACCACGGCGCTGCACGGATCCACCGAGGACGAGCAGTTCTTCGTGCAACCCACGCCGATCCGTTCGGAACAAGCCGCGGCCGCGGACTGAGGAGACTCCATGAAACGCGATAACTTCACCCTTCCCGGCATCCAGCTTCCGCCCGAGCAGCCCAACCTCTTCGACCGCATCCTCACCCCGCCGGCCATCGGCTTCGTCGCGCACCTGCACCGCAAGTACGAGCAGCGCCGCTGCGACCTCATGCGCGCGCGCATCGAGCGCCAGGGGCGGCTCGACGCGGGCAAGGAGACCTTTGGCTTCCTCCCCGAGACGCGCCCGATCCGCGAGGCCGCCTGGACCGTGGCCCCGGTGCCCGCGGATCTGCAGGACCGGCGCGTCGAGATCACCGGCCCGGTGGAGCGCAAGATGGTCATCAACGCGATGAACTCCGGCGCCTCCACGTTCATGGCGGACTTCGAGGACTCGTGCACGCCCTCGTGGGACAACATGGTGCGCGGGCAGATCAACCTGCGCCAGGCAGTCGACCGCACCATCGGCTTCAAGAGCGCCGATGGCAAGTGCTACCAGCTGAACGAGAAGACCGCAACCCTCATCGTGCGTCCGCGCGGCTGGCACCTGCTCGAGCGCCACATGCTGGTGGACGGCGACCCGGTGTCGGCCTCCCTCTTCGACTTCGGCCTCTTCTTCTTCCACAACGCCGAGCGCCTCGTCGCGCAGGCAAGCGGCCCGTACTTCTATCTCCCTAAGATCGAGAGCCATCTCGAGGCGCGCCTCTGGGACCACGTGTTCAACGAGGCCGAATCGCGCATGAACCTGCCGCGCGGCACCATCAAGGCGACGGTGCTCATCGAGACGCTGCCCGCGGCCTTCGAGATGGACGAGATCCTCTACGAGCTGCGCGAGCATTCGGCGGGGCTCAATTGCGGGCGCTGGGACTACATCTTCAGCTGCATCAAGAAACTGCGCCGCTCGGACTTCGTGTTCGCCGACCGCGCCCAGGTGACGATGGCGGCACCCTTCCTGCGCGCCTACTGCCAGCTCCTGGTGAAGACGTGCCACCGGCGCCTCGCGCACGCGATGGGCGGGATGGCGGCGCAGATTCCCATCAAGAACGATGCGAAGGCGAACGACGAGGCGATGGCAAAAGTCCTCGCGGACAAGGAGCGGGAGGCGGGCGATGGATTCGACGGCACGTGGGTCGCGCATCCGGGGCTCGTGGCGGTGGCGAAATCCGTGTTCGATCGCGTCATGCCCGGCGCGAACCAGATCGAGCGCAAGAGGGACGAGGTGAACGTGAAGGCGGCGGAGCTGCTCGCCTTCGGACCCGCGGGCCCGATCACCGAGCAGGGGCTGCGCACCAACGTGAACGTGAGCCTGCAGTACATGGGTTCGTGGCTCGCGGGGCAAGGGTGCGTTCCCATCAACCACTTGATGGAGGACGCGGCGACCGCGGAGATCTCGCGCTCGCAGGTCTGGCAATGGATCCGTTCGCCGAAGGGCGAGCTCGCCGACGGGCGCAAGGTGACGATCGAGCTCTTCCGCGGGATCCTCGCCGAGGAGCTTCGCAAGGTCTCCTCCATGCCCGGCGCTTCCGCCGCCCGCTACGACGAGGCTGCATGGCTCCTCGACCGGCTCGTCTCCAACGACGAGTTCGTCGACTTCCTCACCGAGCCCGCGTACGAGATGGTGAGCGCGCTGCCGGCGCACGAGGCCGCCGCCGCCTGACCCGATAACCGGGGTCAGACCTCGATTATCAATATCCGATAACTGAGGTCTGTCCCCGGTTATTCGGGGTTGAATACGGGGTGCGCGCCCTCAGTTGGTGTGCATAACCCGGTAGAATATGGGGCGTGCTAGGTGAGTTATCCACAGCGCCACAACGCGAAAAAGTAATCCCCCCCGGAATGGTCATGGAGGTGCCTAGAATGGGCGCCTCTCCCCTATTATTGTTTGCGTCCGCACGAGCGGCCGCCACCTCCGTCGAGATTCCATGAACGACCTGTCCGCGGGACGCGCCGCCGATTCGCCTTCCCTGAACGACGACGCGAGCGAGGACACGATCCGCATCCGCGGCGCGCGCCAGAACAACCTCAAGAACCTCGACGTCGACTTGCCCACGGGCGAGCTCATCGTCGTCACCGGTCCATCGGGATCAGGCAAGTCCTCGCTCGTCTTCGACACGCTCTACGCCGAGGGCCAGCGCCGCTACGTCGAGACCTTCTCGCCCTACGCGCGCCAGTTCCTCGACCGCATGGACAAGCCGCAGGTCGATTCCATCGACGGCATCCCGCCCGCCATCGCCATCGACCAGACCAACCCGGTGCGCACGTCGCGCTCCACGGTCGGCACGATGACGGAGATCAACGACCACCTGAAGCTCCTCTTCGCGCGCACCGCCCACCTCTTCTGCCGCAGCTGCGCGCGGCCCGTGCGCCGCGACACCTCCGAGACCATCGTCGCGGAGATGTCGCAGCGCGCCGCGGCGAGCGGCGATCCGCGCCTTGTCATCACCTTTCCGGTGGACGTGCCGGCCAACTTCACCGAGGAGGAGATCACCAGGCTCCTCCTCGCGCAGGGCTACACGAAGATCCACCATCGCGAGGGCGCGCGCCTCGAGGTCGTGCAGGACCGCGTGAAGATGTCCACCGCCGAGAAGGCGCGGACCATGGAGGCGATCGAGGCCGCCCTGCGCGTGGGCAACGGGCGCGTGAACGTCTTCGCGGGCGAGGAAGGCACCGAGGCGTGGCGCTTCTCCACCGACCTGCACTGCGCCCACTGCGACATCCATTACGCCGACCCCACGCCCGCGCGCTTCTCCTTCAACTCGCCCATCGGCGCGTGCGACACGTGCCGCGGCTTCGGCCGCGTGATCGGCGTCGACTACGGCCTCGTGATTCCAGACGAGACCAAGACGCTCGGCCAGGGCGCCGTGAAGCCCTTCCAGTCGAAGAGCTTCGCGGAGTGCCAGGGCGACCTCGTGAAGTACGCGAAGAAGCGCGGCATCCCGCTCGACGTGCCGTATCGCGACCTCGAGCCGCAGCAGAAGCACTGGGTGCTCTTCGGCGACACCGATTGGGTCGACTGGAAGAAGACCGGCAAGACGCACTGGTACGGCGTGAAGGTCTTCTTCGACTGGCTCGAGACCAAGGCGTACAAGATGCACATCCGCGTGCTGCTGTCGCGCTACCGCGCGTACACGCCGTGCGGCGCCTGCGAGGGCGCGCGCCTGAAGCCCGAGACGATGCTGTGGCGCGTCGGCGCCAAGGATGACGCCGATGCCGTCCTCGCGCCGGCAGATCGCTCCATGCCGAAGGGCACGCAGTGGTCGCGCCCGCAGCTCGCCGCGCTGCCGGGCCTGTCGCTCCACGACGTGATGCTGCTCCCCGCGGACCGGATCCAGGAATTCTTCGCGCGCGTGAAGCTGCCGGCGCCGCTCGATGAAGCGACCGAGCTCCTCCTCGGCGAGATCCGCTCGCGCCTCATCTACCTGCGCGAGGTGGGCCTCGGCTACCTCACGCTCGACCGCCAGTCGCGCACGCTCTCCGGCGGCGAGGTGCAGCGCATCAACCTCACCACCGCGCTCGGCACTTCCCTCGTGAATACGCTCTTCGTCCTCGACGAGCCGTCCATCGGCCTGCACCCGCGCGACATGGGGCGCGTGATCGACGTGATGAAGCGCCTGCGCGACGCGGGCAATTCCCTCGTCGTCGTGGAGCACGATCCGCAGATCATGCTGGAAGCCGACAAGCTCCTCGACATGGGCCCGGGCCCCGGCGAGCGCGGCGGCGAGATCGTCTTCTTCGGCTCACCCGACGCGCTCAAGGAATCGAAGACCCTCACCGCGGACTATCTCTCCGGCCGCAAGCGCGCCGACGATTACCACCCCGGCGAGGAGCTGCGCGCGCCCGGCGTGGAAGTGCCCAACACTCTCGGGCGCGATCCGCTGCGCGGCGCCGTGTGCCTCGGCATCCGCGGCGCCACCGAGCACAACCTGAAGGACATCGACGTCGAAATTCCGCTGCGCCGGTTCGTCTGCGTGACCGGTGTGTCCGGCTCGGGCAAGTCGACGCTGGTGCAGGATGTCCTGCACCCGGCGCTGAGGAAGCACCTCGGCAAGCCCACCGAGACCCCCGGCGCGTTCAAGTCGCTCACCGGCGTCGAGCACGTGAACGACATCGTGTTCGTGGACCAGACGCCCATCGGGCGCACCACTCGCTCCAATCCCGCGAGCTACGTGGGCGCCTTCGACGCGATCCGCGAGCTCTTCGCGAAGGCGCCGGACTCGCGCACGCGCGGCTACACCACGGGCACCTTCAGCTTCAACTCCGGCAACGGGCGCTGCCCCACGTGCAGCGGCAACGGCTTCGAGCACGTGGAGATGCAGTTCCTCTCCGACGTGTACCTGCGCTGCCCCGACTGCAACGGCACGCGCTACCGCGACGAGGTGCTCGAGGTGAAGGTCGACGGCCGCAGCATCGCCGGCGTGCTGGAGCTCACCATCGAGCAGGCCGTCCAGGTCTTCGCGAGCGACAAGGAAATTATCCGCCGCCTGCAGCCGCTGGTGGATGTGGGCCTCGACTATCTCAAGCTCGGACAGCCGGTGCCGACGCTCTCGGGCGGCGAGGCGCAGCGCCTCAAGCTCGCGGGCCACCTGGCGGAGGCCGAAGGCCGTTCCATCGCGATGCTTCCCCGTCGCCCCCGCGCAGACGGGGGCCCAATCAAGCAAACGCGCTTGTTCCTCTTCGACGAGCCCACCACGGGCCTGCACTTCGAGGACGTCTCGAAGCTCCTCAAGTCGTTCCGGAAGCTCCTGGTCGCGGGCCACTCGCTCGTCGTGATCGAGCACAACCTCGACGTGATCCGCGCCTCCGACTGGATCGTCGACCTGGGCCCCGAGGGCGGCGAGGCGGGCGGCGAAGTCGTGGCTGCGGGCACGCCCGCGACGGTGATGGAGCATCTAACCTCGCACACCGGCAAGGCCCTCCGCGACTACGAAACGGCTCTCTCTCCCGTCGCACAGAACGATCTGCGTTCATCTGCGTTCATCGGCGGATCCAAAGCCGTTTCCGAAGCGCAGCCCCGCGTGCCCTACCGCGCCCCCAACACCATCCGGGTGAAGCACGCCCGCGAGCACAACCTGAAGAACATCGACGTCGAGATCCCGCGCGGCAAGTTCAGCGTGATCACGGGCGTCTCCGGCTCCGGCAAGTCCACCCTCGCCTTCGACATCCTCTTCGCCGAGGGCCAGCGGCGCTACCTCGAGTCGCTCAACGCCTACGCGCGGCAATTCGTGCAGCCCGCCTCCAAGCCCGACGTCGACGCGATCTTCGGCATCCCGCCCACGGTGGCGATCGAGCAGCGCACCAGCCGCGGCGGCTCGAAGAGCACGGTCGCCACGCAGACCGAGATCCACCACTTCCTGCGGCTGCTCTTCGTGAAGCTCGGCACGCAGTTCTGTTCCGAGTGCGACGTGCCCATCGAGCCGCAGAGCGTCGAGGCCATCGTCGCGCGCCTCATGAAGGAGCACCGCGGCGAGACGATCGCGTTGCTCGCGCCGCTGGTGACGAACCGCAAGGGCTTCTACACCGACCTCGCCAAGTGGGCGCTCGCCAAGACCGTGTCGCACCTGCGCGTCGACGGCGAGTACCTGCCGACCAAGGGATGGCCGCGCCTCGACCGCTTCCGCGAGCACACCATCGAGCTGCCCATCGCGCAAATCGAGGTTAAGCCGGAGAACGAGAAGCAGCTTCGCGCCGCGGTGGAAAGCGCGCTCGACATGGGCAAGGGCGTGCTGCACGTGTGCCGCGGCGGCTGGGGCCATCGCGACGTGCAGATCTACTCGGTGAAGCGCGCGTGCCCTTCCTGCGGCACGAGCTTCCCGGAGCTGGACCCGCGCCTCTTCTCGTACAACTCGAAGCACGGTTGGTGCGCGGCGTGCTACGGCACCGGCCTCGCGATCGACGAGGTGAACTGGGACGACGAGCGCTCGAAGACCGGCACCGAGGACCACGTCCTCGATTCGTGGGTCGAGTGGCTCGAGCTGGACGAGGCGTGCCCCGAATGCGACGGCAAGCGTCTCAACAAGGAAGCGCTCGCGGTGCGCTTCCGCGGGCAATCCATCGCCGACATGAGCGCTCAGCCCATCTCGAAGGCGCACACCTTCTTCGAGAAGATCTCGGTTGCGGGTCGCGAGCAGGAAATCGCCCGCGATATCCTCGCGGAGCTGGTCGCGCGCCTCTCGTTCCTCGAGCAGGTGGGCCTGGGCTATCTGTCCCTCGATCGCGGCGCGCCCACGCTCTCCGGCGGAGAAGCGCAGCGCATTCGCCTCGCGGCGCAGCTGGGCTCCAACCTGCGCGGCGTCTGCTACATCCTCGACGAGCCCACCATCGGCCTGCATCCGCGCGACAACCAGATCCTGCTCGACGTGCTCGCGCGCCTCGGCGCCAAGGGCAACACGCTCGTGGTCGTCGAGCATGACGAGGACACCATCCGCCGCGCCGAGCACGTGATCGACCTGGGCCCCGGCGCGGGACGCCTCGGCGGGCACATCGTCGCGCAGGGAACCGCCGAGGAGCTCAAGGCCAATCCCGCCTCGCTCACCGGGCACTTCCTGCGCGAGCCGCTGAAGCACCCGCTGCAGCCGCGCCGCGCGATCGACAAGTCGACGCCGTCGGTGGAGGTGGTTGGCGCTAAGCTGCACAACCTGAAGGACGTGAACGTGCGCTTCCCGCTGGGGCGCCTCGCCATCGTCACCGGCGTGTCGGGGTCGGGCAAGTCGACGCTCGCGCGCGACGTGCTGCACGAGAACCTGCATCGCCTCGTCGCCGCGGCGCGCGATCGCAAGCAGGCCGGCGGCATTACCGGCGCGAAGGCGATCAAGGGCTGGGAGAGTGTCTCGCGCGTCCTCGAGGTCGACCAGACTCCCATCGGCAAGACGCCGCGCTCCTGCCCCGCGACCTACGTGGGCTTCTTCGACAACATCAGGAAGCTCTTCGCCGACACGCAGGAAGCGCGCATCCGCGGCTACACCGCGAGCCGCTTCTCGTTCAACACCGCCGGCGGACGCTGCGACGGCTGCGACGGCCAGGGCGTGAAGACCATCGAGATGAGCTTCCTCCCGGACGTGAAGGTCGCCTGCGAGATGTGCAACGGCGCGCGCTTCAACGCCGAGACGCTCGCCGTGCAGATGCGCGGCAAAAGCATCGGCGAGGTGCTCGCCATGAGCGTCGACGAGGCAGTGGAATACTTCACCCACCACCCGTCGATCCATCACTGCCTGCGCCTCCTGCAGGACGTCGGCCTGGGTTACCTCACGCTCGGCCAGCAGAGTCCCACGCTCTCCGGCGGCGAGGCGCAGCGCATCAAGCTCGTCACGGAGCTCGCCAAGGTGCGCGGGCCCCAGGCGCCGCGCCCGGGACGCGCGTCGATAGCGACGCACACTCTCTACGTCCTCGACGAGCCCACGGTGGGCCTGCACATGGCCGACGTGGAGAAGCTCATCCGCGTGCTGCATCGCCTCGTCGATGCCGGCAACACCGTCGTCCTCATCGAGCATAATCTCGACGTCATCGCCGAGGCCGACTGGATCGTCGACATGGGTCCGGAGGGCGGCGATGCCGGCGGCCGGGTCGTGCTTGCGGCGCCGCCGGAGGAATTCCTCAAGGCAGGCACCAGGAGCCACACGGCAAGGGCGCTTCGTGAATTCATGGTGGGGCATCGCAGGTAGGACGTTCATCGCGGCGGTCGCCTCGGCGATCGCCGCGGTTCCCGCGCTCGCGGCGGATCCCGCGAAGGTCTTCCGCTACGCGTTTTCCGTCGCCGAGACGAGCCTCGACCCGCAGAAGGTGAGCGACCTCTACTCGGGCATCGTCAACAGCGCCATGTTCGACCCGCCCCTCAAGTACGACTACCTCGCGCGGCCGCTGAAGCTCAAGCCCAACACGCTCACCGCGCTTCCCGAGATCAGCGCCGACGGCAAGACCTACACGATGCACGTGAAGCCGGGCATCTACTTCAACGACGACCCTGCGTTCAACGGCAAGAAGCGCGAGCTCACCGCCGAAGACTACGTCTACACGATGAAACGGCTCTTCGACCCGAAGCTCGCCGCGCCGCTCCTCGCCGAGGTGGAGGGCTACATCGTGGGCTCCGACGAGATCCTCGCGAAGGCGCGCAAGGCCAACCGGCTCGACTACGACGCGCCCATCGAGGGCCTCAAGGCGCTCGACCGCTACACGTGGCAGATCAGGCTCACGCAGCCCTTCTACGTCTTCATCTACAACCTGGCCGATTGCCGCGTCGCCTGCGCGGTGGCGCGCGAGGTGGTGGAGCGCTACGGCAGCGACATCGGCTCGCATCCCGTGGGCACCGGCGCCTACCGGCTCGCGTTCTGGAAGCGCTCCTCGAAGATGGTGTTCGAGCCGAATCCGAACTTCCGCGAGGAATACTTCGACGGCGAGCCGGCGCCCGGCGACGAGGTGGGGCAGGCAATCCTCGCCGCGCAACGGGGCAAGCGCATGCCGATGGTGGGCCGCGTCGAGGTCTCCATCATCGAGGAGTCGCAGCCGCGCTGGCTCTCGTTCCAGAACGAGGAGATGGACCTCATCTTCGGCGTGCCCAACGAGTTCGCCAACCTCGCGATGCCCAACAACAAGCTCGCCGCCAACCTCGCGCGGCGCGGGATCGTGATGCGGCAGGTCCCGGCCCTCGACCTCACCTACGCGTACTTCAACATGGAGGACCCGGTGGTGGGCGGCTACACGCCGGAGAAGGTGGCGCTGCGCCGCGCCATGTCGCTCTCATACAAAACGCGCGACGAGATCGCCATCATCCGCAAGAACCAGGCGATCCCCGCGAGCACCCCCTACAGCCCCGGCGTGGCCGGCTACGATCCCGGTTTCCGCACCACGGCGAACGAATACGACGTCGCCAAGGCAAAGGCGCTCCTCGACATGTTCGGCTACGTGGACCGCAACGGCGACGGCTGGCGCGACATGCCCGACGGCAGCCCGCTCGTCATCAAGTACAACTCCACGCCGGCCGCCGTGGACCAGCAGTTCGACGAGCTGTGGAAGCGCAGCATGGACGACATCGGCATCCGCTTCACCATCCGCAAGGCGAAGTGGCCCGACCTGCTCAAGGAGTCGCAGGCGGGCAAGCTGATGATGTGGCAGCTGGGAGGCTCGGCGGCGTCACCCGACGCGGATACATGGCTCTCCTCGCTCTACGGCCCCAACTCCGGCATCAAGGGCAACCAGGCACGCTTCCGGCTCCCGGAATACGACCGCCTCTACGAGAAGGCGCGCGTCATGCCCGACTCTCCCGCGCGCACGAAGATCTACCAGGAGATGACGCGGCTCATGGTCGCGTACGCTCCTTGGAAGATCAACGTGCACCGCATCCTCACGGACATGTGGTATCCGTGGGTCGTCGGCTACCGGCGCCCGCCGGTGCAGAGCAACAGCTTCTGGAAATACATCGACATCGACCTCTCCAAGAAAAAGGGGCCGTGAGGCCCCTCAAGTGGGGGTGAAGCCTCCTACTTGAACTCGTAGCGGACCTGGCCGTACACGAAGCGCGCGCGCGCGTCGTAGTACGACGGATCGTAGCCGGCCTGGAACGTGTTCTGCTGGTTGGTCGCCGGCGGGTTGGAATCGAGCACGTTCTTCACCCCGAGCGTGAAGGTGAAGTGCTTGAGGCCACGCCATACGCCCTGCACGTCGTACAGGCTCATGGAGCTCACGCGCCGCAGGTTGTTGTTGAAGTCGCCCTGCCAGTCCACGTAGCCCGACTGGTACGTGTTGCCGACAGACACCGTCCACGGGCCGGAATCGAGCGACACCTGCGCATAGTGCTTCCAGCGCGGGATCACCCCCACCACCGTGGAGCCGAACGCGTTCGAGACGAAGCCGGTGAAGCTGCCATCCAGGTTCTGGGCGTCATAGCGGATGTAGTACGTGCCCGCCATGTCGAGGCGCACGCGGCCCCAGCGCGACGTCGGCCACTTGTAGTGCGCCTCGACGTCCACGCCTTCGATGTGCGTGTTGCCCAGGTTGATGTAGCCCTGCTCGATGTGCGTGATCGGGCCCGGCAGCTGCGGGAAGGCCGGGTCCACCGGTCCGCGGGTAACCAGGTTGCCGTAGGTGCTGAGGTCGCCGAGGATGGTGGCCAGCGGGATGCCGTTGGTGATGCCGCCGGCGAGGCGAATCTTGAAGTAATCGGCCGAGATCGAGAACGCATTGTTCGGCTCCCACACGATTCCCAGCGTCGCCTGTTCGGACGTTTCAGGCTTGAGGTCGGGGTTGCCGCCGAAGAACACGCCGAACTGCGTGAGGCAGTCGGTGCCGGTGTTGTGCGTCACCGGGCAGCGGATGGGATCGGTCAAGCCGGTGGGCGAGACGCCCGGCTGGCGCGGCAGGAAGAGCTGATAGAGCGACGGCGCGAGGAAGCCCTGGCCATAGGATCCGCGGAACAGCACGTCGCGGGTCGGCTGCCAACGCAGGCTCGCCTTCGGGTTGTTGGTGCGGCCGAAGTCGCTGTAGTCGTCGGTGCGAACCGCCACGTTGGCCTCGAGGTTGCGCAGGATCGGGATGTTCAGCTCGCCGTATGCCGCCTTCACGTCGCGGCTTCCCTGCACCGCGATGATGCCGCCGCCGAAGCCCGAGACGTCACCCGTGCCGAGCACCGGATTGGAGAACTGGTCGAGCCTTTCCTTGCGCAGGTCCACGCCGACCGCCGCCGCCAGCGGACCCGCGGGCAGGTTGAACACTTCTCCCGAGATCTTGGCGTTGAAGCTCTTGTTGGTCGCCTCGTCCTTGATGACGCTGCCGGTGACGTTGGTCGCGCGGATCTGGTCCAGCACCGCGGGCGTGTTGTCGCCGAAGAGGTTCACGTTGCCGCTATTGAGCAGCGCCAGCAGCTGCGAGACGCGGAAGAAGCCGCTGTTCAGCGACTCGTCGGTCTTGCCTTTCGAGTAGGAGTACGACGCGTCGACATCCCAACGGTCCATCACGGTGCCCTTCAACCCGAGCACGACCTGAGAGCCCTCGTTGGTGTCGAGGGTGTCGCGGAAGCCGTTCGGGAATCCGCGCCAGCGCACGTCGAGGGGCCGGCCGTCGACTCCGGCCGCGGCGGCGAGGGCATGCGGATAGAACGGGCTGGTAGGCTGCAGCGTGATGTTGCCCGGCAGGTCTCCGTTGGGGCCGTACGGGAACACGCTCGACTGCGGCGCCGGCTGGATGATGAAGTGGTTCTTGTCCTTCGAGTAGAGCGCGGTACCGTACGCCTGCCAGTTGTTGTTGATCTGGAACTTGGCCGAACCGAACGCGTTCAGGTTCTTGTCGTCGGGAATGGACTCCACGCCCGCCACTTTCGCCGGGTCGAACGCGCAGGCGATACCGAGGGAAGGAACGGGGACGAGCCCGGGGCCGACACAGCCGCCGGGGATGCCGATGCCGCCGGTGGTGATGTTGCCCGGGAAGGTGTTGCTCGATCCCGAGTATCCGCCGACGTTGACCACGAACTGCTCGGTGGAGTCGTTCGAGAAACTGCGATCCTTTTGGTCGAGGGGCTTCTGGTGGTCGAACGACAGCGAGCCGAACACGTTGAAGCGATCCTTCGCGAGGTCGCCGAAGCCCAGCGAGGCGCTGTATTTCTCCTGCCCGCCGCCGCCGCTGCGGGTGGGCGCGCCGTAGAACACGGTCGCGTCCGCGCCACGATAGTCGGAGCGCAGGATGAAGTTGATGACGCCCGCGATCGCGTCGGAGCCGTACACGGCCGAGGCGCCGTCCTTCAGGATCTCGACGCGGTCGATGGCGTTGAACGGGATGATTCCGAGGTTCACGCCACCGACGCCCTGGATCTCGCCGGCGAAGCCGTTCACGCGCTTGCCGTTGATGAGGACGAGGGTATGGGCGCCCTGCAGGCCGCGCAGCGAAGCGGTTTGCGCCGAGAAGGTGGTGGCGCCGATGACGCTGGTGAGCGTCGAGTTGCCCAGGCTGCTGTTCGAGGAGATGAGGTTCAGCAGCTCCATCGCGTTGGTGGCGCCGCTGCGGTCGATCTCCTCGCGCGAGATGACCGTGACGGGAAGAGCGCCTTCGCCCTCCACGCGTTTGATATTGGATCCGGTGACTTCGATGCGCTCCTTGGCCGCGGGTGCCGGCTGCTGCGCCCATGCCGCGGGCACGAGTGCCGCGAGGCCCAAGGCCCCGATCACTGCAATGGCCAGTTTCTCGTCTTTCCGATTCATGTTTTCCCCAGGGATTTTGTTTGGCTTCGAGACGTTAAAGAGCGCGCATTTGAGCGTCAACGGAATTCACGTCTGGCTCGCACTACGCGTTGTTGCCGCGCAACCGCGCAGCTTCCAAGCTGTTACTTCCATCCAATGTTTTTGGAATCGGCCTTCAGTTGGTGCGCAGCGCCGGCTTTCCAGGGGCGCCTTCGGCGAGCATCCGGTTCAGCACGCGGATGGTCACGTCGGCGGTGGCGATGAGCTCGACCAGGCGCTCGGCGCGCCGCGAGAGGCGCAGCACGTCGGCGGGCACCCTTGCCTCGTCGAGCGTCATGTTGCGCTGGTCGGCGTGGATCTCCCTCCAGCGCAGGACGTCGGCGGTGTCGACGTTGAGCTCGAGCGCGACCGCCTGGGGCGTGGCCGTGCCGAGGCGGATCCTCGCGATCGCATCGAGGCGCTCGCCCAGGTGGACGTGGCGCCGGCGGGCAATCCTACTCATCGAGGTCGACTCCGCTTCCGGGCATGCCGAGCCTTTGCTTCAGCAGCGCCACCTCGAGGGTGCGCTGGCCCAGCAGGCGCTCGAGGTTGCGCACCTGCAGCTGGAGGTCCGCGATCTCGCCTCCCATTCCCGCGGCGGGAGACGGGGCCGCGGTGAGGTCGGTGTCGACGATCTCGCGGTAGACCTTGCGCCAATAGTAGAGGACGTTCAGCGCGATCTGGTGGCGCTTGGCGACGTGCGCCGCGGACATGCCGGGCATCATCGACTCGCGCACGATCGCGATCTTCTCGGTGAGGCTGCGCCTGTGGCGCGCGCCCCGTGGCCCGGCGTTGGGGACCTTCACTCGTGTCGTCTCCACGTAATGAGTGCTCGTAACGCCTCCCGTATTCGTCCTGCAACTTATGGTCACGCGGCTGCAACGATCGCTCACACCCGCGCCCTCGCGCCGCGGCGATGATCTTGTTGTCCACGCCATCGCTCGCCGGAAACATACCATCTGATCGTTGCAGCTACAACCGTTGTAACTCTCGGTAACGCGCCGGCCGCCGCCGACGCGCGCCGCACGGTGGCGCAGAATAGCGGCTTCGTCGTCACGGGAGGTCGCATGCGCACGATTCCTTGTCTCACCAGCCTGGCGGTCGCCATGCTGCTCAACTGCGGCACGGCCGCCGCGGACCTGAAGATCGCCTACATCGACCCGCTCTCCGGGGGCGCGGCGAGCGCCGGCGTGAATTCGCAGAAGCACGTGCAGTTCTACGCCGACAAGATCAACGCGGCGGGCGGATTGAATGGCGAGAAGATCGAGGTCCTCTCGTACGACAACAAGGTGAACCCGCAGGAATCCCTCATCATGCTGAAGAAGGCCATCGACGAGGGCGCGCGCATCGTGATCCAGGGCAACGGCAGCGCCGTCGCGCACGCCATCACCGACGCGGTGCTGAAGCACAACGAGAGGAATCCCGGCAAGGAAGTGCTCTACTTCAACTACGCCGCGATCGACCCCGCCCTCACCAACGAGAAATGCCACTTCTGGCATTTCCGCTTCGACGCCGACGTCGACATGAAGATGGCCGCGCTCACCGACGCGATCGCCCAGGACCCGAAGATCCGCAAGGTCTACCTCATCAACCAGGACTACTCGTTCGGCAAGGCAGTCTCGGCCGCGGCGAAGTCGATGCTGAAGGCGAAGCGCCCCGACATCGAGATCGTCGGCGACGAGCTGCACCCGCTGCAGAAGGTGCAGGATTTCTCGCCGTACGTGGCCAAGATCAAGGCTTCGGGCGCGGACACGGTGATCACCGGCAACTGGAGCAACGACATGCTGCTCCTCTTCAAGGCCGGGAAGGACGCGGGACTCAAGGTGAACTGGTACACCTATTACGGCGGCGGGCTGGGCTCCGTGCCCGCGATCGGAAAGGACGGCGTCGGCATGCTGAAGCAGGTGACCGAGTACCACAACAACGCGCTGCCACAGCCCGATCCCGACGAGGTCGCCTTCAAGAAGCGCTACACCGGCACGGCCGACGAGTTCTACTACTGGCGCCTGAAGAACACGTTCGCCATGCTCGTCGCCGCGGCCGCGAAGGCGAAGTCCAACGACCCGGTGAAGCTCGCGCGCGCGCTCGAGGGAATGAAGCTCGACACGCCCACGGGCCCCATCGAGATGCGCGCCGACAACCACCAGCTGCTGCAGCCGCTCTTCGTCTCGACGCTCTCCGACAAGGCGAAGCACGGCATCGAGGGCACCAACCTCGGCTTCGTCACCGACCGCAAGATCGACGCGGCGCAAACCGCGCTGCCCACCACCTGCAAGATGCAGCGCCCGGGCTAGGAGCCGGGCATGCTCGAGATCGCCGCGTTCTCGCTCCTCAACGGAGTGGTGTACGGGCTCATGCTCTTCATGCTCTCGAGCGGGCTCACGCTCATCTTCAGCCTCATGGGCGTGCTCAACTTCGCGCACGCGAGCTTCTTCATGCTGGGCGCGTATTTCTCGTTCCAGCTCGGGCGCTGGATCGGCTTCTGGCCCGCGCTCGTCCTCGCGCCGCTCGCCTGCGCGGTGGTGGGCGCCCTGGTGGAGCGCTTCGGGCTGCGGCGCGTCCACGGCCAGGGGCACGTGGCCGAGATCCTCTTCACCTTCGGCCTTTCCTACGTGATCGGCGAGCTGGTGATCATGGCGTGGGGCCGCGGCCCCATCGAGAACCGCGTGCCCGCCGCCATCGACTTTCCCCTCTTCACCCTGATGGGAACGAACTATCCCTTCTACAAGGCGATGATGATGGCCATCTCGGTGGGCATGTTCGCCTTCCTCTGGGTCGCGTTCCGGCGCACGCGCGTGGGGCTCGTGATCCAGGCCGCGCTCACCCATCCGCGCATGGTGGGCGCGCTGGGCCACGACGTGCCGCGCCTCTTCGTGCTGGTGTTCGCGGTGGGCAGCGGCCTCGCCGGGCTCGCCGGCGTGATCGGCGGCTTCGCGCTCCTCACCGAGCCCAACATGGCGGTGGCGCTGGGCCCCATCGTCTTCGTCGTGGTCGTGGTGGGCGGCCTGGGCTCGATCCCGGGCGCGTTCATCGCCTCGATGGCGATCGGCATCGTGCAGACCTTCGCCGTCGCGCTCGACTACTCGCTCGCCGACGCGTTCAGGGCGGCGGGCATCGCCGTGGCGCCCGGCTCGGCGCTGCGCGAGCTCTACGCCATCAAGATCGCGCAGGCCGCGCCGATCATCCCCTACTTCCTGCTGGTGCTGATGCTGATCGTGCGCCCGCGCGGCATCATGGGCACGCGCGACCAATGAGCCGCGCCGGGCGCCGGCTCGCGGTGTGCGCCGCACTCCTCGCGGCGCTGCCGTGGGTCCCCGGCCTCGACGGCGGCTTCGCGCGCTCGCTCCTCACGCAGATGGGGATCGCGGCGATCTTCGCGATCTCGTACAACCTCCTGCTCGGGCAGACGGGCCTCCTTTCCTTCGGGCACGCCGTCTACTTCGGCCTCGGCGGCTACGCGGCGATCCACCTGCTGCGCGCGGTGAACGCGGGCCTTCCCCTGCCGCTGCCGCTCGTGCCGCTCGCGGGACTCGCCGCCGGGCTCGTGGCGGGCATCGCGATCGGCGCGGTCGCGACGCGCCGGGCCGGGACCATCTTCGCGCTCATCACGCTCGGCGTGGGCGAGCTCGTGCACGCGGCATCTCTCATGCTGCCGGCGTTCTTCGGCGGCGAGGAGGGCGTCACCGCGAGCCGCACCCGCGCGCCGCACCTCTTCGGGCTCGACTTCGGCTCGCAGGTGCAGGTGTACTACGTGGTCGCGTTCTGGCTCGTCGCCGCGGCGCTCGCCGCGCTCGCCTTCATGCGCACGCCCGTGGGCCGGATGTGCAACGCGGTGCGCGACAACCCCGAGCGCGCCGAATTCATCGGCTACAACCCGCAGCGCATCCGCTTCATCGCCTGCTCCGTGGCGGCGGCGCTCGCCGGCCTCGCGGGCGGCCTGCATGCGATCAACTACGAGATCGTCACCTCGGAGGCCGTCGGCGCGGCGCGCTCGGGTGAAGTCCTGCTGATGGTGTACATCGGCGGCGTGCATCACTTCGCCGGCGCGATCCTCGGCGCCGTCGCCATCACCTGGCTGCAGGTGAGCCTGTCCGACTACACCTCCGCGTGGCTGCTGTACCTGGGCCTCTTCTTCATGGCGATCATCCTCTACGCGCCCGGCGGCCTCGCCGGGATTCTCGCGCGGCATGCCGCGATCGTGCGCGCGCGCGCTGCAGGGCCGGTGATGCTCGCGTACGCCTTCGCGTTGCCCGCGGCGCTGCTCATGATCGCGGGCTCGGCCACGCTGATCGAGATCGCCTACCGGCTCTCCACGCGGCCCGAAGCGGGCGCGCGCATGCGCCTCTTCTGGATTCCCATGAACGCCGCGACGCCGTGGCCCTGGATCGGCGCCGCGCTGGTGGCGCTCGCGGGATATCTCCTGCTCAAGCGCGCGGCGCCGCGGGTGCGCGCGGCGTGGGACCTGGCGAGCCCGGCGGAGGCCGTGCGTGGCTGAGGGCGCGCTGCGCCTTCGCGGCGTGCACAAGAGCTTCGGCGCGACGGCGATCATCCGCGGCGTGTCCCTCGACGTGGCCGCGGGCGAGCGCCACGCCATCATCGGCCCCAACGGCGCGGGCAAGTCGACACTCTTCAACCTGGTGAGCGGGCGGCTCGCGCCCACGCGCGGCTCCATCCTCCTAGACGGCGCCGAGATCGCCGGCAAGCGCGCCTACGAGGTGAGCCGGCTGGGCCTCGCGCGGAGCTTCCAGGTCACCAACATCTTCCCGCGCATGAGCGTCTTCGAGAACATCCGCGCGAGCCTCTTCTGGCCGCTGGGCCATCGCTACGATTTCTGGCGCGACGCCGCGCGCCTCGCCGACGTGAACGAGCGCGCCGCGCACACGCTCGAGAGAATCGGCCTGGCCGATCGCCGCGACGCCATGGCGGGTGTCCTCACGTACGCGGAGCAGCGCGCCCTCGAGATCGGCATCGCCATCGCCGGCGGCGCCGGTGTGATCCTCCTCGACGAGCCCACCGCGGGGATGAGCCGCGCCGAGACCGAAAAGGCGGTGGAGCTCATCCGCGAGGTGACGCGCGGGCGCACGCTGGTGATGGTGGAGCACGACATGGGCGTGGTGTTCGGACTCGCGGACCGCGTCTCGGTGCTGGTCTATGGCGAGATCGTCGCTACCGGCACACCCGCGAACATCCGCGTCAACGAGGCGGTGCAGTCCGCGTACCTCGGGAGCGCCGCGCATGCTTGAAGTCGAGGACCTGCACGCCTTCTACGGCAAGAGCCACATCCTGCACGGCGTGACGATGCGCGTGGGCGAGGGCGAGATCGTGAGCCTCCTCGGGCGCAACGGCGCGGGCCGCTCGACGACGGTGAAGACGATCATGGGCGAGGTGCCGCCCTCGGGATGCGTTCGCCTGAAGGGCGAGAGGATCGACGGGTTGAAGCCCCACGAGATCGCGCGCCGCGGCCTGGGCTACGTCCCGGAGAACCGCGACATCTTCCCCGCTCTCACGGTGCGCGAGAACCTCGTGCTCGGCATGAAGCCGGGACGCGCCAACGCACGCTGGTCGATGGACGACATGTTCGCGATGTTCCCGCAGCTCGCGGCGCGCGCCGGCGCGCCGGGCGGCGTGCTCTCCGGAGGCGAGCAGCAGATGCTCTCCATCTGCCGCACCCTGATGGGCGACCCCGACCTCGTGATGGTGGACGAGCCCACCGAGGGGCTCGCGCCGATGCTGGTGCAAGTGGTGCGCGAGCTCCTCGAGAAGATCGCCGCGCGCGGCATCTCCATCCTCCTCATCGAGCAGAAGCTCACCATCGCGCTCGCCATATCCCATCGCCTGTACGTGATGGGACATGGCCGGATCGTGTTCGAAGGCACGCCGCGCGGGCTCGCCGCCGACGAGGCGGTGAGGAAGGAGTGGCTGGAAGTCTGAGAGCCGGGTGGGGCCTACTTGGTGAAGACCACCTCCTGCATGTTCTTGCCGCCGAACACCGTGCGGATACTGGTGCGATCGGCCATCGCGGTCTTCGCGCTCTCGTTGGCCTTGGTGGCCGAGCCCGCGACCTTCGTGGCGATCGCCTCGAGCTCGTCGGGAAGCTTGTCGTACGATGCCCAGTTCGCGCCCTCCACCATGATGAGGAAGTTGAAGTCCTGCGGGTTGGAGCGCGCGCCCTGCAGCAGCTTGTACGAGACCACCGCCTTCTCCCGGATCGCCTCCTCCATCACCGTGGTGTAGTAGCCCTTGATCGACGCGAGGTAGTCGTCCCCGCGGCCGGCCTCCACCGAAATCATCACGACGTTCCATACGGAGCCCAACTTGTAGCCGTTGTCGGCGGCGTGGGCTGCGATCGCGGCCAGCGTGAGCATGGCGCCGGCACAGGCGCGCTTCAGGGAAGGCAGGGGCATAGGGGCTCCTCGAGGGGGGAAGGGTGGTTGCAGGTACAACGATGCAGTCTGAGCGTGCGCCGGGCCGCGGGCAATGCGGGGCGGGTTGCAAAGTGGAACGCATTGTTACCGTCGATGGGGACGCGCATCCGATTCGCCGGCAGCCACATATGCCGCGGAAGGGGCCGGGCAACCGGCCTTTTTCCATCGAGACGGAGGTATCCTAGCGGGGGAGGTTTCCCGTGCCCGATACCGTCGAGAACCAGGATCGCGTCACCTACCGCGCCTGCCACCTGTGCGAGGCCTTGTGCGGCGTCGAGATCCGCACGCGCGGCGAGGACATCGTCTCGGTGCGCGGCGACGTACAGGACGCGTTCAGCCGCGGCCACATCTGTCCCAAGGCGGTGGCGCTCATCGACATCCACCACGATCCCGACCGGCTGCGCGCGCCGCTGCGCCGAGTGGACGGGCGCTGGGAGAAGATCGGCTGGGACGAGGCGTTCGAGCTGGTGGCGTCGCGCTTCGCCGCGATCCAGCGCGAGCACGGCGAGAACGCGCTCGGCGTCTACCTCGGCAATCCCACGGCGCATCACGTCGGCAGCGTCCTCAACGCTCCGGCGCTCCTCCGCGCGCTGCGCACGCGCAACCGCTTCTCCGCGACCTCGGTGGACCAGCTGCCGCAGCACGTCGTCTCGCACGCGATGTACGGGCATCTCTTCATGTTCCCGATTCCCGACGTGGACCACACGGCGTACTGGCTCATCCTCGGCGCCAATCCGGTCGCCTCCAACGGCAGCATCATGACGGTGCCCGACGTGGCGAAGCGGCTGAAGGCCGTGCGCGATCGCGGCGGCAAGGTGGTGGTGGTCGATCCGTGCCGCACCGAGACCGCGGAAGCGGCGACACGCCATCACTTCATCCGCCCCGGCACCGATGCCGCGTTCCTCCTCGCTCTGGTGAACGCCGTGCTCGAACTCGGTCCGCCGCGCGTCGAGCGCTATGGCGACCGGCTCGCCGGATTCGAGCGCGCGATCGAAGCGATCCGGCCCTTCGGCGTCGAGCGCGCCCTGGCGCCCACCGGCGTTCCCGCGGAAGCGGTGCGCGCCATCGCGAAGGAGCTCCGCGATGCGTCGTCGGCCGCGGTATACGGGCGCGTGGGACTGTCGACGCAACCGTTCGGGACGGTGTGCCATTGGCTCATCCAGCTCCTCAACCTCGCCACCGGAAACCTCGACGCGGTCGGCGGCACCCTCCTCACGCAGCCGGCCATCCCGATGACCGGGCCCGGCACGCGCCCCGGAGGCCCCGGCACCTTCAAGGCGCGCGTCTCCGGTCGCCCTGTGTTCGGCGGCGAGCTGCCCGCCGCCGCGATGGCCGACGAGATCGAGGCGCCGGGCGAGGGACGCATCCGCGCGATGCTCACCATCGCGGGCAATCCCGTCTCGTCGACGCCGAACGGGCGGCGCCTCGACCGCGCCTTCGTCGGCCTCGAGTTCATGGCGGCGATCGACATCTACGTGAACGAGACCACGCGTCATGCCGACGTGATCCTGCCGCCCGTTTCCGCGCTCGCGCACGAGAACTACGACGTGATCTTCAACGCGCTCGCCGTGCGCAACGTCGCGCGCTTCAATCCCGCCGTGTTCGCGAAGCCCGCGGGCGCCCTCCTCGACTGGGAGATCTTCAACGGGATCGGCGCCGCCTACGCGAAGGCCGCGGGCGGCGAGTACAAGGCGATGCCCGATCCCGCGGTGACGATCGCGGCGGCGCTGCGCGCCGGCCCCTACCGCAAGTCGCTCTCGTTCGAAACGTTGAAGGCGGCGCCCCACGGCGTCGACCTGGGGCCGCTCGCGCCATCGCTGCTGGAGCGCCTGGAAACGGCCGACGGCAGGATCGCGTGCGCGCCCGACGCCTTCGTCGCGGACCTTGCGCGCGTCGAGGCGGATCTCCTCTCGCGGGCGGCGACTCCGGAAACGCTCCTTCTCTTCGGGCGCCGGCACCTGCGCAGCAACAACTCGTGGATGCACAACTCGCACCGGCTCACCAAGGGCCCGCGCCGCGACCACCTGTGGATCCACCCCGACGACGCCGCCTCGCGATCGATCGAGGATGGCGACGAGGTCGCGCTCGCCTCGCGCGTGGGCGAGATCGCCGTCACCGCGAAGGTGACGACGCGCGTGATGCCGGGCTCGGTTTGCCTGCCGCACGGCTTCGGCCAGAATCGCGAGGGCGTGCGGCTCTCTCTCGCCGCGGCCCTTCCCGGCGCGAGCTACAACGACGTGTCCGACGAAAGGGCGATGGATGCCCTCTCGGGAAACGCGGCGCTGAATGCGCTGCCGGTCTCGGTGCGCAAGGTACGGGCGGCCACGGCGGCGGGACCGAGTCGGGAGGCCATCGCGCCGTAAGCGCGCCGCCCAGAGCGCAAAACGGGCAGAATGGCCCGCGACGAGAAACCCATGAGCTACGACGCCTACATCGGCACGCGCCCTGTCGCCGAAGCGCACCGCTTCGACGTGGCGGCGCTCGAGCGCTACATGCGCGCGCACGTCGAGGGGTTTTCGGGGACGCTCGCCGTCGAGCAGTTCAAGGGCGGCCAATCCAATCCCACCTATCGGCTCGCGGCCGGCGGCAACGCCTATGTGATGCGCAGGAAACCTCCGGGAAAGCTCCTGCCTTCGGCGCACGCGGTCGATCGCGAGTACCGCGTCATCACCGCGCTCGCCGGCAGCGGCGTCCCCGTGCCGCGCACCTATTGCCTTTGCGCCGACGAGTCCGTGATCGGCTCGATGTTCTACGTGATGGACTGCGTCGAGGGCCGCGTGCTCTGGGATCCGCAGCTCCCGGGCATGACGCCTGCCGAACGCGGCGCGATCTTCGACGAGATGAACCGCGTGATCGCGGCGCTGCACCGCGTCGACTGCGCGGCGATCGGCCTCGCCGACTACGGCAAGCCCGGCAACTACTTCGCGCGCCAGCTCGATCGCTGGAGCCGCCAGTACAAGGCTTCCGCGACGGAGAAGATCGAGGCGATGGACCGCCTGATGGAGTGGCTGCCGGCCAACATTCCCGTGGGCGATGCGACCGCCATCGTCCACGGCGACTATCGCATCGACAACATGATCTTCCATCCGACCGAGCCGCGCGTGCTGGCGGTGCTCGATTGGGAGCTCTCGACGCTCGGGCACCCGATGGCGGATTTCTCCTATCACCTCATGGCATGGCGGCTCACGTCGACCGAGTTCCGCGGGCTGCGCGGCTGCGACCTCGCGGCGCTCGGCATTCCGACCGAGGACGAATACGTCGAGGCCTACGTGCGGCGCACCGGCACGCCGCGGCCAGCCGCGAAGGATCTCGCCTTCTGCATGGCCTACAACATGTTCCGCGCCGCGGCGATCTTCCAGGGCGTGATGGCGCGCGCCCTCGCGGGAAACGCGGCGAGCGCGCAAGCTCTCGACGTGGGCAGGCGCACGCGGCCCATGGCCGAGCTCGGCTGGATGCAGGTCGAGGGGGCACACGGATAACGACAAGAAGGAGATTCGCGATGGACTTCGATTACTCGCCCAAGCTGCGCGATCTCCAGGCGCGCCTCGCGGACTTCATGAGTGTGCACATCTATCCGAACGAGCGGCGCTTCCACGACGAGGTGGCCGAGGGCGACCGCTGGCAGCCCACGCGCGTGATCGAGGAGCTGAAGCCCAAGGCGCGCGCGGCGGGGCTCTGGAACCTCTTCCTGCCCGCCTCCGCGCGCGGCGCCGGCCTCACCAACGCCGAGTACGCGCCGCTCTGCGAGATCATGGGGCGCGCCTACTGGGCGCCCGAGGTCTTCAACTGCTCCGCGCCGGACACCGGCAACATGGAAGTGCTCGAGCGCTACGGCACGCCCGCGCAGAAGGAGGAGTGGCTGGAGCCCCTCCTCGAGGGCAAGATCCGCTCGGGGTTCGCCATGACCGAGCCGGCGGTGGCCTCCTCGGATGCCACCAACATCCGCAGCTCGATCGTGCGCGAAGGCGACCACTACATCCTCAACGGGCGCAAATGGTGGACCTCCGGCGCGGGCGACCCGCGCTGCGCGATCTTCATCTTCATGGGCAAGAGCGACCCCGCGGCCGACAAGCATCGCCAGCAATCGATGATCCTCGTGCCGCGCGACACGTCCGGAGTGAAGATCCTTCGCCACCTGCCCGTGTTCGGCTACGACGACGCGCCGCACGGCCACATGGAGATCGATTTCGTCGACGTGCGCGTGCCGGCCTCCAACATGCTGCTCGGCGAAGGCCGCGGCTTCGAGATCGCGCAGGGGCGCCTGGGGCCCGGGCGCATCCACCATTGCATGCGCCTCGTGGGCGTGGCGGAGCGCGCGCTGGAGGAGATGTGCGCGCGCGTGAAGTCGCGCGTCGCGTTCGGCAAGCCCATCGCCGAGCAGGGCGTGACCCTCGAGCGGATCGCCGAGGCGCGCATCATGATCGACCAGGCGCGGCTCCTCACGCTCAGGGCCGCGTGGATGATGGACACCGCCGGCAACAAGGGCGCGCGCGCGGAGATCGCGATGATCAAGGTGGCCGCCCCCGCGATGGCGTGCCAGGTGCTCGACTGGGCGATCCAGGCGCACGGCGCCGCGGGCGTGAGCGACGACTTCTTCCTCGCCAAGGCCTACGCCAACGCGCGCACGCTGCGCCTCGCGGACGGGCCCGACGAGGTGCATCGCCACCAGATCGGGCGGCTCGAGCTTGCGAAGCACTGAGCGTCATCCGTCGCGAGTCCGGCGCGACATGCGCGCTTTCGCCCGCGAGGTGTCCTTCCACGGTCGCCGACCCGACGCTAGGCGCGGTCAACCCGGCGTCAGAAATCGAGCCCGAGCCACTGGCGCACCTGCTCGTGCAGGTCGCCCTGGAAGTCCTCTCGCCCGCCCGACGCGCTGATGCGCCCGAGGCTCAGCACGTGGATGCGGTCCGACATGCGCACCACGCGTCGAACGTTGTGGTCGATGAGGAGGATGCCCATGCCTGCCTGGGCGAACTTCTCGATCCAGGAGAAAACCTCCTCGGCGAGGATCGGCGCGAGGCCGATCGAAGGCTCGTCGATGAGGCACAGGCGCGGGCGCTGCAGCCAAGCTTTGGCGAATTCCACTTGCTTTTGCTGCCCACCGGAAAGATCCCCCGCCTGGGCGCGGCGCTTCGCGGCGAGCGCCGGGAAGATGCCGAGCACTTCCTCGTAGCGCGCGCCGATGGCGCCGGCGAACCGCTTTGCGCGTCCCTGCAGCGGCAACAGCAGGTTCTCCTCCACCGTGAGGTAGGGAAAGAGGCTCGACTCCTGCGGGATGCAGCAGATGCCGCGGTCGATGAGGCGGTGGGGCTCGATGCCGGCGATCGATTCGCCCTCCAGCGCGATGCGGCCCGACTTCGGCGCGAGGAACCCGCACACCGTCTTCACCACGGTCGACTTGCCCGCGCCGTTCAGCCCGATGAGGCCGCTCACCTCGCCCGCGTGCACCGTGAGCGAGACCTCGCGCAGCACGTCGATGTCCTGCGCATAACCGGCGGTCACGTGGTCGAGCTCGAGGAGCGCCTCATGCATGGCTGCCGCTCCCGAGGTATGCCTCGATCACCGCGGCGTCCTTCAGCACGTCGCGCGTCGCGCCAGCCGCAATGAGGCGCCCGGCGTTCATGCACGCGGTGCGCGGGCAGAGCTCCACCACGATCGGCATGTCGTGGCTCACCACGAGGAACGCGTGGCCCTCGGCGTTGCGCCGGCGGATGAAGGCCGCCATGGTCTCGCGCATCACGGGGTGCACCGCCGCGAAGGGCTCGTCCAGCAGCGCCACGCGCGGCGGCGCGATGAAGCACATGGCGAACTCCAGCAGCTTCCTCTGCCCGCCGGAGAGCTGGCCCGCGTCGAGGCAGGCCACCGGCGCGAGGGTGAGCTCCTCGAGGAGCGCGTCGGCGCGTTTCTGCGTTTCCCTTTCGGTGAGGCCGCGCGCGAGCCCCGCGGTGATGAGGTTGTCGAGCGCCGAGATGCGCGCGAAGACGCGCGTCATCTGGAACATGCGCAGGAGGCCGCGCCGCGCGAGCGCATCGGGCGCCATGCGAGTAACCTCCTCTCCCGCGAGCCATGCGCGTCCTGCGTCGGGCGCGAGGAACCCCGAGAGCATGTTGAGCGCGGTGGTCTTCCCCGATCCGTTCGGGCCGATGAGGCCGAGGATCTCGCCTTCCTCCATCGACAGCGCGAGGTCCTCGACCGCGGCGACGCCGCCGAAGTGCTTGGTGAGTCCCTCGGTGCGCAAGAGGCTCATCGGCGGCCCGTGGCCAGGCCGAAGAGGCCGGTGCGGAAGAAGCGGGCAAACACGATCACCACCAGCGAGAACACGATGAGCTGGATGTTGCCCACCCCCCGCAGCAACTCGGAGGAGAGGTAGACGATCAAGGCGCCCGCCACCGGTCCCGTGAGCGTGCCCATCCCGCCGATCACCACCATCGAGATCACCAAGCCTGTCTGAAGGAGGAGCCCCAGCTCGGGGCTCACCAGTTGGCTGAAGGTGCCGTAGAGCGAACCCGCCAGGCCGCAGATCGCGCACGAGAGCGCGAACGCGAGCGTCTTGTAGCGCACCACGTCGATGCCACGGCTCGCCGCGCCCGTCTCGTCGTCGCGGATGGCGAGCCAGAAGCGCCCGGCGCGAGCGCGCATGAGGAGGTAGAGCGCGCAGAGCACCCCGAGCAGCACGGCGAGGAAGAGGTAGTAGTAGCCGACGCGGCTTTGCATGAGCGTGGGCACGTTCAGCCCCTGGTCGCCGCGCGTGAACTCGTGGGAATTGCCGACCACGACGCGCGAGATCTCCGCGAAGGAGAGCGTCGTGAGCGCAAGGTAAGGTCCCTTCAGGCGCAGCACGATGCGCCCGAGAAGCCACCCGAGGAGCGCGGTGGCGAGGATCCCGGCCGGAATCCCGATCGCGAGCGGCGCCTTCAGGTGATAGTCGAGGAGCGCGGTGGCGTAGGCGCCGAGCATGGCGAACGCCGCGGGCGCGAGGGAGAACTGGCCGGTGAATCCCGCGAGGAGGTTCCATCCGAGCGCGAGCAGCGCGAAATAGATGCTCACCACCAGGATGCCGAGCCAGTAGGGCGAGCTCACGAAAAGCGGCACCACCGCGAGCGCCGCGATGATCGATAGCGCGGCACGAAAGTCGGTGCGCAGCCGCCGGCTCCACAGGTTGCGCGCGTCGTTCATACCTCGCGCCCCTTCTCGCCGAGGAGCCCCTGCGGCCGGAAGATGAGCACCAGCATGAGGATGAGCAGGCCGAAGGCGTCACGGTAGTCGTACGAGACGTAGACCGCGAAGAACGACTCGAGCACGCCCAGGATGAGCGCCGCGGCCATCGCGCCCCAGAGGGAGCCCATGCCGCCCAGCACCACGATCACGTAAGACTTGATCGCGGGGAAGGCGCCCACGTCCGGCGACGGGTTGATGAGCGGGGCGAGGAGTGCCCCGGCGAGCGCGGCGAGCAATCCCGAGATGGCGAAGATGAGGCTCGTGGTGCGCGTCGCGTCGATGCCGGCGAGCGAGGCGCCGAGGCGGTTCTGCGCCACGGCCTGGATTTGCCGCCCCCACAGCGAGCGCTTGATGAAGAGCGCGAGCGCCACGAGGAGCGCGGCCGAGATGCCCGCGGCGATGAGCTTCTGCCCATTCAGCATCACCGGCCCCACGGCGAAGCGCGAGGTCTCGATCAACGCGGGCCCGCGGTACGGATACGGGCCGACCACCTTGTCCACGAGGTTGATGAGGAGGAGCGACAGGCCGAACGTGACGACCACCGCGTACTCGTCCTTCATGATGCTCCAGCTCGCGTAGCCGACGTAGAGCGGGCGCATCAGCAGCCGCTCGACGGTCCAGCCGAGCGCCGCGCCGGCGAAGGCGGCCATGGCGAGCGCGACCCACGGCGAAACGTTCAACTTCATCGCGCACAGCACGTAGGTGTACGCCCCCACCATGTAGAACTCGCCGTGCGCGAAGTTCACCACCTTGAGCACGCCGAAGACCATGGCGAGACCCACCGCCATGAGCGCGTAGAAGAGCCCGAAGATGAGCCCATTCACGAAAAGATCGAGGGCCAGCATCGCGTCCTACGCGGCGCGCGCCTGCGCAAGCCAGGGCGATAGGCTCTCCAGGCGCCGCGCGACCGAGAGCACGCGCCAGTCGTGGCCGCGCGGCCCGATGAGCTGCATCGAGATTGGCACGCCTTCCGAGGATATCGACCACGGCAGCGCGATCGCGGGAAGCCCGGCGAGGTTGAAGGGTTGCGTGAGATTGGTGACCGCGGTATGCAGCGCGAAGGGCTGGCCGCCGATGTCGACGCGCGCGGCGCCCACGGCGGGTGCGGGCGCGCGCATCGTCGGGCAGACGAGGATGTCCGCATCGGCGAACGCGCCCTCGATGCCGGCGACGAGCGCGCTGCGCAGGCGCTGGGCCTTCACATACCAATGGCCCGGGAAGAGCAATCCCATCTCCAGGCGCACGCGCACTTCCTCGCCGAAATCGTCGCCGCGCTCGCGCAGGCGGTCGGCATGGAACGCGGTGGCCTCCGCCGAGATCGTGGCGAGGAGGATCGCGGGCGAGAGCTCGGCGCCGGGGATCGAAGCCTGCCTGCAGCGCGCGCCGTCGCCCTCGAGCGCGCGCATCGCCGCGTCGAGCGCTGCGCCCACCTCGGGGTCGACGGGATTCGCAAAGTAGCCGCCGAGCCGTGCCGCCCTGAGGCCCGACAGGTCATCGCGCGCCCAAGGCGGCATGGCATCCAGCCCGAGCATCGCCGCGAACATGACGGCCGCGTCGTCCACGCTGCGCGTCATCGGCCCCACGTGATCGAGCGAGGCGGCGAGGTCGATCACGCCGTCGCGGGGAAGCGCATCGTAGGTGGGCTTGAAGCCGACGATGCCGCAGCACGCCGCCGGCACGCGGATTGAACCTCCGGTATCGGTGCCGATCGCGTGCCGCACGATGCCGGCTGCCACCGCCGCAGCCGAGCCGCCGCTCGACCCTCCCGGGATGCGCGAAGGCGCAACCGGATTCATCACGCGGCCGAAATGCGCGTTGTCGCTCGTGATTCCGTACGCGAACTCGTGGAGGTTCGCGAGCCCGATGACCACCGCGCCCGCGCGCTTCAGCCGCGCGACGATGCGCGCGTCGCGCGCGCACTGCACACGGCCCATCGCCTTGCCGCCGCCGGTGAGCGGCATGCCGGCGACCTGCATCAGGTCCTTCACCACGACGGGCACGCCCGCGAGAAGTCCCGTGCCCGCCGGCTCGAGGCGATCGGGCAGGTAAGTGAACGCGCGGAGCTCGGGCATCGCGCGCGCCTTCGCGAGCGCCGCCGGCGCGTCGGAAGCGCACGGGGCCATCGCGGCTCGCGCTCCCTGGGGTGAGGCGAGCGCGGCGGCGGTGGCGACGTACGGAGCCGCGTCGGGAACGTGCGCCGCGCGGAATGCCTCGATCTCGGGGCGGTTCACCTCGAAGCGCTCGAGCCATCGCGCGGCGCGCTCGCCGTGGCCATAGCCCTGCCAATCGGCCAAGCCGATCAGCACATCGCGAAGCTGCGTCATCGGCCAGCGGTCGCCGGACTCACTTCGGCTTCTGCAGCTTCCCGACCGCGAGCGCCTGCCCCGGACCCTGGATGAGGTTCGATTTCGACACCGGCTGGTTCACATCGGTGAACTGGTAGTTCACGTAGGGAATGTCGACCCACTGCTGGAACTTGTAGCCCGGCTCCTTGCTGAAGGAGAAAGGCCCGCGCACGCCGGAGAACCGGATCGATTGCAGCGCCGCGGTGATCGCCTTGGGATCAGTGCTCTTCGCCTGCTTGATGGCGTCGACGATGAGCAGCAGCGAATCGGCCGCCTGGAAGATGAGGCGGTTGGGCTCGGACTTGCTGCGCTTGGTGTATTCGGCGGCGACCTCCTTGCCGATCGCGGGCACGGCCATCTGCGGGTGGTACAGGCCGAAGGAGACCAGGTACTTGCCGGCGTCCTTCACGTTCTGCCAGAAGTCCGGATAGTCGGCGATGCCCGCGCCGTCGTACAACCACGTCTTCGCGCTCGGCGCCACGCCCTGCTCGTAGAGCTGGTTCATGAGGATGTAGGCGGCGGGCGGCAGCATGATGTTCACGACCATGTCCGGCGGGTCGGCGCGCAGCGCGACCACCGCCGGCGTGAAGTCCTTTCCGGCTCGGTCGAGGGTTTCGTACTTGAACTGAACGCCGGGGGCCTTTTCCTTGATGAGATCGGCCATGAGCTTCGCCTGCCCGATGCCGTAATCGGTGTTCTCCGCGAACGCGACCACCCGCTTCACCTTCATGGCGGCGATGGTCTCGGCCATCGCGGTGGACACGCGCGTGTTGTAGTTGGATGGGTTGAAGACCTCGCCATAGCCCTTCTTGCGGATGTCGTCGGACCAGCAGTTGGTGTTGACGTAGGGCACCTGGTAGCGGTGGGCGACCTCGATCTCCGCGAGGCACACCGAGCTCTGGTGACCCCCGGTGACGGCGACCACCTTGTCGCTGGTGATGAGCTTCTCCGTGGCGGCGCGGCCCTTCTCCGGCACTCCTTGGTTGTCCTCGTAGATGAGCTTGATCGGGCGCCCGAGCACGCCCCCCTTGGCGTTCACCATGTCCTTCACGATCTCCATGCCGTCCTTCACCTGCGTGCCCTGGACCACCGAGCCCGGGGGGGACTGGGCGATGCTCACGCCGATGGCGATGGGATCCTGTGCCAAGGCGGGAATGGCGGCGAGCGCCGCGGCGATGCTACCGATCAATACGATGTGCTTCATTGGTTTTCCTCCTCATGAGAATGGCTATTGTCGTCGCACGATGCCCCAGAGAAACCCCCGAAAAATCAATTAGAAAAACCCATGTTCTCGGGTATAATGTCGATTCAGGTGTCCGTAAGCGTCTCATCCGGTTAACGCTTCCCACCGATTCGCGGCCCAGTTCCGGGCCAACGAATTCCCCGCGGTTACTTTTCATCTGCCTGAACCGGTGTCGAAGGAAATTTTCCTTCGCGGGCCGATCTTTCAGGAGATTGCCATAAGTACGACCTTCGAAAGCCTCGGGCTACTGCCCGAGCTGCTTCGCGCAGTCGCGGAGCAAGGCTACAGCGAACCCACCCCCATCCAGGCGCAAGCCATCCCCATCGTCCTTTCGGGACGCGACCTCCTCGGCGCCGCGCAGACCGGCACCGGCAAGACCGCCGGCTTCACGCTGCCGGTCCTGCAGCGCCTCGCGCCCATGGCCACCAAGAGCTTCTCGCCCGCGCTGCACCCGGTGCGCTGCCTCATCCTCACGCCGACGCGCGAGCTCGCGATCCAGGTGCACGAAAGCGTGCAGGCCTACGGCAAGTACGTTGCGCTGCGCGCCTTCTGCGTGTACGGCGGCGTCAACATCAACCCGCAGATCGAGGCGCTCAAGAAAGGCGTCGAGATCCTGGTCGCCACCCCGGGGCGCTTGCTCGACCTCGTGGGCCAGAAAGCGGTGAACCTCGGCAAGGTGCAGATCCTCATCCTCGACGAGGGCGACCGCATGCTCGATATGGGATTCATCCCGGACATCAAGCGCATCATCATGCTGCTGCCGCCGCAGCGCCAGACGCTGCTCTTCTCGGCGACGTTCTCGGAAGACATCCGCAAGCTCGCCTCGCAGTTCCAGAAGGATCCCGCCAAGGTCGAGGTGGCGCGCAGGAACGAGCCGATCGCGCTCGTCACGCAGTACGTCTACAACATCGACGCGAACCGCAAGCGCGAGCTGCTCTCGCACCTGGTGAAGAAGAACAACTGGGAGCAGGTGCTGGTCTTCACCAAGACCAAGCACGGCGCCAACCGCCTCGCCTCGCAGCTGCAGAGGGACGGCATCAACGCCGACGCGATCCACGGCAACAAGAGCCAGAGCGCACGCATCCGCGCGCTCGAGGACTTTAAGGAAGGCAAGGTGAAGGTGCTGGTCGCGACCGACATCGCCGCGCGCGGCCTCGACATCGAGGACCTCCCGCACGTCGTGAATTTCGACCTCCCGCACGTTCCCGAGGACTACGTGCACCGCATCGGCCGCACCGGCCGTGCGGGCGCCACGGGGGATGCCCTCTCGCTCGTCGGCGCGGAGGATCGCCCGCTCCTCGCGGCGATCGAGCGCCTCATCAACAAGAAGGTGGAAGTGCGCCACGCCGAGGGCTTCGAGCCCGGCAGGCCGTCGCTGCGCGCGCCGGATCCCCTCGACACGCCGGAGCGCGAGCGCGGCCGCGGACGCCGTCCGCAGCAGGGGCAGCGAGACAAGCGCCCCACGCCCGTCGGACAGGGCCGCGGTGAAGGACGCAACAACGCCGCGCGCCAGCAGCGCTCGCCGGATGGCGCGCGCCCATCGCGACCGCCGGACGCCGCGCGTCCGCCGCGCAGCCGCAACGAGAAGCGCGATGACCGCGCGCCGCGCTACGCCAACGCGCCGGCGCCGCGCACCTCGGGCAATTCCGGCGGCATGGATTTCAACAAACCCTACGAGCCGTCGACGCCGGCGTCCGGTCCCGCCGCCGAGTCCGCGGAGCCCGCGGGCGGCAAGAAGCGCTCGCCCCAGGCCATTCCCGCGCTCTTCCGCAAGAAAGCTGCGTGAGCGGGAAGGAGTGATCCATGCGTGATGCCGCTCCCCAGGTCGTGAACCTGAAGGACTACACCCCGCCGCCGTTCCTCATCTCGACCGTCGCGCTCGACGTCGACATCCACGGCACGCAGGCCACGATCCGCGCCATGCTGAAATGCGCGCGCAACCCGGCGCGCGGCGCGGCGCAGGAGCCGCTCGTGCTCGACGGCGAGGACCTGGAGCTCGTCTCGGCCGCGATCGACGGGCGCGCGCTAGGGCCGAGCGAATATCGTGTCGACGAGGCGCATCTCACCATCGCCTCGGTGCCGGAGTCGTTCACGCTCGAGACCGTGGTGCGCTTCGACCCCTGGAAGAACACCAAGCTCGAGGGCCTCTACGCCACCAAGAGCGGCCTCGTCACCCAATGCGAGGCCGAAGGCTTCCGGCGCATCACCTATTTCATCGACCGCCCCGACGTGATGGCGACGTACGCCGTCACGCTCTGCGCGGACAAGTCGCGCTTCCCGCGGCTCCTCGCCAACGGCAACCTCGTCGCCCAGGGCGGCGGCGAACCCGCGGGCTGGTTCGCGCCGAACCCGGAGGCGGCGGCGCGTCACTGGGCGAAGTGGGAAGACCCGTTCCCGAAGCCGTCCTACCTCTTCGCGATGGTCGCCGCGAACCTCGACATGCTCGAGGACCATTTCACGACGCGCTCGGGCCGCCGGGCGCTGCTGCAGATCTACGTGGAGGCCGGCAAGCTCGACCAGGCCGGATTCGCGATGCAGGCGCTGAAGAAATGCATGCAATGGGACGAGGAAGTGTTCGGCCTCGAGCTCGACCTCGAGCGCTTCATGATCGTCGCCGTGTCCGACTTCAACGCCGGGGCCATGGAGAACAAGGGCCTCAACATCTTCAACACGAAGTACATCCTCGCGCGCGCCGACACCGCCACAGACTTCGATTATTTCGGCGTCGACAAGGTGGTCGCGCACGAGTACTTCCACAACTGGACCGGCAACCGCGTGACCTGCCGCGACTGGTTCCAGCTGTCGCTGAAGGAAGGGCTCACGGTCTACCGCGACCAGGAATACAGCGCCGACGAGTACTCGCGGCCCGTGGTGCGCATCCAGGAAGTGCGCGACCTGCGCGCCCGCCAGTTCCCCGAGGACGCGGGCCCCATGGCGCACCCGGTGCGTCCCGAGTCCTACGTCGAGATCAATAATTTCTACACCTCCACCGTCTACGACAAGGGCGCGGAAGTGGTGCGGCTCTACGCGACGATCCTCGGCAAGGAGGGCTTCCGCCGCGGCATGGACCTCTACTTCGAGCGGCACGACGGCGAGGCGGTGACCTGCGACGACTTCCGCCGGTCGATGGCCGATGCCAACGGGGCGGACCTCACCCAGCTGGGCCTGTGGTACTCGCAATCGGGAACGCCGGTGGTGGAGTGCCGCGGCGAATACGACGCCAGGCGCGAGACCTTCACTCTGCACGCGAGGCAAAGCTGCGCTCCCACGCCGGGGCAGGCGGCGAAGAAGCCTTTCGTGATCCCGCTCGCCGTGGGGCTCGTCGACCTCGATGGGCGCGACCTGCCGATCAACATCGACTCGAAGTCGCTCTTCATGGGCGCGCGCGGCAGCCCGCGGACCGCGGTGCTCTCGCTCACCGAGGCCGAGCAGTCATTCGTCTTCAAGCAGGTGCCCGAGAATCCGGTGCCTTCGCTGCTGCGCGGGTTCTCCGCGCCGGTGCAGGTGCGCTACGAGTATTCGGACTCGGAGCTCGCGCACCTCATGGCGTACGACTCCGACGCCTTCAACCGCTGGGAGGCCGGCCAGGCGCTCGCGATCCGCATCCTGCTCGCGGCGATCGCATCCGTGCGCGAAGGACGCACCATGGAAGTGGCGCCGACCTTCATCGAGGCGATGGGCCGCGTGATCAGCGACGGGTCGAAGGACCCGGCGTTCGCCGCCGAGGCGCTGATGCTCCCCGCCGAAGGCTACCTCGCCGAATGCATGGACGTCGCCGATCCCGAGGCGATCCACATCGCGCGCCTGCGCCTCATGCGCGAGATCGCGACGAAATACCGCACGCGCTTCGAGGGCGCCTTCCGCCACTTCACCGTTCCGGGCCCTTATTCTCCCGACGCGCCCGCCGCGGGACGCCGCGCGCTGCGCAACGCCGCGCTCTCGTACGTGACCACCATCGACGACGGCACCTCGCGCGCGCTCGCGTTCCTGGAGTACCGCCGCGCGGAGAACCTGACCGACGCCATGGCGGCGCTCACCTGTCTCGCGAATTCCGCGGGAGCCGAGCGCGAGAGGGCGCTCGCGATGTTCTACGACAAGTGGAAGGACGAGGCGCTGGTGATCGACAAGTGGTTCCGGGTGCAGGCCACTTCATGGCTGCCGGGAACGCTCGACCGCGTGAAGGCGCTCACTGCGCATCCCGCCTTCGACCTGAAGAACCCGAATCGCGCGCGCTCCCTGCTGCACGCGTTCGCCTCGGACAACCCGCTTCATTTCCACGCCGCCGACGGCAGCGGCTACCGCTGGGTCGCCGAGCAGGTCATCGCCCTCGACAAGCTGAACCCGCAGGTAGCCTCTCGGCTCGCGCGCGCGTTCGATCGCTGGAGGAAGTACGACGAGGGGCGCCAGGCGCACGCGCGCAAGGCTCTCGAGTCGATCCGCGACGCGCAGGATCTTTCCGGAAATGTGGGCGAGGTCGTGGGGCGCGCGCTCGGCTGACGCCGCGCACTTCCCGGCAATGCCATGAAAAAGGGCCGCTGCAGCGGCCCTATTTTCGTGTCCTGCGTATCGCGTCGTTACGCAGCGCGCGGCGCCCCCTCCAACGACCGCCCCGCTATACCCTTACCGCGCCACCAGCATTCAGTTCTTCTTGATGGTTTCCAGCATCTTGAAAATGCCCTTCGGCGCGCCGAGGAAAAGGCGCTTGAACGTCTTGGGCAAGCAGCGGCGCTCGAGTGTGTTGCGGCGGGTACGTTTGCGTTCGGCCATGAAAATCTCCAATTTCGACCAGTGATTATACCGTACCCGGTCCCTCAGTTGAGGAGCTTGGCGCTGCCGTCGACGATCTCGGCCGGGACGCGCGATCCGTCCTGCTTCACGATCTCCCCACGCGCGTGCGCGAGGCCGCCCTCGAAGATCCCCTCGAAACGAGTGCCGTCCTGGAACCAGAAGACGCCCTTGCCCTGCGGCTGGCCGAGCACCATCTCGCCTTCGTACTTCGGGCCGGAGGCGTGATAGTAGGTCCCGTGCCCGGTAAGGGCGCCGTTCTTGATGTCGCCTTCGTAGCGATCTCCGCTCGAGAAGTAGTACACGCCCTTTCCCTCAGGCTTGCCGTCGATGAAGGTGACCTCGAATCGATCGCCGTTCTTCGAGTAATACCGGCCCTTGCCGTGCGGCCGGCCCATGTCCATCTCGCCTTCGTAGCGGTCGCCGCTCGCGTAGCGGTACACGCCGACGCCATGCGGTTTGCCGTTGGAAAACGAGCCATCGAACTCGTCGCCGTTCTTCGAGACGTACGTGCCGCGGCCCGCGATGATGCCGAGCTTCACCTCGCCGTCGTACGAGTCCCCGTTGGCGAACTGGTATTTTCCGTGGCCGTCCGGACGGTCGCTCGAGAAGTGGCCCTGGTAGCGATCGCCGTTCTCCCAGACGTAGGTGCCCTCGCCCTGCTTGAGGCCTTCGCTGAACTCGCCCTCGTACTTGAACGATTTGGAGACGTACTCGCCCTTGCCGTGCAGGCTCGCGCCGCGCATGGCGCCGCGGTAGATCGATCCGTCGGCGAACGTGAGCTCGCGTATGCCGGGCGCGATCTCGCGGCCCGGAATCGGATCGGGCCTCCCCCCCGCTGCGGCCGCGGGCTGGGCGGCGGTGCCGGCAACCGGGGGCGCGGGACGCGGCAGCGCCGAGGTGACGAGCGCGGGCTTTGCCGCGGCCTTCTCGGCGGGCGCCTCCACGGGCGGGGCCGCGCCCTTCTCCTCCGGCTTCGCCGGCGCCTGCGCACGCGCCGGCGCGCTCGCGGCCGGCTCGGGCTTCGGACTGCTGCTCGCGGTGAGCTCCGGCTGGGGATTGCGAATCGCCGGCGCGGGCTCGGCGGCCGCGGCGCGCGTGGGACGCACCAGCGCGTCCAGGCGATTCTTCGCGAGGGATGCGAAGCTTCCGTTCGGATACTTGTCGAGGTAGGCGCGGACGTCCTCCGGCCGCGACGAATCGCGCACGCTCACCCAGAACTCGCGCTCGATCTGCAGCGTCATGTCGGCGCTGGGGCCCGCGGCGACGGCCGGGCCGCGCGCCGCGCTCCCGCCCGCGAACGTGAAGTCCCCCTTGAGCGATGAGGAATCCCACGGGGTCTGCAGCTTCCTCGTCTCGCGCTCGACGCCTTCACGCACGCGCTTGAACATGATCTCGACGGGGAGGTCGGGCACCTTGATGTTCTGCAGGATGTGCTTCGTGTAGATGCCGTTGCGCCCGAAGCCATCGGCGGCCACCGAGCCCGGCGCGGTCGCGTACGCGATGAGCGTGCCCGAGGGAGAGCTCATCTGCGCGAGGCCGGCGCTGGTGAGCTTGAAGCTCGCCGCGAACGGGTTGTCGCGGCACGCGTCGAGGATGATGAAGTTGAAGCGCGTGCGCGCGCGCTCCATGCGGTCGAAGATCTGGCCGATTTCCACCGAGAAGAAAGTCACGTCTTCCTCCGAGCCCATCGCCGCGTCAATCGGCACGAGATAGTTGCGCTCCTTGAATTGCATCGCGTGGCCGGCGTAGAAGAAGAGCGCCGTGCTCGCGCCGTCGATCGCCGCGCCGAACTCGCGGATCGCATCGATCATGTCCTTGCGCGAGGCGTTCTCGCGAACGATCACCTGGAAGCCGAGGTCCTTCAGCGCCTCTCCGAGGTCGTGCGCGTCGTTCACCGCGTTGCGCAGCGGGCTCGAGCCGTAGGTGTTGTTGCCGATGAGGAGCGCCACGCGGTCTGCCGCGCCCGCGGCGAAGCACCATGCGCACGCGAGCGCCGCCGCGGCGCGCGATGCCCACTTCCTCGTTGCGGATCCTGCTGCGGTCACGGACTTCTCCCCTCGAGCGAAAAATTATCGCTCAAAGGAGGCCCTCTGCGTAGCTCTATCGGGCGAGGGCGGCGAGCTCGGGAAGCTCGGGGCGCTCGCGCGCGAGCACCGCCCACGCCTCGCGCGCCTCCTGGGTGGCGCCGAGATCCTGGAGGAGCACGGCGTGAACGACCCGCTCCGCGAAGGTCTTCGACGTCGCGCGCGACCGCGCGACGCGCGCGAGGGCGGGTGCGGGAAGGGTCTCGAAGCTCGCCTCGCCGATCGCGCCTTGCGGCGTCGCGACCGTCCATTTGTACGAGGTCGCGGGCGCGAGCTTTACGACGGGACGCACCGGCCGGGGCGATCCTTCGGACTTCCAGACCTCGTTGCCGCTTGCGTCCGTCACGCTCACGGTCACGCTGCCGGCGGACGCGCCGTTCTTCCAGCGCAGCGTCGGCTGCAGCGAGGTGACGCGCGTGTCGACGGGGAATTCGAGCGCGGCCTTGTCGGCGCGCTCGCCGGACAGCCCTCTCATGCGAAGGCTCGCCGTGGCGGCGCGCGAAATCCGTGTCACGACTCCGGGATCGGCAAGGGCGGCGCCCGTGCGATGCGTGGGCGCCGGGCCCCTCTCCGCGCGGACCTCGGTCGCGTCGACGCGGAACTCGCCCGGTCCCGTGAGAGTGAACTGCATCCCGCTGGCCGCGTAGGTCACGGCGAGCGTGGCGTTCGTTCCCAGGAGAAGCCTCGTGCCAGGCGAGAGCTCGGCGAGGAAGGCCACGTTGCCGTCGCCTTCGATGGTGGAGCTTCCCTTCCGGTCGGCGACGAATGCCACCGGCCCCTCGCCGTGCGCCGCGAGCGAGGCCGTGGCGAGGATGGCGAGCGCGGCGCCGCGAATCACTTCGCGAACGCGGCGAGCTCGGGAAGGTCCGCTCGCTCCAGCGAGAGCTTCGACCAGGATTCGCGCGCTTCCTGCGTCGCGCCCACCTCATGAAGCATGAGCGTGAAGAGGACGCGATCGGAGAACTCCGCCCTCTGCGAGGGCCTCATCTTGTCGAGCTGGGAGAGCGCTTCGGCGGAAAGCGTGCGGAACCTGCCCGTGCCCACTTCGTTGCCGGCGAGGGTGACGGTCCACGCGTACTCCGTGTCGGGGAGGAGGCGCGCCGGCACGTGGTACGCTCCGCCCGCCGCCTTCGCCTGGTGAACCGGCTTGTCCTGGCCCGCGACGAGCAGCACGAACTCGCCCTGCGCCTTCGGATCCGCCCGCCAGCGGAACGTGGGCTGCAGCGATGCGACGCTGCCCTGCGTGGGGAAGAGCAGCTTCGGATCGGTGTCGGGCCTGGGAATCGCGATGGAGCGCATGCGCACGCTCGCGGCGGAAGACTGGGCGACCTGCACCAGCACCCTGTTGTTGGCTCGCCATGCGGTATCGCGCGTGACGGGCGGCATGCCGGCGGCCCCCGCGATCTCGGTGTCCTTCACGAAATAGTCGGCGGGGCCCTTCAGCACATATTCCTTGCCGCTCGCGATGTACATCACCGAAGCCTGCGACTCCCTGCCGACGCTGATCTTCTGGCCGCGCGCGAGCTCGGCGAGGAGAACCGGACGCGGGATGCCGTCGACGGAGATGTCGCCCTTCATGTTGGTGATGAACGCGATGCCGTCGGCGTACGCCGCCGAGACTGCGAGGATGAACGCGGCGAGCGCCGCGCGCTGGATCGTTGTTTTCATTGGATCGCCTCCGCTTGCGCCCGTGCCGGCGCCACGCGCGCCGTGCGAATTCCCCACACCTTGACCGGGCTGTGGCCCTTCACGCTGTGCGTGCCCAGCGGGTCGAAATTGAAGCGCTCGCCGAGCCTCGCGACCACCGCCTCCGTGATCACGATCTTGCGGCCGAGATCCTTGGTGAGCCCTTCCACGCGCGCGGCAACGTTCACCACGTCGCCGATCGCCGAATAGTTGTGGCGCTCCGAGGAGCCGATGTTGCCCACCGTCGCGCTGCCGTAGTTGATGCCGATCCCGATCGTGAGTGTGGGCAGGCCTTCATGGGCGAATTCGACATTGAGCCGGTCGAGCTCCGTCATCATCGCGAGGGCGCATTGCACCGCGTCGCCGCAGGGATCTTCGAGCTTCAGGGGTGCCCCAAAGAGAATCATCATGCCATCGCCGATGAACTTGTCAACGGTGCCGTCGAACCGGTGCACAGCATGCACCATCCGGTCGAAGTAGCGCTGCAGGACAGTCGTCACGACCTCGGGGGGCATCTTCTCGGAAAGGGTCGTGAAATCGCGCACATCGCTGAAGAGCACGCACACGTCGGCAAGCTGGCCGCCCAGACCGGGCGTGAGCGTTCCGCCCAGCATCTCCTTCATCACCGCGGGGCTCACCTGGCCCGCGAAGGACTGCTGCAGGCGCAGGCGTTCGACGGTCGCCTCCACGGCGTCGAACACGCCCCGGGCGACGAGCGCGATCCAGAACGTGCCGATCATCGACGCGAGCGGCAGCAGGAGCTGCGCGTAAAGGATGGCGGCGACGCTCGCCGCCGCGAGCGCGAGCGGCACCGCGACGGCGAGTGCCAGCACGATTACGGGCCGCGCGCTCACCGTCACCGCGAGCATGGCGAGCGCCACCAGCAGCCATCGGACGACTTCGGGCGCGGAATGCAGGAGCCCGCCCGCGAGGTGGTTGCGCAGCACCTGCAGGTGCACGAGCACGCCGGGCTGGTCGAACGTGAGCCTGTCGGCTCCGCGGAACTTGCCATCCTCGAGCGCCGCTCCGGGATCGCGCGCGAGGAGCTTTACCGGCAGGCGCCAGCGGTCCACGCTGCGAATGAGGCTGCCGATGAGGACGACGCGGCCCGCGAATCGCTCCCGCACGCTCGCCTCGTCCATGGCGACGAGCTCGTGCAGCGGCACGTACTCGATCGGCTCCCCGATGCTGTAGTCGATGAAGCCTTCCTGCACCGGCCGGCCCATGGCGCGCAGCAGTTGACCGACGAACGTCGGCACCGGCCGGTCGGTGCGGGAGAGCTGGCGCTCGCTGAAAATCCTGCAGACCGAGTCCGGGTCGCGCAGCTGCTGGTCCACGCCGAGGTTCTCGGGAGCGATGATGCCTCCGAGGTTGGGCTGCACGGCGACCAGCTCCCCGCGCGTGTTGACCGTCTGCACCAGGACCAGGGACGTGGAGCGCTTGAGGTCGAGGAGGCCGCGCATCATGGCGAGATCGCTGCCCGGGAGGATCGCGTCGAACGAGCGCTCCGGAAGGACGATGTCCACTCCCACGGCGAGCGGCTTGGCGCGCGCGAGCGCGTGATACGCACTCGCGAAATGCCGGTGCCAGAGCGCCTTCGGCTCGACGAACGCCTCTTCGGTCGCATCGTCGATCCCCACCAGGACCACGTCGCCCGCCACCGGGCGCGGGTGAATCTCGCGCAGCGCTCGCATCTGCACGTCGAATGCGAGGCGCCCGGCGTCCGCGAGCGGCGACTCGTACGGGGATGGCAGCGTCGCCGCGACGCAAACGATGGCGATCACCACCGCGAGGAGGAATGCCCCTCTCAGCGTGGGCGAGCTGCGCAGCTGCTCCCAGAACGTGGACATGGCGCATTCTCCACGCCGCCGCGCAAAAAGCAAAAGGGCCACCCCTGGTGGGGTGGCCCTTTCGTTTGCTGCATAAGGCCCTGGCGATGACCTACTTTCTCACGGGCAATCCGCAATATCATCGGCGCGGCGTCGTTTCACGGTCCTGTTCGGGATGGGAAGGGGTGGGGCCAACGCGCTATGGTCGCCAGGAATTGGGCTGTGCATGAGTCCT
>JBBRTF010000027.1:0-60736 GCA_038244725.1 Burkholderiales bacterium
TAGGCCTTCGCCTCGCCGCCGAACTTCTTCGACAGCACCAGCGTCATCGCCGCCGTCAAGGTCGTCTTGCCGTGATCGACGTGACCGATCGTGCCCACGTTCACGTGCGGCTTGTTACGCTCGAATTTGCCCTTGGCCATGGTCGCTTGTCCTGGAAATCAATGTTTTTCGGTGAGTCCCTGCATGCCGGATGCTGCTGTAAATCCTGGTGCCCTTGATGCGGATTGAACGCATGACCTCTCCCTTACCAAGGGAGTGCTCTGCCACTGAGCTACAAGGGCTGAAAACTTGGAGCGGGTGAAGGGAATCGAACCCTCGTCGTAAGCTTGGAAGGCTTCTGCTCTACCATTGAGCTACACCCGCGAGGCCCTTCGCCCTGCCCACCCGCCGCTTTCGGGACCTGCCCGCCCACTTGGGAGTCGCCCGTCAATTTCAATGGTGGAGAGGGTTGGATTCGAACCAACGTAGGCGCAAGGCCAACAGATTTACAGTCTGCCCCCTTTAACCACTCGGGCACCTCTCCGCGAAACTCTCGATTATCCACTAAATCGGGCGGTTCTGGCAAACAAAACAGGGGGTTCTGTGCCGCCCGGGAGCGCGCCAACGGCCCCCGGGCGGCACGCGAGCCGGCGGGCTAAGGCTTCAGGCGCCCGTCGAGGAAGGCCTGCACGCCCTGGAAGAGCTGCATGCGGTTCTTTTCCATGATCACCGTGTGGGTGCCCTCGCCGATCTCGAGGAAGGCCTTGTACGGGACGTTGGTCAGCTTGGCGAAGTACTGCTGCGGCATGTAGCTGGGAAGGTCGGCGTCCCATTCCGCGTGGGCGATGAACGTGGGGACCCGGATCAGCGCCGGGTCGTAGAGGGGCTTCTGGGCGGACCAGAACTCCGCTCCGTCGGCGACGACGCCGTTTGGGGCGCGCAGCGAGCCGGGCGCCGGCCCCTTCTGGTCCGTGGAGAAGGTCGCTTGTTCCCAGGCCTCGTACCAGCCGGGCGGGATGAGGGCCGCCTTCTTGTCGGCCGCGACTCCGGTGAGCCAGCGGCCCTTCGCCGCGTCGCGGGTCACGGTCCTGTACGCCGGGATCGCGCCCGAGCCGCCGCCCGCAACCAGGGACGGCGTGTTGCGCAGCCACTGCGGCGCATACAGCACGAGCTTCTCCACCTTGTCGTTGTTGAGGGTCGTGTATTTCCCCATGACCGAGGTGCCCCATGACCATCCGATGAGGTTCACCTTGTCCACGCCGCGTCGCTTGCGAATGAACTCGACCGCTGCCGCGACGTCCCTTACGGCGCTATCGATGCGTCCCGGCGGGGGGTTCTTTTCCGGGGGCTCGCTCATCTCGGGCGGTTTGGTGGAGCGACTGTAGCCGCGCATGTTGACGAGGTACACGTCGTAGCCGTGCCGGGCGATGAAGTCCATCCAGGACAGGCCGTCCAGAGGCAGGTCGAACGCGGTTTCGGCCGGGTAGGTCGCCCCATGGACGAACAGCACGACCTTCGACGCCGGAAACTGCGCGACCCCTTGCGGATGCTTGTTGCGCACATAGAGCTGGATGCCCGGGTCGGAGGGCACCATGAATTCCTCCATGGCGAGCGACTGCGGGTTGCCGGCGGCCGGGGCGGCGGAGAAATGCGCGCAGGATTGCAGGGCCAGCGCGGCGACCGCCACGGCAGCACCGAACAGCTTTTTCATGGATGACGGCTCCTCAGGTGCGGGTGCCCATCGTAGCTGATTCCCTTCACCGCAGACCCCGTGCCGGAGCGGTCCGGACACACCTTCGGCGAGGGGCGTGCGCTCGCGCACAGACAGCCCGGAGAGCGAGGCAGATGCTGAAGCTCATCTGCGAACGTTGAGTTCCTCTTCATGAAATTGGAAGCGGTCTCTAGGGCATTCCGCCGCAAGGTCGGGACGCCGCCGGCCGCAGACTCGCTCATCAGCGGCCGCCCATGCGGCCCCAAAAGGTCTCCTATGACTACCCGTACCGGAAAGCACTCCGCACGCATCGTGGCGGCAAAGGCGGAGCCGTCGCCGATCACCGCGTTGCGCGACATGCTCGCCACCGCCTTCGCGGCCGACATTTGCGCCGTGACACCCGAGGTCTGCGAAATGCTTCGCGCCCAGATTCATACCGAGGCCATCCCCGCCAGGCGCGAGCTCCTGCGCAATGCGCTCGTCGCCCTCGCGCGCCAGTCGGGCGACCTCGCGCTCGCCATCATCGGCGAAATGCGCACGCGCTTCGACGCGAAATTGGCGCCGGGGGAAAGTTCGCTCGCCAGGACGCTGGCTCTCGACGATCTGTCCCTGTTGGATGACACTGCCCTCAGGCTCGACCTCGCGCTCAACCAGTGCGCGTCGCGGCTGCGCGAGCAAACCTCGGCCGAAGTGTTCCAGCTCTCCGCACGTGTTTGCGAAATGCTCGGCGTCGAATCGCTCGCCGATGAGAACAATCCGATCCTGCCGCGCGTTTTCGCTTGTTCGCTGCTCGAAGCGATCGGCAAGCTCGGCTTCGACGGCGAGGGAAAGCTCACGGCGTTCAACGCTTACGGCCCCGTACTGCTGCACATTGCGCCGGATCTCTACAGCCACGCCAATTCGCTTCTGGCCGAAATGGGCGTGCTGCCGGGGTTCAAGGCCCGCTATGGAAGTCCGCTCAAGCGCGAGTCCGCCGCGCTCCCGCCCCGGTCTGCGCCGACCGCAACCGACGAGAGAGCGCTGGCCGCCATTCTCGAGCGCCTGCTGAACGGCGGGCATGCGCCCGGCCGGGCGGCGGCCGCACAGGCCACAGGCGTCCTTTGAGCACAGCGGCAGTGCAACTGAGCACAGCGGCAGGGCAACGCGCCGGCGCATTGACGGGTTCCGGGCTCGCCGATGTCCGCGTGCTGGTCATCGATGACAGCAGGACCATTCGTCACAGCGCGAAGATCTTCCTCGAGCAGGGTGGCTGCAGGGTGACCCTGGCCGAGAACGGTTTCGATGCGCTGCTCAAAATCGAGGCGGAACGACCCGATCTCATCTTCGTGGACATTCTGATGCCGCGCCTGGACGGCTATCAGACCTGTTCCCTGATCAAGAAGAGCGCAAGGCATCGCGCGATACCGATCATCATGCTTTCGTCGAAGGACAGCATGTTCGATCGCGCCCGCGCCCGGATGGTGGGATCCAGCGAGCATCTCGCCAAGCCGTTCACGAAGGCAGCCCTGCTCGCGGCGGTGACAGACCACATTGCGAGCAAATCAACCCCGCCACAAGCGGCAACGACGTAGACGGAGCGACCGGCAAATGGCAATCAAGAAAATCATGGTGGTGGACGATTCACCCACGGAACGCGCGTTCATGGAAGGCGTGCTGAAGAAGGGCGGCTACGAGGTGCTGAGCGTCGACAGCGGCGAGAGCGCCATAGACCGGTCGCGGACCGAGCAGCCCGATCTCATCCTCATGGACGTGGTGATGCCGGGGCTCAACGGGTTCCAGGCGACCCGCGTCATCACGCACGAGGAAGCCACCCGGCACATCCCGGTTTTCATCTGCACCACCAAGGACCAGGAATCCGACAAGATCTGGGGCCTGCGCCAGGGGGCCAAGGACTACCTCGTGAAGCCGCTCAATGCGATCGAGCTGCTCGCGAAGATCGGAGCCCTCGGCCAAACGGCGCGGGCCGGGGCACGATCCCACTGAAGGCTTGCGGGGTGCCGGCACCCCGAATCGAACGGGGGACCTACCGCTTACAAGGCGGTTGCTCTACCAGCTGAGCTATGCCGGCAATAGTGAACGCTTACTTGATGATCTTCAGGCGCGCCCTGCCGGCGGCGGGGGGCTTGGGAGGCTCCGAGTCGGATTCGCCATTTACCACCGGGGCCACCGAAGGATTCGCCGCGGCAAGGGCCGCGGGCGTCTCCACGGTGAAGAATGCCCCCTGCCCGTTCTCCCGGGCAAAGATGCCCTGGACCCGGTCGACGGGGATGCTCACCTCGCGCGACACGCCGTTGAAGCGCGCCGAGAACTGGATCAGCTCATTGTTGATCGTGAGGTTGCGCGTGGCGTTCAGGCTCACGTTGAGCACGATCTCCCCGTTCCTCACGTGCTCCATGGGGATGCGCGTCTTCTCATCCACGCGCACGCTCAGGTACGGCGTGTAGCCGCAGTCCGAGCACCACTCATAGATGGCACGGATGAAATAGGGCTTGGTCGAGACGTCGGCCATGGCCACAAGCTTACCGCTTTAGCGGCGCATCGCCTTTTCGGAAGCAGTCATCGAATCGATGAAGGCCTGGCGCGAAAAGAGCCGCTCGGCGTACTTGAGCAACGGCGCCGACTGCTTGTTCAGCTGGACCTGGTAGTGGTCCAGGCGCCACAGCAGCGGCGCGATGGCCACGTCGAGCATCGAGAACTCCTCGCCCAGCATGTACTTCTGCTTCACGAAGATCGGCGCGATCTGGATCAGGTTCTCGCGGATGTAGAGGCGCGCCTTCTCCTGGGCCTTCTGGGTGCCCGATTCGAGCGTCTGCACGTGGTTGAAGAGCTCCTGCTCGAAGCGGTACAGGAAGAGGCGCGCGCGCGCGCGCATCACGGGATCGGCGGGCATGAGCTGCGGGTGCGGGAAGCGCTCGTCGATGTACTCGTTGATGATGTTCGACTCGTAGAGGACGAGGTCGCGCTCCACCAGGACCGGCGTGCGGTTGTACGGGTTCATCACCGCGAGGTCCTCGGGCTTGTTCATGAGGTCGACGTCGATGATCTCGAAGTCCATCCCCTTCTCGTAGAGCACGATGCGGCATCGGTGGCTGAAGGGATCGGTGATCCCCGAATAGAGCGTCATCATTTCTTGTTTACCCCTGAGTTCGCATCGGCGCGCGACGCGTGGTCCGCCTAGCGGACGTCTTTCCAGTATTCCTGCTTGAGCAGCAGCGCGAGAACGAAGAAGCCGGCGAGGAAGAAGAGCACGAGGATGCCCCAATGCCTGCGGCTCGTCTGTGCGGGCTCGGACATGTAGGTGAGGAAATTCACGATGTCCGCGACGTATTGGTCGTATTCGAGCCGCGACAGCTTGCCGGGGCGCTCGAGGACGAGCTTCGAGCTCACCTTCATGTCGCCGGTATGCGGGTCCATCTTCTCGTCGACCTGGAGCGCCTGGGTGCCCTGGTACTCCCACAGCACGTGCGGCATGGCGACGTTCGGAAAGACCGTATTGTTCCACCCGCTCTTCGAATCCGCATCCCGGTAGAAGCCGCGCAGGTAGGTGTAGAGCCAGTCGGGGCTCCTCGATCGCGCGGCGAGCGAGAGGTCCGGGGGCACGACCCCGAACGCGGCCTTCGCCACCTTCGGGTCCATGGCGACGGCCATGGTGTCGCCCACCCTCGCCTCGGTAAAGACGAGGTATTCGCGGATCTGCTGCTCGGTGAGCCCCAGGTCCTCCAGGCGCGCGAAGCGCATCGCGCTCGCCGAATGGCAGTTGAGGCAGTGGTTCACGAAGGCCGCGGCGCCGCGTTGAAGCGAGATCTTGTCGGCGAGGTTGATCGGTGCCGCCTCGAGCGCGGGGCCCGCCTCGCTCGCGGTGCAGAAAAGGGGCGCCAGGGCGACGAGCAGCGCGAAGATCTTTTTCATCACCAGGTCAGCCTTTTCGGTTCGGGCTTTTCCTTGTCGTTCGCGGTGTACCACGGCATGAGCAGGAAGAAGAGGAAATAGGCGAGGGTGAGCACTCGGGCCACCCAAAGCGCGACGTAGTCGCCGCCGACGACCGGCAGGCCCTTGCCGAACTCGCCCCAGACTGTCGTGGGCTCGACGCCCAGGTAGCCCAGCACGAGGAACGAGAACACGAAGACCGCGAACCAGGCCTTGTACCTGGGGCCGCGGTAGCGGATCGACTTCACCTTGCCACGGTCCAGCCACGGCAGGATGAAGAGGATGAGGGTGGCCGCGCCCATCACCGCCACGCCGGGGAACTGCGAGTTGAACATCGGCGGCACCGCGCGAAGCATCGCGTAGAACGGAGTGAAGTACCACACCGGCGCGATGTGCGCCGGCGTCTTCAGCGGGTCGGCGGGGATGAAGTTGTTCGCCTCGAGGAAGTAGCCGCCCATCTCCGGGCCGAAGAAGATGATCGCCGAGAAGACGAGGAGGAAGACCGCCACGCCGACGATGTCCTTGACCGTGTAGTACGGGTGCATCGGGATGCCGTCCACCGGGTGGCCGCTCACCGGGTCGATGTTGTCGAAGATCTCGACGCCGTCCGGATTGTTCGAGCCGACCTCGTGGAGCGCCGTGAGGTGCGCGGCGACCAGCCCCAGGAGCACGAGCGGCAGCGCGATCACGTGCAGCGCGAAGAACCGGTTGAGGGTCGCGTCCGAAACGTTGTAGTCCCCGCGGATCCAGACGGCGAGCGCCTCGCCGATGAAGGGGATGGTGCCGAACAGGTTGATGATCACCTGCGCGCCCCAGTAGGACATCTGGCCCCACGGCAGCAGGTAGCCGAAGAACGCCTCGGCCATCAGCGCGAGGTAGATCATCACCCCGAAGATCCAGATCAGCTCGCGCGGCTTGCGATACGAGCCGTACATGAGCCCGCGCGCCATGTGCAGGTACACGCAGATGAAGAACATCGACGCGCCGGTCGAGTGGATGTAGCGGATGAGCCAGCCGCCGGGCACGTCGCGCATGATGTACTCGACCGACGCGAACGCCGTCGCGGCGTCGGGCTTGTAGTTCATGGTGAGGAAGATGCCCGAGGCGATCTGGATCACCAGCGCCAGGAGCGCGAGCGAGCCGAAGTAGTACCAGAAGTTGAAGTTCTTCGGCGCGTAGTACTCGGAGAGCTGCTCCTGCCACATGCGCACCAGCGGGAAGCGCTGGTCGACCCAGGTGAGGACCCCGTTGAAGCGGCCGGCTCCGGTGACGGGAGGCTTGTTCATGACGGCCATGTCACGCTCCCTTCGGGTCTTCGCCGACCACCACCACCGCGTCGGTCACGTAGCGGTGCGGAGGGATCACCAGGTTCGTCGGCGCGGGCGAACCCTTGAAGACCCGCGCGGCGAGGTCGAAGCGCGAGTTGTGGCACGGGCAGAAGTAGCCGCCGGGCCAGTCCGCGCCCATGTCCGAGGCGGCGCCGATCTCCTTCTTCAGCGTGGGCGAGCAGCCCAGGTGCGTGCAAATCCCCACGGCGATGAAGACCTCGGGTTTGATGGATCGTCCCGGGTTCTTCACATAGGTGGGCTGCTGGGAATCCTTGGACAGGGGATCGACCAGGGCGGCGTCGTGGTTCGGAAGGATGGCGAGCATCTCGGGGGTGCGCATCAGGATCCAGACGGGCTTTCCACGCCACTCGATGGTGATCTGCTGCCCGAGCTCGACCTTGGATATGTTGGCTTCGACGGGGGCGCCCGCCGCCAGGGCGCGGGCGCTCGGCAGCCAGCTGGCGAGGAACGGTACGGCCACTCCCGCGCCGGCCACCCCGGCCGCGGCGGAGGTGGCGATAAGCAGCAGGCGTCGTCTTTTTTCGTCGACGTTGTCTCGGACGATGGCGGTCATTGCGCGGGGATCTGGGGAAAGGGGGGCGCGGGGAACGCGGTCAATTGAACATTTTAGCGGATTTGGCGCCTCGACTTAAAGCCCGGCGTGCGAAAGCGCATTGACGAACCCGCGCGCGCCTCCTAGATTGCGCTTTCCCCCCAGGAGACACCCCTCATGAGCTTCGCGTCGGAATTCAAGGAATTCGCGGTAAAGGGCAACGTCGTCGACCTCGCCGTCGGCGTGATCATCGGCGCCGCCTTCGGCAAGATCGTCGACTCCCTGGTGACCGACCTCATCATGCCGGTGATCGGCAAGTTGACCGGCGGCATGGACTTCGCCAACCACTTCTACGCTCTGGGGCCGGTGCCCGCGGGCATTCCCATGACGGTGGAGGCGCTGCGCAAGGCGGGCGTCCCGGTGATCGCATGGGGCAACTTCGTGAACATCGTCTTCAACTTCGTGATCCTCGCCTTCGTGGTGTTCCTCATGGTCCGCCAGATCAACAAGTTGCGCCGACAGCCGCCCGCGCTCGCCCCCCAGCCCGCCGAAGACGTGGTCCTGCTGCGCGAGATCCGCGATGCCCTTGTGAGAAAATAGGAGGGATGCGCAAGCTCTGGCTTCTCTTCGCCCAGGCCGTCACGCTCACCCTGGCAGCGATCTTCGTGGTGAGCCTGGTGAAGCCCGGGTGGCTCTCGTGGCGCACCCAGGTGGTCGAGGTCCGCGAGGCCGCGCCCGGCGGCCCGGTCCTGTCGCAGGCCGGCGGGCCGCCGCCGCGATACTCGTTCAGCGACGCCGCCAGGAAGGCCACGCCTTCCGTGGTGAATATCTCGGCGACACGCCAGGTCCGCAGCCGCAATCCGCTCCTGGAGGATCCGGCCTTCCAGCGCTTCTTCGGCGAGCGCTTCAACATCGCGCCGGAGACCCAGCTGTCGCTCGGCTCCGGGGTGATCGTGAGCCGCGAGGGCTACATCCTCACCAACGAGCACGTGGTCGAAGGCGTGACCGACATCCAGGTGACGCTCGCCGACGGGCGCACGCTCGCCGGCAAGATCGTCGGCACCGACCCCGATACCGACCTCGCGGTCGTGCGCGTGCCGGCGACCGGCCTCACGCCGATCACGTTCGGCATCTCCGAGCAGGCGAGCGTGGGCGACATCGTCCTCGCGATCGGCGACCCGTTCAGCGTCGGGCAGACCGTCACCATGGGCATCATCAGCGCGACCGGCCGCGAGATCGGCAACGCGAGCCCCTTCGGCAGCTTCATCCAGACCGACGCCGCCATCAACCCGGGCAATTCGGGCGGCGCGCTGGTCGACACCAACGGCAACCTGATCGGCATCAACACGCTCATCTTCTCGCGCTCGGGCGGCTACCAGGGCATCGGCTTCGCGATCCCGGTGAGCCTCGCGAAGAAAGTGATGGAGCAGATCATCGAGACCGGCAGCGTCACGCGCGGCTGGTTCGGGGTCGAGGTCGCCGACATCAGCCCGGAGCTCGCCGAGTCCCTGGGATTGAAGGGCACGCGCGGGGCCATCGTCGGCGCGATCGAGCGCGGCAGCCCCGCGGAGCGAAGCGGCATGAAGCTGGGCGACGTGATCGTCGCCGTAGCGGGCGGCACCGTGGTCGACGTAGGCACCACGCTCAAGGCGATCGCCGCCGTCCCGCCCGGAAAGACCGTGGCCGTGAGGGTGCTGCGCCGCAACCAGGAGTTGACGCTCGAGGTGATGGTGGGCAAGCGCCGCCCGCGGCCGCGCTCCGAGGAGCGCTGAAGCCTACTCGCGCGATTCTCCCAGGCCCGCTTCCTTGCGCCGGCGCGAAACCGTCTGCGCGACGAGGATGCCGATCTCGTACAGGAGGCACATGGGGAGCGCGAGCGCGATCTGCGAGACCACGTCCGGCGGCGTCACCACGGCGGCGACCACGAAGATCGCCACCACCACGTAGCCGCGCCACTCGCGCAGCTGCTCCACGCTCACGAGCCCGGTGATCACCAGCACCACCACGACCACGGGCACCTCGAAGGCGAGGCCGAAGGCCATGAACATGCCGAGCACGAAGTTGAAGTAGGCCTCGATGTCCGGCGCGACCGAGATGCTCTTCGGCGCGAAGGTCGCGATGAAGGAGAACACCTTCCCGAACACAATGAAGTAGCAGAAGAGCATTCCCAGCACGAAGAGCACCGTGCTGCTCACCACGAGCGGCAGGACCAGCTTCTTCTCGTGGGAGTAGAGGCCCGGGGCCACGAACGCCCATGCCTGGTAGATCACGTACGGCAGCACCAGGAGGAAGCCCGCCATGAACGCGATCTTCATGGGGATGAGGAACGGCGTGATGACGCCGGTCGCGATCATGCGGGAGCCCTGCGGCAGGCTCGCAATGAGAGGATGGGCGAGCACGTCGTAGAGCTCGGCGCTGAAGTAGAGCGTGGGGATGCACGCGATCGCGAGGGCGATGATCGAGCGCACCAGCCGCTCGCGCAGCTCGATCAGGTGCGAGAGGAAGGTTTCCTGGCTCTCGGTCATCGCGCGCCCGGCTCGCGTTGCGGGTGGGGCGCGGGCTCCTCGATGCCGAGCTCCAGCTGCGGCGAGGGCTCATGGGCGGCGGACGCGGGCGCCTCGGTTGTCTCGGGCGATGCGGGCGCAGGCGCGGTCTCGGTCACGCCGTCGAGCGTGCGTTCTATGGAAGCGTGCGCATCGCGCATCTCGCGCTCCACCTCGCTCGCCTTGGACTGCACCTCGGACTGGAAGGAGCGCGCCGCGCTCTCGAACTCGCTCTTCACCTTGCCCAGCTCGGCCAAGTCCATCTCGCGGTTGATGTCGGCTTTCACCTGGGTCACGTAGCGCTGCAGGCGGCCGAAGAGCACGCCCAGCGTGCGCGCCACCTTGGGCAGGCGCTCGGGGCCGATGACGACGAGCGCCACGACCGCGCAAACCATGAGCTCGGAGAACCCGATGTCGAACATGGGCCTAGGCGCGAGGCATGAGGCGGCAGAAGGCGCGTGGCATGAGCCCCGCTCGGGCCTGCTCGCTCAACTCTTCTGTTTTTCCTTGATCTCGCCTTCGATGGTCGAGCCCGACGCGGTGATCTCGCCCGCGGGACGCTTGTCTTCGTCGCCCTTCATGCCTTCCTTGAAGCCCTTCACCGCCCCGCCGAGGTCCGCGCCCATGTTGCGAAGCTTCTTGGTGCCGAAGATGAGCAGCACGATGACCAGCACGATCAACCAATGCCAGATACTGAATGAACCCATTGAATTCTCCTGGTAAAGCCGCGCGCCCCGCGCCGCTCATTCCTTCGCGATCATGCGCGGAAGAGGGTCGGGGCCGCCGATGACGTGGATATGCAAATGATACACGTCCTGCCTGCCGACCCGCCCCGTGTTGATGATGGTCCGGAAGCCATCCGCGGCGCCCGCGGCCTTCGCGAGGCGCCCCGCTTTCGACAGCATCTTTCCGAGCACCTCGGCATCCTCGTCGGTCGCGTGCGCGAGCGAATCGAGGTGCTTTTTCGGGATGATCATGAAGTGCACCGGCGCCACCGGGTTGATGTCGTGGAAGGCGAGCATGTCGTCGTCCTCGTACAGCTTGCGGCTCGGGATCTCGCCCGCCACGATCCTGCAGAAAATGCAGCTCGCCATCATCGTCCTTTCGATCGGGAGGCCTTCTCCTCGATGCCGGAACGCCCCTCGCGCCGCTCGAGCTCGGCGAGCACCTCGCCCACCGGGATCGCGTGCCACGCGAGCATCACCATGCAGTGGAACCAGAGGTCCGCGGCCTCGCGCACGATCTCGCCGTGATCGCCGCCCTTGGCGGCGATCACGGTCTCCACCGCCTCCTCCCCCACCTTCTTGAGGATCTGGTCGAGTCCCTTCGCGTGGAGCGAGGCCACGTACGAGGTCGACGGGTCGGCGCCGCGGCGCGATGCGATCGCCGCCTCGAGGCGCTCGAGGATGTCGCGATCAGCCATCGGCGTTTGCCTCCGGACCCGAGAGCACCGCGTCCGTGACCGCCCAGTGCCGGTGCGGCCCATCGCCCTCGAGGCGGTTGAAGAAGCAGCGCCGCCGGCCCGTGTGGCACGCGACGCCGGCGACCGACTCCACGCGCAGGAGGAGCGCGTCGGCGTCGCAGTCCAGGCGCACTTCCAGCACACGCTGGACGTGGCCCGACGTCGCACCTTTCTTCCAGAGCGACTTCCTCGAGCGCGACCAGTAGTGCGCCTCGCCCGACTCGACCGTGCGCGCGAGCGACTCGCGGTTCATCCACGCGAGCATCAGCACTTCGCCCGAGGACGCGTCCTGCGCCACCGCGGGCGCGAGTCCCTCGGCATTCCACGCAACGCTTTCGATCCAGTCGTCGTTCACAGTCGCATCTCGATTCCGCGTGCGGCGAGGAAGCGCTTCGCCTCGGGGATGGTGATGGTGCCGAAATGGAACACCGAGGCCGCGAGCACCGCGTCGGCTCGCCCCTCCTCGATGCCGAGCGCCAGGTGCTCGAGGGAGCCCACGCCGCCGCTCGCGATCACCGGGACCGCCACCGCCTCGGACACTGCGCGCGTGAGGGCGAGGTCGAAGCCGCTCTGGGTGCCGTCGCGATCCATGCTGGTGAGGAGGATTTCGCCCGCGCCGCGGCGCGTCACCTCACGCGCCCATTCTACGGCATCGAGCCCGCGCGCCTTGCGCCCGCCGTGCGTGTAGACCTCCCACTTTCCCGGCGCCGCGGCGCGCGCGTCGATCGCGACCACGATCGCCTGCGAGCCGAAGCGCTCGGCCGCGCCGCTCACCAGGTCCGGATTCTCCACGGCGGCCGTGTTGATGCTCACCTTGTCGGCGCCCGCGTTCAGCAGCTTGCGAACGTCCTCGATGGAGCGCACTCCGCCGCCCACGGTGAGCGGGATAAAGACCTCGTCGCCGACCCTCTCGATCACCTCGACCATCGTGTCGCGCGCGTCGCTCGACGCGGTGATGTCGAGGAAGGTGATCTCGTCGGCGCCCGCGGCATCGTACCTGCGCGCGACCTCGACCGGGTCGCCCGCGTCACGCAGCTCGACGAACTTCACGCCCTTCACCACGCGGCCGGCGTGGACGTCGAGGCAGGGACTGATGCGCTTGGCGAGCGCCACTCACGCCTCGCCGTCGGCGAGCTTCATCGCCGCGGCGAAATCGAGCTTGCCCTCGTAGATGGCGCGCCCGGCGATGCAGCCGGCGATTCCCTCGGCTTCGACCGCGAGGAGCGCCTTCACGTCGTCGAGGCTGGTGAGGCCACCGCTCGCGATGACGGGGACGGTGAGCGCCTGCGCGAGGCGCACCGTGGCCGCGATGTTGACGCCGGTCATCATGCCGTCGCGCCCGATGTCGGTGTAGATCACCGCCTCGACGCCGTAATCCTGGAAGCGCTTGGCGAGGTCCACCACGTCGTGGCCGGTGAGCTTCGACCAGCCGTCGGTGGCAACCTTGCCGTCCTTGGCGTCGAGGCCGACGATGATGTGGCCGGGGAACGCGTCGCACGCCTCGTGCAGGAAGCCGGGATTCTTCACCGCGGCGGTGCCGATGATCACGAACGACACCCCGTCGTCGAGGTAGCGCTCGATGGTGTCCAGGTCGCGGATGCCCCCACCCAGCTGCACCGGGATGTCGGAATCCACCGCGGCGATGATGTCCTTCACGGCGGCCTCGTTGCGGGGCTTGCCCGCGACCGCGCCGTTCAGGTCGACCACGTGCAGGCGGCGCGCGCCCTTGGCCGCCCACTGCGCCGCGGCTTTTCCCGGCTCGGTGGAGAACACGGTGGCCGATTCCATGCGCCCCTGCTCGAGGCGCACGCAGTGGCCGTCTTTCAAGTCGATCGCGGGAATGATCATCATGGCGATGCGGGGCCCTCAAGGATCCCAGGTGGCGAAGTTGCGAAGGAGCGCGAGCCCTGCGGCGGCGCTCTTCTCGGGATGGAACTGCGTTGCGAAAAGGTTCTCCCGCGCGATGGCGGAGGAGAAGTCTGCGGGATAGCGCGTGGAAGCGGCGGTGAGCGCCTCGTCGGTGGGCTCGCAGTAGTAGCTGTGCACGAAATAGAATCGCTCGCCGTCGGCGATGCCCTTCCAGAGCGGATGCGGCATGCGTTGCCAGACCTCGTTCCATCCCATGTGCGGGATCTTGAGGCCGGCCTTGCGATCGAATCCGACCACTCGCCCGGCGAGGAGCGCGAGGCCCGGCGTGTCGCCCTCGGCGCTGCATTCGAACAGCATCTGCTGGCCGATGCATAGCCCCAGGAAGGGCTTGGAGCGCGCCGCCTCGGCGACTGCGTCGCCCAGGCCGTGCTCGGCGAGGCTCCTCATGCAATGGGGCATCGCCCCCTGCCCGGGAAACACCACGCGGTCGGCCGCCCGGATCACCGCGGCGTCGGAGGTGATCGCGACTTCGGCTCCGGGCGCGGCGTGCTGCAGCGCCTTCTGCACCGAGCGCAGGTTGCCCATGCCGTAGTCGACGATCGAGATGCGTTGGCTCATGGGGGCGTAAGGCGCACGGCGCGAGGCCCGGAATCCCGGGCTTAGAGGGCTCCCTTGGTGGAAGGGATGACGCCCGCGGCGCGCGGATCCGGCTCGACCGCCATGCGCAGCGCGCGCGCGAACGCCTTGAAGACCGTCTCGGCCTGGTGGTGGGCGTTGTCCCCGCGCAGGTTGTCGATGTGGACCGTCGCGTGCGCGTGGTTCACGAAGCCCTGGAAGAATTCGTGCGTGAGGTCGACGTCGAACTCGCCCACGCGCGCGCGCCGGTAATCGACGTGGAACTCGAGGCCGGGGCGCCCGGAGAAGTCCACCACGGCGCGCGACAGCGCTTCGTCGAGCGGAACATAGGCATGGCCGTAGCGGCGAATGCCCTTCTTGTCGCCGAGCGCCTTGGCCACCGCCATGCCGAGCGTGATGCCGATGTCCTCCACGGTGTGGTGGGCGTCGATGTGCAGGTCGCCCTTCGCGTTCACCGTGAGGTCGAGCGCACCGTGGCGCGCCACCTGGTCGAGCATGTGGTCGAGGAAGGGGATTCCCGAGGCAAGCTGCGAGTCGCCGCGGCCGTCGAGGTCGACCGCGACCTTGATCTGGGTTTCCTTGGTGTCGCGCTGGATTTCTGCCTTGCGCATGGGATCAGCCGAGGGCGAGCGCCTCGAGCATTCTCGTGTTCTCGTCGGGAGTTCCGACCGTGAGCCTCAAGCAGTTGGCGAGCAGGGGATGCGAGCCGTGGAATGTGCGAACCAATATACCACGCTGCCGCAGCGCCTCGAAGGCGCGCGGAGCGTCGGGCACGCGCACGAGGATGAAGTTGGCCGCCGAGGGGAAGCGCTTCACGTCGGCGAGCGCGTCGAGCGCGCCCTCGAGCCGCGAGCGCTCGGCGAGGATCGCGGCCACCTGGCGCTCGAGGGCGGCGCGCTCGCCCAGCAGGTATTCGCCCGCCGCGGCGTTGAGCGAGCCCACGTTGTAGGGCATGCGCAGCTTCTCGAACTCGTGCAGCCACTCGCGCGAGCCGATGGCGAGCCCGAGCCTCAGCCCCGCGAGCCCGAGTTTCGAGACGGTGCGCACCACGATGAGGTTCGGGTGCCGCCCCACGTCGGCGAGCATCGACGCGCCCGCGGAAAACGCGTAGTACGCCTCGTCCACGGCGACGAGGCCGGGCGAGGCCTCGACCGCGCTGAGGATCGCCTCGCGTGGAAACAGGTTGCCGGTGGGATTGTTCGGGTACGCGATCCAGGTGAGCGCCGGGCGCTCGCGCTCGATCGCGGCGAGCAATGCCGCCTCGTCGAGGCTGAAGTCCGCGGCGAGCGGCACACCCACGTAGCGCATCCCCGCCGCGATCGCCGCCATGCGGTAGACCACGAACGAAGGCTCCAGCGCGAGCACCGTGGCCCCGGGACGCGCGAGGGCGACCGTCACGATCTGCAGGATCTCGTCGGAGCCGTTGCCCAAGAGGATGTCGAGCGAAGGGTCGACCTTCATCGCCTCCCGGAGGCTCGCCTTCAAACCGGCGGCGGTGGGATCGGGATAGCGGTTCACGGCGACTTGCGCCAGGCGCCGCGCGAGCCCCTCGGCGATGTCCGCGGGAAGCGTGTAGGGATTCTCCATCGCGTCCAGCTTCACCATGCCCCGCGCCGGCGCCACGTGGTAGGCGGCGAGCGCGCGGATCTCCTCGCGCACCAGGCTCGCGGGCGTCTTCACTTCATCCGCCATTCGGCGCTGCGCGCGTGGGCCTCGAGGCCTTCGGCCCGCGCGAGGATCGCGGCGATCCGGCCCAGAGTGCGCGCGGCCTCGGGCGTGGCGCCGATCACGCTCGATCGCTTCTGGAAGTCGTAGACGCCGAGCGGCGAGGAAAAGCGCGCCGTGCGCGAGGTGGGCAGCACGTGGTTGGGCCCGGCGCAGTAGTCGCCCAGGGATTCCGAGGCGTAGTGGCCGAGGAAGATCGCGCCCGCGTGGCGGATCTTCGCGAGCAGGCTTTCCGGATCCGCCACGGCGAGCTCCAGGTGCTCGGGGGCGATGCGGTTGGCGAGCTCGCACGCCTCGGCGAGGTCGCGCACGTGGATCATCGCCCCGCGCGCGGCGAGCGACGCCTCGATGATGGCGCGCCGCGGCATCTCCTCCAGCTGCCGGCGCATGGAAGCGGCGACGCGGTCGATGAGCGCCGCATCGGGGCTCACGAGGATCGCCTGCGCGATCTCGTCGTGCTCGGCCTGCGAGAAGAGGTCCATCGCGACCCAGTCGGCGTGCGCGCTCGCATCGGCGATCACCAGCACCTCCGAGGGCCCCGCGACCATGTCGATGCCGACCCGCCCAAAGACGCGGCGCTTGGCCGCGGCGACGTAGGCGTTGCCCGGGCCCACGATCTTGTCGACCGCGGGAACCGTGGCGGTGCCGAAGGCGAGCGCCGCGACCGCCTGCGCGCCGCCCACGCGCACGATGCGATCGACGCCCGCGAGCGCCGCGGCCGCGAGCACAGGCCCGTTGATTTCACCGCCCGGGGTGGGCGTCGTCATGATGAGCTCGCCCACGCCGGCCACCTTCGCCGCCACCGCGCTCATCAGCACCGACGACGGATAGGCCGCCTTGCCGCCGGGCACGTAGAGTCCCACGCGATCGAGCGGCGTCACCTGCTGGCCGAGGACGGTGCCGTCGCCCGTCTCCATGCGCCACGATTCCTGCCGCTGGCGCTCGTGGAAGGCGCGGATGCGCGAGGCGGCGGCTTCGAGCGCCTCGCGCTGCGGCGCGGCGAGGCTCGCAAGCGCGGCGCGCGCCGCGTCCATCGGGACGACGAGCTGCGCGGCCGCCCCGGGCGTCCAGCGATCGAAGCGCGCCGTGTACTCGAGGAGCGCCGCGTCGCCGCGCGCGCGCACGTCATCGAGGATCGCGGCGGTCACGCGATCGACGCCCCCGTCCTGAGCGCCCTCGAAGGCGAGGAGCCTTTCCAGCTCCGCGGCGAAGCCCGGCGCCGAGGACGAGAGCCGGCGCACTTCAGCCACGGGCAGCCGCCCCCAGCGCCTCGATGAGCGGCGCGATGGCCTCGCGCTTCAACTTCATCGACGCCGGATTCACGATGAGGCGCGAGGAGATCGGCATGATCTCCTCGACCACGCGCAGGCGATTCGCCTTCAGCGTGTTGCCCGTGTCCACCAGGTCGACGATCGCGTCGGCGAGGCCCACGAGCGGCGCGAGCTCCATGGAGCCGTAGAGCTTGATGAGGTCCACGTGCACGCCCTTGGCGGCGAAGTGCTCGCGCGCCGTGCCGATGTACTTGGTGGCGACGCGAAGCCGCGCGCCCTGCTTCACCGCGGCGGCGTAGTCGAAGCCTTCCGGGACGGCGACCACCATCCTGCATTTCGCGATGCCCAGGTCGAGCGGCTGGTACAGGCCCTGGCCGCCGTGCTCGGCGAGGATGTCGCGGCCTGCCACGCCGAGGTCCGCGGCGCCGTACTGCACGTAGGTCGGCACGTCGGCGGCGCGCACCAGCACCAGGCGCAGGTCCGGGCGCTGCGTCCCGAGGATCAACTTGCGCGAGGTCTCCGGGTCTTCCGAGGGCCGGATGCCGGCGGCGGCGAGGAGCGGCGCCGTCTCCTCGAAGATGCGGCCTTTGGCGAGGGCGAGGGTGATCATGGCCTGCTCAGCCCACCCGCGAGATGCGCGCGCCGAGGGACGCGAGGCGCGCCTCGATGTGCTCGTAGCCGCGGTCGAGGTGGTAGATGCGGTCGATCACCGTCTCGCCCTCGGCGACGAGGCCTGCGATCACGAGGCTCGCCGAGGCGCGCAGGTCGGTCGCCATCACGGCCGCGCCGGTGAGCGAGTCGACGCCGTAGATGATCGCGGTGTTGCCCTCGATGTCGATGTTGGCCCCGAGGCGGCGCAGCTCCTGCACGTGCATGAAGCGGTTCTCGAAGATGGTCTCGACCACGTGCGCGGTGCCATCGGCGATCGCGTCCATGGCGATGAACTGCGCCTGCATGTCGGTGGGAAACCCGGGGTGCGGCGCCGTGCGCAGGTTCACCGCCTTGGGCCGCGCGCGCATGGCGATGCGCACGGTGGTCTCGCCCACCGCGATTCCCGCGCCCGCCTCGCGCAGCTTCTGGATCACCGGGTCGAGGCTCGCCACCGGGGCGTCGAGGAGCGTGATGCTGCCGCGCGTCGCCGCCGCCGCCACGAGGAAGGTGCCCGCCTCGATTCGATCGGGCATCACGGAATGGTCGACGCCATGCAATTTCTCCACGCCCTGTATCACGATCACGTCCGTGCCGTGGCCCGAGACGCGCGCGCCCATCCCGAGGAGGCAGCGTGCGAGGTCCACCACCTCGGGCTCGCGCGCGGCGTTCTCGAGGACGGTCTCGCCGTCGGCCAGGCACGCGGCCATCATCAGGTTCTCGGTCCCGGTGACGGTGACCGTGTCCATGAAGATGCGCGCACCCTTGAGGCGCTGCGCGGTCGCGTGGATGTTGCCCGACTCGATCGCGATCTCGGCGCCCATCGCGTTGAGGCCCTTGATGTGCAGGTCCACCGGGCGCTCGCCGATGGCGCAACCCCCGGGAAGCGACACCCGGGCCTCGCCGAAGCGTGCCGTGAGCGGGCCCAGCGCGAGGATCGAGGCGCGCATGGTCTTCACCAGGTCGTAGGGCGCGAAGGGCTCGCCGATCGCGTCGGCGGCGAGCTCCACGCAGTTCTTGCCGGGCTTCGCCTTCACCCCCATGCGCTCGAGGAGCCGGATCATCGTGCGAACGTCGTTCAGCTCCGGCAGGTTGGCGATGCGCACCGTGTCGGCCGTGAGGAGCGCGGCCGCGAGGATCGGCAGCGCCGCGTTCTTGGCGCCGGCGACGCGCACCTCGCCCGCCAGCGGCACGCCGCCCTGAATCGATAGTTTCTGCATGGGTTTCCGGTGCCGGCCGAAGCCGCGTCATGGGGCTAGCGTGCCGCCCATTCGTCGGGCGAGAAGGTCTTCATCGAGAGGGCGTGGATCTCGTCCCGCATGCGAGAGCCGAGCGCCGCGTACACGAGCTGGTGCTGGCGCACGCGCGTGAGCCCCGCGAAGGCCGGGCTCACGATCACGGCCTCGAAATGGGCGCCGTCGCCCTGCACCTCGAGGTGCGTGCACGCGAGGCCCGCGCGAATGGAATCTTCGATGGAGCTTGCTTCGACCATGGTGGCTTTCGGCGGGGACCTAGTGGCGCAGCTTGTAGCCGCAGCGCAGGAGCTGCAAGGTGATGAATGATAGGGCACCGAAGGCGGCGCTCGCAACGCCGAGGCTCGCCCAGGGCGAGACGTCCGACTGGCCGAAGAAGCCGTAGCGGAAGCCGTCGATCGCGTAGAAGAAGGGGTTCAGCTTCGAGACCGCCTGCCAGAAGGGCGGCAGCGTGTGCATCGAATAGAAGACTCCGGCGAGGAATGTGAGCGGCATCACGAGGAAATTCTGGAACGCCGCGAGCTGGTCGAACTTCTCCGACCAGATGCCGGCGATGATGCCCAGGGTGCCGAGCATGCCGCAGCCGGCGATCGCGAAAGCCACGGCCCAGAGCGGGTGCCGAACCGGCAGCGGAACGATCCAGAACGTCGCCGCGAAGACCCCCAAGCCCACGAGCAGCCCGCGCGCCACCGAGGCGAGCAGGTAGGCCGCGAAGATCTCGCCCGCCGAGATCGGCGGCAGCAGGATGAACACGATGTTGCCGGTGATCTTCGACTGGATGAGCGACGAGGAGCTGTTGGCGAAGGAATTCTGCAGCATCGCCATCATGGCGAGGCCCGGGATGAGGAACTCGAGGTAGCTCACGCCGGGAAAGGCCTGCACGTGGGCAGCGAGCGCGTGCGCGAAGACGAGGAGGTAGAGGAGCGTGGTGAGCACGGGCGCGGCCACCGTCTGGAAGCTCACCTTCCAGAAGCGCAGCACCTCCTTGTAGAGGAGCGTGGGAAAGCCCGTCATGGGGCGACGCGCGCGTCCTCGCGCCGCATGATCTTCACGAAGACTTCCTCCAGCTCGGGCTCGGCCACCTCCAGGCTCGCCACCTTCGCGCCGGCGCGGCGCAGGTGGGCGAGCGCGTCCTCGACGTGGGCCAGGTCGGCGAGCGGGATGCGCCACCACCCCGAGGAATCGCGCGAGGCGCCCGGCACGAGCGCGGCCGGGAGCTCGCCCGCCTCCAGCTTCACGCGCAGCACGCGCTCGGAGAATTCGGCCAGCAGCCGCGCCATCGAATCGAGCGCGACGATGCGCCCGTCCTTCATCATGGCGATGCGCGAGCAAAGCTGCTGCGCTTCCTCGAGGTAGTGCGTCGTGAGGACGATCGTGTGCCCCGCCTCGTTCAGGCCGCGGATGAAGGCCCAGAGCGTCTGGCGCAGCTCCACGTCGACGCCCGCGGTAGGCTCGTCGAGAACGATCACCGGCGGGCGGTGGACCAGCGCCTGCGCCACCATGACGCGGCGCTTCATGCCGCCCGAAAGGCTCCTCATGTTGGCGTCCGCCTTCGATTCGAGCGCAAGGCGCGCGAGGAGCTCGTCGATCCACGCGCCGTTCGCGCGCAGCCCGAAGTATCCCGACTGGATCTCGAGCGTCTCGCGCACCGTGAAGAACGGATCGAAGACGATCTCCTGCGGCACGATGCCCACGGCCATCCGCGCCGCGCGGAAATCGCGCGCGACGTCGTGGCCCATCACCGCGAGCGAGCCCGCATCGGGCACGACGAGACCCCCGAGGGCGGAGATGAGGGTGGTCTTGCCGGCGCCGTTGGGCCCGAGGAGGCCGAAGAATTCGCCTTCGTGGACCTCGAGCGAGACGCCCGCGAGCGCACATACCGGGCCGTAGCGCTTCTCGACCCCGCGCGCCTGGACCGCTGCGCGGGGACTCACGCCTGGTGGGGCTGGATCAGGTCGGCCACCCCGTAGAGCTCAGCAAGCGCGGTGAGGTTGGCGGGGAGGTTCACGAAGACGAGCGTCTTGCCGCGCTGCACGGCCATGCGGCGCCAGTCGAGGAGGAGGGCCACCGCGGAGGAGTCGACTCCGGTGACCGCGGCGAAGTCGATCGTGAGGCGCTGCGGCAGGTCGGTGCGCGCCGCGTAGGCCGCGCTCTCCTCGAGCACCTGCGGAATGGTGTCGAAGGAGAGCTCGCCGGTGAGCGCGAGCACTTCGCTCGAGGCGGCGGCGCTCACTTCTTCGCGGGCGACTTGGCCGGTTCGGGCGAGTGGTTGCGCTCCTGCAGCGTCTTCAGCAGCCCGTCGATGCCGCCCTTCTGCACCTGGTCGTTGAACGTGCCGCGATACGTCGTCACGAGCGAGGCGCCGTCGATCACCACGTCGTAGACCTTCCAGCCGGCGTCGGTCTTCTGCATCGAGTAGTCGATGGGGATGGGAGGGCCGCCCTGCTGGATCACCGCGGGGCGCACGGTCGCGTCCTTGTCGCCCGCGGCGAGCCGGGTGGGCTTCACGTCGATCGTCTGGTTGCGATAGGCGGAGATCGAGCTCGAGTAGGTGCGCACGAGAAGCGTGCGGAATTCCTTTACCAGCGCCTGCTTCTGCGCGTCGCTCGCCTGGTTCCAGTTGCGCCCCACCGCCAGGCGCGTCATGCGCTCGAAGTCGAAGTGCGGCAGCACCTTCTCTTCGGCGAGCGCGACCACCTTGTCGCGGTTGCCCGCGGCCAGGTCCTTGTCGGTCTTCACGATCGCGAGCAATTCGTCGGTGGTGCGCTTCACGAGCGCGTCGGGAGCCTCCTGGGCGGCGGCGAGCGCCGGGAGGAGCGCCGCGATGATCGTGGCGAGGATGCGGAGCATGGGGATTTTCCTGTGGGTGGGTGCGTGAACCCGGTTCGACCTCAACGCGCCGAGGACGGTTCCGGTGGACTACTTCTTCGCCGCGGCCGGCGCGCTCGCCGGGGCGCTCGCCGGGGCGCTCGATCCGGAATCCTGCGCCTTGCTGAAGAGGAATTGCCCGATCAGCTTCTCCAGCACCACCGCCGACTGCGTGATGGTGATGCGATCTCCGGAGACGAGCTTCTTGTCGTCGCCGCCCGCGTCCAGGCCGATGTAAGTCTCGCCGAGCAGGCCCGAGGTGAGGATCGCGCCGACCGTGTCCTTGGGGAAGGTGTAGCGCTTGTCGAGCGCCATGGTGACCTGCGCCTGGAAGCGCTCGTTGTCGAATTTGATGTCGGCCACGCGTCCGACGAGCACGCCCGAGCTCCTCACGGGTCCACGCACCTTGAGGCCGCCGATGTTGTCGAAGCGCGCCTCGACGCGGTAGGTCTCGGTGGCGCGCTCGGCGCCGAGGTTACCGACCTTGAGCGCGAGCACCAGCAGCGCCACGAAGCCCGCCGTCACGAAGGCTCCGAACCACAGGTCGATCGTCGTTCTTTCCATAGTCGGGTCAGTTCAATGTTCGGCGCGCAGCATGAACGCCGTGAGCACGAGATCGAGGGCGAGGATCATGAGCGCGGAAGTGACGACGGTTCGCGTGGTGGCGCCCGAGACGCCTTCGGCCGTCGGCGGGGCGTCGTAACCCTCGAAGGTGGCGATGACGGCGACGGCGATGCCGAACACGAATGCCTTCACCAAGCCGTTCAAAACATCATACCGGAAGTCCACCGCCGCCTGCATCTGCGACCAGAAGGCGCCGTTGTCCACGCCGATCATCACCACGCCCACGATGTAGCCGCCGAAAACCCCCATCGCGGAGAAGAGGAGTGACAGGATCGGCATCGAGATGATGCCCGCCCAGAAGCGCGGCGCGATCACGCGCGCCATGGGCGAGACCGCCATCATGTCCATCGCGGTGAGCTGCTCCGTGGTCTTCATGAGCCCGATCTCCGCGGTGATGGCGCTGCCCGCGCGGGAGGCGAAGAGGAGAGCGGCGACCACCGGCCCCAGCTCGCGCACGAGCGAGAGCGCGACGAGGACCCCGATCGATTCGGTAGCGCCGTATTTCTGCAGCGTCTGGTAGCCCTGCAGCCCCAGCACCATGCCGACGAAAAGCCCCGACACGATGATGATGATGAGCGAGAGCACGCCGCTGAAGTACACCTCGCGCATCACCAGCCGGAAGCGCCCGAAGCTCGTCCCCGACGAGGCGAGCACGAGCGCGAAGAAGCGCGCCATGGAGCCCAGGCGCCAGATGCCGTTCACGACGTTGGCGCCGAGGCGCGCGAGGGGCTTGCGGACGTCAAGCACGCGCGCGCGCCTTCCCGAGGCCGACGTCCTGCGCGTAGGGCTTCGCGGGATAGTGGAACGGCACCGGACCCTCGGTCTCGCCGCGCACGAACTGGCGCACGTACGGCAGGTCGGAGCGGCGCACTTCCTCCGGCGTGCCTTCCCCCACGATCACGCCCTCGGAGATGAAGTAGAGGTAATCGACGATGCGCAGCGATTCGAGCACGTCGTGGGTGACGATGATCGAGGTCGAGCCGAGCGCGTCGTTCAGCTTGCGCACGAGCTGGCCGACCACCGCGAGCGCGATCGGGTCCAGGCTCGCGAAGGGCTCGTCGTACATCACGAGCATCGGGTCGAGGACCACGGCGCGCGCAAGCGCCACGCGCCGCGCCATGCCCCCGGAGAGTTCCGACGGGCGAAGCAGATGCGCCCCGCGCATGCCGACGGCCTCCAGCTTCATCAGCACGAGGTCGCGGATCATCGCTTCGGGGAGTTTCGTATGCTCGCGCAGCGGGAAAGCGACGTTCTCGAAGACGCTCATGTCGGTGAAAAGCGCGCCGAACTGGAACAGCATGCTCATCTTGCGGCGCATCGCGTAGAGCGCCTCGGGGTCGAGCTCGTGCACCGCCCGGCCGGCGACGCGCACCGCGCCGCGGGCGGGCTTCAACTGCCCGCCGATGATGCGCAGGAGCGTCGTCTTGCCGCTGCCGGACGCGCCCATGATGGCGACCACCTTGCCGCGGGGCACGCGCATCGAGATCCCCTTGAGGACCGCGCGGCGCCCATAGGCGAAGCTCACCGACTCGATGTCGACCAGGGTTTCTTCGGACACGGCGGGAAATTGCGGGGACAAGGCAGCGTATTTTAGCAGCTTTGGGCGCGCGCCCTCCCCTATAATCCCCGCGTGAAGAAGCCTCGCCTGCTGCTGGTCGACGATGACGCGCTGATTTCCGAGAGCCTCGCCTTCGCGCTGGCGGGCGACTACGAGGTGACGCGCGCCGGGGACCGCGCCGGGGCGGTGGGGGAGCTGCGCGACGGGCTGCATCCCGACCTCGCCCTCATCGACCTGGGCCTGCCGCCGATCGAGCACCTGCCCAACGAGGGCTTCAAGCTGATCGGCGATCTCCTCGCGCACGCGCCCGGCGTGCGCATCCTCGTCCTCACCGGGCAGAACGAGGAATCCAACGCGCGGCGCGCCCGGGCGCTCGGCGCCATCGAGCTGGTGCCCAAGCCCTGCGAGCCCGAGGTCCTGCGCACGATCCTCGCGCGCGCGCTCGAGTCCCATGCGCTCGACAAGCGCGACCACGACGCGGAGAGCGTGAAGTCGCTGATCGGCGAGAGCCCGGCGCTGCGCCGGCTGCGCAGCCAGATCGACCTCTACGCCGCGTCGTCATTCCCGGCGCTGATCCAGGGGGAGAGCGGCAGCGGCAAGGAGCGCGTCGCCTTCTCGCTGCATCACCTGAGCGCGCGCTCGCGCGAGCCCTTCCTCGCGCTCAACTGCGCGGCGATCTCGCCCGCCCTGGTCGAGCCCACGCTCTTCGGCTACGCGAAGGGCGCCTTCACCGGCGCGCAGCAGGCGAAGTCGGGATACTTCGAGGACGCGGGCGAGGGCACGCTCTTCCTCGACGAGATCGGCGAGCTGCCGGGCGAGCTGCAGGCGAAGCTTCTGCGAGTGCTCGAGAACGGCGAGTACCAGCGCGTGGGCGAGACGCAAACGCGCGTGTCGCGAGCGCGCATCGTCGCCGCGAGCAACCGCGACCTTCGCGAGGAGGCGCGCCTCGGGGTCTTCCGCTCCGACCTCTACCACCGCCTCTCGGTCTTCGAGCTCGAGGTGCCGCCGCTGCGCGAGCTGGGCGAGGACAAGCTGCGCCTCCTCGACTACTACCGCGCGCTCTACGCGACCAAGACCGGCAGCAAGCCCTTCGCGCTCGACGAGGAGGCGCTCGCGCGCTGGAGCTCCTACGAGTTCCCGGGCAACGTGCGGGAGCTGAAGAACATCGTGATCCGGCTCACCGCCAAGCATGCGGGCTACACGGTGCGCGCCGCCGAGCTGGAGGGCGAGCTCGCCCCGCAGGCCGACGCGCCCAGAGCCGACCCCGTCGCCCGCGCCCGCGCCGAGCTCACGTCGGGCAAGCCGTTCACGCTGGACGGCGCCCTGAAGGGCGTGGAGCAGGCCTACCTCGACGCGGCGATCGAGATCGCCCAGGGCAACATGTCGCAGGCGGCCAAGCTCCTGGGCATTTCGCGCAGCACGCTCTACGGACGCCTCGAGGCCGCGGGGCGCGCCGGTGCTAAACTCGGCGCATCCGATACGGGCGAGGCGCGCGGCCCGTGACCCCTCACAGCGGCCCGCGCGGAGCCGAACGCCGATGACGATCTACCTTGAGCACTTCGGGCTGCGCGAGGCGCCGTTTCGAATCACGCCGCACACCGAGTTCTTCTTCTCGGGCGCCAACCGCGGCGCCACCCTCGAGGCCCTGCTCTACGCGATCACCGCGGGCGAGGGCATGGTGAAGGTCACCGGCGAGGTGGGCAGCGGCAAGACCATGCTCTGCCGCGTGCTGATGGAGCGGCTGCCCGAGTCGGTCGAGACCATCTACCTCGCGGTACCGAGCCTTTCGCGCGACGAGATGCTCGCCGCCATCGCCGGCGACCTCGGCATCGAGACCGCGGGCGCCAACACCACCAGGCTCGTGCGCTCCCTGCAGGACAAGCTGATCGACATCCACTCGACCGGCATGCAGGTAGTCGCCCTCATCGACGAGGCGCATGCGATGCCGCTCGCCACGCTCGAGGAGATCCGCCTCCTCTCCAACCTGGAGACGGGCACGGAGAAGCTGCTGCAGATCGTCCTCTTCGGCCAGCCCGAGCTCGACCAGCACCTGTCGCTGCCGAACATGCGCCAGCTGAAGGAGCGCATCACGCACAGCTTCACGCTCGCGCCGCTGCCTCCCCGCGACATCAAGGACTATCTCGCCTTCCGGCTACGCGCGGCCGGCTACCACGGCCCGGACCTCTTCGGTCCCGAGGTGCTTCGCATCATCTCCGAGGCCTCGGAGGGCCTCACGCGGAGGATCAATATCTTCGCCGACAAGACGCTCCTCGCCGCGTTCGCCGCGGGCACGCATACGGTGACCGCCGACCACGCGAGGGCGGCCGTCACGGACACGCAGATCGTGCTCATGCGCCGCGACTCTCCGCGCCGGCTCGCGCTCGCCGCCGCCGCGGGCGTCGCGGGCGGCATCGCGATCGGGTTCGTCCTCGCCCATTTCGTCTCGGCATCCTCGCCCGCGCCGGCTGCCGCCGCGCTCGTCGCGCCGCCCGCGAATGCCGCGGACAAGCCCGCCGCGACCGTGGCGGCTGCGCCTGGGGCTCCCGCCGCGATCCCCGTCTCCGCCGTGGCCGCGGTCACTGCCGAAGCGGCGAAGGCGCGCGCCGAGGAAGCGGGCGCCCGCTCCGTCACCGCGCGCATCGCGGCCGGGCGCGAGCTCCTCGCGAGCGACGTGCAGCACTACGTGGTGCAGCTCATGGTCGCCGACGCCCGGGAGCACGACTACATCGAGAGCTACCTCGCCGACGCGAGCCGCGCCTTGCGTCCGGAGCGGCTGTTCATGGTTCCCGCAGGCGGAGAAACGCCGCGGCTCGCCCTCGTCTTCGGCACATTCGGCGAGCGCGCGGAGGCCGGCGCGGCCCTGGCCGCGTTGCCGGAGAATCTCAAGCAGTTCAAGCCGTACGTGCGCCCCTTGGAAGGCATCCGCGAGGATGCCCGGCGCGCGGAGCGAAAATAGGGCGGTCCGAGGCATGTTTTCGCAGGCAAATACCGCGCGGAATGTGGGGGATTTCATTTGCGTTTCACCCCCGAAAACGATATAAAGGACAGAAGGGACGGTTCTGTCCATAAAACAAACACTTACGGAAATTCCTGCATGCGGTTTTTAGCTTCCGCGGCGTGCTTCGCGCTGGCCCTGGCGATCGCGGGTTGCGGTGCGCGCCCGCTCGCCAGGTCCGAGGCGCATATCCAACCCGCCATCGAGCCTTCGGCGGCGAGCGCGCAGATCCCTCCGACGGTGCGCGCGGTACCGATGCCGCCGGCGCCTACCGCGCGCAACGCGGAAATCAAGTATTCCGTGGTGGTCGCCAACCAGCCGGTGCGCGAAGTGCTGCTCGCCATGGCGCGCGAGACCAAGATCAACTTCGACATCCATCCGGGCATCGAAGGCGCGATCAACCTGAACGCCATCGACCAGACGTTGAAGCAGATCCTCACCCGCATCTCGAAGCAGGTGGACATGCGCTGGGAGACGGACGGGCAGACCATCACGGTGATGCCCGACACGCCTTTCCTGCGCATCTATCGCGTGGACTACGTGAACATGGCGCGCGACGTGACCGAGACCGTGGGCATCGCCACCCAGGTGATCTCGGGCGTCGTCGCGGGCTCGGGCGCGAGCGCAGGCGGCGGCAACAACTCGACGCTCACCATCAGCTCGACCTCGCGGCACCGCTTCTGGGAGACGCTCGAGAAGAATATCCGCGACACCCTGCGCGAGACCGACAAGCTGCTGCCCGAGGGCAGCAGCGAGACCTTCGTGCAGAACCGCGGTCAGGGCGCGGTCACCTCGAACCAGGCACGCACGACGACGCAGCCGCGCACGGGGCGCACGACGAGCACGCAGAACCGCACCACCCTGGAGGCGCCCGGCGAGACGCAATCGGCGCAGAACAACGAGTTCGTCGAATCGCGCCTCACGTTCCGCGAGGCGGCTTCGGTCGTCGTGAACCCCGAGGCCGGGATCGTGATGGTGCGCGCCACCTCGCGCCAGCACGAGAAGGTGCGCCAGTTCCTCGATGACGTGATCGGCTCCTCGAAGCGCCAGGTGCTGATCGAGGCCACCATCGTCGAGGTGGCCCTGAACGACAACTACCAGTCGGGCGTCGACTGGTCGGCGCTCGGGCTGAACGGCCTGGGCTACAGCTTCCGCCAGAACCTCCTCGGCGCGAACCTCGCCGACGCGCCGTTCTTCTCCGTGTCGTACAGCAACCCGAACGCCGCCGCCGGCGGCAGCATCAGCAGCACGGTGAAGCTGCTCGACTCGTTCGGCAAGACTCGCGTGCTGTCGAGCCCGAAGCTCATGGTGCTCAACAACCAGACGGCGATGCTGAAGGTGGTCGACAACCGCGTGTACTTCACGGTGAAGGCCGACACCGTCACCAACCAGACCACCTCGACCACGACTTTCACCACGACCCAGAACGTGGTCCCGGTGGGCTTCCTCATGAACGTCACCCCGCAGATCAGCGAGGGCGACATGGTCACGCTCAACGTGCGCCCCACCGTGACGCGGATCATCGACAACGTGAAGGATCCCAACCCCTCGCTCGCCGCCGCCGGGGTCATCAGCAACATTCCCGTCACGCAGACGCGCGAGATGGAAAGCGTGATGAAGGTCGCCAGCGGCCAGACGGCGATCCTCGGCGGCCTCATGCTCGACAGCTTCGAGGGCAAGCGCGACGGCCTACCGGTGGCCTCGCGCATCCCCGTTCTCGGCGACCTCGTGAGCTACCGCAACGACACCGCGCAGAAGACCGAGCTCGTGATCTTCATCCGCCCGCTGGTGGTGCGCGACGCGAGCCTCGAGGGCGACCTCTCGCAGTACCGGCGCTTCCTTCCCGACGCGCAGTTCTTCCGCGACACGCGAACCCCGCTCCCCTGCTTCGAAAAAGGCCTGCAGCGCCTCGAGGACAAGGCGCTCGATTCCGACACGCCGTGCGTCACTCCGGTACCCGTCGTGCCGCAGCCCGCGGCGCCCGGCGCGGCGAAGGCAGCCTCGTGAGCCTCCTCCTCGACGCTCTCAAGCGCGCGGAGCAGGAGAAGCTGGCCAAGCAGGGGGAGCGGTTCGAGCCCCCGCGCCGCGAAACCTCCTCCATGCCCGCCGCGACGCCCGCGTCTGCCGCGTCCCTCGAGCTCGCGCCGCTCAACTCGCCCTCCGCGGCAGCGTCCGCGCAGGCGCGCGCGGCGGCCGACCGGGCGCGCTCCGAAGCCGCCTCGGCGCAGAACGTCTTCCAGGCCAAGGACGCGCCGGCCCCGGAGCGCTCCCGCAAGGGTCTGGTGATCGGCATCGCGCTCGTCGTGGTCCTGCTGGCGATCGCCGGCGCGGGGATCTACATCTGGCTCGCGGTCCAGTCGTTCACGCCGCGAGTCGCGGCGAGCGCGCGCCCCCGTCCCCAGCAAATCGCGCCGCCCCCGCCGCAGGCCGCATCCGAGCCCGCGCCCAGGCTCGACATGCTCCTCGTCCCGCCCCCACAGCAGCCTTCGGCGGCGATCCAGCCGCCGCCCGTCGCCGAGGTGAAGAAGGTAACTCCCACACCCATCCCGAGCACCCGCGAGCCACGCGAAACGCTTGCGACGCTCCTGCGCGACGCGCCCGGACCGGCGGCTACGCCGCCCCTCAAGCTCTCACCCGCGTCGGAGAAGCCGCAGGTACCTCAGGAAGTCGCCGCGGGGTATGAGAGCCTTCGCAGCGGCGACCTCGCCGGCGCCCGGCGAAGCTACTCAGCCGCGCTCGCCGCCGATCCGTCCAACGTCGACGCGCTGCTCGGCACCGCGACCCTCGAGGCGCGCTCCGGCAACCGCATGCTCGCGGCGAGCGCCTACCGGCGTGCGCTCGACATCGACCCGCGCAACGCGACCGCGCTCGCCGGCCTCGCCTCGCTCGCCGACTACACCCAGCCCGAGGGAATCGAGAGCCAGCTGCGCGGCGAGATCGCGCGCGATCCGCAGAGCCCGCAGCTGCATTTCACTCTCGGCAACCTGTATGCCTCGCAGTCGCGCTGGAACGAGGCGCAGCTCGAGTTCTTCGAGGCGCACCGCTACGATCCGGGCAACGCCGACATCGTCTTCAACCTGGCGGTGAGCCTCGATCGCATCGGCCAGCCGAAGCTCGCCGCCGACAACTATCGCCGCGCTCTGGACGCCGCGCGCCGCCAGGCCGTGCAATTCGACCCGGCCGGCGTCGAGCGGCGCCTCGCGCAGATGAAGCCCTAGGCGCATGGGAACCGTCCAGGCCACTCCGCTTTCCCAGGTCCCCCTCGGCCAGACCCTGCTGCACAAGGGGATCATCAGCCAGGACCAGCTGAACATCGCGTTGACCGAGCAGAAGCGCTTCAAGTCGCCGCTCGGCAAGGTGCTGGTGACGCTGGGCTTCGTGACCGAGGCGACGATCCGCGACATCCTCTCCGAGACCCTCGGCCAGGTGTCCATCGACCTCGAGAACACCATCGTCGACCCGGCCGCCATCGCGCTCGTGCCGAAGGACATGGCGCGGCGCTACCACGTGCTGCCGGTGAGCTACGACACCGACAAGAAGCTGCTCCTCATCGCGGTGAGCGATCCCGCGAACGTGGTGGCGCTCGACCAGATCCGCGCCCTCGCGCGCGAGGACCTGAGGATCGAGCAGGTGCTCGCGCGCGAATCCGACATCACCATCGGCATCGAGCACCACTACGGCTTCGAGCTGTCGATCGACGGGATCCTGAACGAGATCGAGACCGGCGAGATCGACTACCAGTCGCTCGCCGCGGACTTCGACGAGTACTCGCAGCCGGTGGTGCGCCTGGTCGACGCGTTGCTGAACGACGCGGTGAAGAAGAGCGCCTCCGACATCCACTTCGAGCCCGAGCAGGGGTTCCTGCGCATCCGCTACCGCGTCGACGGCGTGCTGCGCCAGATCCGCTCGCTGCACAAGAACTACTGGGCCGCCATGGTGGTGCGCCTGAAGGTGATGAGCGGCATGAACATCGCCGAGACGCGCGCGCCGCAGGACGGGCGCATTTCGCTGACGCTCTCCGGGCACCAGGTGGATTTCCGCGTCTCGTCGCAACCCACCACGCACGGCGAGAACATCGTGCTGCGCATCCTCGACCGCGACAAGGGCATCGTGCCGCTGGAGGACCTGGGCCTTCACTCCGAGGACCTGAAGACGCTGAAGCTCATGCTCGCGCGCCCCGAGGGCATCATCCTCGTGACCGGTCCCACCGGCAGCGGCAAGACGACGACGCTCTACTCGATCCTCAACTACATCAACACCGAGGGCATCAACATCATGACCCTCGAGGATCCGGTCGAGTACCCGATGGCGATGATCCGCCAGACCTCGGTGAACGAGGTGGTGAAGCTCGATTTCGCCTCCGGCATCCGCTCGATGATGCGCCAGGACCCGGACGTGATCCTGGTGGGCGAGATCCGCGACCAGGAGACCGCCGAGATGGCGTTCCGCGCGGCGATGACGGGCCACCAAGTCTACTCCACGCTGCACACCAACTCCTCCATCGGCGCGGTGCCGCGCCTCATGGACCTGGGCGTGCTGCCCGACATCATGGCGGGCAACATCATCGGGGTCATCGCTCAGCGCCTGCTGAGGAAGCTCTGCCCGCAATGCAAGGCGCCGGTCACGCTCGATGCCGGCACGCGCCGCCTGCTTTCCATGGAGCCCGACGACACGCGCCCGGTCTACCAGGCGGTGGGCTGTGCCCGCTGCGACAACATGGGCTACAAGGGGCGGGTGGCGATCATGGAGCTCTTCAAGCTCGACGCCGAGATCGACGAGCTCATCGCGCGGCGCGCCACCGGGCGCGAGATCCGCGCCGACGCGAGCCGCAAGGGCTTTCGCACGCTCGCCGACGACGCCATCGCGCGAGTGCTCCTCGGGCAGACCAGCCTCGAGGAGATCTCGCGCGTGGTCGACCTGACCGACCGCGTGATCTGAGGGGCTGGCCATGGCCCTCTTCGCCTACCGGGCCGTCGACGCCGAGGGGCGCATCTCCACGGGAAACCTCGACGCCTCCAATGCGATCGACCTCGAGCTGAGGTTGAAGCGCCTGGGGCTGGACCTGCTCACCTTCGAGGGCGTGAAGCGCTCCACGGCGGCGCGCACGCGCAACGTGACGCGCGAGGAGCTCATCACCTTCTGCTTCCACCTGTCGCAGCTGCTGAAGGCCGGGGTGAACATCATCGAGGCGCTCACCGACCTGCGCGACACCGTCGAGAACCCGGGCTTCCGCCAGGTGATCGCGAGCCTCCTCGAGGACATCGGCGGGGGCCTCAAGCTCTCCGAGGCGATGGCCAACCACACCTACTGCTTCGACAACGTGTTCGTCGCGCTGGTGCGCGCGGGCGAGCAGAGCGGCCAGATGACCGAGGTGCTGGACGAGCTCTCCGAAAACCTCAAATGGCAAGACGAGATGGCGAGCCAGGCGAAGAAGGCGCTGGTCTATCCCCTGCTGGTCTTCGTGGTGATCATCGCGGTGATCTTCGTGCTGATGATCGTGCTCGTGCCGCAGCTCGCGGCGACCTTCAAGACCCTGGTGCCGAAGCTGCCGCGCGAGACCGAGGTGCTGATCTTCATCTCCAACATCTTCGTGCGCTGGTGGTACCTGCTGATCGGCATCCCCGCCGCGCTCGTCTTCGGCGCCTTCGCCTTCGCGCGCACCAGCGAGCGCGCCCAGCGCGCGCTCGACGAGGTGAGCCTCAAGATGCCGATCCTGGGAGACGTGCGCCAGAAAATCATCCTCGCGCGCTTCTCCACGTACTTCGCGCTTCTCTACAAGGCGGGCATCAGCGTGCTCGACTGCATCCAGATCTGCGAGAAGATCATGGGCAACCGCGTGATGGAGGAGGGCCTGCAGCGCGTGGGGCGCAGCATCTCCGAGGGCCAGGGCATCTCGCTCGCCTTCACGGCCACCAAGCTTTTCCCCCCGCTCGTGATTCGCATGCTGCGCGTGGGAGAATCCACGGGCGCGCTCGACACGGCGCTGCTCAACGTGAGCTACTTCTACAACCGCCAGGTGCGCGACAGCATCTCGCGGATGCAAACCCTCCTCGGGCCCGCCACGACGGTCGTGCTCGGCATGCTGATCGTCGCGATCCTCTACTCGATCTTCCTGCCGATCTACGACGTGATCTCGAAGATCAAGTTCTAGCCCGGTGAAACACTTCCTCTACCTCACCAACACCCGCCTCGTGAGCCTGGTCGCCCGCCGCGGGCGCATCGTCTCGCGCCGCGAGTTCGCGGTGGCCGGCGCCGGCGCCAACGCCTTCGAGCGCTACCTCGGCGGCATGACGCACGTGCCCACCCACATCTTCACCGACCTCGCCGAGGAGGACTTCCGCCTCGACACCATCCCCCACGTGCGCGGCAGCGACCGCGACGCGCTCCTCGCGCGCAAGCTCGGGCAGATGTTCCGCAACACGCCCTTCCGCCACGCGGTGATGCAGGGGCGCGAAGCCGAGGGGCGCCGCGACGACCGCGTGCTCTACACCGCGGTCACCAACCCGGAAGTGCTGCGCGTGTGGCTGGAGATCATCGAGCGCCTGAAGGTGCCGCTCGAGGGAATCCACTCCGCGGCGGTGTTCAGCGGGGTGATGCTGGAGGAGCTGGACCTCCTCTTCGCGCACACGCTGCTCGTCACCTTCACGCCCGGCGACGCGATGCGCCAGACGTACTTCCGCGATCGCGAGATCAAGTTCAGCCGCCTCACCCCGATCGACCTCGAGGAGGGGCAGACGCTCGGCACCATGATCGCCGAGGAGACGACGCGCACCTGGCAATACCTCGACAGCCTGCGCCACTTCTCGCAGGAAGACCGCCTCGAGGTCTGCGTCCTGCTGCACAAGAACGACCGCCCGGCGGTGGAGTCGGCGCTGCGCGACTTCGCCCAGCTCCAGTACCGCCTGGTGGACATGGAGCAGGTGGCGCAGAAGCTCGGGCTCAAGCCTCCGCCCCTGGACTCCACCGCCGAGGAAGTGATGGTCCACCTCTTCCTCATGCGCAAGGCCGGGAACCACTTCGCCTCGCCCGAGATGCGCCGCCATGCGACGCGGCGCAGCGCGCGCATCGTCGTGGGCGAGCTCGCCGCGGGAATCGTCCTCGCGAGCCTCGCGTGGGCCGGCTGGAATCTGGCGCGGGTATTCCAGTCGAGCCAGTCGGACCAGCGCGTCGCGCAGCAGATCGGCTCCATCAACCGCGAATACGAGGACATCACCAAGGCGCTCCCGTCCTTCGGCGTGGGCGGCTCGACGATGCGCGACGCGGTCGCCTTCTACAACGGCTCGATCCGCGGCTTCCCCAACATCATGGACTTCGTCGAGCCGCTGTCGAAGGTCCTGCGCGTCCACCCCGAAGTGCACGTCGCCCAGCTCAGTTGGCAGGTGACCGACGACCCCAAGGCCGCTCCGCGGCTCAACCTCACCCCGCCGCGCGAGGCCCCGCCGGTGAAGGCGCTGCCCAAGGGCGGCGAGCCGCCCAGCGCCCCGCTCTCCGACAACAACGCGAGCCCCGCCTTCAACGCCGGACGCTACGAGGTCGGCATGATGGAGGCGACCGTGCGCGTGGCCAACAACGATTTCCGCGGCGCGATGACCGAAGTCGAGCGCCTCGTCGCCGACATCGGCCGCATCGAGGGCTTTCGCGCGGACGTGGTGGAAAGCCCTCTCGACACGAGCCCGTCGCTCGCGCTCCAGGGACGGTACGCCGAGCGCGAGAGCGCTTCGATGCAGCCGCGTTTCATCCTGAGGATCGTGCGCGAAAGGCGCGGCGCGGCATGAGCCAGGTCTTCAGCGCCGAGGGCCTGCGCGCGACCCGCGTCGCGTGGGCGATCCTCGCCATCGCGATCGCGGCTGCCGCCGGCATCATCGCCGGGAGCCACTGGTACGCGCAGAAGGAAAAGCGCGACAGCGCCGAATCGGGGCGGCGCGTGCAGGAAGCGCGCGCGCGGCTGGACAACGCGCGGCGCGAGCGCGACAGCCTGCAGGAGTCGGCCGAGGTCTTCCGCACGCTGGTCGAGCGCGGGCTCCTGCAAAGCGAGCACCGCCTGGAGCTGGTGGAGCTGGTGAACAGCCTGCGCGTGCGCTTCCAGGTGGCGCTCGACTACGAGATCGCGCCGCAGCGAACGCTCTCGCTCGCCGGGGGCCGCGTGTTCTCCTCGGTCGACGTGCTCGCGAGCCGCGTGAAGCTGAAGGTGCGCGCGCTCCACGAAGGCGATATCCTCGGCTTCATCGACGCGCTCACGCGCAATCCCCAGGGCTTCTATCCGGTGGACCACTGCTCGATGAGGAGGATCGAAGTGACGGCGCCCGACTCGCTGCAGCCGCGCGTCGAGGCCGATTGCACGCTCGAGTGGATCACGCTGAAGGAAAAGCGTGGCCGCTAGGCGCACCCTGGCCGCCGCCCTCCTCGCGCTCGCCGCGCCGTGCGCCGGCGCGTTCGAGCTGGGCACGCTCTTCACCACGCCTGAGGAACGCGCGCGCCTGGACCGCCTGCGCCGCGGCGAGCCCGAGGCCGCGGCGTCTACCGGGAGCGTGCGCGAGGTCGCTCCGACCCTCACCGGCTTCGTGAAGCGCAGCGACGGGCGCAACACCGTATGGATCGACGGGACGCCGGTGCCCGTCTCGCGCCCGGGATCGGGCGCGCTCCTCGACCCGCGCGCGGTCGGCTCGCCGGCCGGCCACGAGGAGACGCTGCGCATCGAGCGCAAGGAAGCGCGCTAGTCAAGCGAAGTCCGCGAAGAGCGCCTCGCGGCTTTCGCTCGCGAAAGGCGCGCCGCCGCGTTATCCATGAGCCTCGCAATCGATCGAGGCGGGAATGCGCGCAACGCATGCGCAACGTGGCATGGCCCTGGTGATCGCGACGCTCATGCTTCTCGCGTGCATCGGCGTCGTCTTCGCCATGGGCCTCGCGGGCACGGCCGGCGGCGCCGAGCGGGAGCGCGCGAGCCTCGCCGCGCTCGCCGAGGCCCGCGAGGCGCTCATCGCCTACGCCGCCGACCATCCCATCAACGCCGTCGTGGGTCCCGGCTACCTGCCGTGCCCCGACCTCGATGACGACGGCTGGGCGGAGCCGACGTGCGGGTCGCAATCGGGCGACATCGGCCAGGCGCAGCGCCTCGGTCGCCTGCCCTGGAAGACCCTCGGGCTCGCCGACCTGCGCGACGGCCATGGCGAGCGCCTGTGGTACGCGGTATCGAGCAAGTACAAGGGCCTGCTCAACTGCGGCGTGAGCCGCGCCTGCCTCGACATGACCCCCGACGCCGCGCTCGGCACGATCGGCGTGCGCGACAACTCGGGCGCGATGCTCCACGACGCCACCATCGCCGAGGCCTATCGTGCCGACGCCGGCGGCGCGGTCGCCGTGGTGATCGCGCCGGGTCCTCCCCTGGCGCGCCTCGGCGCCGACGGCGCCGTCGCCGGCGAGCAGCGCCGCGACTGCGCTCCCGGCGATTGCGACGGCGCGGGGCGCTGCTTGACCGATCCGCCGCAGCGCGCGGCGCGCTGCGATCCGGCCAACTACCTCGACAAGGCGCCGGGCGCGCGCTATGGCGACGAGGACAACGCCGACTTCGTGGACCGCAACGACGCCGCGGGACGCGCGCGCAACGTGAATGGATTCATCCATGGCCCGGTCACGATGGCCGACGGCAGGATCGCGGTGAACGACCGCCTCGCGGTCATTTCCTATCGCGACGTGATGCCGCGCATCCGGCTGCGCGTAGCCCTCGAAGTGTCGCACTGCCTTCGTGCATACGCCGCGCTCGCGCAGAACCGCGGGCGCTACCCGTGGCCGACGCCCGCGTGCCTGCAGTCGGGCGGGGAATGGAGCGGTGAGAGCGGCGTGCTCTTCGGCAGGATCCCGGACACCCCCTTCGCTTCGGTGCAAGGCATGCAGGCGCGCTGGGCGAACGCTTCGAGCGCCGCCAACGCGAACGACGCCTGTCGCATCGCCATCGCGCCGGGGACCGCGGGAGAGGGCGACACCGCGGGCGCGGACGGTAACTCCTGGTGGAACGCGTGGAAGCCCTACGTGTTCTATGCGCTCGCCTCCGACTTCGCCCCAGCGCAAGGCACGCCCGCATGCTCCGGGGCCGAGGCGTGCCTCGATGTGGTGGATCCGGGCGGGCGCACGCTCGGCGCCGGCAGGCAGCATGCCGTCATCGTCGCCGGGCCCGCCATCGCGCGCGACGGCTTCGTGCAAAGCCGCTCCGGTGCCAGCGTCGCCGAAGTGCGCCAATGGCTCGAGGACGCGAACGCGCAGCTCGAGAGCGCCGCGGGGTGCTCGCCCGCGCCGGCGTTCACGTGCGAGGCGCGCGGAACGTGCGCGCGCGTGACCGCGGCGGCCGCGACCCGCGGATTCAACGATGTGGTCGTCGCGTATCCCTAGGCGGCCCGCACCGCGCCGATTCCTCCCGCGGGCGCGCGGAAGGGCGTTCACGCTGATCGAGGTGATGGTGGTGCTGGTGATCCTCACCGTCATGCTGAGCGGGCTTGCATTGCCGCTTGCCGCGCAACTGCAGATGCGCCGGCAGGACGAGGCGCGACGCCAGCTCGACGAGGCCAAGGAGGCGATCCTGGGCTTCGCCGCGGCGCACGCGCGGCTGCCGTGCCCGGCGGCGGCCACGAACGGCGCCGAGAGCTTCGCCCCCGGCGGAGACGCCACCAACGGAAATTGCTCCAACTTCTACGACGGCTACCTTCCCGGCACCGCCCTCGGCTTGTCCCCGCTCGATTCCGATGGCTTCGTCCGCGATCCCTGGCTCACGGCGCGCAACCGCATCCGCTACGCGGCGTTCGGCGGCGGCACCGACGTGAACGGCGTGGTGAACCCGCTCACGCGCGCGAACGGCATGCAGGCGGCGAGCCTCGCCGGGCTCGCGGCCGCGCCCCGCTACATCGTGATCTGCTCCACCGGGGCGCGCGCCAGCGCCTCCAGCTGCGGGCCCGCGGCGAACCAGCTCACCTTTCGCGCGGCCTTCGTGTTGATCGCGCTGGGACCCAACGCGGCATCGGATCCCGCCCCCGGCAGCGACGAGGCGCGCAACCAGGCGGGCAACCCCGTCTTCGTCCATCGCGAGGCCTCGAGCGTGCCGGGCAACGAGTTCGACGACCTGGTCCGTTGGGTGCCCGTCCACCTCATCGTGAACCGGCTCCTCGTCGCCGGGCGCCTGCCGTGAATGACCTATAATTGGAGGCCGTCCAGCAGCAGGAATCCCGATGAACCCGCGCGACGCGAAGCTCGCCATTGCCGATGTGCAGTCCACGCCGGACACGCGCCGGCTCGCCATCGACCGGGTCGGCATCAAGTCGATCCGCCACCCCGCGATGATCAAGGAGCGCTCGGGCGGCGTGCAGCACACCGTCGCGCACTTCAACATGTACGTGGGCCTGCCGCACCACTTCAAGGGCACGCACATGTCGCGCTTCGTGGAGATCCTGAACGCCCACGAGCGCGAGATCTCCCCCGACACCTTCCGCCTCATGCTGCGCGAGATGGTGAAGAAGCTCGAGGCCGAGAGCGGCCACATCGAGATGAGCTTCCCCTACTTCGTCGCGAAGAAGGCGCCGGTGTCGGGCGTCGCGAGCCTCATGGATTACGAGGTCACCTTCGTGGGCGAGATCGTGGACGGCAAGGAAGTGTTCACGCTGAAGGTGCTGGTGCCGGTGACGAGCCTGTGCCCGTGCTCGAAGAAGATCTCGGAGCGCGGAGCGCACAACCAGCGCTCCCACGTGACCATCGCCGCGCGCATCAACACCTTCGTCTGGATCGAGGAGCTCATCGACCTCGCCGAGAACGAGGCCTCGTGCCAGCTCTATGGGCTGCTCAAGCGCCCCGACGAGAAGTTCGTCACGGAGAACGCCTACGACAATCCCAAGTTCGTCGAGGACATGGTGCGCGACATCGCGGCGAAGCTGAACGCCGACAAGCGCGTCACCGGCTACGTGGTGGAGAGCGAGAACTTCGAATCCATCCACAACCATTCGGCCTACGCGATGATCGCGAAGGCGATGGACGCCTAGTAGCGCTTGGTGAGGACGAGGGTCGGGCCGTCGCGGCGCATCTCCATGCGGTTGAGGAAGCTCATCCCGAGGAGCGGCATGCCCGAGCCCTGCGTCACGGATCCCTCGACGTTCAGCAGCGTCACGTCTCCGAGGGTGACGCTATCGAGCATCACGCGCCACGAGGTCACGCGCCGGCCGTCGGCGAGGACCGAGTAGCCCGCGCGCCCTTTCCGGTAATCGATCCCGAGACGCGCGGCCTCGGTGATCGGCAGCGAGACCAGCGTCGCGCCGGTATCGACGAGGAAGCGCACATGAGCTCCGTTCACCATGCCGTCGGCGACGAAATGCCCGTTCGCATCCTGGGCGAGGTTCACCGTCTGGCGCCCTCCTCCAGCGTCGATGGAGGCGGCGAAATGCTGGCCCATCTCGAGCGTCTCGCGCTTGCCGTCGATCTCGACCACGGCGCTCGCGCGCCCGGACGAGACGAGCTTCACGCCTTCGGCGCTGGTCTCGCCCACGGAAAGCGTGCGCGGCGCCCCGCCATTGATGGTGATCACCGCCTTGCCGGGGAAGAGCCCGATCACGTCCACGTCGATGGCGGCAGCGCTCGTGGCGAGCGCGGCCGCGGCGAGGAGGATCGGATGGAATTTCATCGAGGTGCGCCGTGAAACCTGTAGCCGTATTCCGCTTCTCGGATACCGAAGGTCCGGGCCATTTTGCCACATTCCTCGAGGGCCACCGCGTGGACTGGACGCTCGTGAAGCTCGACGAGGGAGACCCGGTTCCGGCCTCGAGCGCGGGCTTCGCGGGCCTCGCGTTCATGGGCGGCCCCATGAGCGCGAACGACGACCTTCCATGGACCGAACCCTTGCTGGATCTCATGCGCGACGCGCGGCGCCGCGAGGTCCCGGTGATCGGCCATTGCCTCGGCGGGCAGATGCTCGCGCGGGCCGCGGGCGGCACGGTGAAGGCGAACCCGGTGAAGGAGATCGGCTGGAACCCGGTGCGGGTCGAGGACAGCGACCTCGCGCGCCGCTGGTTCGGCGCGGACCTGCGCGAGTTCGTCACATTCCAGTGGCATGGCGAGACCTTCACGATCCCGCCCGGGGGCGAGCGCATCCTCACGGGCACCCATTGCCCCAACCAGGCCTACGTGCTCGACGGCCGCCACCTGGGCATGCAGTGCCATGTCGAGATGACCCCGGAGATGATCGAGAGCTGGATCGCGAGCGGCCGCGGTGAGGTCGAGTCGAACCTCTCGAGCCCCGCGGTGCAGCCCGTCGAGCGCATCACCGCAGACATGCCGACGCGCCTGCCGGTGCTCTCCGCGCATGCGGACCGGCTTTATTCGCGTTGGATCGAAGGCCTCAAGCGCTAGCCGAGCGGGAGCGCGAGGAAGCGCACGCCGTCCACGGGGTTCTCGTTGTACGGGGCGGTCTCGACGAATCCCAGCTCGGCGTACAGGCGCTGCGCATCCTTCATTCCGGGGAGCGTGTCGAGCTTCACGGCGCGGTAGCCGAGCGCGCGCGCCTCGTCGATCACGCACTCGGCGAGCGTGCGGCCGATGCCCATGCCGCGCGCATCGGGCCGCACGTAGAGTCGCTTCATCTCCGCCACTTCTTCCGAGAGCGGTCGCAGCGCCACGCAGCCCGCGGGCTCGCCCGCCACGCGCGCGAGGATGAGGCGCCCGCGCGGGCGCGCGTAGTCCCCCGGCAACACGTCGAGCTCGCGATCGAAGCCCTGGAAGCACAGGCTCACGCCCAGGCCTTGCTGGTATTCGACGAAGAGGGCGCGGCATTGCGCCACCGCGGCGGGGTCGAGCGCCTCGCCGATGTCGAAGCCCGTCGAATGGACGAGGGGCGCGCTCACGGCCCGGCTAGTCGCGGAAGTTGTCGAACTTGAGGGGCACTTCGGTCACGCCCTTGCGCACGAGCTGGATCGCTTCCTGGAGCATGTCCTTCTTCGCCCCGGTCACGCGCACCACGTCGCCCTGGATGGAGGCCGTGACCTTGAGCTTCGCGTCCTTCAGCATCTTCACGATCTTCTTGGCGAGGTCGCTCTCGACGCCGTTCTTCACCGTCATCTTCTGCTTCATCCTGTCGCCGCCGATCTTCTCGGCGTCTTCCTGCTCGAGGAAGCGCGCGTCCACGCCGCGCTTGGCCATCTTCGCCATCAGCACGTCGCGCACCTGGCCCAGCTTGAAATCGTCGTCGGCGAACGCGGTGATCTCGTGCTCCTTCTCCTTCAGCTCGATCCTCGCGTCGGAGCCCTTGAAGTCGAAGCGGTTGGCGATCTCCTTGTTGGCGGTCTCGACCGCGTTCTTCAGCTCCACCGCGCTGGCTTCACAAAGAATGTCGAATGACGGCATTACGTTTCTCCTCTCATGCCTCGTGCCTCATGCCTCATGCCTCATGCCTCATGCCTCATGCCTCATGCCTTCTTTTCGGAATCGTCGCCCAGCAGTGGCACGCCATCGCGCCCGCCGATGAGCCCGACCTGCGAGTAGACGCGCAGCTTGTCGCGCGTGTCGATGATGTCGAGGTTGCGCATGGTGAGCTGCCCGATGCGATCGTTCGGGGTGAAGAAGGCCTCGCCCTTCTCCATCGTGAGGCGCTCGGGCTTGTACGTGAGGTTCGCGCTCTTCGTGTCGAGGATCGAATAGTCGTTGCCGCGCCGCAGCTCCACGGTCACCTCACCCGTGATCGCGCGCGCTACCCAGCGCTGAGCCGTCTCGCGAAGCATCATCGCCTGGGGATCGAACCAGCGGCCCTGGTAGAGGAGGCGCCCGAGCCGCCGGCCGTTGCCGCGATACTGCTCGATGGTGTCCTCGTTGTGGATGCCGGTCACCAGGCGCTCGTAGGCGATGTGCAGCAGCGCCATGCCCGGCGCCTCGTAGATCCCGCGGCTCTTCGCCTCGATGATGCGGTTCTCGATCTGGTCGCTCATCCCCAGCCCGTGCCGCCCGCCGATCGCGTTGGCCTGCGTGAGGAGCGCCACCGCGTCGTTGAATCCCTGGCCGTTGAGCGAAACCGGTTGGCCCTCCTCGAACGCCACGCTGACCGTCTCCGGGCGCACCATGACGTCCTCGCGCCAGGACGCGACCCCCATGATGGGATTCACGATGCTCACGCCCTTGTCGAGGAACTCGAGGTCCTTCGCCTCGTGCGTCGCACCGAGGATGTTCGAGTCCGTGGAATACGCCTTCTCAACGCTCATCCTGTAGTCGAAGCCGCGCGAGATGAGGTACTCGCTCATCTCCTTGCGCCCGCCCATCTCGTCGATGAAGCGCTGGTCGAGCCACGGCTTGTAGATCCTGAGGGCCGGGTTGGCGAGGAGCCCATAGCGGTAGAAGCGCTCGATGTCGTTGCCCTTGTAGGTGCTGCCGTCGCCCCAGATGTGAACCGTGTCCTCCTTCATCGCGACGACCAGCATCGTGCCGGTGACCGCGCGGCCGAGCGGCGTGGTGTTGAAGTACGTGCATCCGCCGGTGGAAATGTGGAAGGCCGCGCATTGGATCGCCGCGATGCCTTCGGCCACGAGCTGCGGGCGGCACTCCACGAGCACCGCCTTCTCGGCGCCGTATTGCCTCGCCTTGCGCGGGATCGCCTCGTACTCCGGCTCGTCGGGCTGGCCGAGGTTGGCGGTATACGCGTAGGGGATCGCGCCCTTCTCGCGCATCCAGACGAGAGCGGCGCTCGTGTCGAGGCCGCCGGAGAAGGCGATGCCGACTTTCTCGCCGGCGGGCAGGGTCTGGAGGATGGTCGCCAAGGTGTATCGGGCCTAAGTGTCTATTCTTCCCAGCAGCAAGTATTCCATCAGGGCCTTCTGGACGTGCAGGCGATTCTCCGCCTCCTCCCAGACGACGCTCTGCGGACTCTCGAGAACCTCGGCGGAAACTTCCTCGCCGCGATGCGCGGGAAGGCAATGCATGAAGAGGGCGTCGGGGCGCGCACCCGCCATCAGGCGCGCATCGACCGTGAAGCCGTGGAACGCCTCTTCGCGCGCACGCGTCTCGTCCTCGAATCCCATGCTGGTCCAGACGTCGGTCATCACGAGGTCGGCGCCGGCCACCGCCTGGGCGGGACGGGTGAAGAGCTCGATATGGCCCGCGGCATTCGCGGCGCGCGCGGACTCGACGGCATAGTCCGCGGGCGTCGCGATCTTCAGCCGGAAGCCGAAGATCTCCGCGGCCTGGATCCACGTGTTGCACATGTTGTTGGCGTCGCCCACCCACGCCACGGTCCTGCCCGCGATCGGCCCGCGATGCTCGAGGTAGGTGTACACGTCGGCGAGCACCTGGCAGGGGTGGTAGTCGTTGGTAAGGCCGTTAATGACCGGCACGCGCGACTGCGAGGCGAAGCGCTCGATGTTGGCATGCTCGTAGGTGCGGATCATCACGATGTCGACCATGCGCGAGATGACGCGCGCCACGTCCTCGATGGGCTCGCCGCGGGCGAGCTGCGTCTCGCCGGTGTTGAGCACGATGGAGGAGCCGCCCAGCTGGTGGATGCCCGCCTCGAACGACACGCGCGTGCGCGTCGAGCTCTTCTCGAACACCATCGCGAGCATGCGATCGGCGAGCGGCTGGTAGGCGACGTAGTTCTTGAAGCGCTCCTTGATGAGCCGGGTGCGCACGAAGAGGTGCTCGAACTCTCCCGGGTCGAAATCGCGAAGCTGCAGGAAGTGCTTCACGCGGCCGCGGCGGGAGCTTCCGCGAGGAACGCCTTCACCAGGGGCGCGAGGATCGCCACGATCTGGCGCGCCTCTTCCTCCTTGATGACGAGGGGTGGCAGCAGGCGGATCACCTTGTCGGCGGTCACGTTCATCACCAGGCCCGCGGCGAGCGCGCGGCGGGTGAGATCGCCGCACGCTCGCTCCAGCTCGATGCCGATCATGAGCCCCATGCCGCGCACTTCCTTCACTCCCGCGACGCCCGCGAGCTCGCGCCTGAAGCCCCCCATCACCACTTCGCCCATGCGCGCCGCGTGATCGAGGAGGCCATCCTTCTCGATCACGTCGAGCGTGGTGAGCGCCGCGACCGACACGAGCGGGCCGCCGCCGAAGGTCGTGCCATGGTTGCCCGGCTTGAATACGTGGGCGGCGACGCCGCGCGCGAGGCAGGCGCCGATCGGAACGCCCGAGCCCAGCCCCTTGGCGAGCGTGATCACGTCGGGGACGATGCCCGCCCACTGGTGCGCGAACCACTTGCCGGTGCGCCCGATGCCGCTTTGCACCTCGTCGATCATGAGCAGCCACTGCTTGCGATCGCAGAGCTCGCGCATCTTGCGCAGGTATTCCGCGTCCGCCACGTGGATGCCGCCTTCGCCCTGCAGCACCTCCATCAGCACCGCGACGACGGAAGGATTGTCCGCGAGGCGCTCGGCCGCGGCGATGTCGTTGTAGGGAACGCGCAGGAACCCGCCCATCAGCGGCTCGAAGCCCGCCTGCGCCTTGCGCGAGCCCGTGGCGGAGAGGGTCGCGAGCGTGCGCCCGTGCCAGGCCTTCTCCATCACGACGATGGTCGCGTTCTCCACGCCCCGCTGGTGGCCGTGAAGGCGCGCGAGCTTGATCGCCGCCTCGTTGGCCTCGGCGCCCGAGTTGGCGAAGAAGGCGTTGTCCATGGCGGCGAGCTTGCAGACGCGCTCGGCGGCGCGCTCCTGCTCGGGGACCTGGAAGAGGTTCGACACGTGGATCAGGCGCGCGGCCTGCTCGCCCAGCGCCTTCACGAGAACCGGATGGTTGTGGCCCAGGCCGTTCACCGCGATCCCGGCGAGCGCGTCGAGGTAGCGCTTGCCCGCGGTGTCCCAGAGCCACGCGCCGTCCCCGCGCGCGAATGCGACCGGCTGGGGAGCATAGGTTTGCATCAGGTGGCTCATGCTGGGCCTCTCATGGAGAAAATTGCGGTCCCTCAAAACGAGAACGGCGGCCTCGGGCCGCCGTGGGCTTGCGAATGCGCGTGAATCAGGTGCGGGGGCTCCCCAGCGCCTTGATCTGCGCGGCGAGGCGGCTCTTGTGCCGCGCCGCCGTGTTCTTGTGGATGATGCGCTTTCCGGCCATCGCGTCGATGGTCGCCTGCTGGGCCTTGAGGACGCCCTGGGCGGCTGCGTGGTCGGCGGCGCTCACCGCCTTCTGCACTTTCTTGATGGCGCTGCGCAGGGAAGTGCGCAGGCTCACGTTGGCCGCGCGCTGCTTGACGGATTTCTTGGCGCGCTTGGCGGCCTGCTTGGTGTTGGCCATGGTGGCTTGTGTCCTGTGGGTGAAGCTTGGGGTTCTCGAAACGAAGCCTGATATGATACACCGCTTGTCCATACAAAACAAAGCCCTGGAGTGAATCTGCTGAGGGCAGCCGCTTCCGTGAGCGGCATGACGCTGGCCTCGCGCATCACGGGTTTCATCCGCGACACGCTGCTCGCGATCCTCTTCGGCGCGGGCTTCACGATGGACGCCTTCGTCGTGGCGTTCCGCATCCCGAACCTGCTGAGGAGGCTCTTCGCCGAGGGCGCGTTCTCGCAGGCTTTCGTTCCGGTGCTGGGGGAGTATCGCGGCCGCAAGGGCGACGAGGCGACGCGCGAGCTCGCCGGGAAAGTGCTCGCGATGCTCGCCGCCGTCCTCTTCGTGGCGACGTTGATCGGCGTCCTCGCCGCGCCGGCCATCGTCTACATGAGCGCATTCGGCTTCACCCGCGACCCCGAGAAGTTCGCGCTCACCGTGACGTTGCTGCGGATCTGCTTTCCGTACATCCTCTTCGTCTCGCTCGTGTCTTTCGCGGCGGGGCTGCTCAACACGTACGGCTCGTACAAGGCGCCGGCGTTCACCCCGGTGCTCCTCAACCTGAGCTTCATCGGATTCGCGGTGGCGCTTGCGCCCCGCCTCGAGCAGCCGATCCTCGCCCTCGCCTGGGCGGTGTTCTTCGGCGGCCTCGCGCAGCTCGCGTTCCAGGTTCCATTCCTCAAGCGCATCGGCATGCTTCCGCGGGTACGGTGGGCGCCGCGCGACGAGGGTGTGATGCGCATCCTCAAGCTCATGGCGCCCGCCGCGCTCGGCGTGTCGGTCGCGCAGGTGAGCCTGCTCATTAACACGCAGATCGCGTCCTGGCTCGGCGACGGCGCGGTGTCGTGGCTCTACTTCGCCGACCGGCTGATGGAATTTCCCTCCGCGTTGCTGGGGGTCGCCATCGGCACGGTGCTGCTGCCTACGCTCGTGCGCCACCACGCCTCCGAGGACGCGCAGGCGTTCTCACGCCTGCTGGATTGGGGGCTACGCCTCACCTTCGCGCTCGCCGCCCCGGCCGCGGTGGCCCTCGCGATCCTCGCCGTGCCGCTGGTCGCGACGCTCTTCTGGCACGGCGAATTCCTGAGGCACGACGTGATGATGACGAGGAACGCGCTCATCGGCTACGCCGTGGGCCTCGCCGGGATCATCCTCGTGAAGGTGCTCGCGCCGGCCTTCTACGCGCGGCAGAACATCCGCACGCCGGTGAAGGTCGCGGTGGTCACGCTCGTGGTGACGCAGCTGCTGAACGCCGCCTTCGTGCCGTACTTCAAGCACGCCGGGCTCGCGCTCTCGATCTCGATCGGCGCGTGCTTCAACGCCACGTGGCTGTGGTTCCTCATGCGCCGGGCCGGCATCTACCGGCCGGAACCGGGGTGGGCGGCGTTCGTCGTGAAGCTCGCGGTGGCCCTGTACCTCATGGGCGGAGCGCTCTGGTATTCGATGGGCAGCGAAGCGTCGTGGTTCGAGATCTCCGCCGCGATGCGCGGCGTGAAGCTCGCACTGGTGATCGTGGCCGGCACTCTCAGCTACTTCGGGTCTCTCTGGCTGATGGGATTCCGGGTGAGGGATTTTTCGCGGCATGAGTGAATACGCCTTTTCTCGCGCCGCACGCTTCATGCCGGGATGAACATCCTGCGCCACGCCCCCGCCCCGCGACCCACCGCGATCGCGATCGGCAGCTTCGACGGCTTGCACCTGGGCCACCAGGCCATGCTCGCGGCCGTGTGCGCGGCAGCCAGCTCGCGTGGGATCGTGCCCGCGGCGCTCACCTTCGATCCGCTGCCGCGGGAATTCTTCGCGCCGCACGAGGCGCCCGCGCGCCTGTCGAGCCTCGTGGAGAAGCTCGCCGCCATTGAGGCGAACGGTATCGGGACCGCCTTCGTGCAGCGTTTCGACAAGCCCTTCGCGGCGCTCACCGCCGAGGCCTTCGAGAAGAGGCTCGCCGCGCACCACCGCGCGCGCTGGGTGATGGTGGGCCAGGATTTCCGCTACGGCGCGGCGCGCAAGGGCGACGCGGCCTCGCTCGCGGCGGCGGGCCGCGCGCTCGGCTTCGAGGTTGAGGTGCTTCCCGCCGTGAGCGTCGACGGCGTTCGCGTCTCGAGCACGCGCGTGCGCGAAGCGCTCGCCGCGGGGCGCTTCGAGCTGGCGCACCGCCTCCTCGGGCGCGCCTACGCGATCTGCGGGCACGTCGTGCATGGCGCCAAGCGTGGGCGCGAGATGGGATTTCCCACCGCCAACGTGCGCCTCGCCCGGGCGCGTCCCGCACTGCGCGGAGTCTTTGCGGTAAAATGCTTCGGTGCAGCAACTCGCGGACTCGAGGGAGTGGCGAGCCTCGGAATCAACCCGGCCGTCGCGGTAAACGGCCCGGCGACTCTCGAAGCGTTCCTCTTCGATTTCTCAGGCGACCTCTACGGGCGCCGGCTCTCCATCGAGTTCGTGAAGAAGCTGCGCGACGAGGCGCATTTCGCCTCGCTCGACGCGCTCGCCGCCCAGATCGGGCGCGACTGCGAAGAAGCGCGGGAATGTTTTCGCGCCCACGCAACGCGATGAGGGCCCGGCATGCCGAACGACTCGAAGATCGACTACAAGCGCACGCTGAACCTCACGGAGACGCCGTTTCCGATGCGCGGCGACCTCGCGAAGCGCGAGCCGCAGTGGATCAAGGCGTGGCAGGACGCCGGGCTCTACGAGCGCATCCGCGAGCATAGCCGCGGGCGCACCCGCTACGTCCTGCATGACGGCCCGCCGTACGCCAACGGCGACATCCACATCGGCCACGCGGTGAACAAGATCCTCAAGGACCTGGTGGTGAAGTCGAAGACCCTGGCGGGCTTCGACGCGCCCTACACGCCGGGCTGGGACTGCCACGGCCTGCCGATCGAGCACATGATCGAGAAGAAGCACGGGCGCAACCTCGAGCCCAACAAGGCGCGCCAGCTTTGCCGCGCCTATGCCGCGGAGCAGATCGAGCGCCAGAAGCTCGACTTCCAGAGGCTCGGGGTCCTCGGAGACTGGGACCATCCGTACAAGACCATGGACTTCCAGACCGAGGCCTCGGAGATCCGCGCGCTCGGCAAGATCATGCGCACGGGGCTTCTCTACCGCGGATTGAAGCCGGTCAACTGGTGCATCGATTGCGCCTCCGCGCTCGCCGAGGCCGAGGTCGAGTACGAGGACAAGACCTCGCCCGCGGTGGACGTCGCGTTCGAGGCGCTGGACCCGGCGGCGGTGGCGCAGGCCTTCGACGCGCCCGCGCCGCCCGCGCATGCGTATGCGGTCATCTGGACCACGACGCCGTGGACGCTTCCCGGAAACCAGGCGATCGCAGCGGGCGCCGATGTGATCTACGAGCTCGTCGACACCGAGCACGGCGCCCTCATCGTCGCCGAAGCGCTGCGCGAAGCATCGCTCGCGCGCTATGGCCTCTCGATGAAGGCGCTGCTGGGCCGCGCCACCGGCGCCGCCCTGGAAGACCTCGAATTCCGCCACCCGTTCCTCGATCGGCGCGTGCCCATGGTCCTTGCCGAGCACGTGACGGTGGAATCGGGCACCGGCCTCGTGCACACGGCGCCCGCGCACGGCGTCGAGGACTTCGAGGTCGGCAGGAAGTACAAGCTCTCGCTCGAGCAGCCGGTGGACGACGTGGGGCGCTACAAGGCGAGCGTGCCGCTTTTCGCGGGGATGAGCGTGCGCGACGCCGATAAGGCGATCGTCGAGAACCTGAAGGCGAGCGGCGCGCTCCTCAAGCACGAGCCCTTCCGCCACAGCTACCCGCATTGCTGGCGCCACAAGACGCCCATCATCTTCCGCGCGACCACCCAGTGGTTCATCGGCATGGACCGCCCCGCCGTCGTCGGCGCGCCGGGCGCGGACGGCCACACGTTGCGCGAGATCGCGATCCACGCCATCAACAACACGCGCTTCTATCCGGAGTTGGGACGCTCGCGATTGACCGCGATGATCCAGAAACGCCCGGACTGGACACTCTCGCGCCAGCGTTACTGGGGCGTGCCGCTGCCGTTCTTCATCGACCGCGAGACCGAGGAGCTGCATCCGGACACCGAGGCGCTCCTGGAAAAGGCGGCCAAGAAAGTCGACGAGGGCGGGGTCGAGGCGTGGTTCGCCGCGACCTGCGAGGATTTCGGCGTCGACCCGGCGCGTTACCGCAAGATCACCGACACCATCGACGTGTGGTTCGACTCGGGAACCACGCACTTCTCGGTGCTGCGCAAGCTCGCCGACCAGAAGTGGCCCGCGAACATGTACCTCGAGGGATCCGACCAGCACCGCGGCTGGTTCCAGTCGAGCCTCCTCACCGGCTGCGCCATGGACGCTCGCGCGCCCTACGACTCGCTTCTCACCCACGGCTTCGTGGTCGACGGCGAGGGACGCAAGATGTCGAAGTCGCTGCAGAACGCGACTGCCCCGCGGACGATCTCGGACAAGCTCGGCGCCGAGATCCTGCGCCTGTGGGTCGCCTCGACCGACTACTCGGGCGAGCTCGCGATCTCCGAAGAGATCCTCAAGCGCGTGGTGGAGAGCTACCGGCGCATCCGCAACACGCTTCGCTTCCTCCTCGCCAACACCTCCGACTTCGACCCGGCGAAGGATGCCCTGCCGGTCGACGAGTGGGTCGAGATCGACCGCTACGCGCTCGCCATGACGCGCTCCATGGCCGCCGCGTGCATGGCGGACTACGCGAAGTTCGAGTTCCACCTCGTCGCGCAGCGCCTGCAGACCTTCTGCTCCGAGGATCTCGGCGGCTTCTGGCTCGACATCCTCAAGGACCGCCTCTACACCACGGGCGCGAAGTCGCACGCGCGGCGCTCGGCGCAAACCGCGCTGCACCACGTGACGCAAATGCTCCTGAGGCTCATGGCGCCGATCCTCAGTTTCACCGCGGAGGAGGCGTGGGCCGTGTTGAACCCGCCGCGCGCCGGCGACCCGCCCGAGAGCGTCTTCCTGCACACGTGGAAGGAAGTGCTGCCGAAGCAAGACCGCGAGAAGGAGCTCGCGGAAAGGTGGGAGCGCATCCGCGCGCTGCGGGCAATCGTCACCAGGCGCCTCGAGGACTCGCGCACCGTGGGTGCGATCGGCTCCTCGCTGCAAGCCGAGGTGCGCATCGACGCCGGCGCCGCGGACACGGAGCTGCTGCGCTCGCTGGGGGAGGACCTCAGATACGTCTTCATCACCTCGGGGGCGAGCCTCGCCCCGGGCGCGGCGAGCGAGCCCGAGGTCACGGTGACGGCGAGCGCTCATGCGAAGTGCGAACGCTGCTGGCATTACCGCGCCGACGTCGGATCCGACAAGCGCCACGCCACGATCTGCGCGCGCTGCGTCTCCAACCTCGAGGGGCCCGGAGAGGTCCGCACCCATGCGTAAGCCATCGATGCGGCTCGCGCGCTGGCTCGCGGTGAGCGCCGCCGTCGCCGCCCTCGACCTCGCCACCAAGGCCTGGGTGAGCGCCGCCTTCGCGCCCGGCGAGTCGCTCGAGGTGACGCGGTTCTTCAACATGGTGCTGGTCTACAACACGGGCGCCGCGTTCAGCTTCCTCGCCCACGCGGGCGGCTGGCAGCGCTGGTTCTTCACGCTCGTCACCATTGGGGTATCGGCCGTGATCGTCGTCATGCTGCGCCGCCCGCGCGAGCCCATCGCGTCGCTCGGCCTCGCGCTGGTGCTGGGCGGGGCGCTCGGCAACCTCTACGACCGCCTCACGCTGGGCCACGTGGTGGATTTCATCCAGATCCACGCGGCGGGATACTATTGGCCCGCCTTCAACGTCGCCGACTCCGCCATCACCGTCGGCGTCGCGATGCTCATCTGGGAGAGCCTCGCCGCCGGCTCCGGCGCCCAGGCCGCGCGACAGGAGAAGCCATGAGCGCCATGCCCCCGAACGACGACATGGAAGTCCTCCTCGCCAAGCCGCGCGGCTTCTGCGCGGGCGTGGACCGCGCGATCGCGATCGTCGAGCGCGCGCTCGAGCTGCACGGCGCGCCCATCTACGTGCGCCACGAGATCGTGCACAACAAGTTCGTCGTCGACGACCTGCGCTCCAAGGGCGCCGTCTTCGTGGAGGAGCTGGACGAGGTTCCCGCCGGCGCGACCGTGATCTTCTCCGCCCACGGCGTGGCGCTCGACGTGCGCCGCGAGGCCGAGGCCCGCGGCCTCAAGGTCTTCGACGCCACCTGCCCGCTCGTCACCAAGGTGCACGTCGAGGTTGCGAAGATGCGCGAGGCCGGGCGCGAAGTGGTGATGATCGGCCACGAGGGCCATCCCGAATCCGAAGGGACCATGGGACAGGCCTCGGGCGGCATGTACCTGGTGGAGAGCGAGGAAGACGTGGCGCAGCTCCATATCGGCGATCCGGAGCGGCTCGCCTACGTGACGCAGACCACGCTGTCGATCGACGACTGCGAGCGCATCGTCGCCGCGCTGAAGGCGCGCTTCCCGAAGATCGTGGGACCGAAGAAGGACGACATCTGCTACGCGACGCAGAACCGCCAGGACGCCGTGAAGTTCATGGCGCCCAAGTGCGACGTCGTGATCGTCGTGGGCTCCCCCAACAGCTCCAACTCCAACCGGTTGCGGGAGGTAGCGCGCAATCTCGGCCGCGAGGCCTACCTCGTCGACGAGGCGGACGAGCTGAAGGCCGAGTGGATCGCGGGCAAGAAGACGATCGGCGTCACCGCCGGCGCATCGGCGCCCGAAGTTCTGGTGCACGAAGTGATCCTGCGGCTGCAGGCGCTCGGCGCGCTGCGCGTGCGTGAGCTGGAAGGCATCGACGAGCGCGTGACGTTCCCACTGCCGCGCGCCATCGCGCGCGGCACGGGCGAGCCGACGACCTAGGTACCCTTCGCGCCCGGCGCGAGGGGCCGATCGGGCGGCACGAAGGTGGGCCTGGGCGGCACGTACCTCGCTTCGGGCCGCGTCGACACGCAGACGGGCGGGCGCGAGGTGAGGTCGAGCGTGAAATGCTCCTGGCACTTCTTCACGCAGTTCGCTCCGTTCATGACCTCGTCCTTCATGCAGGTCTCGAGGGCGGTGCGCAACCGCTGGCTGGGCTCGTAGTACTGGCCCTTCTTCCCCTGGCCGAGGGCCGGCGGCACCGCCGCCAGCCCCGCGACCAGCAGTCCTGCGACCATCGTTCGCTTCAGCATCTCCACTCCTATCGCGAGAAGATCTCGCGCCACGAGATACGCCGGGCCGGCAGCGCGCCGCCCGAGATCGGCGGGGAGAAGTTGAACTTCTCGCCGGTCGCGCCCGTCGCGATGCCCTTGAACGTGCCGCTGGGCAGGCGCACCACCACCTCGCCGACGATGATCTTGCCGGTGAACTTGGTGCCCGCGACGTTGCCCGCGGACGACGGGACGTACGTGCCGTTCTTGTAGTCGAAGAAGTAGATCCAGCTGTCGCCACCCACGCTGCACGCCGAGTTGTTGGGCACGTTGGTGACCACGATGAGCGTGCCCTGGATGAGCTGCGGGTCCAGGTTCACGCGCTCGCCGAACGATGTGTTCGCCGGATTGAAGTCCACGTACCAGCCGTCCTGCGTCGCCCAGTTCACCTGGTTGTTGCTGGTGGTGCGCGTGGTGCCGGCGTCGTTGATGGTGTTCACCTGCACGGTGCCCGCACGGAAGTTGGGGTAGGTGACGCCCCGATCCTTGATGGCGTAGAACGACTGCGCGTACGAGTACGTCTCGGGCGGGAGGAGCGTGGCCGGATCCTGCAGGTCGCTCGGGCCGAGGTAGCGTCCGGTTCCCACGTACACCACCGGGAAGCCGCTGATGAAGGCGAGCTCCGGGCGGGTGGTGATCGGCTGGACCTTGCCGGCCGCGTCCTTCAGCACGGCGAGCTTGGTGACGGTGGGCGTGGGGGTCGACGTGTCGAACTTCCACACGTTGCCCCACAGGTCGCCGCCATAAAGGTACTTGGCGGTGTTGTCGAAGCTGAAGTCGTCGGCGAAGCCCGCGAGGCGGTTCAGGCCCGCGGGCGCGAGGATCGAGCCGGCGCCCGTGCTCACCTTGTTCATGATCGCGCCGGTCGCCAGGTCGATGGTGAAGAGATAGCCCACGCCCGTGCCCGGGGAGACGTTGTTGATCCCCGAGGTGACGAACACCACCCACTTGTTGTCGGAAGGAGTGAAATTGCGCTTGGTGATCACCGGGTTGCCGAACGAAAGCCCGATGTCCGTATCCGCGTTCTGGCAGATCGTCGCGTCCGAGCACACCTCCCACAGCACCTTGGTATTGTCGGGATCCGTGATGTCGAGCGCATAGTAGCCGCGTCCGCCGCCGTTCAGGCCCGCGACGAGCACGGTATGCCAGGCGCCGGCGAAGTACGCGTCCATGATCTGCGGCGAGCCGTCCACCGTGTAGCGGTGCGTGGCACCCCAGTTGGCCGTGGCGAGCTTGTGCATCACGGGCATCGTGATGCGCGGCACGTAGGCCCATTCCTCGATGCCGGTGTCGCCGTTGAAGGCGTGCAGCATGCCGTCGTTGGCGCCGATGAAGAGGATCGGGCGGCGGTTGACCCAGGTGGCGATGTGGGTGTCGTAGAGCGGCGTCACGTTGTCCGTGAAGCGGAAGCTCGGCGCCGCCACGTAGGCCGGGGTCGCGTTCACCGGATCGCCGAGGATGTGCTCGCGGAACCGGAACGGAGCGATCGTGTCGGGAGCCGTGAAGTTCTCGAACTGGCGCTGCCCGCGCAGGTAGTCCACGAGGTTCACGCCGCTGTTGACGATCGCCTGCTGCGCGGCGGTAAGGAGCGTGCATTGCGCGAGCGGGCCGCACTTGTTGGCGAAGTACTGCTGCTCCGGCTGGATCGAGCCCGCGACCGTCGACGACAGGTTCACGTACTTGAAGTTCTTGCGCCGGTTGCCGCCGCCCTCGTCGATGGTGTAGATGCTGCGCGAATCGCTGTTGCCGGTGGTGCGCGAGTCGAGGTTCGCCTGCGCCGACCACACGATCGCGGGAAGGATCGCGCCCGTGGTGAGGTCGATCCTCTGCGCGACGATCTCCCCGTCCCAGATGCCGGTGCGGAAGGTCGAGCTGAAGATGAAGTTGCTGGTCTGCGTGATGTTCGGGCTCGACGTCGCGGAGGCTGCCGCCGCGGCGGTCGCCACCTTGAGGTTGGCAAGCGCGGTCTGCAGACCGAGAGCGAGGGAGTTCGGGTCGCCGGCGCTGAAGTACTTGCCGCGCCCGTTCACCGCCGCATGCCACAGGTCATCGAGCGTCGTCGGATCGTTGCCCACGGGAGAGGGCCAGTCGCACACGCCCGTCGCCCACGAGCAGCCCGTGGCGCCCGCCTTGATCTTGGCGAAGTCGCCCGTGAGGGACGTCTCGTAGTCCGGGATGTAGTCCATGAGCCCCTCGAGGCCCAGGCCCAGGGTGAAGGTCACCATGTGCTGGAAGGGCGCCGTGTCCTTGCTGTTGGTCGGCACGTTGTCCGTGGCGAGCGCGCCGGAGGTGCGAAGGTCGGTCTGGTAGTAGTACGCGGCCACGTCGGCGAGCGTGCGGTTCGAGCCCGCGAGGTTGCCGTCGTACGCTCCGTCCGAGCGCTTGGTGTAGTTGGAGTTGGTGTTGTCCTGGTTGCCCACCGAGCCCCCGGTGAGGTTCTGGTCGTCGTTGCTGCCGTTCCAGTAGCCGTCCGTGGTGAGGAGCGCGTAGTTGGTCTGGCAGGAATACTGCAGCGGGTCGGCGCCCATGCCCGAGTTGATGCCGGTGGTGACGCCGCCGTAGTACCGGCCGATGCGCGACAGCGCCTCACGCAACGGCGTGCCGCCGTTGGTGGTCTGCGAATAGAGCACGTTGTACCAGCTCACGCGCTGCGCGGCGTTGAACTTGTTCGCGCCCAGGAACTTGCTCGCGGTGACGGGGCTATTGGGGTTGATGGTGATGAAGCCGATGCGGAAGCGGTCGTCGATCGACAGGAACGCCTTGCCGGTCGCGGTCTTCATGAGCGACAGGCGCACGCGGTAGTACGTCCACCAGTTGGCGAAGTTCTGAAGCTCTTCGGCATAGGTGCACTGGGTCGCCGAGGCGCAATCGCTGCGCGTGGCCGAGGCCCCCTTCACGAACGGTGCCTTGGTCGCGATGATGTCGACGCGGTCGAAGCGGCCGAAGCGCGGGTACGGATAGGTGGTCTTGTCGAACTTCTTGCGGCAACGCGGCGCCGCGGGGCTGCCGGTGCTGCCGCTCACGACGGTATTCAGCTGCGCGTCGTTGGCGGTCTTGCACCAGCGCACCGGCGCCGGGACGATGTTGGTGGAATCCGGCGCGGCGCCGGCGGTGGTGGCCATGGCGCATAGCGTGAGCTGCACGTCGCTGCAGTACTCGTTCGGGGCGATGTTGTAGTAATGCGGCACCGAGTTGGTGACGAGCTTGCGGTAGATGAACTGCTGCGACGGGTATGCCGCGTTCGCATTGGTGCCGGAGTTGACGGTCTGGTTGTTGTAGAGGAACCAGTTGGGGGCCGTGGCGCTCACCGCGGTGCCCACGTTCTGGCGCCCGTTGTAGCGGCAGACGTTCGTATCGAGAAGGTTCGCGGCGCTCGGCGAGTTCGTCGTGCAGTAGATGAGCTCCTGGAACTTGGTCGTGAGGTTCGTCGTGCTCGGGTCGGTGTAGTAGTCGTCCTTGGCCGCCGTTGGCACCGAATTTCCGAGGCTCGCGCCGGTGGAATCCACCGCGGGCGAGTAGGTGATGTCGGGGTTGTACCAGATCTTGTTGAAATCCTGGGAGTAGAAGGGAGGATCGCCGTAGTCGACGTTGTTGCCCGCCGGATACGTGGTCGGGGTGCTCTGGTCGTTGCCGCAGGGGAAGCCCGCCGCGGGCGTGCCCGAGGAGTTGCCGCCGCCGGGACCCGAGCAGATCGAGACCACCATGGTGCCGCTGCCGGTAGTGGTGAGGTTGATGGCATTGCCCGCCTGGTCCTCGAGCGCGAACTTGCTCGAGGTGAGGCCGCTCGCCTTCACGAAGTAGGGGACGCCGATCGCGAGGGGCGCCGGCGGCGTGCCGCTCACGAAGGTCACCTGGTAGCGCGCCGCGGCGCCGTGGTTCGAGGAGAAGTTGATGAGCTCCGTGCCCGTGGTCACCGAGCTCACCGTCATCGACGAGCACTTGCGGCAGTGCGAGTAGATGGTCCCGACGCTGGTGCGCTGGATCTGGTCGGGCATCCAGTTCCAGTTCATGGACCCCGAGTCGTCGAGGATGTACATGAGGTTCGGCAGCACGGTCGCGGACGGCGAGTTCGCGAGCGGCTGGTCGGCGATGCTCGCGACCTGCGCGGACGCGCCCGTGGACACGAGCCCGAAGGCGAGCGCCGCGACGGCGAGGATGAGGCGGGGCGAGAATTTCATGGGGTGACTCCTGGTCTCTGGGTGCAGTGCTACAGCAGCACGGCCGTCTGGGTGACGGTCACGTTGTTGCGCGGGCCATCCACGCGCGTGGTGATCCGGTAGTACATCTGGAAGAATCCCTGGTAGGCGGTCTGGCCCACCGCCCTGCTGTTGCTGTCCACCCTCTGGCTGGGCGGAAAGTACTTGCTGCAGGATTGATTGGCCTCGTTCTCCAGCAGTCCCGGCAGCGCGCACATGCGATGGACCAGATAACGCACCGTGTTGCCGGACGCATCGGGCAATCCGCCGTTGGTGGTGTAGGCGCTCGCCCAGGTGGCGCTGTCGAACCAGTCGGGCTCGGAGGGCGGACGCGCCGAGTAGTAGCCGTTGGACGGATCATCGTTGGAAAGGACCGTCGCGCCGTTGCAGGGGCCGGGGTTGCAGGCGTACTTGACCGAGAGCCACGCGAGCCCGTCGCGCCCGCCGCGATCGGAAACCTGCAGCGAGGCCTGCTTGAACGAGATGTTGCCCGCGATGACCACGGTGTTGTCCACCGAGCGCATCAGTGCCACGCCGGCGAGGGACATGGCGACCAGCACGGTGAGGGCGATCAGCAGCACGATGCCGTGCTGTCGTTTCGGCGAATGTCGCATATGCGGCTTCCTGTCGAGTCTCATGATTTCTGTCCGGTGGCTCATGCGGACGGGTCTTCGTTGATGCCGTTCGGGTCCGGGAACCACAGCAGGTTGCGAATCGGCACCACGGCCTCGAACTTGCGGTAGCGGTAGCATTTCCAGTTGGGATCGGTGGACAGGTCGATGGTGCGGTTGTTGACGGACCAGACCGGCATCGTCGGCGTCGCGTCGCACACGCCCGTCGCCGGATTCACCTTCTCCTGCTGGCCGCTGCGCGCGACGATCACGAAGCGCACCGCGATGATCTGGCGCCAGTTTGGCGCCAGCACGGAGCCCGCCAGCGTCGGCAGCGAGTCGGCCCAGTTGTCCGCCGCGAAATTGCCGACCGTCACGTTGGCGGCCGTCGGCGAGATGTAGCAAGGCACGATGGTCGTCGGGTTCGCCGCGCAGGCTCCCGAAATTCCGTACTGGGCCTGGAACTGCACGATGCCGTCCGAGATCGGGGTCGCCGCCTGGGAGGGATTGAGCATGTCCTGCGCCACGAGCTGGTTGTTCACGATCGAGTAGCGCATTACGGTGGGCTGGGCGCCAAGATTGATGATCCGCCCCCCGGACCGGGTCGTGTTCGACCAGGGCGGATAGGTCATGTTGTTCGGCGCGACTTGCGTGCCGGCGCCCGCCGTCGGCGGAGTGTAGCTGGCCGCGCGCGTATTGCCGGAATCGTCCACGAACGTGTTGCCGTTGAAGTTGATCTGCTTGGAGAGCGCGCCCGGCAGGTCGCTCACCTGGAAGAGCGAGCAGGGGCGCAGGATCTGCGTGGGGTAGGTGGCGCCCGGCACGTCGCCGATCACGAAGAGGTTGCCCGGCTTGTAGGTGAAGCGCTCGTCCTTGATGCGCACCCAGCCGGTCGTGCCCACGGTTCCCGGCGAGCTGGTGACCGAGGGAAAGGCGAACGAATCGGTGTCCGCGTAAAGGAAGGTGACGGAGTCGGGCGCGGTGCCGCCGGCGCCGTTCACGATCGTGACCGGCGCGAGGCTGAAATTGAAGGTCGATGCGGTCGGCGCGTAGTAACCGTTCACGGTGCAGCCGAGCAGGAACGGAAAGTTGAGGCCGTACCCCGCCATGCGTGCGTCGCGCTCCATCAGGTAAAGGGACGTGACGCCGTTCTGCTGCGCGTCGCCCGCGCCCGTGGTGGTGCGGCGCTGGCCTTCCGACACCGCGAACACCTGGAACATGACGACGATCGAGATGAGCCCGATCAGCATCCCCACCATAAGCTCGACGATGGTGAAGCCGGCCTCGCGGGGACTCGGATTGCGTTGAGTGTTCACGTCGGGCCTCGTCATGGAGTGGTGATGTACGTCATCGCGATGTGGTTGCTCGGCGCGAGCGCGTCCGGCGCCTTCCAGCGGATCGTGACGGTCACGGGCGTGGAGCATTGCGACGGGATCGTCTGCGGGGGCACCGGCGGGATGCAGCCGCTCGCCGCGCCCACGACCACCGTCGGCGGATAGGTGCCGGCGCCCGGCAACCCCGTGGCCGACTGCAGCTTGGTCACCCAGTTCAGCAGGTACGGGGAGTTGCCGCCCGGGTAGCCGTAATTCAGCTGCAGCGTCGCGGGCGTCGGGTCCGAGAGCCACATGTAGTTCATGATCTCCTCGGCGGCGAACGCCGCCTCGACGCGATACTTCGCGTTGGAGACGTTGCTGATCGAAACCGACTGCATCGCGACCAGCGCGAGGACGCCCAGGGAGAAGATGAGCAGTCCCAGCAGCGCCTCGAGGAGCATCACGCCACCTTGCGCGCCGCGCGCACGGGCGGCAAACCGGGTCTTGCGGTGGTTGGTCGGTTTCATTAGCAGGTCCTGGGGTCGGTTCCGGAGACGAGCGGGTCGCACATGCGAACGGCGCCGCCCACCGGGATCATGATCTGCAGCTTGCGGCGCTCCGCCGCGTTGGAGATCTTCGGGTTGTCGAGGTTGATCTGGGTGATCGCAAAGGTCCCGTCGTCGTTCTGCGTGACGACGCGGCCCATGCCGTTGAACGTGACCGCCGCCGTGCCCGCCGGCGTGATGACGGCGGTCACGTTGACCGAGCCCTCGTTGGCGTCGCGCGACTGCAGGACGTTGCGCGCGCCGCCGGCGGTCACCTCGGTCACGGTCCAGGAGGTCCCCGTCCCGAGGGCGAGCTCGACCAGGGAGTTGCGCCGGATCGCCTCGTTCTTCGCGATGTTGAGCCCCGCCGTGACCTGCTCGGCCGCGGAACGGATCTGCATGTTCTGCGTATAGGTGAAGAAGCTGGGGACGCCGATCGACAGGAGCAGGCCGATGATGGCCACGACGACCATCACCTCCAGGACCGAGAATCCACGGGCGGTCCGTTTCGTGTTCATGGCTAGCACGAGCCCTTGCGCGTCACGAAGCAGGGAGAGGGCATGGTGGTCGGGGCCCAGCCGCTCGGCACCGAAGTCGTCATGCGCGCGTTCTGCTCGTCGATGGTGAAGACGAACGCGGGCGGTCCGGTCACGCGCCCACTGCTGCCGGTGGCCGTGGCGGTGTAGCCCTGGCCCGCGTTGGTGGTGACGCAGGAGTGCGTGAAGTACTTGTACGCCGGGGCCGCCGCGCCGCATCCTCCGGTGCCGTAGTTGCGGTTGTCCTGGTAGTACTGCTCCATCGCGACGCGGTATGCGCCGAGGCCGGCTTGCGCCTCGGGAAGCTCGCCGCGTGTCACGTAGTCCTGGTACTGCGGGATCGCGATCGCCGACAGGATGGCGATGATCGCCACCGTGATGAAGATCTCGATGAGGGTGAATCCGCTTTGCTTTGTCATGTGCAGCCTCCTGGTTTAGGTGAATGATAAGGACGCGAAGGGCAACTCCCGAATCGGCCCGATGATTGGCTTTCCGAGACCGACGGACGGCGCGCCTGTGACCTGCGTCACTCGCGTCCCCCGTTGTTTTTCCGGGGAATTCCGGGCGATCCGCCGCCGTTTTCGCTATAATGGACGGCTCATTTCGCTGTTGTAGCTCAGTTGGTAGAGCAACTGATTCGTAATCAGTAGGTCGGAGGTTCGACTCCTCTCAACAGCACCACGGACGCAAAGAAAAAGGGCCGCTCGCGCGGCCCTTTTTTCCATTCGGCTTCGCGATTAACGGCAGGTCGCGGGCAGGTACTTCGGGTTGATCGTGGTGCCGGCGGCCGGGGTACCGGTCGACGAGCAGGCCCACTTGGTGATCGGCGAACCCGTGCAGGCCGCGCCACTGCAATCCGCCTTGTAGGCGAACATCGTGCCGGCGCCAAGCTGGGTAGCCAACGTGCCGGTCGCGGTGATTTCGACTTCACCGTTGGTCACGGCGGGAACGGCCGAATTGGCGGTGCCGATGTCCGAGCAACCGGCGCTCTTCGAGTTGGTGGGCATCACGCCGAGGGACTGGTAGTACTCCGCGACGGAGGTCTTGCAGACGCCCGCGGCGTTGATCAGCTCGGTCACTTTCGAGCGGATCGTGTAGTCCTGGTACGCCGGAATGGCGATGGCCGCCAGGATGCCGA
>JBBRTF010000028.1:0-56982 GCA_038244725.1 Burkholderiales bacterium
AAAAACGCTCTTTGCGAGATCGATTCCAACAGTAGTAACCTTGCCCATGACTTCCCCTCCTGAAAGACTGTGTGTGGAAACTCAATCTTGGCACCTAGTGCCCTCGCGGGACGGGGAAGTCCCTTTCATTCGTTAGGCGTCCAAGGAACGAGGGGGTGAAATGGAGGCGAATGGATATTGGTGTCCTGGATGCGATTGAGCGATTGTCATAACTTCCACGATTTCCGCGAGCTCGCGAGGCGGCGGCTGCCGGGCCCGATTTTCGATTACATCGACGGAGCGGCGGACGACGAGATTACTTATCGCCGAAATTCGGAAAGCTTCGATTGCTGCGACCTGGTGCCCAACGTCCTGCGTTGCGTGGAAACGGTCGACCTTTCCGTAACCGTTATGGGACAAAAGCTGTCGATGCCCGTCTATTGCTCTCCAACCGCCCTCCAGCGGCTGTTCCACCATCAAGGTGAACGGGCGGTCGCTGCGGCCGCGTCGAAGTACGGGACGATGTTCGGCGTTTCCTCGCTGGGGACGGTCAGCATGGAGGAATTGCGCAGGACATACTCAACGCCCCAGGTCTATCAGTTCTATTTTCATAAGGATCGCGGCCTCAATCGCGCCATGCTGCAACGCGCCAAGGAGGCCGGTGTCGAGGTCATGATGCTGACCGTCGACAGCATCACCGGAGGAAACCGCGAGCGTGACCTTCGCACCGGGTTCACCATTCCATTCAAGCTTACGCCGGGCGGAGTGCTTCAATTTGCGATGAAGCCGCAGTGGGCCTTGAACTATCTCATCCACGAGAGCTTCAAGTTGCCGCAGTTGGACGAACACGTCGACATGAGCGGCGGGACCATGTCGATCGGGCGCTACTTCACCGAGATGCTGGACCCCTCCATGACGTGGAAGGACGTGGAAGAGATGGTTCGATACTGGGACGGGCAGTTCTGCCTCAAGGGCGTCATGTCGGCGGCAGATGCGCGGCACGCTGCCGAAATCGGCTGCACAGGCATCGTCTTGTCGAATCATGGCGGTCGACAGCTCGATGGTTCGCGAGCTCCGTTCGACCAGCTGGCGGAGGTCGTGGATGCCGTGGGCGATCGGATAGAAGTATTGATGGATGGCGGGATCCAACGCGGAACCCACGCCCTGAAGGCTCTTTCGCTCGGCGCCAAGGCTGTGGGTGTCGGACGCTTCTACCTCTTTCCCCTGGCGGTTTCCGGTCAGGCGGGTGTCGAGCGCGCGCTGGGACTCATGCGGGCGGAAATCGAGCGCGGGATGAAGCTGATGGGATGCACGTCGATCAGCCAGCTCACGCGGGAGAATCTACGGTTCAGGTAGTTGTCTACGTCTAATCGATGATGCGAAGAAGCTTGGCGGCGGAGCTCAATCGACTCGATCGTTGGATACCATAGGGAGGCGTCGTGGAACCGACAGGTCGCGAAGAGCGAAGGGAATGGCGAAGCGCGGGCCTGGTCCGGCTCTGGCGGGCCATGGGAAACTCCTACGCCGGCCTGGCTTACGGCCTTGTCCATGATTCGGCGATTCGGCAAGTCCTCGGCGGCGTGGTTGTCTTTTCCGTCGTGCGATCCTGCTTCCCGTGGACAGGGTGGAGAAGCTTCTGCTGGTGCTGAGCCTCATGCTCATCGCGTTCGCGGAATTCATGAATTCGGCGATCGAGTGCGTCGTCGACAGGGTGTCGCTCGAGGACCATCCGCTTTCGAAGACATGGAGTGGGATCTGAGGCTGGGGAAGTGACACTCGCATGACCCGCCCTCGAGCGGGCGGGGCAAATTGACGAGGCCGGGCTCCCGGCTACTTCTTCGAGGACGCGCGCGCGGCCAGGGCCGCGGAGTTGGCGGCCACCGCGGACCGGATCAATTTCCTGAAGGCGGCTTCGTCGAGCTTCCCGCTTTCGCGAATGTCGATGGCGCGGCGAGTGTTCCCCTCGAGGCTCGAGTTGAAGAGCTTCCCGGCGTCCGGGAGGCAGGCGCCTCGGGCGAAGGTGAGCTTCACGACCTGCATGTACGACTCCCCCGTGCAGACGATGCCGTCATGGGACCAGACCGGCGTCCCCATCCACTTCCATTCCTCCTGGATCGCGGGGTCCGCGTCGTGGATGAGCCGGCGAACGCGGGCGAGCGTCTCGCCCCTCCAATCCCCCAGCTCCTTAATTTTCCGCGTGATGTTCTTCGAAGCGTCAGCGCTCTTCGGTGCACTCTTCGCCGTCATGATCTCTCCAACCCGAGGCTCGATCTCGCCCAGCCGTGGCTGGTACACTTTTCCGTGAGCAGTATAGGATACTGGCCCCCATGCAGCAGTTCCTCTATCGCACTCGACCCACGCGGCTCGGCATGCGGGCGTCGTCCTCATGGCGGGTCGAGCTCTTTCCCTATCGAATCGCCTTGTGGTCCGGCGTGGGTCCCGGCGGGAAATGATGAGGACTATGTCCCGCCTGGCCGCGCTGGCGTGCGTGGCCGCCGCATCGGCGTTCGGCGCGCAAGCGGGCCGCATCACCGATGACGCGTCGGCCATCGAGGCGGCGAAGCGCTACCTCAAGGCGCGTTGCACGAGCGAAACGCCGTGCACCTTCAAGCCCCAGCACGAGGGGAAGCAGTGGCGGGTCTGGGTGCAGCTCACAAAGCGAAGCGCCGCGAACCGGGCGCCACACCATTACCCCGGCGGCACGCTGATCCTGTACTTCGACGCGGCAGGCAATCTCACGCGCCGCCTCGAGGGCGACTAGGATGACGCTGCCCGGCTCGAATCGTCCGCCACCAGGAGGAAACACCATGCAACAGGGAATCGTCCGCGTCCTCGCGGCGCTCGCGCTCGCCTTCATGCCCCCCGCCTTCTCCGCCGGCTATCCCGCGCCGAAGGAAGGCGAGTGGATCGCGAAGGATTTCCGTTTCCACACGGGCGAAACGCTGCCGGAGCTGCGGCTGCACTACACCACCATCGGCGATCCGGGTGGCGAGCCGGTCGTGGTCCTGCACGGTACCACCGGATCGGCACGCAGCATGCTCACGCCCGCGTTCGCGGGGGAGCTCTTCGGTCCCGGGCAACCGCTGGACGCTGCGCGCTACTTCATCATCATTCCGGACACCATAGGCCACGGCAAGTCGAGCAAGCCTTCGGACGGCCTGCGCACGCGGTTTCCACGCTACAACTACGACGACATGGTCGACGCGCACCAGCGCCTGCTCACGGAGCACCTGGGCGTTCGCCACGTGCGGCTCGTGATCGGCAATTCCATGGGCGGCATGGAGACGTGGATCTGGGCCGCGAAGCATCCGGGATTCATGGACATCGCCGTGCCCATGGCCTCGCTGCCCACGGAGATGGCGAGCCGCAACTGGATGATGCGCCGGCTCATCGTCGATTCCATCCGCAACGATCCGGAGTGGCTGAACGGCGACTACACCAAGCAGCCGCGCAGCGCGCACTTCGCTTCCGTCTTCTTCGCCATCGCGACCAACGGCGGCAACTTCGGCCACTACAAGTCCGCGCCGACGCACCGCAAGGCCGACGAGGTGCTCGACCAGCGCCTGGCCGCTCCTTTCGCGGGCGACGCGAACGACGTGCTCTACCAATGGGATTCCTCGCGCGACTACGACCCTTCGGCCGGCCTCGAGCGCATCCAGGCGACGCTGCTCGCGATCAACGCGGCGGACGACGAGCGCAACCCGCTGGAGCTCGGGGTTCTGGAGCGCGAGATGAAGCGCGTGAAAAACGGCAGCGTCTACGTGATCCCCGCGGGCGAAACGACGACCGGACACGGCACGACCGGCAACGCGAAGTTCTACAGCGAGCGACTGAGGGACCTGCTGAAAAGCGCTCCGCGCGCGGCGAAGTGATCCGCGAAGGCTCGCCTTCCCCGATGCAGATCGAAATCGACGACCTCTCCCGGCCGGCGGTGCATGCGCTGCTGAACGAGCACCTGCGCAACATGTACGAGCTCTCGCCGCCGGAGAGCGTCCATGCCCTGGACCTGGACCGGCTGCGCAGTCCCGCGATCACCTTCTGGACGGCGTGGGATGACGCAATGCTGCTGGGCTGCGGCGCATTGAAGGAGCTCGACGCCACGCACGGCGAGATCAAGTCGATGCGCACGCCCGCGGCGCACCGGCGCAAGGGAGCCGGCCGCGCGATCCTCGCCCACATCATCGATGTGGCCAGGGCACGCGGATATTCGCGCTTGAGCCTCGAGACGGGATCGACCGTGGCTTTCATCCCGGCGCAAACCCTCTACGAGCGCTTCGGCTTCATGCGCTGTGGGCGCTTCGCGGACTATGGCGACGATCCAAACAGTGTGTTCATGACGCTGCGCCTTCGAGAAATGCAAGGCGCGGAGGGCGCTCTGGCACAATCACCGGTCGCTACCCCCACACGAGGAGTCGAACGACCATGACGACAAGAACGTTCGCTCACCGGTTCTCGCGGTCCGCCGCGGTCGTTCTCTTCTGCGCCGCCGCCGCGTCCGCCGCCGACGTGCACGTGATGATCTCGGCGGGATTCCATGGCGTCTACTCCGAGCTCGCGCCCGCCTTCGAGCGCGCCACGGGCCATCACCTGGTTACCACGCGCGGCCCGTCGATGGGCGACTCGCCCGAGGCGATTCCCACGCGCCTCACGCGCGGCGAGCCCGCGGACGTCGTGATCCTCGACGGCGGCGCCGCCGACGAGCTGGCCCGGCGCGGGATGGTGCGCGCCGACAGCAAGGTGGAGCTCGCCCGCTCCCAGGTCGGCATGGTGGTGCGCTCGGGCGCGCCTAAGCCGGACATCGGCAGCGTCGAGGCCTTCCGCAAAACGCTCCTCGCGGCCAAATCGATCGCGTATTCCGATAGCGGCAGCGGCACGTACCTCTCGAAGACGCTCTTCCCGAAGCTCGGCGTGGCCGAGATCGGCTTCCAGCAGGTGAGCGAGCTGATCCACGTCGCCGGCGTCGACTTCGTCGGCGCGATTCCCGGGGAGCTGCAGCCCGGCTTTTCCTTCGCGGGCGCGATCACTCGCTCCTCGCCGCAACCGGAAGCCGCGGCCGCGCTGCTGCGCTTTCTCTCCTCGCCCGACGCCGCCGCGACGATCACGAAGGCGGGCCTCGCTCCCATCGCGGCGCGGTGACGGCAAGGTCATCCACGGGATCCGGTTCGTGGACGCGGCCATCATCATCGAGCCCTACGATCCCGCGTGGCCCGCGATGTTCGAGGCGGAGCGCGCGCTTGTCGCCGGCGCGATCGGTCCGTGGCTCGCCGGTCCCATCGAGCACATCGGAAGCACCGCGGTAGACGCGATGCCCGCCAAGCCCGTGATCGACATCATGGCCGCGGTCGAAAGCCTCGAAGCGTCGCGCCCCGCGATCGAGTGCCTTCCCGCGCTCGGATACTGCTACGCGCCCTATCGGGCCGACGTGATGCACTGGATGTGCAAACCGGGCCCGGAAGTGCGAACGCATCACCTGCACCTGGTTCCCTACCGCAGCGCGCTGTGGCTCGATCGCATCGCGTTCCGCGACCTTCTCCGAAATGATCCGGCGGTGGCGATCGAATACGCCGCGCTGAAGGTGCGGCTCGCCGGGCTTCACCGCGGCGATCGCGAGTGGTATACCGAAGCGAAAGGGCCGTTCATCGTGAAGGCGCTGGCGCAGATGGCATGGACGGCCGGGTGAGCTGCGAAGAGTGCCGCGAATTGGCGACGCATGCGTTTCGATCGCCGGAAGACCTCATCCACGCGGTGCGACTCGCTACCGAGGAAGTCGATCGCGGCGTTTTGTCGCGGGTGCGCGGGGAGGCGTTGGGAGCCGCAGCGCAACAGGCCATGGAATCGTCACTGGACTCCGGTGCGATACCCGGCGCGGTGCGCTATCGCTTTCGATGCGAGGTCTGCGGCGACCGCTTCATGCTCTTCGCGGACACCGCCACGGGCGAGGGCGGCTGGACTCGCGAAGCCGAGCAATCCCCCTGAGATGGAGGCGCTGCCGCCCGTGGAAGAGCTGGTCGCGAAGCTGCGTGGCGCGGGGGTCGTGCTGCCCGAGGGGAGCGTGCGCGTCGGCGCATTCGGCGATTGCGCGGAATTGTCCGAAGAGTTGCTCGATCTCATCCGCTCGGGGCGCAAGCGCGCGGGCGCCTCTGGGCGCACGAGGCGGACAACGAAAGGGTCCCGGGCGCGGGCGAGGTCGAGATCGTCGTGGACGCGTTGAGCCGGCCCGCCCTCGTCACGCGCACGGTGGAAGTGGAGATCCGCCCCTTCGAGGAAGTCGGCGCGCCGTTCGCCGCGCGCGAAGGCGAGGGCGACGGCTCGCTCGGCCATTGGCGCGAAGCGCACTGGGCGTTCTTCTCGCGCGAGTGCGCGCGCATCCGACGCGCGCCGAGCCCGCGAATGCCGGTCGTGTGCACGTCTTTCGAAGTGCTCCGGATCCTGGAACTTCCGTGAAGGCGGCGCCGTTCGGGTTGACCCTCCGCGCGCGCGCGAAGAGAATTCCCGGGTGAACTCGAAACTGGCCCCGTATCACCTCGTGCCGCAGGAGCAGCCCGGCTACGTGCATGCCACGGTCACGGGAACGCACAGCGCGAAGAACGCGCTGCGCTTCCTCACGGAATCGTTCGAGGCCTGCTCCCGGTCGGGGTGCGACGCGCTGCTGGTGGAGTTCAACCTTTCGGGGCCCAGCATCGGCACGTCGAGCATCTTCGACGTGGTCTCGAAGCGCACGAAGGAGGCGACCCGCATGCGCAAGATCGCCTACGTCGACTCGTCGGAGCGCGATCTCGAGAAGAAGCAATTCGCCGAGACCGTCGCGCTGAACCGGGGCGTGAACGTGCGGCTCTTCGCCGACATGGCCGCCGCGCAGCGCTGGCTGTCCGAGGATCTTCCACCGAAGAAATCCAGGGAGTGATGATGAATCAACGCGCGAGCCTCTTCGCCTTCGTCCTGTGCGCCTGTGGCGCCGCATTCGCGCAGGGCGCTCCCGACGCGGCGCTGAAGGACCACATCGTGGACCTCGAGAAGCAGTCGTGGGTCGCGTGGAAGGCGCACGACGCGGAGTTCTTTTCCGGTTTCCTCTCGGACGATCACGTCGAGGTGGGACCGCGCGGCGTTCTCGGCAAGGCCGATATCGTGGCCGGCGTGGGCAGCCCCGCGTGCAAGGTCGAGAGCTACGCGGTGGACCGGTTCACGCTCACGCGCGTCTCCGAAGAGACGGCGCTCCTCACCTACCGGGCCGAGCAGAAGACGATGTGCGGAACGTACGCGGTGCCGAGCCCGGCGTGGGCGAGCTCGCTGTACGTTAAGCGCGGCGGGCGATGGATGAACGTGCTCTACCAGCAGACACCCGCGGCGTCCTGACCCGCGAGGCTAGTCCAGGCTATCGAGGTCCGAGAGGATGCCGCCGGGAGCGGGCTGCCTCGTGCGCGCCTGGTCCACTTGCGCGCGCGCGCCGTCCGCCTTCCTGAAGAAATCGTCGGCGCTCGCCAGCGGCACGAGGCGGAAGGAGGGCGGGCGAAGGTCGCCCAGCGTGGCGCGCTGGCCGATGAGCTTCCTCGTCTCCGTCTTGCCGAGGTATTGCAGCGCCGCGCCCGCGCCGATGAGCGCGATCACGAGACCCATCGCCGCGCGCATGTGGCGCGGGCCGATGGACTGCAGGTGCGCGAAGCACGTCGCGGCGAGCACCGCCCATGCGCCCAACCCCGCGTACTCCGCCACGTCCCGCCACGCGAACGCGAAGGAAAGCGACTCGGTGAGCTGGTCCCACGCGAGGAGCGCGATGCACGCCGTCACCGCGATGCGCAGCTGCAGCGCGAAGCGCGCCTGCCCGAAGAAGACGCGCGAGAGCATCGCCCAGACGCTGGTCCAGAGCGCGAGGACGGTGACGAAACCCAGGAGCGGCAGCAGCATGAGGTTCGCGCTCGGTTCCGAGGTGAGGTTCAGCCATTCGAGGACGAGCAGCACGCCGAGCAATGCGGCGCCCAGGCCCGCGGCCCATCGCGCGTGCGCGCGCGGCGGCGTGAGGAGCTTTTCCGCGGCGACCGGATGCGCGGAGTCGTGCACGCGCAGCACCGTGCGGCCGATGCGAAGCCCCGGGTTCTTCGCGAGCGGCAGGTGCATCGCGCGCGCGGCGCCGTGCTCGGGGAAGAGGCCGTTCAGGCTTCCCAGGTCTTCGGCGACGAGCTCGCCGTCCTCGCCGCGATAGATGCGCAGGTGGTGCGGCGCCACATGGGGGTCGTCGACGACCACGTCGTTGTCGAACGCACGGCCGACGCGCGCCTCGTTCGCCTCGATGCGCTCGCGCTGGCCGACCTCGCCGTGGCGCGAGAGCACCTCGATCCACATCACCGCGCCCATTCGATCGCCTCGAGGAAGCGCCGGCCCATGGCGACCGCATTGGCGTACGAGACGCCCTGCATGCTGAGCCGCGCGAGGAGCGCCTCGCGGGAGCGGTCCTGGGTGAGCGCGAGGAGCGTCACGTTGTAGAGGCCCTCGAACTCGCGGTAGGCGCGCATGCACCACGTCGCCCTCACCGGCGGGCGCGAGCTCGCGCCGGCCACGAAGTCGTCGCGGCATTCCTGCTCGGTGAGGCGCTTGCCGCCGCGGTCGAATCCCCACGAGCGGCTGGAGAGCTCCTTGGCGAACTGGAATGCGTTGAGGTCGATCGACTTGTAGTAGGAATAGGTGATGTCGACGCGGCCGGTGAGGATCTTGTCGGAGACGAAGATGCCGGTCGCGCTCGAGCAGCGCGTGGTGTTCACCGCGGCGCGCGGCTTCGGGAGCTGGTCGGCGTTGGTGGAAGCCCAGCAGGTCATCCATGGCGCCGCGCTCTCCAGGCCGCGGTACGGCCCGTGCTCGGACTTGCGAAAGCCCTGGCCTCTGAGCGACTCGTAGAAGGCCGCCTGCCAGCCGTCGAGCTGGCGACCTACTTCCTCGCGCGCCTTGTCCACCACCAGCGCCGGCCCCTTGCGCGCGCGCTCGAGGAGCGCCGCGGCGAAGCGCGCCGGCACGAGGAAGCCCACCTGCTCGCCGTCGAGGCGCTTGGCGACGTTCACGCCGACGATGCGGGCGTCGCTGCCGGCCACGGGGCCGCCGCTCATGCCGGGGTTGATCGCGCCGGAGAAATGGATGCGCTCGTCGTAGCTCTTGTCGACGAGGCCGTTGTACGTGCCCTCGATGATGGTGAAGCCCAGGTCGAGCGGATTGCCCATCGCGTAGATGCGCTCGCCCTTCGGCAGGCGTCCTTCGAGCGCGCGCGGATCGAACTCGAAGAAGGGCAGGCTCGCGCCGTCGACCTTCACCACCGCCAGGTCGTGGGCCACGTCGAAGGCGAGGAGCTTGAGCGCTCCCTTCGCGCCGTCGGGGGCGAGGTACTCGAGGCGATAGGTCTTGGGATCGAGCGCGAACTGCGACACCACATGGTAGTTGGTGATCGCGAGACCGTCGGCGGAGACGAGGAAGCCCGATCCCAGCGTCGATTGCCTTCCCGCCGCCTGCAGCAGCGTGCGGATCTGCAGGATGCGCGGCTTGGCGATGTCGTAGACGCGCTCGGCGGCGTTGGAGAGCGCGGGCGCCTCGGTGGGCGCCGCGGGCTGCGGGGCCGGGCGCTGCGCGAACGCGGCCGATGGAACAATGAGCGCGGCGAGGAGCCACGCGGGAAAGCGCGACGGCATGCGGGATCGAGGCGAAGGGGAAGGGGGAATCTTAACCCACCCGTCCGGCTTGCCTCGCCCGCGTCAGCCCGTGCGGATCGGCACGAACATGCGCTCGCCGCCGCGCACGACGAGGAGCGCCAGCGAGCGGTCCTCGCGCGCGAGGACCTGCTGCGCCTGCGCGAGTGTCGCCACCGCGATTCCGTTGATGGAGAGCACGACGTCGCCCGGTTGCATGCCGGCCGCCTTCGATTGCCCGCTCGCCGCCACCACCAGCAATCCCGTGCCCGGGGCGAAGTCCACTTCACCGGGTCGAAGCGGCCGCAGGGTGAGTCCCAGCCGCGCGAAGGATGCATCCGGCGCGCGGGCCGGCTGCGCGGTCGGTGGTGCGGCCTTGTCGGCATCGCCGAGGGTCGCGGTGACGTGGGCGGCGCGCGCGTCGCGCCAGATGTCGAAGGTGAGCGATTGCCCGGGAGAGGCCATGGTGAGGATGGCCGAAAGGTCGGATGCGCGGGCGATCTGGCGCTCGTCGATGCCGAGGATCACGTCGCCCGAGCGAAGGCCGGCGGCGGCGGCCGGACCGCCGGGGTGAACGTCGCTCACGAGCGCTCCGCGCGGGCTCGCGAGCTTGAACGCGTCGGCGAGCGTCTGGTCGACTTCCTGCACCGACACGCCGATGCTGCCATGGGCGGCGCGCCCGGTGCGAATGATCTGGCCGGCGATGGAGCGCGCCAGGTCGATGGGGATCGCGAACGCGAGTCCCTGCGAGCCGCCGCTGCCGCTGAAGATCTGCGCGTTGATGCCGACGACATCGCCATTGGCGTTGAAGAGCGGCCCGCCGGAATTGCCGGGATTGATCGCCGCGTCCGTCTGGATGAAGGGAAAGGCGTTCTCGCCCGGAAGGGAGCGCGTCGTCGCGCTCACGACGCCGGCCGTCACCGTGTTCTCGAAGCCGTAGGGCGAGCCGATCGCGAGGACCCATTCGCCGACCCTCAGCTCGGCGGGGTTGCCGACGCGGATCGTCGGCAGGTGGCTCGCGTCGATCTTCAGGACGGCGATGTCGGTGGGGCGGTCGATGCCGAGGATGCGTGCCTTGAATTCGCGGCGATCCGTGAGCCGCACGATGACTTCCTGCGCGTCGGCGACCACGTGGGCGTTGGTGAGGATGATGCCGTCCTCGTCGAGCACGAAGCCCGAGCCGAGCGCGCGCACCGGCACCTGCATGCTCACGCCGGTCGCGCCGAACTGCTTCTGGAAGCGGCGCAAGAATTCCTGCATCGCGTCGCCATCCGCGTCGGCGCCCGGCGCGCCGTCCGCGTCGCCGGCCGACACCTGGCGCATGCCGCTCGCGCTGATGTTGACCACCGCGGGACCGAACTCTTTGGTGACCGCGGCCCAGTCGGGGGTGCGCGCGATGCGCTCGGCGAGCGCCGCGGGCGAGTACGGGCACAGGCAGGCAAGCGCGAGCACGAACATCGCGTGCGCGTGCAAACGGAATTTCGCAACGCGTGGCATCGGGGCCTCTGGGAAGTGGATGTTTCGGGATCGGGGCGCGCGTCGCCGAATGAAGCGGATCGAGGCTTGCGCCTTGCGCCGGCGCCCTACCGAACGGTATACCTAAAGCCTTGCGCGCGCCTGTCTCGCCGCGGCGCCCGGCTGCCAACTCGTAAGGACTTGTGAATTGCGAGCGCCGCTCACGCCGCGAGGGCGACCTCCGAGGCGAGGCGCGACACGAGGGCGTCCACGCCCGCCGCCGCCTTCGCGATGGATTCAGTCTTCGCGACGTCGCCCATCGCGAGGCGTTCGGCATAGACGAATTCCACGTGGTCGATGCCGAGGAAGCGCAGGAAGTCGCGCACGTATCCCGTTTGCGTATCGAGGGGCGTGCCCTCGTAAGCGCCGCCGCGGGTCGCGAACACGATGGCCCTCTTGCCTTTCAGCAGGCCCTGCGGGCCGGTGGCGGTATAGGTGAACGTCTTGCCCGCGCGCGCCACGTGATCGAAGTAGGCCTTGAGCGTGGAGGGCACGCCGAAGTTGTACATCGGCAGTCCCAGCACGATCACGTCGGCGCGCTCGAGCTCGTCGATGAGCGCGTCGGAGAAGGCGGCTACCGCGTGCTGCTCCGCACTACGCTCGCCCAGCTTCGCGAGGAACGACTGGAAGCGCTCGGCGGTGAGGTGCGGGACGGGCTCGGCGGCGAGATCGCGCACGATGAGCTGCGTGCCCGGATGGGCGGCGCCGAAGCGCTCCACGAACTGGCTGGCCAACCGGCTCGACTCGCCGGCGTGGGAGAAGAGGCTCGCCTGGATCTTGAGAAGGGTCGTCATTTCGGTCTCCCGGAGGTTTCGCATGCGTTCATTATTGGATTTACCGGATCGATAAAAAAGCGCAAAATTTGGCACTTTCCTATCGAATCGTTCGACCATGGCCGATGCGCCGCGCATCACCCTCGAGCAATGGCGCGCGCTGCAGGCGGTGGTGGAGGCGGGCGGCTACGCGCAGGCGGCACAGCACCTGCACAAGAGCCAGTCGACCATCACCTACGCGGTGCAGAAGATCGAGTCGCTCCTCGGCGTGAAGCTCTTCGAGATCCACGGGCGCAAGGCGGCGTTGACGGAGGCGGGGCAGGTCCTCTACCGGCGTGCGCGCACGCTCCTCGAGGAGGCGACGCTCCTCGAGCGCGGCGCCGCGGCGATGACCGAGGCGTGGCAACCGGAGATCCGCATCGCGGTGGAGACCATCTTCCCCACGTGGCTCCTCCTCGAAGCGCTCGAGGAATTCGCGCGCGAGCGCGCGGAGACGCGCGTCGAGATCTTCGAGACCGTGCTCACCGGGACGCAAGAGATGCTCGCCGAGGGGAGCGTCGACTTCGCCATTGGCTCGCATGTGGAGGGCGCGGCGAGCCGCGCGCTCATGCCGGTGCGCTTCGTGGCGGTGGCCAATCCGTCGCATCCGCTGCATCGCCTCCACCGCCCGATCACGGAGCGTGACCTGCGTCGGCACCGGCGCATCCTCATCCGCGACACCGGCACGCAACGCCAGCGCGAGGTGGCGGGAGTCGACCTGCGCTGGACGGTGAGCCACAAGGCGACCTCGATCCGCGCGGTGGGCATGGGCCTGGGCTTCGCGTGGCTTCCGGAGGAGACGATCCTTCCGGAGCTGCGCGCGGGAACGTTGAAGGCGTTGCCGCTGCACGAGGGGAGCGAGCGCTTCGCCGAGCTTTACCTCACGTTCGCGGACGCGGAATTCCCGGGGCGCGACGCCGCGCGGCTCGCCGAGATCATCCGCGTGCGCGTGGCCAAGGTGTGCGGCAAGGAGAAGCTCGCCGCGGCCGGGCGGCGCAAGGGTGGAAAGCGCGCGAAGCGATGAGTGTCGCCGCGATGGACGTGGTGGTGATCGGCGCGGGCGCGGCGGGGATGATGTGCGCGGCGACGGCGGGGCAGCGCGGGCGTCGCGTCGTGCTGGTCGATCACTACGCGAAGGTGGGCGAGAAGATCCGCATCTCCGGCGGCGGGCGCTGCAACTTCACCAACGTGCATGCGACGCATCGCGACTTCATTTCGGCGAACCCGGACTTCTGCCGTTCAGCGCTGGCGCGCTACACACCGCGCGACTTCATCGCGCTCGTGGAAAGGCACGGCATCCGCTATCACGAGAAGACGCTGGGGCAGATCTTCTGCGATGAGAGCTCGAGGCAGATCATCGACATGCTGCTCGACGAGTGCGCGAAGGGCGGCGTCGAGCGGCGCCAGCCGTGCGCGGTCGAGGCGGTGCGGCGCGAAGCCGGGGAATTCGTCGTGGAGACGGCGGCGGGCGCGGTGCGATGCGCGTCCGTCGTCGTCGCGACCGGCGGGCTCACTGTGCCGAAGATCGGTGCCACGCCTTTCGCGTACCGCATCGCCGAGCAGTTCGGCCTCGCGATCGTGCCGCCCAGGCCCGCGCTCGTGCCGTTGAGCTTCGACGTCGACCTTCTCGCGCGCTACGGCGACCTGTCGGGCGTGTCGCTCGACGTGGAGGCGTGGTGCGGCGGGGCCCGCTTTCGCGAGGCGCTCCTCTTCACGCACCGCGGGCTCTCGGGGCCTTCGATCCTGCAGGTGTCTTCCTACTGGCAGGCGAACGGCGCCTCCGAGCCGATCCACATCGACGTCGTGCCCGGCGTTGACGCGCGCGCCTGGCTCATGCAGGAAGAGCGGCGATCGAAGTCGCTGCTGTCGAGCGTGCTCGCGCAACGCCTGCCGAAGCGCTTCGCGCAGCAATGGTGCGAGGCGCACGGCGTCGACAAGCCCGTCGTGCAGCTTTCCGACCGCGCGCTCGACGAGGCGATCGCGCACCTGAAGGACTGGCGCGTGCGGCCTTCCGGCACGCTCGGCTACAACAAGGCCGAGGTCACGCTGGGCGGCGTCGACACGCGCGGCCTCTCCTCGAAGACGATGGAAGCGATCACGGTCCCCGGCCTCTTCTTCATCGGCGAGGGCGTGGACGTCACCGGCCACCTCGGCGGCTTCAACTTCCAGTGGGCCTGGGCCTCCGGCCACGCCGCCGGCTGCGCCGCCTGAAAAGATAACCGGGGACGGACCTCAGTTATTTATCAGGGGCTGAAAATTAACTGAGGTCTGTCCCCGGTTATCGACTTTTCAGACGAACCCCGCGGCCTTGCGCGCCGCGCGCGCGGCGTCGCCGGAGAGCTTCTTCACGAAGGCTTCGGCGGCCTCGCGATGGGATGCGCGGACGCTGACGGCGGCCGTGTAAGTCGTCGCGAGGTCGAAGCCGCTGGGAAGCGGCGCGACCAGGCGGACGGTGGGCACGGCGAGGATCTCGGTCGCCTGGGTGCAGCCGATGGGATGGCCGGAAGCCTCCCCCATCGCCGTCATCGCCGCGGTGCCGCTCGGAAACGTCTTGACGCGCCCGGCGGTCACGTCGCGAAGGCCGAGGTGATCGAGCACCTTCGCGAAGTGGATGCCGGCAGTGGCCTTCGCGGGATCGGGAAAGTAGATCGCGTCGGCGGCGAGCAACGCGGCACGCAGCGAGGGGCCATCGGAAACCTTCGGCATCGCGTCTGCTGCGCGCACCGCAATCGCCGTGGGTGCGGCTCCCAGATCCGCCACCGACGATTCGACGACCGCGCCCCTCGTAGCCAGGTGCGCGACCTGCGCGCGGGTGAGGATCACCACGTCGCACGCTTCCCCCGCCTCGAATTTCTCGAGCATCGCGCCGACCGCGCCGAAGCTCCCGGCGATCTCCACGCCGCTCTCCGCCGCGATCTTCGCGACCAGCCCCGCGGCGGCGCCCGCGCTCACGAAGTCGAGCGTCATTGGTCGGGCTTCGCGCCCGAGATCTTCACCACGCGCGCCCACTTCTCGATGTCCTCGCGCATGTAGCGGCCGAACTCCTCGGGCGTCATCGACATCGCCACGGCGCCCTGCTTCGCCCAGGCTTCCTTCATCTCCGGCGCGTTCGCCGCGCGCGTGATCTCGTTGTTCAGCCGCTCGACGATCGCGCGCGGCGTGCCCGCCGGCGCCATGATGCCGAGCCAGATCACCGCGTCGTAGCCGGGGACGCCGGCCTCGCTCACCGTCGGCACCTCGGGCAGCACCGAGGAACGCACCTTGCCGGACGTGGCGAGGGCGCGCAGCTTCCCCGCGCGCACGTTGGGCGCCATCGTCGTGATCGCGTCGAACATCATCTGCACCTGGCCGCCGAGGATGTCGGTGCGCGCACCCGAGCTACCCTTGTACGGGACATGCACGATGTCCACGCCCGCCATCGCCTTCAGCAGCTCGCCTGCCATGTGGTACGGCGTGCCCGGCCCGGACGAGGCGTAGTTGAGGGTCCCCGGCTTCGCCTTGGCGAGCGCGAGGAACTCATGCAGGTTCGCCGCGGGCACCGACGGATGCACCACCAGCACGAGATCCGAGTAGTTCACCGGCGCGACCGGCACCAGGTCGCGCATCAGCTGGTAGGGCTTTTCGCTGAAGAGCGACTCGTTCACCGTGTGCGTGTTCGACATCATGAGGAGCGTGTAGCCGTCGGGCGCGCTCTTCGCCACCGCGTCGGTGCCGACGATGGCGCCGCCGCCCGGTCGGTCCTCGATCACGAACGACTGGCCCAGCGCCGCTGCGAGCTTCTCGCCGATCATGCGCGCGTAGATGTCGGCGGGCCCGCCCGCGGCGAAGGGCACGATGATCTTCACGGGCTTGGTGGGATAGGTCTGCGCGGAAGCGCCGAAGGCGAAGGCGGCGAGCGCGAGGGCGAGCGCCTTGAGGACGATGGACATGGGAGTCTCCTGGGGATCGAGCGCAATTCTATCGACATCGCGGTCGGACGGCGCCGACATGGAGCAAGCCCGCGCGGACAACGTTTCAAGAGGGCGCCGACTGATCGCGCGCCGCGCGGGCCCCATGCTGGATCCACGTTCCCAACAGTTCCGGAGACACAGATGAAGACTCGCATCCAGGCCTCGATCGCCGCGACGCTGGTCGCCCTCGGAATGGGCGGCTGCGCGGGCATGACGCACCAGGAGAAAAGCACCGCGGTCGGCGCCGCCGTGGGCGGCCTCGCCGGCTCGGCGCTCTCGGGCGGCAGCACCGGCGGCGCGGTGGGCGGCGCGGTGGTGGGCGGCGTGGTCGGCCACGAGGTCGGCAAGCGCTAGCCGGCCGCGGCCTCGCGCGCGGCGCGCGCCTCGCGCAATTTCGCGAAGGTGATGCCCACGGGCAGCACCAGGAGTCCCGCGCCGAAGATGACGGGCGTCGTTCCGATTCGCTCCACCAGCACGCCGGCGATCGCAACGCCGGCCGACTGGCCGAGGAAGAAGAGCGAGGCGAAGAGCGACATCGCGACGCCGCGCCTTTCCGGCGCCATCTGCGTCGCATTGGTCTGCAGCGTGTTGTGCAGCGCGTAGAACCCCCATCCCGCGACGAGGCAGCCGATACCGGCCCCGCCAACACCCGGAGCCAAAGCCATTCCCATGTACCCGATTGCCAGTAACGCCGTACCCGCGATCACGAGACGCACTTCGCCCAGCGAGCGCACGATGCGGCCGGCGAAAAGCGCGAACGCGACGCCGCCCAGCGCATACGGTACCAGCGCGAGCCCGGCGGTGGCGAGGTCCGCGCCGCGGGTGAAATGCAGGTGCGACGGGATGAATGCGAGCGCGCCGAAGACCAGCATTCCTTCGGTGAACACGGTGGCCACGACGATGCGCACCCACGATGAACCGAAGATGCGCGCCGCATCGCGCGCGAAGTGCGACGCCCGGGAAGTGCGTGGAACGGGATCGCGGCTCGCGGCGCTGGAGATGAGGATCGCCATGGCGGCGAGCCAGGCCGCGAGCAGCCCGAACGGCCAGCGCCAGCTCGCGTCCGCCGCGGCGAATCCGCCCACGGCGGTGCCCGACGCGAGGCCGAGGATCTGGCCGAGGAGGAAGCGCGCGAGCACCGGCTGGCGTTCCTCATACGCGACCACGTCGCCGATCCACGCCATGGACAGCGGAATGAGGCAGCCGCAGAAGGCGCCGGCGACGGCGCGCGCGGCGACGAGGGCGTGGAATCCGGACGCGTACAGGCAGGCGATCGAGGCGAGCGCTGCGATGGCGCAGGCGATGCCGATCACGCGCAGCTTTCCGAAGCGATCGCCCAGCGGTCCGAAAAGCATCTGCATCACGCCGTACGCGACCGCGAAGGCGGTGACCACCGCGGCGGCCGCGGCGATGCCGACGTCGAAATCCATCGCGATCCGGGGCAGCAGCGCGTCGGTGACTCGCATCGAGGCCGCGCTCGCGAACGCGGCGAGGGAGAGCAGGAAGATCGGCAGTCTCAACTCGTTCGTCTACCCGGAGGAAAGCGATGCGATGGCGGCCGACGAGTATAGCGAAGACCATGACGGCGGCAGGCAGGAAGCCGGACCGCGCAACCGCATCAGGGACATGAAATACGGGCACGACGACGATCGACGCCCTCGGTAATCACCACCCACCAACGAAAGGAGCACGACATGTTCAAGAAGACACTCGCGGCGGCAGCCGTGGCGGCGGCTGGCTTCGCCGCGATGAACGCGATGGCCTACGCCGAATGGAAGGAGATCGACAGCGACGCGGCGCCTCCGCCCATGCGCACCGAGACGATGCCGGCCGCGCGCGCGGGCCACACCTGGGTTCCGGGGCACTACGTCTACAGGAACCGCAGCTACGACTGGGTCGGCGGCCACTTCGAGAAGGAGCGCTTGGGCTACAACTATGTCCTGCCGCGCTACGAGCAGCGCGAGGGCCACTGGGGCATGTACGCAGGCGGCTGGGAGCCGCGCTCGGCGAGCGCCGACGAGGAGCATGGCGGCTTGCGCAATCGGTTGCGCGAAGCGAAGAACAAGGTAAAGGACCGCATCAAGAACGGCGACAAGGACGACTAGCCGCTCAAGCGCACTTGCGGAGCCGCTGCGCCTGCATGTCGGCGGGCGGCTTCGCCGGTGAGTAGAGGGGATTCAGCCCCACGAGGAGCGCCGCGTGCCGGCGGAAGCATCGTCCTCGGGAAGGTATCCCTCCACGGTTCCGCACCGCGCCATAGCCCGCCATGCGCGCCGCGCCATGATGCGCCGCAGATTGAGCGTGCGGCAGAGCTTGCGCTGCGCCCTGTAGAGGGCGCGCGTGATGCCACTCCCGTGCCGCGTGATATCGGCCGTCACGCCCGCCGCGAAGAGCGTGCGGCCCGCGTCATCATGCGTGGTGAAGTAGCCCTCGCCCGTCACGCTCTTCCAGCTGCGTGCGCAAGGCCGTCTTCCCAGCGAACGACCAGGGCCCTCGCCGCGCCCAGAGGGAAAGACCTCGATGATGGAGCCCACGATGGCGCGTCACTCCGTCTTGCGGAATGCGGTCTCCGAGCACTGCGGGCACGGCGGCAGGACCGTGGTGCGCGTCGTGATGATGGTCCAGTTGCAGCCCGCGCAGGCGAACGTGCCGGCGCTGGTGATGTCGCCGGTGCGGAAAGTGAGCGCGGGATTGTCATGATGAAGGATGTCGCGGCGCAGGAATTGCCGCAGCCTCTCGCCGTTTTCCGCGCTGAGCTCGCCGGCCTCGACCAGGCCGTTGAAGGCGGCGTCGAGCGCGTCGTCGAACGCCGCGAGCGTGGTCTCTCCCGCCTCGCCGAAAAGGTCCTGGAACTTGCCCGAAAGCTTGTCGAAGAGATCCTCCTGCCGGTGGCGCTCCGCGCCAGTGATGCGATCGATGTCGTCGAGCGTGCTGTGCTTGAGCAGGCGGTTGCGCGGTCCCGTGCGCTTGCGCCCGAGGTGCGTGCGGATCGCGCCGCGCGTGCGGTTGCGCTGGGAATTGGCGTTGTCGTCGGCGGGACCGGAAGGCGTCCTCATGAAGGCGAGCTCCTTTCGCGATGGAACCACGAATAGCGGCGCCGCGCTTCTTGTAGGACTGCCTCGACGTAGGACAACTCGGTGCAAGCGAAGCGCGGCTATCTCATTGCGACCGCGCGCCTACAGACTCAGTTCCGAATTCCCTGGTAATGACCCGTGTAGGAGCAACCTTGTCCCGAAGAATCGCGCTGCACGGTGACGCGCGCGAGATTCGCGAAGCGCGGCGCGCGCGCGCGCGAGATCCACAGGCACAGGTTCTCGAGGCTCGGCCTTGCGAGCCCCTCGATCTCGTTCAGCAGGCGATGGTCGAGGGCATTGCGCCCCTCCACGCATCGCCGCGACTTCCTCGAGGTGCGCGACGAATCCCGTGGCGGCGTCGGGCTCGCCGGCGAGCGCGATTTCCACCTGGAAGGAATGGCCGTGCACGCCGCGATACCGGGGGCCATCGGGGAAATCTTCCAAAGGGTGCGCGGCGTCGAAGCCGAATCGGTAAGAAACTTCCACGCGCTGGCGGATGCCGAGCATCTTGTGCGATTGCAGCGACGTGCCTCGTGCCTCACGCCTCGTGCCTCAACCCTCGCCTCAATCCGCCGTCATCTTCGCGGCCTTGGCGATCTTGCCCAGGCGCTCGCGCTCCGCGGTGATGAACGCGACGTACGCCGGCATCGAATAGGGCGCGGGCTCGATGCCCTGCGGGATCATCTTGTCCTGGAATTCCTTGCTCTTCACGACGGCGTGGAGCTCCGCGTTCATGCGCTCGAGGATCGGCGCGGGCGTGCCCTTGGGCGCGAAAAGCCCCGCCCAGTGGCCGATCTTCACGCCGGGAAATCCCTGCTCCTTGGTGGTCGGGATCTCCTTGTACGAGGTGATGCGCGTCTCGTAGGTCGTGCCGATCGCCTTCAGCCTGCCGGCCTTGATCTGCGGGATCACGACGATGCTCGCCTCCGAGGTGCCGGCCACGTTGTTGGAGATGACCGCGGTCACGCCCTCGCTGCCGCTCTTGTAGGGAATGATGTTGATGTTGGTGACGCCCGCTTCCTTCAGCATCTCGGCCACGAAGTGCGGCGTGCTCGCGGTGCCGGCGGTCGCCCAGTTCACGCCCTTGTCGCCCTGGTTCTTCGCCCACGCGATGAATTCCCTCATGTTGCTCGCGGGGATGCTCGGGTTCACCACGATCACCGAGGGCGCGACCGCGATCATGCCCACCGGCACCAAGTCGCTGTCGGCGTAGGGCATGTCCTTGCGGATCATGCTGTTGGTGATGACGCCCGCCGCGCCGATGAGGAAGGTGTAGCCGTCCGGCTTCGCCTTGGCGACGTAGTCGGCGCCGATGGCGGCGCCCGCGCCGGGCTTGTTCTCGATCACGACGGGTTGCTTGATGCGCTTGGCCACGCCCTCGGCCGCGGCGCGCGCCATGAGGTCGTTGGCGCCTCCGGGGGCGAAGGGCACGATCCATTTCACCGGATGGTCGGGCCACGCGGCGAGCGCGGGCATGGCGAACGCGGCGGTGAGCGTGGCGGCGATACAGGAGGCGGTGCGTAGGGACGCGATCATGGAGTTCTCCTTGTGACGAAGCGTGATTATCGGGCAAAAGGGGGTTGACGGTTCCAATGCTGCATGGCAGCATCCGATCATCAACAGGCACACGGGGTTTTTCCGAGAGACATGATGAATACATTCATCTACCAACCGACCAAGGCGCGCTGGGCAGCCTTCGGGTCCTGCCATGCGCAGGGCTCCAAGCGCCTGGTAATGGATTGCGCCCTCTCCGGGAGAACCGCGGAATAACAAGTCGATCATCGATTTCGAATTCCCAGCGAAGCCCGGAGAGAAAGAACCTCCGGGCTTCGTGCTTTTGCAACCGCAAAACGACATGGGATGGCGGCGATGAGAGCTTTACGACTGAGATGGAAGTGGCGCGCCAGGCGTTTGCGCCACGAGCACGAAGCGCGGGCAGCGATGCGCGCGTGGCTGATGTGTTGAGGATCGGCCCGGGAACGGGCCGTCCGGCGACTTCGCGGGCTGTGCGCGGCCCGCCTAACGAGGATTTCGGGTCGCCGCCCATTCGCGCCGCTCGGGGCATGCCCCGGGGCGCGGGATGGGTTCGATGACGAAGCGGCCGGTCCCTCGGGGCCGGCCGCGGTCAGAAATGAACAGGCGTCAGAGGTCAATGAGCCATCAGGCGGCGAAAAGTCGTACCTGACACGACTTATTTGAACTTCGCGGCGAGCTTCTCGGTTTCGCGGGCGAGGATGGCGAGGTCGAGGCCCACCGCGGTGAAGGTCGTGCCCCACTCCATGTAGCGGCGCGCCTGCGCCTCGTCGGGCGTGAGGATGCCCGCGGGCTTGCCGCAGGCCTTGATGCGCTCGATCGCATCCTTGATCGCGGACTGCACCTCGGCGTGCGCGATGTCGCCCAGGTGGCCGAGGCCGGCCGCGAGGTCCGCCGGGCCGATGAAGACGCCGTCGATGCCGTCCATGCGCGCGATCTTCTCGAGATTGTCGAGGCCCTGGCGCGTCTCGATCTGCACGAGGAGGCAGAGCTCTTCCTCCGCGCGCTTGGCGTAATCCTTGATCCGCCCGGAGCGCGTGGCGCGCGTGACGCTCGCCACTCCGCGCACCCCGCGCAGGGGAAAGCGGATCGCCGCCACGGCCGCCGCCGCCTCTTCCTCGGTCTGCACGTAGGGAATGAGGAGGCTCTGCGCGCCGGCGTCGAGATAGCGCTTGATGAGGACCTTGTCGTTCCAGGCGGGCCGCACGATGCAAGTGACCGGATACGGCGCCGCCGCCTGCAGCTGCGAGAGCACCGTGATGGGATCGTTGGGCGAATGCTCGGCGTCGATGAGGAGCCAGTCGAACCCGGAGCCGGCGACGACCTCGATCGCGTAGGCGTCGGCGAGCGATACCCACAGCCCCACCTGCTGCTGGCCGGCGCGAATCGCATGCTTGAAATGATTGCGGGGGAGATCCATCGGGCGAGTTTACGGGATACGCACGACGGCGTTCACCGCATCCCCGGTCTTGGGAAGCGCGGCGAGCTCGCCCACCGTGATGGGCTTCACGGGCGCTCGGATGTTGAAGTAACCGACCTCCCGCGGCGGCACGCCGCGCGCCTTCGCGATGAGCTCGGTCACCGTGAGGCCGCACATGCGCCCCTGGCACGGACCCATCCCGCAGCGCAGGAACGCCTTCATCTGGTTCGGGCCGGTGCATCCGAGGGCGACCGTGTCGACGATCTCGCACGCGGTGACTTCCTCGCAGCGGCACACGATGGTGTCGCCAGTGGGTTGGCGGAACGCCTTCGCGGGCCGGTAGAGCGCGTCGAGGAACTTGCGTCCCCGCATGAACTGCTCCACCGCGGTTCGCGCGAGCTTCACCGCGGGAATCTTCTTGCCCGGCTGCAGCGCCTGCGCCACCGCCATCCCCGCGAGCACGCCGCGCCAGGCGGCGGCCTGCGCGCCCGCGATGCCGGCGCCGTCGCCCGCGATCAGCACGCCTGGCACGGTGGTGCCGCCGTTCGGGTCGAGCCGCGGCGTCCAGCAAAGCTGCGTGTCGTGCCAGGCGTGCTCGACGCCTACCGACATCGCGAGGTTCACGTTCGGCACCACGCCCTGGTGAAGGAGCAGCGTGTCGGCGGGCAGCGTGCGCCCACCTCCATCGGGAGTGCGAAAGGAGATGCTCTCGACCTTTCCCGAGCCCTCGGCGCGCAGCTCGCTCACGCCCGGAACGATGGGCACCTTGCCGCGCACCGCTTGAAGGAGCTTCACGCCCTTGCGGAAATACGGCGAGAAGAGAAACCCCGGCAGGTGCGGCAGAGCGCGCGAACGGTTTTCGTGGGGCGTCGTGTCGAGGATGGCGTCGACGGTGAGGCCCGCCGCAAGATACTGCGACGCGAGGAGCCATAGCAACGGGCCGGTGCCGGCGAGCACGGTGTGGCCGCGCGGCAGGAGCCCCGCGGTCTTGAGCAGCGCCTGGGCCGCGCCCACGGTCATCACGCCGGGCAGCGTCCAGCCGGGAATCGGCAGCGGCCGCTCGAGCGCGCCGGTGGCGAGGATCACGCTCGAGGCGCGCGTGAGCGTGGAGCCGCCGCCCGTCGCGACGCCGATCTCGAGCTCGCGCGTGAGGCTCCAGACGCTCGCGTCCGGGACGTAATGCGCGCCGCTCGAAAGGAATTCGTCGATGAGCTTCACGCCGTGCCAGTAGTCGGCGCCGAGAATCGCCCGATCCTTCACCGGCGTCGCGCCGATGCCGCGATAGATCTGTCCGCCCGGCGCCGGTTGCTCGTCGAGGAGCACGGTGGAAAGACCCGCGCGCGCGCAAAGGCTCGCGGCGGCGAGGCCGGCCGGACCCGCGCCCACCACCGCGACCTCGTATTCGGCGGCGATCGCGCTCATCGGCCCAGGTCGCGCTTGCCGCGCTGCGTGGCGACCGCCATGCCGTCGCGCACCGTCACCATGCAGCCCTGCCGGTTGCCCACTCCGTCGATGGTGACGAGGCAGTCGAAGCACGCGCCCATCATGCAGAAAGGCGCGCGCGGCGCGCCTGTGGCCGGGGTCGCGCGGCAGCTCGTGAATCCCGCGGCGAGCATCGCCGCGGCGACGGTGTCTCCCTCGCGAGCGTCCACGTCGCGTCCGTCCACCGAGAGGCGCACCACGGCGCCGGCGTTCTCATGCAGCCTTCTGAACATCGAATCTCCGCGCGCTGAAGGTCTCGAAAGGGTCCGCGGGAAGCTCGCCCGCGGCGATGTGCGACGCGAGCGTGAGCGCGTGCGCCGCGGCGAGCGTGACGCCGCTATGGCACGTGGCCGCGAATGCGCCCGGGAATCGCCTCGACTGGTCGTAGATCGGGAAGCCGTCCCGCGTCATCACGCGCAGGGCCGCCCAGCTGCGCACGATGTTGAGCGAAGCAAGCCGCGGGAACATGCGCACCGCGCGGTCGGCAAGGACCGAGGCCACGGGCAGGCCCACGGTCGTGTCGAGCCCCGCTTCTTCCTGCGAGTCGCCCAGCATTACGCCGCCCTCATCGGTCTGGCGCACCGTCGACACCGCGTAATGCAGGAAAGGCGCGGTCTTCTCGGTGACGAGGATCTGCCCGCGCTGTGGGCGCACGGGAATCTCGAGGCCCACCATGGGGCCCAGGCGCGCGTTGCCGAGACCCGCGGCGAGGACGATGCCGCCCGCGCGCACGGATCCGCGCGGCGCGGCGATGCGGAACTCGCCGGCCGCGTGGCCGATGGAATCGACGCGATGCTCGGGAAGGTAGACGGCGCCGAGGGCCTGCATTCCGGCGTTCAGCGCGCGAAAGAGCCTGAGGGAGTTGCAGTATCCATCGAGACGGCTGAAGCTTCCGCCCACCACCTCGGGACCTGTCTCGGGAAGCATCGCCTTCACCGCGCGGCGGTCGAGGATCTCGTAGTCGAAGGGTGGCACGCCCGGCTGCGCGTGGAGGCGAGCGAGCTGTGCGGCGCCGTGGGCCAGCTCGGCTTCGGACAACGCCAGGTGAAAGCCGCCCGGCTTGCGGTAGGCCACGTCGATGCCCGTCTGCACGAGGAGCATGTCGGCGAACGCGGTCCAGGCCGCCGCGGATCCCTGGGTCCATGCGCTGTAGCGCGGCATGCCGATTCCCTTGTTCTGCACCCAGACCAGCCCGAAATTGCCGCGCGATGCGCGATAGGCGATGTCGCCCTCGTCGAGGATGGCGACCTTGCGCCCCGCTGATGCGAGGCCCCATGCGATCGCCGATCCGACCAGCCCGCCGCCGATCACGGCGACGTCGTATCCTTTCAATCCCGTTCCCCTTTCCCGATTGTGAGCGTGCACTAGCTCCATTATTCCAGCATTTTTTTGCGCCACGTAGGACGATTCCGATAGCGGTTTTCCCGATGGATGACGCAGAATGGACATGGCGTTAACGAGGAGAGTCGACATGACCTACGAATACGACTTCGAGATGGTGAAACGCGCGTACGCCGAGATGGCCCGCCGTGCCCGCGAGAAGGACGAAGTTCGCCGGTTGCCGCGCGACGCGGCCGCCACTCAGCAGCTCCACCGCGACGAGGAAAAATACGAGCGGCAGGTCTTGCCTGCCTGATCCGCACCCGTCCCCACCGGAACCCCGCCCGAGCGGGGTTTTTCTTTTTGTGAAACCCTGTCCGTGTTTGCCAGTCTGTATCTAACGTGGACATCTTGAAGAGAATCGTCGCCGCCGCCTTCGCCGCGGGCCTCGCGCTCGCCCACGCCGCTCCCCCGGAGCCGGGCCCGGCCGGGGCGCTGCGCGCGAAATACGAGGAGCTGAAGGGCAAGCTCGCGGCCAACGACTTCGCCCGCCCGCTCTTCATCGATTCGCGCGAGAGCCCCAACCAGCTGAGGGGCGACGTGTACGCGATCTTGGGCCATTCCTTCGCCGAGGTCGACCAAGGGCTGCGCGCGGCGTCCAGCTGGTGCGAAGTGCTGATCCTGCCCTTCAATACCAAGCATTGCTACGCCGCACTGGGCGATGGCACCACGTCGCTCGCGCTTCGCATCGGGCGCAAGGCCGAACAGCCCGCGGAGCTGGCCTACGCCATCGCGTTCAACTATCGCGTCGCGTCGCGCACGCCCGACTATCTCCAGATCGTGCTGCACGCCGACAGCGGTCCGCTGGGCACGCACGACTACCGCATCGCCCTGGAGGCCACGCCGCTGGACGGCGCGCGCACATTCATCCACCTTGGATACTCGTATGGATTCGGCGTGATGTCGCGCCTGGCGATGCAGACCTACCTCGGCACGGTAGGCGCGAGCAAGATCGGCTTTACCGTGGTGGGGCACGAGGGCGACGGCATGCCGCGCTACGTGGGCGGCATGCTCGGCGCCACGGAGCGCAACACGATGCGCTACTTCCTCGCCATCGATTCGTACCTCGCATCGCTCGCCGCGCCGCCGGCGGCGCAGGTCGAGAAGCGGCTGAGCGACTGGTTCGCCGCCACCGAGAGGTACCCGCGCCAGCTCCACGAGATGGATCGCGGCGAGTACATGGCGATGAAGCAGAAGGAGACGCAGCGCCTGCGCGCCGCGCTCTAGCTAGCCGCGCCCGACGAAGGGCATCTTCGTCGCCATGATCGTCATGAACTGCACGTTGGCGTCGAGCGGCAGCTTCGACATGAAGACGATCGCGTCGGCCACGTGCTGCACGTCCATGCGCGGCTCGACCATCATGCCCCCGTGCGCCTGCACGATGCCCTTTGTCATGCGCTCCGTCATCTCGGTGGCGGCGTTGCCGATGTCGATCTGCGAGCATGCGATGTCGTACTTGCGGCAATCGAGCGAGGTGGACCTGGTGAGCCCCGTGATGGCGTGCTTGCTCGACGTGTAGGCGACCGAGTTGGGGCGAGGCGCGTGCGCCGAGATGGAACCGTTGTTGATGATGCGCCCGCCCATCGGCGACTGCGCCTTCATCATGCGGATCGCCTCCTGCGTGCAGAGGAAGGCGCCGGTGAGGTTGGCGTCGATCACCGCGCGCCACTGCTCGAAGGTGAGGTCCTCCATCGGCACCGGCGGCGCTCCCGTGCCCGCGTTGTTGAAGAGCACGTCGAGGCGCCCGAACTTCTCCTTCACCTTCGCGAAGAGCGCGGCAACGGACTGCGGATTGGCCACGTCCGTGGGGACCGCGATCGCGCGCGCGCCTGCCCCCGAATCCGCCACCGCCTTCTCGAGAGGCTCGGCGCGCCGGCCCGCGAAGGCCACGCTGTAGCCGTCCTTCAACAGGGCGAGGGCGGCCGCCTTGCCGATGCCCGTTCCCGCGCCCGTCACTACCGCCACCTTCGTCGCCATGAAAGGGTCTCCCTGGTTATTCGATTGCCGAAAAGACCTTGCGCAAGGTCGAGACGATCTCGTCGATCTGAGCCTCCTCGACGATGAGGGCCGGCGCGATCGCCATGACGTCGCCGGTGGAGCGCACCAGCACGCCTTTTTCGTAGCAGCCGAGGTAGGTCTCGAAGCCGCGCGCACCCGGCGCGCCGGCGCGCGGCGCGAGTTCCACGGCGCCCACCAGCCCCTGGTTGCGGATGTCGATCACGTGGCGCGCGCCCTTCAGCGAATGCAACGCGCTTTCGAGCACGGGCGCCATGCGCGCGGCGCGCGCGAAGAGGCCCTCGTCCTTGTAGAGCTGCAGCGTGGCGATGCCGGCCGCGCACGCGAGCGGATGCGCGGAATAGGTATAGCCGTGGAAGAGCTCGATCGCGCCGGGCGGGCCGGACATGAACGCCTGGTAGATCTCCGAGGACGCGATCACGCCGCCCATGGGCACCGTGCCCGAGGTGACCCCCTTCGCGAACGTGATCATGTCGGGTTCGACGCCGTACACGTCGGCGGCGAAGTTGCCGCCCAGCCGGCCGAAAGCGGTGATCACCTCGTCGAAGATGAGGAGGATGCCGTGCTTCTTCGTGATCTCGCGTAGCCGCTGCAGGTATCCCTTCGGCGGCATGAGCACGCCCGTGGACCCGGCCATGGGCTCGACGATCACCGCGGCGATGGTCGAGGCGTCGTGCAGCGCGACCAGGCGCTCGAGCTCGTCGGCGAGGTGCGCGCCCCACTCCGGCTGGCCCTTCGAGTAGGCGTTCTTCTCGAGGTTGTGGGTGTGCGGCAAGTGGTCCACACCCGCGATCATCGCGCCGAACATCTTGCGGTTGGGCGCGATGCCGCCCACCGAGATGCCGCCGAAGCCCACGCCGTGATAGCCGCGCTCGCGGCCGATGAGGCGGGTGCGCGCTCCTTCGCCGCGCACGCGTTGCCACGCGAGCGCGATCTTGAGCGCCGTGTCGACCGCCTCCGACCCGGAGTTGCAGAAGAACACGTGGTCGAGCTTTCCGGGAGCGAGCCCGACGATGCGGTTGGCGAGCTCGAAGGCGAGCGGATGCCCCATCTGGAAAGCGGGCGCGTAGTCCATGGTCGCGGCCTGCTTCTGGATCGCCTCCACGATCGGCTTCCTGCAGTGGCCCGCGTTGCAGCACCAGAGTCCCGCGAACCCGTCGAGGATCTTGCGGCCGTCGACGGTCCAGTAATACATGCCCTCGGCCTTGCCGAACATGCGTGGCGCCGCCTTGAACTGGCGGTTCGCGGTGAACGGCATCCAGTACGAATCGAGCTCGGCTGGGGCGAGCTGGAGCTGGTCTGAAAGTATCGTCATTTGGAATCCTCGCTCGGAGACCGCCAATTTACCGCAATCGCCTACAACCGCGTCAGACGATGCTGACCCCCGAATGGGCGACATCCGGCAGTAGCCCTCGCGCGTTGATCGGTACATTGGAGTGACTTTCACTCCCTCACGTGGAGACAAGCCCCATGCTGAAACGAAAACTGCTTCTGGCAGCCTTGGCGACCGCGTCGATCGTCGTGCTCCCCCTCCCGGCCGCGGCCGACGTGGGGTTCCGTGTCAGCGTCGCTCCGCCGGCTCCCCGCTACGAAGTGGTTCCCGCCGCGCGCCCCGGATACGCGTGGGTTCCCGGATTCTGGGACTGGCGCGGCAAGCATCACGTGTGGAAGAAGGGCCATTGGGAGCGCGAGCGTCGCGGCTACTTCTGGCATCCGAACCGCTGGGAACAGCGCGACGGACACTGGGTCCTGGAGCGCGGCCGCTGGGACCGTGAGCGCTTCGTCGCCAATCGCGGCTTCGCCGATCGCGACCGCGACGGCATTCCCAATCGCCTCGACCGGGACAAGGACGGCGACGGGGTGCCCAACCGCCTCGACCGCGCGCCCAACAACCCCCATCGCCAATAGAAGACTTCGTACCCTCCAAGAAGCGTTCTTTCGTTGCTCCTGTCGGGGCCGCCTCTTTGCAGAGGGGCGGCCCTTTTCTTTTCGCATCGCGGCACCGCCACAACCCTTCCACGTGCCTGGTCCGTTACGACTAGCCGCGTACTGCGCCGATTTCTTCTTGGACTTCCACCATTCAAATTTAAGAGACAACGATGCGCAAGCTTTCACCCGCGTATGTAGTGACATCGGTCGTGATCGCCTTGGCCGGAACGGCTTCATCGCGGGCGGCCACCGTGCCCGGAGGGACCAACAGGCTGTCGGGCAGCGCCGGAGTGGCCTCGCCGCAGGCGAGCGCGACGCCTTCCAGCGCGCCGGTCAACAGCACGCCCGCGCCGACGAGCCCCATCCTCACCAACACGAGCTCCGGCGCCGACGGCAGCCGCTCGGGCAGCAACACCAATAGCTCCGCGGCGAACGCGCCGGTCGGCTCGAGCTCTTCGAGTGCCAATGGCAATGCGGCCGCCAACGGCAATACCTCCGTGAACGGCACCCGCTCGGGCAGCAACATCGACAGCTCCGCGGCGAACACCGCGCCCGGCTCGACGAGCGCCACGGGCACGAGCGGATCGTCCAGCGTGAACGGCAGCACCAGCGGCAGCGAGAATTCCAGCGGCGGCTCGGAGAGCACCGGCACCGTGGGCACGGTCTTTGCACCGGGAGTCACCGGCTATGCGAACCGCGCGCTCATTCCCGGCATGATCGGTGGCGTCACGAGCGACGGCGAGCGAGTGATCGACAACTCCACCGCGGCGCAATACAGCGAGCCCGGGACGCAGTTGCAGTACAACGGTAAGGCCCAGACCGCGGTGAGCGCTCAGGAGACGGCATCATCGTCGCGCAGCTTCGACAGCGCGGTGAACGAGGTGAAGCGCGAGCGCCGCAAGATCGGGCGCAATGGCCAGCTGTTGCAGAGCATCGCGCCGCGCACGAACGTCGACCGCACGAACGAGATGCCCGACGACGGGCCCAGCCCCGCGCTCACGGTCAGCTCCTCGGCGCTGGTGCGCTAGGAAATTCCAGTCGGTATTTGTACCGCAGAAAGCGTCGCACCCCCTTACCCACCCACAAGGCGAACCTCATGCGCAAGCTCGCTCCCATGTTCGTCATGACCTCGATCGTCGCTCTTGCCGCGGGCAACGCGCTCGCCAACAACACGAAGAGCACTTCGTACAATTCCACCGTGTCCTCGCCCACCGTGGACAACAACACCCGCAGCCCGCAGGGCCTGTCGTACAGCGACAAGAGCAACACGTCGCCGGGCACGAACGCCATCATGGACGGCAAGTCCAAGCCCATGACCACGGCCCAGGACCAGGCGCTGCAGAAGACCAAGAAGAAGACCCACAAGGCAAAGGCGAAGCTCGCCTCGCGCAGCGGCACCACGGACCACAAGGACACCTCGATGGCGGCCAATCCCCCTGTCAACACCACCGGGGCCGACGCCGCCAACTCCGTGACCGGAAAGTCGCTCGGCAAATAATGCTCATGGAGTAGGTCCTCGTCCGACGCGTCCCCGTGGCGCGCTCTGACGAGGATTCGGGACCCGTCCGGTATTGGACGGCGGCGCGCGGCCGTAACCTAGGATCTGGACAACGACCTGGAGGACGCGAACATGTGGACGAGACGAGTGCTGCTGGCGACCATGGTCGCCGCCTGCGCGATGTCGCTGCCCCGCCATGTGCCCGCTTCCTGGACGAGCGGCGCTTCCGGCACGAACGTGGCGATCTCATCGATTCGCTGAGGCGGCTCCCCGCGGCACCCGAAATGCCGGCCGATGGCCGGCATTTCCTTTTTTACCCCGCCGGGGCGATGATGTCGGTTTGCCCATGAGACTCATCACCTACACCGCCCAGGGCGGACCTCCCAGGATCGGCGTTCGCGTCGGCCACCGCGTCCTCGACATCGAGGCCGCTTCACGCGTGAACGGCGAGCCGCTGCCCGGAACCATGAAGGCGCTCCTGCGCGAAGGGCGCGGCGCGCTCTCGCGCGTTCAGGCGCTCGCCAAGGCGGCGCAGTCGAACGCGGGCCCATTCGCCGGGGCGATGGTGGAGGAGCGGGCCATCCGCTTCCTGCCCCCGGTGCCCGATCCGGACAAGTTCCTGTGCGTCGGCAAGAATTATCGCGCGCACCTGGAGGAGCTGAAGAAGCACGACCTCATCAAGGAAATGCCCGAGGAGGTCACCGGGTTCGTGAAGCTCACCTCGTGCCTCGTCGGCCACAATGCGAAGGTGGCGAAGCCCGAGGGCGTCCTTCACCTGGACTACGAGCCCGAGCTCGTCTTCGTGATCGGGCGCCGCGCGCTCGGCTTCACGAAGGAAGACGACGCCATGGACTACGTGGTCGGCGTCACGGTGCTGAACGACCTCACCGATCGCGACATGCAGAAGCGCGAGGTCGCTTCGGGCTCGCGCTTCTGGACTTCGAAGAACGCCCCGGGCTTCGGCCCCCTCGGTCCCGAGATCGTCACCATGGACGAGATCCCCGACCCCTACGACCTCTGGATGACGTGCTCGGTGAACGGCGAGGAGCGCATGCGCGTGAACACCGCCGACCAGATCTGGAAGATGCCCGACATCCTCGAGCACTTCTCGCGCCATATCCCGATCGAGCCGGGCGACATGTTCTCCACCGGCGCCCCGGGCGGGGTGGCCGTCGGCAAGCCCAACGCCAACGATCTTTTCCTCAAGCCCGGCGACGTGGTCGAATGCTCCATCGAAGGCATCACCACCCTTCGCACCACGATCGCCGCTCCCTCCACGACACCGCAATGAGACTCTCCGGAACCTTCGCCCTCGCGATCGCCGGGCTCGGCATCGCCATGTCACCGGCTTGCCTCGCGCAGGATTTCCCGGCGCGCCCAGTGCGCATCATCGTCCCCTTTCCGCCGGGAGGCGGTGCGGACGCGCTCGCGCGCATCATGCAGCCCTCGCTCGCGAGGCTCTGGGGCCAGCCCGTGATCGTCGAGAACAAGCCGGGCGCGAGCGGCCACATCGGCGCGGACTTCGTCGCCGACTCGGAGGCCGATGGCTACACGCTCCTCATGAGCTCCACCGCTTCGCTCACCGAGAAGAACGCCGGCCAGTTCGCGCCCGTGTCCCTCGTCTCCGCTTCGCCTTACGTGGTGGTCGCGAATCCGAAGGTCCCGGCGCGCAACGTGCGCGAGCTCATCGACTACGCGAAGAAGAATCCGGGCAAGCTCACCTTCGGCTCGTCGGGCACCGGCGCCGCATCGCACCTCGCCGCGGAGCTCTTCAAGTCGCTCGCTGGCGTCGACATGCTGCACGGTCCCTACAAGGGCACGGGACAAGCCGTGACCGACCTCCTCGCCGGGCAGATCGACCTCATGTTCGCACCCATGCAGACGGTGATGCCGTACGTGCAGGCGGGCAGGCTCACGGCGCTCGCGGTCACGGGGTCGAGGCGCTCGCCCTTCATGCCGGAGCTTCCCACCGTCGCCGAGTCGGGCCTGCCCGGATACGCGGCCGTGGGCTGGTTCGGGTTGCTTGCGCCGGTGAAGGCGCCGCCCGCGGTGGTGGCGAAGCTGTCCGCCGACGCGAACAAGGTGCTCGCGGATGCGGACGTGAAGCTCAGGATGCAGAGCGTCGGCGCCGAGCCGGCGGGCGACACGCCCGAGGAATTCGCGCGCTTCATCCGCGAGGACCAGGCCAAGTGGTCCAAGCTCATGCGGGAGCGCGGCATCGCGGCCGAATGATCCTGTCGGCGCGAGTCCTACCGCAATCGCGGACGCGGCCTACATCCAGCGCGCGGCCGCCTGCCTAGAATGAATCATCAATCGACGCCAAGCGCCCCATGGGGGCAAACCAGCATCGACTGAGCGAGTCCTCCGCTCCGCGGAGCGACCAGGGACGCGTGAACGGCTTCCCCAGGGGTCCGGCTTTCGCGCCGGGCCCTTTCGTTTTCGCGCGGTGTCAGTGGGGACCGACCTGCCGAGGGGGGGTGCGCTGGCATCCTTTCCCAATTCGCGGGGCTAACGTGGAGCAGTGACAAACGTTCCGCGCCGATCGCGCGTACCAGTTCCGAAAGGCTTCGACATGAAAATGCAAACCCTGATTTCCACCGGCTTCGCGACGATCGCCCTCGCGAGCGCCGCAGTCCCCGCGCTGGCGTGGACCGTCTATCCAGACGTCGATTTCTCCTGGTACGCGAATGTTGGCAAGGGCGAGCCGGACGCCACGGTGGTCGAGATGACTCCCGCCGCGCGCGAGGGCTACATCTGGGCGCCGGGCCACTGGGAAACGCGCGGCACGCACCAGGCGTGGAGCGTGGGCCACTGGGTGAAGGACGATTACCAGCGCCAGATGACGGTCTACAACAATGGCAAAGACACCACCACCTATGCGACCGGTTCGACGACGCTGCTCGACAGCCAGGGCAACGTGATCCCGACCCAGCCGGACGCTTACCCGGTCGGCTCTGCCGTGCGATAGGGCAAGCCACCGCGAATCGAGCTTTCCCGCTTCACGCCGGCCGGAGAAATCCCGCCGGCGTTTTTCGTCGCCGCTCCGTGCGCGGGGGTGGAATTCGCGCGGCCCGCCCCCATCTGCCGTGAAGACGCCGGCGAGCGAAGAAGGGGCGGATTGTTGTATCCTTCGGCCCTGCTTTCCCAATCACCTCGCCTAGAAATCGCACTCCCCATGGCTCAGTACGTCTACACGATGATCCGCGTGGGCAAGATCGTTCCGCCCAAGCGCCAAATCCTCAAGAACATCTCGCTCTCGTTCCACCCGGGCGCGAAGATCGGCCTGCTCGGCCTGAACGGCGCCGGCAAGTCCACGGTGCTCAGGATCATGGCGGGCATCGACAAGGACTACGAGGGCGAAGCCCACGCGATGCCCGGCATCAAGATCGGCTACCTGCCGCAGGAGCCGCAGCTCGAACCGGGGCACACCGTGCGCGAAGCGGTGGAAGAGGGCCTGGGCGAGGTGTTCGTCGCGAAGAAACGCCTCGACGAGGTGTACGCCGCCTATGCCGAGCCCGATGCGGATTTCGACAAGCTCGCCGCCGAGCAGGAGAAGCTGGAGAAGCTCCTCGCTTCCGCCGATTCCTCCACGCTCGACACGCAGCTCGAGGTCGCCGCCGATGCGCTGCGCCTTCCGCCGTGGGACGCGAAGGTCGACATCCTCTCCGGCGGCGAGAAGCGCCGCGTGGCGCTCTGCCGGCTGCTGCTCTCGAAGCCCGACATGCTGCTCCTCGACGAGCCCACGAACCACCTCGATGCCGAGAGCGTCGAATGGCTCGAGCAATTCCTTTCGCGCTATCCCGGCACCGTCGTCGCGGTCACCCACGATCGCTACTTCCTCGACAACGCCGCCGAGTGGATCCTCGAGCTCGACCGCGGCAGCGGCCACCCGTACAAGGGCAACTACACCGACTGGCTCGAGCAGAAGCGCGATCGCCTGCAGAAGGAGGAGTCCTCCGAGAGCGCGCGGCAGAAGGCGATCAAGAAAGAGCTCGAGTGGGTGCGCAAGAACCAGAAGGGGCAACAGACCAAGAACTCGGCGCGCCTGAAGCGCTTCGAGGAGCTGAACTCGTACGAGTACCAGAAGAGGAACGAGACCGCGGAGATCTTCATCCCGGTGGCCGAGCGCCTCGGCAACGAGGTGATCGAGTTCAAGAACGTCTCGAAGGCCTACGGCGAGCGCCTCCTCATCGACGACCTCTCGTTCACCATTCCCGCCGGCGCCATCATCGGCATCATCGGTCCCAACGGCGCGGGCAAGTCGACGCTCTTTCGCATGATCACCGGCAAGGAGAAGCCGGACTCCGGCGAGATCAAGGTCGGCCACACCGTGAAGATGTCGGTGGTGGACCAGACGCGCCAGTTCGACCCGAAGCAGAACGTCTGGCAAGCGGTGTCGAACGGCCAGGACATCCTCACCATCGGGAAATTCGAGATCCAGTCGCGCGCCTACCTCGGGCGTTTCAACTTCAAGGGACAGGACCAGCAGAAGCTCACCGGCAACCTCTCGGGCGGCGAGCGCGGCCGCCTTCACCTCGCCAAGACGCTCCTCGACGGCGGCAACGTGTTGTTGCTGGACGAGCCGTCCAACGACCTGGACGTGGAGACGCTGCGCGCCCTGGAGGATGCGCTGAGCGAGTTCGCGGGCACGGTGCTGTGCATCTCGCACGATCGCTGGTTCCTCGACCGCATCTGCACTCACATCCTCGCCGCGGAAGGCGACTCGCAGTGGGTGCTCTATCCCGGCAACTACCGCGAGTACGAGGAAGACAAGCACGAGCGCCTCGGCGACGAGGCCGCCGCCCCGCATCGCCTGCGCTTCAAGGCCCTCAAGTAAGACAAAGAAGTGGTGTCAGGTACGACATAAAAAGTCGTGTCAGGTACAACTTCCGCGACTTCGGAGGAAAGTCGTACCTGACACGACTTTTTATTTTCGCCGGACGAGCACGGGATCGACGCCGCGAACGATGTTGCCGGCGCGCTCGATGAGGTCCTCGTTGGCGGCGACGGGACGGTCGCCCGAGCGGCGGCGCTCGTGGGCGAGGGGCGCGCCTCGCTGCGAGCCGTGCGAGCGGGCGTACTCGCGCGTGAACTCGGCGCCGAGGAAGAAGATCTGCGCCGAGTAGTACACCCACATGATGACCACCACCAGCGTGCCCGCGGCGCCGAAGCTCGAGCCCAGCGCGGTCCTGCCGATGTAGAGCCCGATCGCGAACTTTCCCAGCCAGAAGAGAAGCGAGGTCACCGCGGCGCCGACCCATACGTCGCCCCACTCGATGCGCGGCGTCGGCAGCAGCTTGTAGATCATCGCGAAGAGCCCGGTGATCGCGATGAAGGAGATGACGAATTCCCCGGCATGGACCCACGCGGCGGAGCCGCCGAACCAGCGTTGCCCCAGCGCCGAGAGCGCGGCGCTCGCCACGAGCGAGACCAGCAGGAGGAAGCCGATCGACACCACGAGCCCGAAGGAGAGCACGCGCGTTCGCACGAAGTCGCCGATGCCGCTCGCTTTTTCCGTGGCGCAGTGCCACACGCGATCAAGGTCGGCGCGCAGTTCCGCGAACACAGTGGACGCGCCGAGGATGAGCACGAGCGTTCCGATGACCGCGGGCCAGCGCCCGGAGTTGCGAGCGCCCGCGGCCTCGAGCATCGACCGGATGCCGGCCGCGGCTTTCTCGCCCATCACCTGGGTGAGCTGCGTCAGGAGCGCGCCCTGCGCGGCATCGTGGCCCATGAAGAATCCTGCCACCGCGATGGCGAGGAGCAGGATGGGCGCGAGCGAGAAGAGCGTGTAGAAGGCGAGTGCGGCGCCCATGCTCGGGGCCCTGTCGTCGCTCCATCCCTTGGCCGAACGCTTGACGAGCGTCCACGCATCGGAAAAGGAAAGGGCCACGCCTAGCGCCTCGCCAACATGACGAACACCAGCAGGATCGGCACGATGAAGAGCAGGTGGAAGGAGACGATCGACTCGTCGACTTCGTGATCCTCATCGCGGGACCCGTCGAGCCGGCGCATGAGCCGATCCCAGAGGGACTCCGGCTTTCTTCCATTCATCGTTGTCGCTCCGCCGCGCGTGACATGAAAGTTCGAGCCGCAGGATCGGGATTGGTTTCGCGCCCGTCGCCGCTCGGCCTACCCCATGATTCCTACAGCAGGATCGGGACTTTCCGACCGACGCGGCGTGGGCGTGGCGCTACAGTCCTCGCATGACCGAACAATACGTTTTCGCGGACGTGTACCTGCCGTTCCATGTGTGGGTGAAGGAGGGCGGACGCTGGGTGCTGCGCGACACCGCTCCCGACCCCGTATCGGGTGCTAGCTGCGGCGAGCCTGGCCTCGGCTTCGCTCCTGAGTCGTCTCGTCAGCCGTAGCCTCGGCGCCGCGCATTCGTGCGATGCGCGACGCGGCATGGATGAGCAGGCTCCTCAGTCGCTGCAGCGCGTCCAGCGCTTTCCCCGTGGCTTTCGTCATGCGGTACTCGTCCACGACTTTCGCGTGCAGGATCTCGACGTCTTGCTCGTCGCGTATGCGGCCGGGACGCGCTTCCTCCGGAAGCAGCGAGATCTCTTGGGGATTCCACGTGGCGAGATAGTCACGCGTGATGGCGACAACCTCGGCGAGATTCGTGGCGTCGTCGATCTGGTGATACCAGGCGAGCATCGAGCCGTCCTTAGCGCTTGCGCCAAGCGACTGATTATCACGCTGGGTTCGGGGGCGCTTCTGTAGGACGCGCCGCCACTTCGGTGTAGGAGCCCGCTTACAGGTCTACGGGTTGCGAATCTCGTCCAGCTTTTCGCTCGCCTTGGCGAGATAGCTCACCAGGTCGCGCAGCTTCTCCACCTCGGAGGCGTGGCTTCGGGCGTCCGCATAGCCGCGCGCGAGCTTCTCGCGTAGCCGCGGGATATCCGAATCGCTCTCGATGCGGATCTCGCGGAAGTCCATCGAGAGGGGCGCAAGGTCGCGGGGATGCATGAGGGCGCAATAGTCGCGCGCGTTCGCCACGACCTCCGCTTTCGTGGTGGCGCGGTCGATTTCCTTGAACCAGGCATTCATGGTGGGTGGCTTGGAAGACGCGGGGAAGCGGATATTTTTACCATATTGCCGCTTTGCGGCAGTAGGAGGGCGGAGTATACCCGTGTAGGCGGACGCTTACACGGCGCGGTCGCTACAATGTGACCTGAATGAGCTCCGCTTCCACGCCCGCCTACGCCAACGTCGCCTTCCTGCGCATCGCGCAGTTCAGCGCCCGCCCCGTCGGCGAGCAGGCCGCCCTCAAGGAGAAGCTCGAGTCGCGCACCAAGCTCGCCATCGAGTCGCTACCCGTGGACGAGCGGGTGGTGCTCGACGCCGATGACGGCCTCGCGCTCGTCCTCTTCTGCGATGCGGCCCGCGCGCTCGACCTCGCGCAAGTGATCCACGCGGCCTCGAGCGACCTGCCCCTACAGGCCGGATTGAATCACGGGCCCCTCGCGCTCACCTCCCGCGGCCCCGAAGGGCGCGTGTTCGGCGACGGGCTCAGCGCCGCGGCGGCCGCGGCGAAATTCGCTTCCCCAGGCAGGGTCCTCGTCACCGGCGATTTCGCCAAGGCGCTCCAGGCGAGGCATCCCGCGCGCGCCGCGGCGCTCGCGACCGCCGGCGACTTCACCGATACCCGCGTGCGCATGCATTCGTTCTACACGCCGGATGCGAAGCTGCAATCCGCATATCGCCGGCGCATGCTCGCGTACGGAGCGGGAGGCGTCGCGGCGATTCTCCTCCTCGGGTTGGCGGGCCGCGAGGCCGGCAAGCGCCTTTTCACGCCGTTGCCGGCGGTGATCAAGCTCTCGGTGAAGCCGCGTGGCGAGGTCTTCGTCGACGGCGTCTCGCGGGGCCATGCGCCGCCGCTCCATGAAATCGACGTCGAGGCGGGCAAGCACGTGGTGCAGCTGCGCAATCCCGGCTATTCGCCCCTCGAGATCACCCTCGACTTGAAGCCCGGGGAGCGCACGACGCTTGCGCATACGTTCACGCGGCCACCGCCGCCCCCGAAGCCCGATTTCTGGCGCGACCTCAAGAAGAAGTTCGGGAGCTAGCCGATGACCGAGCCGATTCCGGAGAAGTTCGGGCGCTTCAGGGTGATCGAGGAGCTCGGGCGCGGCGCGATGGGTGTGGTCTACCGCGCGGAGGACTCCGCGCTCGGGCGCACCGTCGCCATCAAGACGATTGCGCTCACCGGCAGCGCCTCCGAGCGCGACGTGCACGAGGCGCGTTTCCTGCAGGAGGCCCGCGCCGCGGGCAGCATCGGTCATCCGTCCATCATCACCATCTACGACGTGGGGCGCGAAGGCGACACCGCGTTCATCGCGATGGAGCTCCTCGAGGGGCGCGACCTGCGCGAGATGATTCGCGATGTGAGCCTGCTCCCGTCGCGCTCCGTGGAGATCGCCGCCGCCGTCGCCGAAGGCCTTGCCTATGCGCACGATCGCGGCGTCATCCACCGCGACGTGAAGCCCGGCAACATCATGGTGCTGGGCGACGGCCGCGTGAAGATCATGGACTTCGGCATCGCGCGCCTGCACGAGCCCACGGTGAAGACGCAGACCGGCGTGCTGCTGGGCTCGCCGCAGTACATGGCGCCGGAGCAGATCGTCGGGCAGCCCTTCGACCACCGCGCCGACATCTTTTCCCTCGGGCTCGTGCTCTACGAGATGCTCACCGGATCGAAGCCCTTCCAGGGCGAGGACATTCCGGAGCTCATGTTCAAGGTGGCGAACATGCCGGCCACGCCGCCCAGCCACATCGCGCCGGGCCTCCCGCCCGTCATCGACTACATCGTCGCGCGCGCGCTGAAGAAAAGGGCCGAGGAGCGCTACGCAAGCGCGGCGGAGCTGGCGAAGGACCTGCGCGAGGCGCTGCCCCAGGTGGAGGCGGCGCAAGGCGCGAGCCTCGAGCGCGCCGATGCGAGGACCGTGCCGAACAACGCGCCGGAAGTGGTCGCGGACTCGAACGCCGGAAACCTCCTGCGCGACGAGCCGCTCGAGCTGCGCACCTCGCCCCGCTTCGACTCCACGAAGGGCCTCGCGCGCCTCGCGCTCGCCCCCACCGATGCGAGCACGACCTCCTCGCGCGCCGGCTGGACGGTTCCCGCCAAGCCCGCGGCGCGCAAGCTCGATGCCGCGCGCGCCGCCATCGTCGCCGCCTACGTGATCGCCCTCTTCCTCGCCATCGCCATCGTCGTCCTCTAAAAAGTGGTGTCCGGTACACATTTCGCGGGGCGAAATGTGTACCTGACACCACTTTTTTCGACACCACTTTTTTCGTCGCGTGTTTCGGCGCAGAATCTTCGTCCCCCGACACGAGGAGAGATGCCATGACGAAGCGAATCCTGTTGGCCTGCGCCGCTTTCATGCTGGGCGCTTCGATCCATGCCGCGCGAGCCGACCATGGCGACGACGGCCCTGCTTACGCGAGCGCGGGCGCGTGGACGAGCCTGCCCGCGGGCGTGCGCTATCCGGAAGGCATCGCCGCCAACCCGGCCAACGGGGACATCTTCGTCGGCACCTTCGACTTCGGCCCCAACGCCAACAAGCTGGTGCGCATCGGGCACAACGGCAAGGTCATCGCGCAGAAGGATTTCGGCGGGCAGCCGCTGCTCGGCCTCGGCTTCGCGAACGGCAAGGTCTACATCCTCAACTTCGGCGCCTCGCGGCTGCAGCGCATCGACGCCGCGTTCACCGCGTCCACGCCCGTCGAGGACGTCGCCGTGATTCCCGTGGTGGGTGCGCCCGCGCCGCGTACCACCGGCAATCCCGACGGCAGCTCCGACCTCATCACCTTCGGCTCGAGCGGCATGCCCGGCCCCAACGCGATGGTGTTCGACCACGCCGGCAACCTGTACATCTCCGACTCGTTCCAGGGCGCGATCTTCCGGGTGGCGAGCGCGACCACCTGCGCCGCGCCGTGCGTCGTGACGACCGTCTCGCACGACCCGCAGCTCGCCACCGCCGGCTTTCCGCCCTTCGGCGCCAACGGGCTCGCGCTCAACGCCGCGCAAAACGTGCTCTACATCGCGAACACCGGCGACAACCGCGTGATGCAGATGGCGCTTCCCGGAGGCGCGATCACGCCGTTCGCCGAGAGCCTGCATGGCGCCGACGGGCTGCTCTTCAACGACGGCGTGCTGTGGGTCGCGGCCAACCAGGGCGACTCGGTGATCGCGCTCGACGCGAGCGGCAAGGTGATCGCGAAGGTGGGCTTCTTCGAGGGCATCGACCGCGACGGCGCGCCGCGCGGGCTGCTCTTCCCGGCGAGCATGGTGATCTACGGGCCGCACATGTACGTGACCAACCTCGCGCTGCCGCTCACGCCGCAGGTGGGCGACGAGCCGGAGGAGGACGTCACGCGCTGGAACGTGGCGCGCTTCGCGAATCCGCTGCATCGCTAGCAGGCGCGCGATCGCGCAGCGAGCCCAGCTTCAGCGCGTAGGCGCGCGTGAACTCGGCGCCGAGGAAGAAGATCTGCGCCGAGTAGTAGACCCAGACGATCACCACCACCAGCGTCCCCGCCGCGCCGAACGGGGACGCGATGGCGCTTCGCCCGATGTAGATGCCGATGAGGAATTTCCCGATCCAGAAGAGGAGCGAAGTCACCGCGGCGCCGATCCACACGTCGCCCCAGGCGATGCGCACGCTCGGAAGGATGCGGTAGATCATCGCGAAAAGGCCGGTGATCACCACGAAGGAGCCGCAGAATTCGAGCGCGCGCGGCAGCCAGCCGCTTCCCGGGAATTGTCCGGCCCACATCGAGCCCACGGCGGTGACGGCGGCGCTCACCGCCAGGGACACCATCAGGAGGAAGCCGATGGTGCCGATCATGCCGACCGACAGCAGGCGCGAGAGGACGAAGTCCCACACCCCGGACGTGGCGGACGCCTCGAACTTCCAGATGCGGTCCAGGTCGCGGCGCAGCTCCGCGAAGACCGTGCTCGCGCCGATCACGAGCGTCGCCACGCTCACCATCGCCGACCAGAGGCCCGCGGAATGCTCGTTCGCACGCTGCAGCACCGAGCGCACCGCGCCCGCGCCCTGCGCGCCCATGAGGGACGTGAGCTGCGTCATCAGCAGCTCGCGCGCGGTGTCGGTGCCGATCGCGATGCCGGCGATGGAGATCGCGAGGAGGAGGAGCGGCGCCATCGAGAAGAGTGTGTAGAAGGCGAGCGCCGCCCCCATGCTGGGCGCGCCGTCGCTCACCCAGGAGCGCCCGGCGTCCATGACGATGGCGCGCCACGTCCGGGCGCTTTGCAGGTCGAATTTCATGGCTTGCCGAAGAGGATATCCTAGCCGCGCCCATGGGAACCGCGCGCATCCTCGCATCGCTCCTCGCCGCGGCGGCGCTCGCCGCCGGATGCGGCGGCTCGAAGGTGCGGATCGACAAGCTCGATCGCGGCGCGGTCGTCCTCGCCTTCGGCGACAGCCTCACCTTCGGCACCGGCGCGGGCGCGGGCGAATCCTATCCGGCGGTGCTCGAGCGCAGCACCGGGCTCAAGGTGGTGAACGCGGGCGTGCCCGGCGAGACCAGCGCCGAAGGCCTCGCGCGATTGCCCGGCGCGCTCGACGAGGCGCAACCGAAGCTCCTCATCCTTTGCCACGGCGGCAACGATTTCCTGCGCAAGATGGACGATGCCGGCGTGGCGTCGAACGTGCGCGCGATGATTCGCCTCGCCAGGGAGAAAGGGATCGCGGTGGTGCTGCTCGCCACGCCCAAGCCGGGCATCCCGCCATCGGTGCCGAAGCTCTACGAGGACATCGCGAGGAGCGAGGGTATCGCGATCGAGGAGTCCGCGATGAAGGACGTGCTCTTTGACTCGAGCCTCAAGTCCGACTTCGTGCATCCCAACGCCCGGGGCTACGCGAGGATCGCCGCCGCCATCGAGAAGCTCTTGCGAAAGGCCGGCGCCTTGTGAGACCGGCCGGCCACCGGGACGGTGGCCGGCCGCGATGCATTACTCCACTGCCTTGCGTGCGTTCACGAAACCCTTGCCGTAGAACGCGTCGGTGCCGGGCTGGCCCTCGTCGTCGGCGCTCTTGATGAGCGCCTGCTGCAGCTTGGATACGGAGATGCCGGGGTTCTTCTGCTTCACGAGCGCGGCGACGGCTGCGACCGCGGGCGAGGCCATGCTGGTGCCGGCAGCCCACGTGTATCCGGCGCGCGAAGTGCTGAGCACCATGTCGAGCGCCCAGCACGGCACGCCGACCGAGGGGCAGATCTCGTTGCCCGGATAGGCGAAGTCGCCGCCGGGTGCTGCGAGCGTCACCAGCGAGTTGCCGTAGTTGGTGTACGAGGCGGGCCGGCGGTAGTTGGTGGCGCCGTATCCGAAGCCGAGCGGCCCGGTGGCGGAGATCGACATGGCCTTGCCCGACTCCGCGGGCGTCGAGATGAGGACGCCGTCGTGGTCCATGTCGAGGCCGTCGTTGCCCGCGGCCACTACCACCAGCGTGCCGTTGTCCACCGCGTAGTCCACCGACTTGGTGAGCGCGTGGCGCAGCTCGCTCGCATCCGAATCGTTCTTCGGGAAGACCGCGCCAAGGCTCATGTTGATGATGTCGGCGCGGCCGCCGGCGGCGGAGTGGTCGCCCGCGTAGAGGATCGCCTGCACCACGGCGCCGAAGCTGCCGCTGCCGTTGTGCAGCGCCTTCACCGGGACGATGGTCGCCCCCGGCGCGATGCCGATCACGCCGGTGGCGTTGTCGATGGTGGCGATGATCCCCGCGACGTGCGTCGCGTGCCAGAAGGTCCCGGTGTCGCAGTTGTACGCCGTGGCGGGGCAGCCGCCCAGCCCGGCCACGCCCGAGGTGACGAAGGAGCGCGCGGACGCGGTGTCGATGTTGGCGGCGAGGTCGGGATGCGCGTTATACATGCCGCCGTCGATCACCGCGACGCGCACGCCCGCGCCGGTGTAGCCGAGCGCCCAGGCGCCGGGCGCCTCCACGGCTTTCGGCGCCCACTGCAGGAAGTAGTACGTGTCGTTGGTGGGATTGACGGCGCTCTGGTCCAGATCCATCGTCATCGGGTCGGTCCACTGCACCATGCGATCCGGCGCCGCGGCGGCTGCGAAAAACTCGACCGTAAACCGCGCGCAAAAGCGACGACGCGCGAATCAGCGCAGTCCTACACGGGCAGGGGGATTTCTCTGGATGGTAGTCCGATGAGGCGAGGTCTACATTCGGTCTCAACAAGACCCACATTGCGAGGCATGGAATGAAACAAGTCCGAACCGTGAAGCTGCGCCGACCCGCCCTCCCGCCGATCCTCGAGATCGACGAGGACGGCCTGCCCGTCGCCGAGATGAGCTTCGAGAATCGCCGCTGGAGCGCCGATGGCGATGAGCCGGGCGGCGTCGAGATGGGCGACTGGCCCACCGAGTTCGACGATTGAGCCCATGCCATGACGATCGCGCTGCGACTCCCCGGTTACCCCCTCGCGCCGCCGCCGCGCGAAAGGACGCGTCCCGCCGCGCGCCGCCCGCACAACAGCGCGCGCTAGGCCCGCGATGATCATGCGGATCCTCGGCGCCACCGCGGCAGCGGTGGCGCTCGCATTTTCGGGCGCCGGCGTGGGCGCCTCGAAGCGCTCCGCGCACGGCGCTCCTTCCACTTCGCGCATCGACCCCGCCGCCATCGACGAAGGTGAAGACACGCCCGTCGGCAAAGGCTCCCATGGCGCCGCGGTGGCGCGTGCGCAGATCCTCCTCGATCGGCTGTGGTTCTCTCCGGGCGAGATCGATGCCGGCTATGGCCAGAACATGCACCGCGCCGTGGCCGCTTTCCAGGAATCGCGCGGCCTCGAGGCCTCCGGGAAGGTCGATGCGCGGACCTGGGAAGCCCTGAGGGGCCAGGACGGGCACGGCACCACGATCTACACGATCACCGACAAGGACGCCGCGGGTCCCTTCGTGCGCATCCCCAGGGACATGATGGAGCGCGCGCAGCTCGCGCACCTGGGCTACGAGGACCTGCCCGAGATGCTCGCCGAGAAATTCCACATGAGCCCGAAGCTGCTGCGCAGCCTCAACCCCGCCACGAAATTCCAGGCCGGCGACAAGCTCGTCGTCGCCGACGTGGGCATCTCCGCGCCGCCCGCGAAAGCCGCCTCCATCACGCTCGTGAAATCGAGGAAGGTGCTGCAGGTGCTCGACGCCAAGGGAGTCTTGCTCGCGCAATTTCCCATCAGCGTCGCCGGCAGGCGCGACGAGATTCCCGCGGGCAAGCTCAAGGTGGTGAGCGAGGTGCGCGATCCCACCTTCGACTTCGACCCCGGCAAGCTGAACGACAAGAACCCGAACCACGTGCGCTCGAAAATCGCCGCCGGGCCCAACAGTCCCATCGGCATCCTCTGGATGGGGCTCAGCAAGCCGCACTACGGCATCCACGGAACGCCGCAGCCCGCGCTGGTGGGCCGGACCGAGACCAACGGCTGCATCCACCTCACCAACTGGGACGCCCTCAAGCTCTCCGCGCTCGCCTCGCCCGGCATCCCGGTGAACGTCGAGAGCTAGCTCGTGAGCGCGGGACGCAAGGCGCTCCTGGTTCTCGTCCTTTCCGCGCTGGTGGTGGTGTGCTTCATGGAGTTCTCGCGTACGCACGTGAAGCCGCTCCTGGCGGGCGGGAATGCGATTCGCGAGGCTTCCGCCGCGGCGGGAATCACCTCCGCCAACATCGCGAGCGCCGACGAGATGCAGGCGCTCGCCGCGCGGCGCCTGCTGATCCCGGTGGAGGGCGTCGAGCGCGCGGCGCTGCGCGACAACTTCGAGGAGAGCCGCGGCGGCCACCGCCATGACGCGCTCGACATCATGGCGGCGCGCGGCACGCCGGTGCACGCGGTCGACGCGGGGCGCGTCGCGAAGCTCTTCGCGAGCAGGGCGGGCGGCCTCACGGTCTATCAGTTCGACCGCGACGAGAAGTACGCCTACTACTACGCGCACCTCGACCATTACGCGGCGGGACTGAAGGAAGGCACGCTCCTCGCGCGCGGCGAGGTCCTCGGCTATGTGGGCACGACGGGCAACGCGCCGCCCAGCGCGCCGCACCTGCACTTCACCATCCTGCGCCTCGGCGACGACCGCAAATGGTGGAAGGGGGCGGCCGTGAACCCGTATCCCTTCCTGGTGGAGACGTCGCGCTAGCGCGGCGTTTTCCTACAAGCGGAAAGAGCCGGCTCCTACACGCGTGTCGTTGGCAGCGCCGTACTCTTTACTCGCCTGCCCAACGACGCGGAGCCGAACGAACATGCACGAGCAAGAACAATACGAGTGCTTCGCCGTTCCCGCCCACGTGTGGAGCTCCGAGGATACGATCGCCGAGGAGCAGGCGCCGGCGGGGTGGACGCGGCGCAACTGGGTGTATCGCGAGGGCGCAGCGGACCTCGGCGCCGAGACGATGCCCGCCCCGGCGGTCGAGGTCCTGAAGATTTCCTAGTGCAGCATCGGCATCGACGGATAAGCCGTCGGCCGAATCACGTGAGCTCGTGCGCGGCGAATCTCGCGGATGCGCGCCGCGGCATGCCAGAAGTAGCTCGCGAGCTCGCGTAGCTCCGCCGCCTGCGGCGCGATCGAATGGGCGCTCGCCACGCCTTCCACCAGCCAGGACTTGAGCCGCTCGATATCCGACACGGTCTCGATGCGAAGGTCGCGCCATCCCTGCGTCACCGGCGCGAGCTCCTGCGGCGCCCACAGGAAGAGGTAGTCGCTCGCGCCCTTCACCACCTCGGATTCGGTCGTCGCCTTGTCGATCGCCTGGTGCCAGCAGTCCATGATGTCCGTGCCTTTTCGAAGGAAGGAAGATCTGGTGCTCCTGGCGCTATGAAGCCACAACATGTGGGGTGGGGCAGTCGGACAAAAATCCTTTGGTATGTCGGACGTGGCCGACGAGCGCGCGCCGCGGTTCATCGTGCGAAGAGCACGGTGGCCGCGAGGCCCGCGATGCCGATGCCGAGCGCGGCCAGCGCATCGCCGGCGATGAGGCCGCCGCCCACGAGCGAGGTCGTGCTCATGTCCTCGGGAAGCGCTTCGCCCGCCTTCGCTTTCGGGCGCGTGATCGCGTTGAAGGCGCTCGAGACGATGCCGCCCGCGCCGAACCAGAGCGAGGTGTTCAGGTTCACGAAGCCGCCGAACGAGAGCGCGTAGGGGGAAGGCAGCACGATCGCGTCGATCGCGAAGTCGGTGGCGAATCCGGCGCGCCCGCTCGCGGCGAAGCGCCGGTAGGCCGCGTTCGCCTTGATCGCCTTGCGCGCGAGCTCGATCGCGAAGCCGATGGCGACGCCGACCCAGATCGCGGTCATCTGGAAGGGCTTGGGCTCGGTGAGGCTCCTCAGCACGCCGACGATCTTGAAGGTCATCGCCGCGCTCCAGTTGGCGGGCTGCTCCGCCGCCGTCATCACCGTCTGGTCCTGCAGCAGCACCGGGTAGGCGGTCATGAAGAGCTTGGCGAACACCACGCCCATGATCGCGCCCATGAGGATGCCCGCGGCTTGATAGCGGAACTGGATCACGCGGTTGGTTCCGAGGCGCCATCCGGTCGAGCGGTCCTGCTGCATGTCGGACGCGGTGCTGGTGGCGATGAGCACGACCGCGCCCGCCATGAGGCCCACGGTCGCGTCCTTCAAGCCGAGGCTCGCCATCACCAGCACGCTCACCACGAAGGCGGACGAGATCGGGTTCTGGTCGGTGAGCCCGAGCGAGATGCCGTTCACCATCGCGAACACGAAGACCAGGCCCACCGCGAGCGCGACATAGCCCACCGGCTGGCCGAGCACCGTGTGGCCGGTGGCGACGACGCCGATGGCCCATGCGATCACCCACGCCACGAGCTTGTGCGTGTTGACGCGCTTCCAGTCGTCGGCCTCTGGCGCCGGCGCGCGCTTCTCGCCCAGGCGCCGCACCGCCTCGCGGAAGATGAGCGTGAGGTCCACCACGGCGGCGCCGAGTATGGTGCCGAGCGCGATGAGGAACGTGATCTTGCGGAAGGGCTCGCCGGGATTGAGCCAGCCGATGGAGACGAAGAACGGGATGAGCGCGTAGCTCAAGAGCCCGCCGATGATGGCGGGCACGCCGATGCGCGCGCCCACCACCATGCCCGCGCCGAAAGTGGACGCGGAGAACTCGATCGCCTCGAGGAACGCGACCTTGGTGGCCGCGATGCCGCCCGCGAGTCCCGCCGCCATGCCGCTGCCCAGCTTGCCGACCGAGCGGCGCAGCAGCACGGGATCGGTGAGCGCGCGCAGGATGTTGGCCACCGCGAGACCCGAGGGAAACGTGAGCTGCATCTGGTCGACCAGCACCGGCGTGTACAACATGCCGATTCCCGCCGCGAACATGCCGATGCAGAGGAAGTAGAGGACCATCTGCCACACCGGGGGCTGCGGCAATCCCATCCAGACCATCGCCTGGATGAGCACCCCCATCGCCGAGAGGCTCGCCACCGACGCCGCCGCGGTCTGGATGTAGTTCGCGCCGTGCTTGCCTTCCTCGCCGTAGCCGTAGGTCACCGTCGAGCCGAGGATGCCCGCGAGCACCTGCCCGCCGATGAAGAAGCCGAGCGAGAAGTTCATGAACGACGCGGCGACGCCGCCCAGCGGCCCCAGCACGAAGATGCCCATGGCGAGGAGGAGCGCGTGGTACTTCCAGGTGTTCGGTGCGGGCAGCCACGACCAGCGAGTCGCCATGAATTCCTCCGCGCACCATTCGCCACGATGGATTCGAGGCCGGCGCGGGAGGAAAATAGCACGATGAGCCTCGACCCACACGAGCTCGCCCGCATCACGGGCGGCACGCTCGACCACTACCAGCGCAACGCCGAGTCGTTCTGGGAGGGCACGCGCGACCACGACGTGAGCCAGAACGTCGCGGCGCTGCTGCGCCACCTGAAGGCGCCGGCGCCCTGCGCCATCCTCGACCTGGGCTGCGGGCCGGGGCGCGACCTCAAGACCTTCCGCGGTCTCGGGCACGAAGCGACCGGCGTCGAGGGCGCGGCGAAGCTCGCCGCCATGGCGCGCGCATGGAGCGGCTGCGAAGTGTGGGAGCAGGACCTGCTGAAGCTGGACCTCCCGGCCGAACGCTTCGACGGCATCTTCGCCAACGCGGTGCTCTTCCACGTTCCGACGCAGGAGCTGCCGCGCGTGCTGGCAGAGCTGCATGCGGCGCTCAAGCCGGACGGCATCCTCTTCAGCTCGAATCCGCGCGGGGAGAACGAGGAAGGCTGGAACCGCGGGCGCTACGGCGCCTATCACGACCTCGAGGCGTGGCGGCGCCATGCGCAGGGCGCGGGCCTCGTCGAGATCGAGCACTACTACCGCCCCGAGGGACTGCCGCGGGAGCAGCAGCCATGGCTCGCGACCGTCTTCGCGAAAGACACCCAAGTCAAACGTTTTAAATAACTAATCCCCTAGGTAAAGGGGCGGCGGCGGTCCATAGTGGAAGACCCACCGGAGAATCGCCATGGACGCCAATACCGAAGACAAGGACATCGTCGTGAATGCCGCCAACGCGGGCAATTTCGTGACGCTGTCGAACGCGCTCAAGGCGGCCGGGCTCGCCGCGACCTACAAGGGCATCGGCCCCTTCACCTTCTTCGCACCCACGGACGAGGCGTTCCGCAAGCTTCGCGCGGGCACTCTCGAGGTGCTGCTGAAGGACAAGGCGAAGCTCATGTCGGTCATCAACGCGCACGTGATGAAGGGATCGCTCCTCGCCAAGGATTTCAAGGCGGGCGCCTCGTCGAGCATCCAGGGTGGAGCGCTCGAGCTGGCGGAGGCGGGCTCGGGGTTCACGGTGAACGGCGCGAAGGTCTCGCGGCAGGAGATCGAGGCGAGCAACGGCGTGATCCATCCGATCGACACCGTGATGATGCCCGCCGCCTAGGCTCGCAGCTCGCTGATCCGCCTCGAGGCGCGCGTGAAGTAGCTGGCCAGCTCGCGCAGGTGGGACTCCCCGCCCGACGCGGCCTTCGGGGGGCGCTCCGAAAGATGGAGCTTCACACGCTCGATGTCGTCGGGGTCGGCGATGCGCATCTCGCTCAGCCCCAGGCTCCAGGGGGCGATCTCGCGCGGCGCCCAGAGCGCGAGATAGTCGCTCGCGCTCTTCAGGATCTCCGCCTCGCTGGTGGCCTTCTCGATCTCGTGGTGCCAGCAATCATCGTCGCTCCTTGCGCCGTCAACGCGGCCATGCCCGTCAAGGCTATGAGGCCACGGTTCGAGCCACGCGTCAGTCGGAACGCTATCCTTCGCGGTGTCAGCTGAATCCGACCTCGCGCGCCGCCGCATCCAAGCCGCGCGATCGGGTAACTTGATGCCATCGGCGGCGGGCCCCGCGCCGGGAACGGAGACCTCCAGGTGAAGCTCGAAATCAGCAATCTTTCCAAACGTTACGCGAACGGCGTCCAGGCGCTCGACGGGGTATCGCTATCCCTCGCGCCGGGCATGTTCGGGCTCCTCGGCCCCAATGGCGCCGGCAAGTCCACGCTCATGCGCACGCTCGCCACGCTGCAGGAGGCCGACAGCGGCAGCGCCACGCTCGACGACATCGACGTGCTGCGCGACAAGGACCGCGTGCGCCGCCTCCTCGGCTACCTGCCGCAGGAATTCGGTGTGTACCCGAAGGTCACCGCGGTCGACATGCTCGACCATTTCGCGCGGCTGAAAGGGCTCACGGACTCCAAGGCGCGCAAGGCGACGGTGGAGGCTCTCCTCGAGCGCACCAACCTCGCGGCGGTGAGGAAGCAGCGCCTCGGCGGATTTTCCGGGGGCATGCGCCAGCGTTTCGGCATCGCGCAGGCCCTCATCGGCAACCCCAAGCTCATCATCGTCGACGAGCCCACCGCGGGCCTCGATCCCGAGGAGCGCGTGCGCTTCCACAACCTCCTCGCCGACATCGGCCAGGACGTGATCGTGATCCTCTCCACGCACATCGTGGACGACGTGGCGGACCTCTGCCCGAACTTCGCCGTGATCAGCAAGGGCCGCGTGCTGCTCTCGGGCGATCCGCGCCAATCGGTGGAGACGCTGCGCGGGCGCATCTGGCGGCGCGTGGTGGACCGCTCGGAGCTCGAGGCGGTGCAGGCCTCGATGCCGGTGATCTCGACGCGCTTGCAGTCGGGGCGCACCGTGGTGCGCGCGAACGCCGAGTCCTCGCCGGGCGCGGGCTTCGAGCCGGTGGAGGCCGACCTCGAGGACGTCTACTTCAGCGCGGTCGCGGGGCGCCTGTGATCGCCATCGCCTGGTTCGAGTTCGCCACCAAGCTGCGGCGCATCTCGACCTACGTCTACATGGCGGTATTCACCGCGATCGCGACGTTGTGGATGGCGGCGGCCGGCGGGGCGTTCGCCTCCGCCAACATCATCTTCAGCAGCGACAAGGTGTTCATCAACTCGCCCTATGCCATCTCGCAGACCCTCACGGTCCTCGGGCTTCTCGGCGTGGTCGTGATCGCCGCGTACATGGGACGCGCCGTGCAGCAGGACTTCGAGCACCAGACGTTCCACTTCTTCTTCACCAGCCCGATCTCGAAGGCCGACTACTTCGTCGGGCGATTCGCGGGCGCCGTGGCGAGCCTTCTCTTCATCTTCCTTTCCATCGCGATCGGCATCGTGATCGGCTCGCACTGGCCGGGCGTGGACGCGGCGCGCGTCGGGCCGTGGTCGCTCGGGGCGTTCGCCAAGCCCTACCTCGTGATGCTGCTGCCCAACATCCTGGTCCTCGGCGCGTGCTTCTTCGCGCTGGCCGCGCTCGCGCGGCGCATGCTGCCGGTCTACATCGCGGGCGTGGTGGTCCTCATCGGCTACATCATCGCGCTGCGTCTGCTGCAGGACATCGACAACCGCACGCTCGCCGCGCTCATCGACCCGCTGGGCTCGAGCGCGCAGGGGCTGGTGACGCGCTACTGGAGCCTCGCCGAGAAGAACACCCGCCTCATCCCGATCGCCGACGAGGTGCTGTGGAACCGCGTCCTCTGGCTCGGCGTGGGCGCGATCATCTTCGCCGCGGCGTTCGCGCGCTTCCGCATGGCCTTCGCGCAGCCGGAGCGGAAGAAGGAGCGCAAGGCGAGGGCGCTCGAAGCGGCGGGCGCCGCGCGCCCCGCGGCGCCCGTGGCGCTCCCCACCGTCGCGCTCGACACGAGCACGCTCGCGTACCTGCGCCAGTTCCCGAGCCTCGTCGCGCTCTACCTGCGCGAGACCGTGAAGAACGTCTACTTCGGCGTGATCGTGCTCTCCGGCGCGCTCTTCATCCTGGGCAACGCGAAGGTCGTGGGCAGCATCTTCGGCACCAACACCTATCCCGTGACCTACCAGGTGATCGACTTCGCCTCGGGGCAGTTCACGATCATCATGCTCATCATCACCGCGTTCTACGCGGGCGAGCTCGTGTGGCGCGAGCGCGACGCGCGCATGGCGTCGATCGGCGACAGCCTTCCCGCGCCGACGTGGCTCGGCTTCTTCGCGAAGCTCGCCACGCTGATGGCGGCGCAGGCGGCGATCCAGCTCGTGGTCCTCGGCTGCGGCGTCGTGATCCAGCTCTTCAGCGGTTACACGAAGCTCGAGCTCGGCCAGTACTTCTTCCGTCTCTTCGTGCTGCAGCTTCCGGAGTACTGGATGATCGCAGCGCTCGCGCTGGCGATCCACTCGGTGGTGAACCACAAGTACCTGGGCCATTTCCTCGTGGTGCTGTATTACCTCGTGGAGATCGCCGCCGCGTCCTTCGGCTTCGAGCACCGCCTGTACCACTTCGGCAGCGTGCCCAGCCTTACCTACTCGGACATGAACGGCTACGGGCATTTCCTCGGCCCGATCCGCTGGTTCCAGCTCTACTGGGCCGCGGCGAGCGCGCTGCTGCTGGTCGTGGCGCGGCTCTTCTGGGTGCGCGGCTCGGACACCGCGTGGCGCGTTCGCGTGCGCATCGCGCGGGGGCGCTGGACGAGGCCGCTCACCGCCACCGCCATCGCCGCCCTCGCGATCTTCCTGGGGACCGGCACGTGGATCTTCTACAACACCAACGTCCTCAATCCCTACCGCAGCGAGTTCGCGCAGGAGGAGCTGAGCGCGCAGTACGAGAAGCTCTACAAGCCGTTTCTCGCCAGGCCGCAGCCAAAGATCGTCGCCTCGAAGCTCGCGGTCGACATCTTCCCGTACCGCCACCAGGTGCGCTTCAGCGGCGCCTACACGCTCAAGAACAAGGGCGATGCGGCCATCCCCGAGCTCTACGTGGGCGTGCGCGAGTCGGCGAAGGTGGCGAAGCTCGCCGGCAGCATCGCGCTCACGCTCGCCGAGGCACGGCCCGAGCTGGGATGGCGGCGCTTCACCCTCGCGCGGCCGCTGGAACCCGGCGAGACGATGACGCTCGAATACGACCTCGAGTACCCGCCGCCGGGGTTCACCAACAGCGGCGCACCGCGCACGGTGGTCGACAACGGCACGTTCCTCAACAGCACCTACCTCCTCGCCATCGGCTACCAGGAGCGCGCCGAGCTCTCCGACGAGCGCACGCGCAAGAAGCACGGCCTGCCCCCGCGCGAGCGCATGCACGACCTGGACGACGCCAAGGCGCGGCTCACCAACTACATCACGAGCGACGCCGACTGGATCGATTTCGAGGCGACGGTGTCGACCGCGCCCGACCAGGTCGCGCTCGCGCCCGGCTACCTGCAGCGCGAATGGACCGAGGGCGGGCGGCGCTATTTCCACTACAAGATGGACGTGCCGATCCTCAACTTCTACGCGTTCCTCTCGGCGCGCTACGCGGTTCGCAAGGACGCCTGGAAGGGCGGCGGCAAGGAAGTCCCGATCGAGATCTACTACCAGCCCGGCCACGAGTACGACCTCGACCGCATGATGGCGGGCGTGAAGGATTCGCTCGACTACTACACGAAGAACTTCAGCCCCTACCAGCACCACCAGCTGCGCATCCTCGAGTTCCCGCGCTACGCGCAGTTCGCCCAATCGTTCCCCAACACGATCCCCTTCTCGGAGAGCATCGGCTTCATCGCGAAAGTCGACGAGAAGGATCCCAAGGACATCGACTACCCGTACTACGTGACCGCGCACGAAGTCGCGCACCAGTGGTGGGCGCATCAGGTGATCGGCGCGAACGTGCAGGGCGCGACGATGATGTCGGAGACGCTCGCGCAGTATTCCGCGCTCATGGTGATGAAGCACAAGTTCGGAGACGCGAAGATGAAGCGCTTCCTCAAGTACGAGCTGGACAGCTACCTCGTGGGCCGCGCCACCGAGCGCAGGAAGGAAAATCCGCTCTACAGGAACGAGGGCCAGCCCTACATCCACTATCGCAAGGGCAGCCTCGCGATGTACGCGCTGCAGGACGCCATCGGCGAAGACGCGGTGAACCACGCGCTCGCCGCGTACATCGGGAAGGTCGCCTACCAGGAGCCGCCGTACACCATCTCGCGCGAGCTCCTCGCCGAGTTCCGCGCGGTGACACCGCCGGAGTACCAGTACCTCATCGCCGACCTCTTCGAGAACATCACGCTCTTCGAGAATCGCGCGGTGTCGGCGACCTATCGCGAGAAGTCTCCGGGACGCTTCGAGGTGACGCTGAAGGTGTCGGCGAAGAAGCTGCGCGCCGACGAGCTGGGCGCCTCCACCGAGGTGCCGATGGACGACTGGGTGGACATCGGCGTGCTGGGCCCCGACGACAAGCCGCTCTACCTGAAGAAGCACCGGGTGAAATCGGGCGAGTCGACCTTCGCCATCGAGGTGGCGGAGAAGCCGTCGCGCGCGGGCATCGATCCGGTGGTGAAGCTGATCGACCGGCGCCCCGACGACAACACGGTGGCGGTGACGCGCGCCGACGGGTAGGGGCACGCGCGTGCGAGGCGTAAAATCACGGAATCCAAGGAGTACCTCCGCCATGATCCTCGCTCGCATCACCGCCGCCATCGCCGCCGCCCTCGCCGCGGCGACCTGCCTCGCCGCATCGGTCTCCGATCGCTCGCCGTTCGCGCAGGGCCATTGGTGGGACCCCGCGCATACCGGCAGCGGTTTCGAGATATTCAACGCCGCCGGGCAGGTCGCGGTGGTCTGGTATACCTACGACGAGGCCGCACGCCCGGTGTGGTACACCGCGCAGGGCGACGTGGCGAGCCTCGGCACGCAGTCGTGGCCGCTCCTGCAGCACCGCTGGGCCAACGGCCACAAGGCCGATGCGATCGTCGTCGGCTCGCTGCGCCTGGACGTGCGCCATCCGGAAGGCATCGATGCCGCGTGGGTCGTGCGCGGAGCGCCGGGCACGTGGGCATTGCAGCCCCTCGTCACCTCGGGCGTGGTGAACGAAGTCGACCATAGCGGCGAGTGGTTCGATCCCGCCAACGGCGGCTGGGGCCTCACCGTCACCGAGCAGGGCGATGTCCTCGGCGGGGCGGTCTTCACCTACGACGCCGCGGGCGAGGCCACGTGGGTTGCCGGGTTCGAGCACGCCACCGATCGCAGCGTCGAATACTTCACGTGCTCCGGGGCGTGCCCGTCGTGCTCCGGTCCATCGTTCTCCACGCGCAGCGTGGGACGCCTCGCGTTCGATTTCCGCAGCGAGACGGACGCGACCGTGCACAGCGCGTTGAGCCTCGCCATGGCGCCCGGCGTGAACATGGACGGCGCGCGGCTCACGCCCTTGAGCCGGCCCGCCTCATGGCGCGCCGCGGACCGCCAGCTCGCGAGCTACGACAGCGACGCGGGGCTGAAGGCCTACCTCGTCGCGGGAATGCTGAACCTTCCCCCACGAGGCGGTCTCGTCGATTTTTCCGCCGCACCCCCGGCGGCAACGTACTCGACCACCAACCTGCAGGAAGCCGGCGTCGACGAGTCGGACCTGGTGAAGACCAACGGGCAGGCGATCTACACCTTCGCCGACGACGGCGCGGGTACGACGCTGCCGGCGGTGCGCGTGGCCCAGGTGAGCGGCGACGGCATGTCGCTCCAGGTGCTGGGCTCGGTCAACCTTGCGAGCGGGCCGCAGACGCCCATGGCCAATGCCGGGTTGTACCTCGACGGCGACGACCTCGTCGCGGTCACCGGCACCAACGCGAGCCCCGCCTACTTCGCGCCGTGGCTGTCGACGACGTCGTGGCTGAACGGCGTGACGCACGTGGAGCTGATGAGCGTCGCGGGCTCCGCGCTGCCGCTCACGCGCTGGCGCTTCGAGGTCGACGGCCACCTGGTGGCGTCGCGGCGCATCGGCCGCAAGCTCTACGTGGTGACGCGCTTCGTGCCCAGCCTCGCGGCCTTCTACTACGGCGCGACCGCGCAGCCGCAGCTCTCGGACAACCAGCACCTTCTCGCGCAGGCGCCGCTCACCGCGTTGCTGCCGAAGATGCACGCGAACGACGGCGAACCCGCGGCGATCGCGGCCTCCGCCGTGTACGTGCCGCCGCAGGGCGCACGCGCGCCGGTGGCAAGCATGGTGATGGTGAGCGCCATCGACCTCGCCGAGCCGCATGCCGTGCAGTCGCTCGCGATCGTCGGCACCGTGGACGCCGTCTACGCGTCGCCCACCAACCTATTCCTCGCCACGTCGCGATACGACTATCTCGGTCCGACGGGCTTGCCGATCGCGCTGCCGCGGCCCTACAGCCTCACCGACATCCACCAGATGTCACTGGGCGCCAATGCGATGTCGATCGTGGGCTCCGCGTCGATCGAGGGCAATCTCGGCAGCGACGCGGAGAAGGCGTCGTTCCGGATGAGCGAATACCAGGGGCGGCTGCGCGCGGTCACGAGCAACCCCACGATGTGGGGCGGCGTCGCCATGAACCGCCTCACGGTGTTGGAGCCGTCCACCGTCGCGCCGGGGCTGCTGCGCACCGTCTCGTACCTGCCGAACGCGCGGCGCCCGGATCCGCTCGGCAATCCCGGCGAGCAGCTCTACGGCACGCGCTTCGTCGACGAGCGGCTCTACGCGGTGAGCTTCAAGAAGGTCGATCCGCTCTACGTGGTCGACATCTCCGAGGCGGCCGATCCGCGAATCACGGGCGCGCTCTCTGTGCCGGGCTTTTCGGATTACCTGCATCCGCTGCCCAACGGGCTCCTTCTCGGGTTCGGCAAGGACGCGCGCCCCGCGGCCGTCACCGGCGACGGGCAGTTCGCTTGGTACCAGGGCCTCATGCTCACGCTCTTCGACGTGAGCGACGCGGGCAAGCCGCGCGAGCTGCAGCGGCTGGTGGTGGGCAAGCGCGGCAGCGACTCGGCGCTGCTTCGCAGCCACCACGCGTTCGGCTCGCTCATGCAGGGCGCCAGCGCGGGAACGATCGCGATTCCGGCGAGCATCCACGATGGATCGAGCGCGCAATACGGCACCGGCGATTCCGCGTACTACCCCTGGATGCAAAGCGCGCTGCTGCGCTTCGCGCTGCAGGGCACCAACGCGTCCGATGCGCGCCTCGTGGCGCTGCCCTCGCTCGTCACGCAGAGCGTGCCGCAGGCCACGCCGACCTACGACGCATCGGCCACCACCGGGCGCTCCGTGCTCTTGTCCAACGCCACGGTCTACGTCGGCAACGGCCGCTTCTGGCTGCTCGACGCCATGGGGACCACCCGCGGTCCTTTTTGAAAATGTCGTGGCAGGTACGACATTTTATGTCGTACCTGACACGACTTTCGGGTCGAGTAAATTCAGCGGATGCGATTTCTGCTGGTTTAAGACGACGCGATTATAGGCGCGGCGGCGCAGCAGGGGCTGCGCGCCGCGGGGCCCACCGTGGA
>JBBRTF010000029.1:0-56631 GCA_038244725.1 Burkholderiales bacterium
GAAAGGCCCACCGCGAGGGTGGGCCTTTCCATTGGTGGAGGCGGCGGGAATCGAACCCGCGTCCGTGAACCATCTACAGGCAGTTCTACATGCGTAGCCAGGCCATTTGGTTTAACCGCTGCCCCGTAGACCGGCGAACTGGGCAACGCTGAGCCACCTTGGATTTAGCGATCGGCGAAGTGGCCCCGCTGACCGCGATCTCATGAATATGACTCTGCCGTGGCGTACTGCTTACTGCACCACCCGGGCCCATGAGCAGGCCCGGAGCAGAGTCCAGCCGGTATTAGGCGGCCAGAGCGTAGTTGTCGTCGTTCGCAACTAGATTGTTTGCGGTTGGATTTACGAGGTGCTCCACCCCTCGGCATGCCCTGCGCTGCGTCAGAACCCACGTCGAAACCGGGTCGCCCCCTTGTGTTCGAGGCCAGCAGACAACAGTATACGGCAGTAGATACATGGGGATTGTTCCCCGGCCCTTCAAGGAACCCGCATGAACCCCCTGAAAGTCGTCGCGATCGTGCTCATCGTCGCCGGGGCGGCCGCGCTCGCCTTCGGCGGCTTTTCCTTCACCAAGGAGACTCACAAGGCCGATATCGGTCCGATCCACCTTGCGGTGCAGGAGAAGCAGGACGTGAACATCCCGATGTGGCTCGGCATCGGCGCGATCGTCGCCGGCGCGGTGCTGCTGGTGATCAAGTCCAAGTAGCCTTACGCGCGCAGCAGGTCGAGGGGCGCATGGTGCCGGCTGAATAGCCCCGAGGCGTCGAGGTCCCACCAGCCCCGGGCGACGGTGGTCCACAGCCTTCGCGTGTCGATCGCGGGAGCGGGGCCGCCGATGTCGTGTACGTGCACCACCGGCACGGCCTCGCCGTGAATGCCGCCCTTCACGCGCCCGCCCATCACGAAGTGCGTCGTCGCGAGGCCATGGTGCGTGCCCCGGTCCTCGTTTTCCACGGGAGAGCGGCCGAACTCGTCGTAGGTCGCCACGAGCGTCTCGTCCCAGCGGCCGATCTCCATGAGCCCCGCGCGAAGCGCCGCGAGCCCGGCCGCGAGGCGCGCGAGCGCGTCGCCGTGATGCTTCAGCTGGTCCACGTGGCAGTCGACGGAGTTGTGCTTGTCGCCGTCGAGGCCATTCAGCGCGACGTGGATCACCGGAAGCGAGCGATCGAGCGCCGCGAGCACCACGGCGGCGCGCATCGCGTTGCCGAACGGGTCGGTGGGGAATGGCGTCTTCAGCACGACCGGCGCCAGGTCCTTCGTCCCCGCGAGTCGTTCGCGACCCTTCGTCGTGGCTTCGTGGACGTGCGCGCCGAGCTTGCGCGAATTGAGCAGGTCCGACGCGTAGTAGATCTGGACGGCCGCGAGCTTGTCGCCGCGGAAGGGCCCCATGGGATCGGCCGCGCGGATGTCGAGGACATCGAACGCCACCGCGTCTTCGCTCGAGCCATCGCCGCGGCCGCGTCCGCCGAGCGCGCGCGTGACCCACCCGTCGACCGAGTATTCCTGCCCGTCGCAGCCCGTGAACGCGGTGTCCTCGTCGCGGAAGTGCTGCTGCGTGCAGCCGGCATAGCCCAGGCCCTGCACGATGGCGAGATCCTTCGCCTGCCACGCGGCGATGAGGGGTGCGAACGACGGATGGAAGCCGTGGCGGTCGGTGATCTTCAACACCGCGTCGCGCGGCACCGCGATGTTGGGGCGCAAGCGGTAGTAGAGCTCGTCGGTATACGGGACCCAGGTGTTGTAGGCATCGTTGCCCCCGTAGAGGAACACCATCACCAGGAGGCGATCGGGCGATGCCGGCGCGGCGCGCAGGGGCCAAGCCGCCGCCAGGGGCGCCGCGGCGAGCGCCTGCAGCATGCGCCTGCGCGAGACGGGAACCGGCTTCATGGCGCGGCCCGCGCGGCGCTCTTGCCGGAGGCGTCGCGAATCCATGCGTCGAGGTGCGCGGGCGAGTCGACGATGGCATCGGCGTTCCATTGCGCGGGCGCCGATCCTCCCAGGTATCCGTACCCCGCGACCACCACCGGCATTCCCGCGGCGCGCGCCGCCTGCACGTCCCGCTCGTCGTCGCCCACATAGAGGGTGCGCCGCGGCGCGACGCCCAGGGAGCTCGCGGCGAAGAGCAGGGGGTCGGGGAAGGGCTTGGCGCGCGGGCAGGTATCGCCGCCGACCACCACCGCGGCGCGCGTCCCGAGTCCCAGCGCTTCGATGAGCGGACGCGCGAAACGCTCGAACTTGTTGGTGACCACGCCCCAGCCGATCGCTTCGCTCTCCAGGCGCGCGAGGAGCTCGTCCATGCCGGGGAAGAGCTGGGTGTCGATGCAGAGGTTGTCCGCATAGAGATCGAGGAACTCGGCGCGCATCGCGGGGAAATCGGCGTGGTCCGTGCCGATGCCGAACGCCGAGAGGATCATGCCGCGCGCGCCCTGCGAGACGTGCGGCCGCACGATTTCCTGCGCCACCGGGGCGAGCCCGCGGCCGGTCCTCATGAGATTCACGGTGCGCGCCATGTCGGGCGCGGTGTCGGCGAGCGTGCCGTCGAGGTCGAAGAGGACGGCGTCAAACACGCACGGCGCCCATCAAATAGTTCACGTCCACGTCGCGCCCCAGGGAGTAGGTCTTGGTGAAGGGATTGTAGGTCATCCCGGTGAGATCGCAGACGCTGAGTCCCGCCTCGCGGCAGGCGCGCGCGAGCTCCGCGGGGCGGATGAAGCGGGCGTATTCGTGAGTGCCGCGCGGCAGCAGGTTGAGCACGTACTCGGCGCCGACGATGGCCAAGAGGAACGACTTCGCGTTGCGGTTGAGGGTCGAGAAGAAGACCCGGCCGCCGGGGCGCACCAGCTGGGCGCAGGCCTTAACCGTGCTCGGCGGATCCGGCACGTGCTCGAGCATCTCCATGCACGTGACGATGTCGTAGGCGCCCGGCTCCTCGGCGGCGAGGGCCTCGGCGGAGACGAGGCGATAGCTCACGGCGCTCCCCGATTCCTTCTGGTGGAGCATTGCCACCTTGAGAGGCTTGTCGGCGAGGTCGATCGCGGTCACGCGCGCGCCTTTCGCGGCCATGGCCTCGGCGAGGATGCCCCCGCCGCAGCCCACGTCGAGCACGCGCTTGCCGGTAAGCCCCGCGGCCAGGCGCTCGATGTGCGCGAGCCGCAGGGGATTGATCTCGTGCAGCGGGCGGAATTCGCTGGTGGGGTCCCACCAGCGATGCGCGAGCGCGCTGAACTTGGCGAGCTCGCCAGGATCGACGTTGGCGCGCGCGCTGTCCGTCATGAGAGTTTTTTCGCCCACCAGCGTGCCTTGTCGCGAAGGTCCTGTTCGTCGAGGGTCGTGAGGGCGCGATCGGCGAGGCGTGCGCGTCCTTCGATCCACACGTGCGTCACGTGCTCGCGTCCCGCCGCGTAGGCGAGGTGCGAGACCGGGTCGAAACAAGGGAGGGTCTCCACGGAGGAAAGTTCCACCGCGGCAAGATCCGCCGACTTGCCGGCCTCGATGGATCCGATGCGCGCATCCAGCCCGAGCGCGCGCGCGCCCTGCAGCGTCGCCATCTCGAGCGCCTCCGCGGCGCCCAGCGCGGACGCGTCCCCGGTCGAGACCTTGGCGAGGAGGGCGGCCATGCGCATTTCCGTCATGACGTCCAGGCGGTTGTTGCTCGCCGCGCCGTCGGTGCCGACGCCCACGCCGATGCCGCGCGCGCGCATCGCGGCGACCGGCGCGATGCCGCTCGCGAGCTTCGCATTCGACGAAGGGCAATGCGCGACGCTCACGCCTTCGCGCGCCATGGTGTCGAGCTCCGCGGGCTCGAGGTGCACCGAATGCACCGAGATGAGCCGCGGGCCCACGAGGCCCAGCCGGCGCAGGCGCTCGAAGGGCCGCACTCCGTGCTGCGCGATGCCCTGCTCGATCTCCTCGCGCGTCTCGTGCACGTGGCAGTGGATCGGCAGGTCCAACTCCTCGGCGAGGACCGCGATCTTCCTCAGCATCTCGTCGCCCACGGCGTAAGGCGAGTGCGGCGCGAGGCAGAAGGTGAGGAGCGGCTCTCCCTGGTAGGCGTCGCGCGTGGCGAGCCCTTTCTGCAGGTAGCCCGCGGCATCGGGGGCATAGGCGCTCGGAAACTCGATGGCGATCACGCCGAGCGAGGCGCGCATCCCTGCGCGCAGCGCCGCGCGCGCGGTGGCCTCGGGGAAGAAATACATGTCGTTCACGCAGGTCACGCCGCCGCGCAGCATCTCGGCCACGCCGAGGAGGCTGCCATCGTGGACGAACTCGTCGCTCACGTGCTTCGCCTCGACCGGCCAGACGTGCTCGCGAAGCCAGGTCATGAGCGCCATGTCGTCGGCGATGCCGCGCATGAGCGTCATCGCCGCATGGCAATGCAGGTTCACGAGGCCCGGGATCAGCGCGTGGCGATCGAGGCGCACCACCTCGCGGGCCTGGTAGCGTTCGAGGGCCGCCGTGGTGGGGAGGACGTCCACGATGAGACCCGCGTCCACCGCGACCGCATGGTCGTCAAGCACGACGCGCGGCTGCACGCGGATCACGTGCGCGGCGCAAATGATCGTGTCGACGCTCTTCATCTCACTCCTCGCCCCTCATGCCTCTTGCCTCACGCCTCATGCCTGTCCCATCGCTTGATCAAACAAAAAACCCCGCCGCAGCGGGGTTTTCTGCCGGTTCGTGGGAGCGTTACCTGCGAACGCCCTTGAACTCGATGTCCACACGGCGGTTCTTCTGGCGGCCTTCGGCGGTCTTGTTGGTCGCGACCGGCTGGGATTCGCCCTTGCCGATGGTCGTGATCTTCGAGGCCGGGATGCCCCTGCTCACCAGGTAGCTCTTCACGGCCGCGGCACGGCGCTCAGACAGCTTCTGGTTGTAGGCGTCCGTGCCGATGGAATCGGTATGGCCGGTGGCGATCACCATCTCGAGGTCGACGCCGCCCATCTTCGCCATCGCGTCGTCGATGCTCTTGCGGCCGTCAGGACGCAGCACCGACTTGTCGAAGTCAAAGAGCGCGTCGGCCTGGATCACGATGGCGGCGCGCACCGAGGCGGGAGCGGGCCTCGCGGGCGCGGCGGGCGCAGCCGGAGCCGCGGGATAGGCGGGCGCGGCCGGCCTCGCGGGCGCGGCGGACGCCGGAGCGGCGGGGGCCTTCCCGCCTGCGCACTCGGGCAGGACCTGGCCCGAGGTGACGACGCAGGCACCGGAACCATCTTTCACTGCATGGCCCGAGGCATCCTGCAGATTCGGGGTGACGTTGGCAAAAACGGAGCCGGCGGCCAGGGCAAGCGCGCAACCGAGCGTAGCCGTGCCAAGCGAGGAAATCTTCATATTCGGAACTCCCAAGAGGATTAGGTGATTGTTTGGAGCTTTACTTGTTTTCTCTGGCGCAAGCCCGAAAACCTCACGCAACATCATACACAAACGCGCTTCGGTCCCACAAGCAAAAGTGGGGCTTTGCGCAACACAAGTCGAGGCGGCGGTTGTATTTTCGCCACAGGGTATGACCACCGGGCGCATTGGAAAGTGCCATCGGACTGTGCTAGAATTTACGTTTGGCACACCGCCAAAATAATATATAAAACAAGCACTTAGCGTCTCCTGCCGGTGCCCGCTCCCCTGGAACCCATGGAACAGTTCGCCAAAGAAACCCACCCGATCAGCCTCGAGCAGGAAATGCGCCGCTCGTACCTCGATTACGCGATGAGCGTGATCGTCGGGCGCGCGCTGCCGGACGTGCGCGACGGATTGAAGCCCGTTCATCGCCGCGTCCTTTTCGCGATGCACGAGCTTTCCAACGACTGGAACAAGGCCTACAAGAAATCCGCGCGCATCGTGGGCGACGTGATCGGCAAGTACCACCCCCACGGCGACACCGCCGTATACGACACGATCGTGCGCATGGCGCAGGACTTCAGCTTGCGCTATCCGCTGGTCGATGGACAGGGAAATTTCGGAAGCGTCGACGGCGACAATGCCGCGGCGATGCGCTACACCGAGATCCGCATGGCGAAGATCGCGCACGAGCTGCTCGCCGATCTCGACAAGGAAACGGTGGATTTCGGCCCGAACTACGACGGCAGCGAGAACGAGCCGCTGGTGCTTCCGGCGAAATTCCCGAATCTCCTCGTGAACGGCTCCTCCGGCATCGCGGTGGGCATGGCGACCAACATCCCGCCCCACAACCTGGGCGAAGTGGTCGACGCGTGCCTGCAGCTGCTCGGCAACCCCGACACGACGATCGACGAGCTGATCAGGATCATCCCCGCGCCGGACTTCCCGACCGCCGGGATCATCTATGGCGTGGCCGACCTGCAGGAGGGCTACCGCACCGGACGCGGGCGCGTGATCATGCGCGCGCGCACCCACGTGGAAGACATCGGCAAGGGCGAGCGCCAGGCGATCATCATCGACGAGCTCCCCTACCAGGTGAACAAGGCGCAGCTCCTCATCAAGATCGGCGAGATGGTTCGCGAGAAGAGGATCGAGGGCATCTCCGACCTGCGCGACGAGAGCGACAAGTCGGGCATGCGCGCCGTGATCGAGTTGAAGCGCGGCGAGGTCGCCGAGATCGTGCTGAACAACCTCTACAAGTTGACGCCGATGCAGGAGAGCTTCGGCATGAACATGGTCGCGCTCCTCGACGGGCAGCCGAAGTTGCTGAACCTGAGGCAGTTCCTCGACGCATTCCTGCGCCACCGGCGCGAGGTGGTCACGCGCCGCACCGTGTTCGACCTGCGCAAGGCGCGCGATCGTGGGCATGTCCTCGAAGGCCTCGCCGTCGCGCTCTCCAACGTGGACGAGGTGATCGCGATCATCAAGGCCGCGGCCACGCCTGCGGTCGCCAAGTCGGGCCTCATGGGGCGCCCCTGGCGCTCGGCGCTCGTGGAGGAGATGCTCGCGCGCGCCTCCGCGGAGCAATTCCGCCCGGAATCGCTGCCGAAGGAATTCGGCCTCGCGCCGGACGGCTATAGGCTGTCCGAGGCGCAGGCCCAGCGCATCCTCGAGATGCAGCTGCAGCGCCTCACCGGCCTCGAGCAGGACAAGATCCTCTCGGAGTACCGCGAGGTCATCGCGACCGTCGAAGACCTCCTCGACATCCTCGCCAAGCCCGAGCGCGTGACGAAGATCATCGGCGACGAGCTCTCGGAGGTGAAGCGCGAGTTCGGCGACAAGAGGCGAAGCGAGATCGTGGTGAACGGCGAGGAGCTCTCGCTGGAGGACCTCATCACGCCCGAGGACGTGGTGGTGACGCTGTCGCACGCGGGCTACGTGAAGAGCCAGCCGCTCGACGAGTACCGCGCGCAGAAGCGCGGCGGGCGCGGCAAACAGGCGACCACGACGAAGGAGGACGATTTCGTCGAGAAGCTCTTCATCGCCAACACCCACGACCACGTGCTCTGCTTCTCCAACCGGGGCAAGGCCTACTGGCTCAAGGTCTACGAGGTCCCGCAGGGCAGCCGCACCAGCCGCGGCAAGCCCATCGTGAACCTGCTGAAGATGGACGAGGACGAGCGCATCAACGCGATCCTCCCGGTGAAGGAGTTCCGCGAGGACTGCTACGTGTTCTTCGCGACCGAGGAGGGCGTGGTGAAGAAGACTTCGCTCTCCGACTATTCGCGCCCGCGGCCCTCCGGCATCATCGCCGTGGATCTCGACGAAGGCGACCGCCTGATCGGCGTGGCTCTCACCGACGGCAAGCACGACGTGATGCTCTTCTCCGACGAGGGCAAGGCGGTGCGCTTCGACGAGAACGACGTCCGCCCGATGGGGCGCGGCGCGCGCGGCGTGCGCGGCATGAACATCGCGAAGGGCGGCAAGGTGATCGCGCTGCTGGTGGCGGAGAACGAGTCGCAGAGCGTCCTCACCGCGACCGAGAACGGCTACGGCAAGCGCACCTCGATCGCGGAATACACGCGCCACGGGCGCGGCACGCAGGGCATGATCGCGATCCAGACCACCGAGAGGAACGGCAAGGTGGTCGCCGCGACCCTGGTGTCGCCGGAAGACGAGATCATGCTCATCACCTCGGGCGGCGTGCTCATCCGCACGCGCGTGAACGAGATCCGCGAGATGAGCCGCTCCACGCAGGGGGTCACGCTCATCAACCTGGACGAGGGCGAGAAGCTCTCGGGCCTGCAAACCATCATGGATCGCGACGACGAAAATGGCGAAAACGGGAACGGGAACGGGAATGGGAATGGGAACGGCGCGAACGCTGACGGACACGGGAACGATAACGGCGGGGGCGCTGCACCACATTAAGCCCGCCTCGCGCATCTTCAATTTCGGCGCCGGGCCCGCGACCATGCCGGTCGAGGTGCTCGAGAAGGCGAAGTGGGAGCTGGTCAACTGGCAGGACGCGGGCATGTCCGTGATGGAGATGAGCCACCGCGGTAACGAGTTCGTGCGCATCGCCGCGCAAGCCGAGGCGGACTTGCGCACGCTCCTCGCGATCCCGAAGAACTACAAGGTCCTCTTCCTGCAGGGCGGCGCGACGATGCATTTCTCCGCAGTGCCGATGAACCTGCTGCGCGGGAAGAAGAAGGCGGACTATCTCAACACCGGCGAGTGGGCGAAGAAGGCCATGGCCGAGGCGAGGAAGTTCTGCGAGGTGAACGTGGTCGCCTCCGCCGAGGACAGGAACTTCACCTACGTGCCGAAGCAGGCGGCGTGGAAGCGTTCGAAGGACGCGGCCTACGTGCATGTCTGCACCAACGAGACCATCGGCGGCGTGGAATTCCACTGGACTCCGGACGTGGGCGAAACGCCGCTCGCGGCGGACATGTCGTCGCACATCCTCTCGAAGCCCATCGACGTCTCCAAGTACGGGCTCATCTACGCCGGTGCGCAGAAGAACATCGGCCCGGCGGGTCTCGTCGTGGTGATCGTGCGCGAGGACCTCCTCGGCGATGCCCTCGCGGACACGCCGAATGTCCTCGACTACAAGCTCATGGCGGACGCGGACTCGATGATCAACACGCCGCCCACCTTCTCGGTCTACCTCGCGGGCCTCACGTTCAAGTGGCTCCTCGAGCGCGGCGGTCTCGCCGGCATCGAGAAGGTGAACATCGCCAAGGCGAATCGCCTCTACGGCTACCTCGATTCCCAGGACTTCTACTCGAATCCCGTGGTGAAGGAGGACCGATCGCGGATGAACGTGCCTTTCCGGCTGAAGAAGGACGCGCTCGACGCGAAGTTCCTGCAGGAAGCCGACGCGCGCGGGCTCTCCCAGCTGAAGGGCCACCGCTCGGTGGGCGGGATGCGCGCCTCGATCTACAACGCGATGCCCCCGGAAGGCGTCGAGGCGCTCATCGAGTTCATGGAAGAATTCCGCGCGAAGAGCGCCTGACGTGGGGGCGCTGAAGTATCGCGTGGCGGTCTACAACGCCATCTCGGCCAAGGGGCTCGAGCGCTTCCCGGCGTCGAGCTACATCGTCGGCAAGGCGCTGTCGTCTCCCGACGCGATCCTCGCGCGTTCGCACGTGCTGAAGGAAGAAGAGATCCCGCCGATGGTGAAGGCGGTGGCGCGCGCGGGCACGGGCGTGAACAACATTCCCGTGGCGGCATTGAGCCGGCGCGGGATCCCGGTCTTCAACGCACCCGGCGCCAACGCGAATGCGGTGAACGAGCTCGTCTTCGCCGCGATCCTCGCCGCGGCGAGGAACGTGGTGCCCGCCGTGGCCTATGTGAACGCGCTCGAGCCCGGCGCCGATTTCGAGGCGCGCGTCGAGGAGGGCAAGAAGCAGTTCGCGGGCTTCGAGCTTCCCGGGCGCACGCTCGGAGTGATCGGGCTGGGCGCGGTCGGCGGACTCGTCGCCGATACGGCGATCAAGCTCGGCATGAAAGTGGTGGGATTCGATCCCGAGATCACCGTGGACAACGCGTGGCGCCTGCCTTCGGCGGTGAAGCGCGCGGCCTCCGTCGAGGAGGTGATCAAGGCCGCGGACTTCGTGACGCTGCACCTTCCGCTCACCGAAAAGACGCGCGGGCTCATCGACGCGAAGCGCCTCGCGCAGGCGCGCCCGCGCATGGTGCTGCTCAACTTTGCGCGCGACGCGATCGTCGAACCCGGGGCCGTGCTCCAGGCGCTCGCGCAAAAGCACCTGCGCAAGTACGTGACCGATTTCCCGAGCGAGATGCTGGCGGGCAACCCGGGCGTCATCGCACTGCCGCACCTGGGCGCCTCCACCGAGGAGGCGGAGGAGAACTGCGCGTTCATGGTGGTTGACCAGCTGCGCGCCTTCCTCGAGGAGGGCGCGATCGCCAACGCGGTGAATTTCCCGAGCGTGGAAATGGCGCGCGAATCGCCGCATCGCATCGCCATCGCGAACTCGAACGTGCCCAACATGCTCGGACAGATTTCGACTACGATGGCGCAAGCTGGCCTCAACATCCACAACATGGTCAACAAGTCGAAGGGGGAGATGGCCTACACGCTCGTCGACCTCGACAGCGCGGCCGCCCCCGAGGTGATCCGGCGCATCGCCCGGATTCCCGGCGTCCTCGCGATCCGCAGCGTGCCGCACATGGGCGCGCAGCCGTGAGCGCCCCCGGCGAGCTCGACCGGCTGCGCGGCGAGATCGACCGCCTCGACGAGCGCATCCTCGAAGACCTGAACGATCGCGCCAAGCTCGCGCGCGCCATTGGCACGCTCAAGGTGGGGCAGGCCTACCGCCCCGAGCGCGAGGCGCAGGTGCTCACGCGAATCAAGGCGGCCAACCCCGGCCCGCTCGCCGACGAGACCGTGGCGCTCCTTTTCCGCGAGATCATGTCGGCGTGCCTCGCGCTCGAGCGGCCGCTGAGCGTCGCGTACCTCGGGCCGAAGGGAACGTTCAGCGAGCGCGCGGCCCTCAAGCACTTCGGCCTCGCCGCGGAGGCGATGCCCATGGCCTCGATCGACGAGGTGTTCCGCGGCGTCGAGTCGGGAGGCGCCGACTTCGGCGTGATCCCCGTGGAGAATTCCACCGAGGGCGCCGTGGGCCGCTCCCTCGACCTCATGCCCCATTCCGCGCTCAAGGTGTGCGGCGAAGTCGTGGTGCGCATCCACCATCACCTGATGGCGAAAGTGCCTCCCGGCGATTTCGGCGAAATCCGCCGCGTGTTCTCGCACGGGCAGTCGCTCGCCCAGTGCCACGAGTGGCTCAACATCAACCTGCCTCACGTGGAGCGCGTCGCGGTGTCGAGTAACGCCGAGGCGGCGCGGCGCGCGGCCGAGGAGGCGGCGTCGGCCGCGGTCGCGGGCGAGATGGCCGCCGAGCACTACGGATTGAAGATCCTCGCCTCCAACATCGAGGACGAGCCCAACAACACGACGCGATTCCTCATCCTCGGCGGCTACGAGCCCAAGCCCACCGGGCGCGACAAGACGTCGCTGGTGCTCTCGGCGAGGAACCGCGCGGGCGCGGTCTACGAGATGCTCACGCCCTTCGCGCGGCGCGGAGTCTCGATGACCAAGTTCGAGTCGCGCCCGTCGCGCGTGGCCCTTTGGGAATATCTTTTCTTCGTCGACATCGAGGGTCATCGCCACGACGCGAACGTCGCCGCCGCCCTCGAGGAAGTGATGAAGATCGCCGGATACCTGAAGGTGCTGGGCTCCTATCCCATCGCGGTCCTCTAGATGAACCTCAAAGACCTCGCCCCCGCGAACGTGCGGGAGATCGCCCCGTATGTCCCCGGCAAGCCCATCGGCGAGACCGCGCGCGAGCTCGGGCTCGCCGAGGCCGACATCCTCAAGATGGCGTCCAACGAAAACCCGCTGGGAGCCTCTCCCCGGGCGATCGCGGCGATCCGCGGAGCGCTCGACGTGCTTCACTACTACCCGGACGGCAGCGGCTTCGAGCTGAAGGCGGTGCTCGCGCGCAAGTACGCGATCTCCGCGGACAACATCGTGCTCGGCAACGGCTCGAACGACGTCCTCGAGCTCGCGGCGCGCGCGTTCCTCACCCGCGCGGATTCGGCGGTCTACTCCCGGCATGCCTTCATGGTCTATGCGCTCGCGGTGCAGGCGATCGGCGCGCGGCACGTGGAAGTCCCGGCGAAGGCCTATGGCAACGATCTCGATGCACTCGCGCGCGCGATACGCGACGACACGAAGATGGTCTTCCTCGCCAATCCCAACAATCCGACGGGCACCTTCAGCCCCTGGCCGGAGGTGAGCGCCTTCGTCGAGCGCGTGCCCGAGCGCGTGATCGTCGTGCTGGACGAGGCGTACGGTGAGTACCTGCCCGACGCGCTCAAGTCGCCCACGCCGGGATGGATCGCGGCGCACCCCAACCTCATCGTCTCGCGCACGCTCTCCAAGGCCTTCGGGCTCGCGGGGCTGCGCGTGGGCTACGGCATCGCGCATCGGGAGATCGCGGAAGTGATGAACCGCGTGCGCCAGCCGTTCAACGTGAACCACCTGGCGATGGTCGCCGCCACCGCAGCCCTCGACGACGACGAGTTCATCGCGCAAAGCCGCGCCGTGAACGCCGCGGGGCTCGCGCAGCTCGCCGCGGGCTTCGAGCGCATGGGCCTCGAATACATCGCGTCCTTCGGCAACTTCATCACGGTGCGCGTGGGAGCCGCGGCGAGCGTCTACCGGTCGATGCTCGCCGAAGGCGTGATCGTGCGGCCGATCGCAGGCTACGGGCTTCCCGAGCACCTGCGCGTGACGGTCGGCAAGCCCGAGCAGAACGCGCGCTTCCTCGCCGCGCTCGGGCGCGCGCTGGCGGCGGGCTAGGGCGCCATGCGAAGGCTGAAGACTCTCGCCGTCGTCGGCGTGGGGCTCATCGGCGGCTCCTTCGCGCAGGCGCTGAGGCGCGCGGGCGCGGTGGGCACCGTCGTCGGCTACGACCGCGACGCCGCCGCGCTCGAGCGCGCCGCCGAGCTCGGCGTGATCGATACCGCCGCAGGCTCCGTCTCGGAAGCTGCGAAGGGCGCGGACCTGGTGGTGGTGGCCGTGCCGGTTCGCGCCATCGGGCCGGTGCTCCACGACGTCGCGCTATCCATGGATCCCGGCGCGGTCGTGACCGACGTCGGCAGCACCAAGGCCGAAGTGGTGCGCACCGCCCGGGACGAGCTGCGCGAGCGCTTCCCGCGCTTCGTGCCCGCTCATCCGATCGCGGGTCGCGAGGCGAGCGGCGTCGACGCCGCGAGCGCCGAGCTCTTCCGCGGCATGCGCGTCGTGCTCACCCCGGGTGAAGAGGCCGCGGCCGATGCGGTCGACCTCGTGCGTGGCGCGTGGGAATCGGTGGGCGCGAGAGTGGCGTCGCTGGGCGCGGAGGACCACGATCGCATCTTCGCCGCGGTGAGCCACTTGCCGCACCTCCTCGCTTTCGCGCTGGTCTCCGGGATCGCGTCGCGCGACAACGCCGCCGAGCTGCTCGGTTTCGCCGCCGGAGGCTTCCGCGACTTCACGCGCATCGCCGCGAGCTCTCCCGAGATGTGGCGCGACATCGCGCTGCAGAATCGCGCGGCGCTCCTCGACGAGCTCGACCGCTATGGCGCGCATCTCGCCGTCTTTCGCGAGCTCGTCGACAAGGGCGACGGTCCCGGCCTCGAGCGCCTCATGGCCGAGGCGCGCGCGAGCCGCCAATCCCTCGGTGCGGCGGGACGCCGCGGCTCCTCGAGCGAATAGCCGTGGAGCACCTGGACCTCGCGCCGGCCGCTCGCGCCGCCGGAACGCTGCGCCTCCCCGGCTCGAAGAGCATCTCCAACCGAACGCTCCTCCTCGCGGCGCTCGCACGCGGCGACACCGTGCTGCGCGGCCTCCTCGATTCCGACGACACGCGCGTGATGCGCGAGGCCTTGCGCTCGCTCGGCGTCGCCGTCGATGCGCTCGAAGGCGCGACCGATCTTCGCGTGCGCGGACTGGGCAGGGCGCGCGGTTTCCCCGCGAAGCGCGCCGAGCTCTTCCTCGGCAACGCGGGCACGGCATTCCGCCCCCTCACGGCGGCGCTCGCTCTCGCCGACGGGCATTACCACTTGAGCGGCGTGGCTCGCATGCACGAGCGTCCGATCGGCGACCTCGTCACCGCGTTGCGATCGGCGGGCGCGGCGATCGAGTACCTCGGCGCGGAAGGCTATCCACCGCTCGCCATCGCGCCGCGCCACGCCGGCTCGGAAGGCGCGATCCGCGTGCGCGGCGATGTCTCGAGCCAGTTCCTGTCGGCGATCCTGATGGCGCTTGCGTGGGCCGGCGAGCGCTCCGCTGTCGAGGTCGAGGGCGACCTCATCTCCAAGCCCTACGTAGAGCTCACGCTCGGCCTCATGCGCCGCTTCGGCGTGGAGGTGGAGCGCGACGACTGGCGCGCGTTCTCGATCCCCGCCAACGAGGGCTACGTCTCTCCGGGCGTGCTCGAGGTGGAGGGCGACGCGTCGTCGGCCTCCTACTTCCTCGCCGCGGGCGTCCTGGGAGGAGGCCCGCTGCGCGTGGAGGGCGTGGGCCGCGCGAGCAGCCAGGGCGACATCCGCTTCGCCGAGGTGCTCGAGCGCATGGGGGGCTCCATCACCATGGGCGAGAGCTGGATCGAGGCTCGCGGAGGGCACGCGCTCGCGCCCTTCGACCTCGACTTCAACCTCATCCCGGATGCGGCGATGACGGCCGCTGTCCTCGCGCTCTTCGCGAGCGGGCCATCGCGCCTTCGCAACATCGCGAGCTGGCGCGTGAAGGAGACCGATCGCATCGCCGCCATGGCCACGGAGCTTCTCAAGTTCGGCGCGCAGGTCGAGGAGGGGCCTGATTTCCTCGCCATCGTGCCCCCCGCGAATTTCCTCGTGCCTCATGCGTCGCGCCGCACGCCTGTCATCGTCGACACCTACGACGACCACCGCATGGCGATGTGTTTCTCCCTCGCGGCCTTCGGGCCGCTCGCGGTGCGCATCAACGACCCGGCGTGCGTATCCAAGACCTTTCCCGACTACTTCCCGGAGTGGAGCCGCCTTGTCTCGTGATTCCGATCCGCCGGTGATCGCCATCGACGGCCCTTCGGCGTCGGGGAAGGGGACCGTGGCCGCCGAGTTGGCCCGGGCCCTGGGCTTTCGCTACCTCGACAGCGGCGCGCTCTACCGCCTCACCGCGCTCGCCGCGCAGGCATCGGGCGCCGACCTCGACGACGAGGAGGCGCTCGCACGGGTCGCTCTCGGCATGCGGGTCGAGTTCCGCGACGCCACCACCTGGCTGGACGGACGCGACGTCACCACGGCGCTGCGCGGCGAGGAGGTCGGCATGGCCGCCTCTCGCGTCGCCGCCAAGAGCAGGGTGCGCGAGGCGCTCCTCGCGCGCCAGAGGCGATTTCGCACCCCTCCGGGCCTCGTGGCCGACGGGCGCGACATGGGCTCCGTCGTGTTCCCCGACGCCCCTTTGAAGGTGTTTCTCACCGCGGGCGTGGATACCCGGGCGGAGCGGCGCCATAAGCAGTTGATGGAAAAGGGAATGTATGCCAAAATAAGCGATGTTGTGGAAGAGTTGCGGCGTCGCGACGAGAGAGATAGCTCCCGTCCCGTGGCGCCGCTAAAGCATTATCCGGACGCAATATTTCTCGATACCACGGGCCTTACCGTCGAAGAGGCGGTGCGGCGGATTCTCGGCTGGTGGCGCGAAAAATCGCCTGGGTGAGCTCCTCCTCCAAACTGGCTGTAAAAGACCAAGAGTGTCAGGGGGTTAGAGCAATTCGGCCTTCCTGGCGATGATCAACGACGGCCTCGCGCCGTTTCAATCCGAAAGCAGTGCCCATGTTGGCCCAAACCTCAACCCAATCCTCCTCCCCAGCACTCGAAAACAGCTTCGCCGCGCTCTTCGAAGAGAGCCTCTCGCGCCAGGAAATGCGCGTGGGCGAAGTGATCACCGCGGAAGTGATTTCCGTGGACCCGAACGTCGTGATCGTGAACGCGGGCCTGAAGTCCGAGAGCACGATCGCCACCGAAGAATTCAAGAACGACCGCGGCGAGATCGAAGTGAAGCCCGGCGATTTCGTTTCCGTCGCCATCGAAGCCCTCGAAGACGGTTTCGGCGCGACCAAGCTTTCGCGCGACAAGGCCAAGAAGCTCGCCGCCTGGACGAACCTGGACGACGCGCTCGCCAACGGCACGATCATCAAGGGCGTCGTGAGCGGCAAGGTGAAGGGGGGCCTCACCGTCATGGTGAATGGCATCCGCGCCTTCCTGCCCGGCTCGCTCGTCGACCTGCGCCCGGTGAAGGACACCTCGCACTTCGAGAACAAGGAGCTCGAGTTCAAGGTGATCAAGCTCGACCGCAAGAGGAACAACGTGGTCGTGTCCCGCCGCGCCGTCATGGAGGAGACCGCCGGCGTCGAGCGCCAGCAGCTCCTCGAGACGCTGAAGGAAGGCGCCGTCGTGAAAGGGGTGGTCAAGAACATCACCGACTACGGCGCGTTCGTGGACCTCGGCGGCATCGACGGCCTGCTGCACATCACCGACCTCGCCTGGCGCCGCGTGAAGCACCCGACGGAAGTGCTCTCGGTGGGCGACGAAGTCACCGCCAAGATCCTCAAGTTCGACGCCGAGAAGAACCGCGTCTCGCTGGGCCTGAAGCAGCTGGGCGAAGATCCGTGGATCGGCATCTCGCGCCGCTACCCGCAGGGCACGCGCCTCTTCGGCAAGGTGACCAACATCACCGACTACGGCGCGTTCGTCGAGATCGAGAGCGGCATCGAGGGCCTGGTGCACGTCTCCGAGATGGACTGGACCAACAAGAACGTGCATCCCGCCAAGGTGGTGAGCCTGGGCGACGAGGTCGAGGTGATGATCCTCGAGATCGACGAGGACCGCCGCCGCATCTCGCTCGGCATGAAGCAGTGCATGCCGAACCCGTGGGAAGAGTTCGCCATGAACCACAAGAAGGGCGACAAGGTCCGCGGCACCATCAAGTCGATCACCGACTTCGGCGTCTTCATCGGGCTGCCGGGCAACATCGACGGCCTGGTGCACCTTTCCGACCTTTCCTGGCAGGCGACCGGCGAAGAGGCCGTGAAGTCTCTCAAGAAGGGCGACGAGGTCGAGACCGTGGTGCTGTCGATCGACGTCGAGCGCGAGCGCATCTCGCTCGGCATCAAGCAGCTCGAGGGCGATCCGTTCGGCAACTACGTGACCACGCACGACAAGGGCAACGTCGTGAAGGGCGTGGTGAAGTCGATCGAATCCAAGGGCGCCGTGATCGAGCTCGAGAAGGACGTGGAAGGCTACCTGCGCGCCTCCGAGATCTCGCGAGACCGCGTCGAGGACATCCGCGCGCACCTGAAGGAAGGCGACAACCTCGAGGCCGTGATCATCAACATCGACCGGAAGAGCCGTGCGATCAACCTGTCGATCAAGCAGAAGGACGCGGCGGAGGAATCCGCCGCCCTGCAGAAGCACGCGTCGGAAAGCAGCGCGAGCGCCGGCACCACGAACCTGGGCGCGCTGCTGAAGGCGAAGTTGTCGGGATCGAAGGACAAGGAATAACCGAAAATCTCCAGGGGGGAGAAACGCGCCATGACGAAGTCACAGCTCATCGAGCTGCTGAGCGCGCGGCATAGCCAGCTGGCACCGAAGGATGCCGAGCTCGCGGTGAAGACGATGCTGGATGCGATGGCGCTCACGTTGGCGTCTGGCAACAGGATCGAGATCCGCGGGTTCGGAAGCTTCGGACTGAATTACCGCCCGCCACGAACGGGCCGTAATCCGAAGACCGGCGAGAAGGTGCAGGTTCCGCGGAAATACGTCCCGCATTTCAAGGCGGGCAAGGAATTGCGCGAGCGCGTGGACTATCACGAAGGCTAGGCAACGCTTCATTGCATCGAAACGGCGAGCCCCGGCTCGCCGTTTTTTTTTTGCTGCGATTCAACAGGCGAGTGATTCGGCGGGCGAGGGAGGGCTCGAGGAAAGCGCAACCTTGGAACGGCTGTCCACTTCGCATGCGCTCCGTGGTGCCCGCGCTCGCCAAATCACGACGGCGCCTGCGCAACTCGGGCTCAGCTCCTACTTCCCTCGCATTCGCTCGGGGAGCCCTCAGACAGTGCTCGGCGACATCCCCGTCACGATTCGCCTCGCTTGGCCCGTTCCAGGGTGCGCGGTTCCTCCAACCCTCCCTCGCCCGCCGCGACGTCGCGGGGTGAGGCGCAGCGAAAACGCGCGGCGGGGGAGGCGGTGGATGTTTCGACGACCGTGGATCGCGCCGAGCGGACTTGGAAATCACGGGGTTTCGGCTCGAGAAAAGCGGGCAAGCCACCCCATCTGGATACGGCCGCGCTCTTCATCGCGCCCGCCCTTTTTCTCGAGCCGCCGTGATTTCCAGGTAGCGAGGTGAACCGCGGCCGCGAGCCGCGGCGCGATCCCCGTGTCGGCGAAACGTCCACCGCCTCCTCTGCCGCTGTTTAGCCGAGGGCAAGCTCGTCTCCCTGTAGAATATGCGCACTTTTGAGAGGGAAACCCGGGGATGCAAACGGTCGTCTGGATCATCAGGCTCTTCATCGTGATGATCCTCGTCTGGTTCGCGGTGAAGAACTCGCAGGACGTGACGATCAAGGGCCTGCCGGGGCAGGTCTGGGAGGCGCCGCTCGTCTTCATCCTGCTCGCCGTCTTCGTCGCGGGCGTGGTGATCGGGCTCCTCGCCTGGGTCCCCACGGTCGTGCGCCAGCGCCGCGAGATCGGGCGCCTTCGCAGGAGCGCGTCTCTCCCGGCGAGCGCCGCGCAACCCGACGCAGAGCCTCCGCATGGAATTTGAGTTCTGGTGGCTCCTCGCGCTGCCGGTCTTCTTCGGCATGGGCTGGGTGGCCGCGCGCGTCGACCTGAAGTCGCTCCTCTCGGAGTCGCGCTCGCTTCCGTCCTCGTATTTCCGGGGCCTGAACTTCCTCCTGAACGAGCAGCCCGACAAGGCGATCGAGTCGTTCCTGCAGGTGGCCAAGGAAAATCCGCAGACGGTCGAGCTGCAGTTCGCCCTGGGAAGCCTCTTCAGGCGCCGCGGGGAAGTCGACCGCGCGATCCGCATGCACCAGGACCTGGTGAACCGCGACGACCTGCCCAAGGAAGAGCGCCACACGGCGTCCTTCGAGCTCGCGCAGGACTACTTCAAGGCCGGTCTCCTCGAGCACGCCGAGCAGGTGCTCGAGAAGATGGCGCAGTCCGCGCCGTCGGCCGACGTGCACCGCCAGCTCCTCGACATCTACATCCAGGAGAAGGACTGGCAGAAAGCGGTCGAGGCCGCGCGCAAGCTCGAGGCGAGCGCCAAGCGCAACTACCAGAAGGAGATCGCGAACTATTTCTGCGAGCTCGCCAGCACGGAGCACGTGCACGGCCGCGAGGAAGACGCGCAGCAATTCCTCTCGCGGGCGCTCGAGGCGAACCGCAAGTGCGTGCGCGCGAACGTGCTGCGCGGGGAATGGCTCGCCCGCGCCGGCAGGCACGAGGATGCGATCGACGCGTGGAAGGCCATCGAGGCGCAGGATCCCGCGTACTTCGGCCTCGTCGCCGAAGGCATGATGGAAAGCTACAAGGCGCTCGGACGCGGCGGCGAGGGCTTGACGCTCCTGCGCGCGCTGCAGCACCGCTATCCTGGTCTCGACTTTCTGAACGTCGTCTACCAGGCGACCGCGGAGCATGAGGGTGACGAGGCCGCGTGGCGCTTGGTAAGGGACGAGGTTCGGCGCAATCCCACGCTCGTGGGGCTGGACCACCTGATCGACGCGGAGCTGGTTCGCGCGCAACCCGAGCGGCGCCAGGACCTGCAGCTCATGAAGGACCTCGTGCACTCGCACGCGCAGGCGCTCGCCGTCTACCTCTGCGCCAACTGCGGCTTCAAGGCGCGGCAATTCTTCTGGCAGTGTCCCGCGTGCGGCGGATGGGAGAGCTTCGCGCCGCGCCGCACCGCCGAGCTCGAGAACTCCGGACGCCACCTCGCGAGGATGCAGATTGGACAATAGGCGGATCATCGTGCCGCTCGACGTCCCCGACGCCGAGAGCGCCCTCGCGCTGGCCGCGCGCCTGGACGCGAAGCTCTGCCGCGTGAAGGTCGGCAAGGAGCTCTTCGTCGCCGCCGGCCCCGGCGTCGTGCACAAGCTTCAGGAGCGCGGCTTCGAAGTCTTCCTTGACCTCAAGTTCCACGACATCCCCAACACCGTCGCCGGCGCCTGCCGTGCCGCCGCGAGGCTCGGCGTGTGGATGATGAACGTGCATGCGAGCGGCGGCGAGGCGATGCTGCGCGCCGCGCGCGAATCGATCGAGTCGGTGGCGCGCCCGCCGATCCTCATCGCCGTCACCATCCTCACCAGCCTCGCCGACGCCGACCTCGAGCGCGTGGGGCTGCACGGGTCGTTGATCGAGAACGTCGAGCGCCTGGCGCGGCTCGCGCGCGCGAGCGGTTTGGACGGCGTGGTGTGCTCCGCGCAGGAAGCCCCGCTCATCCGCAAGGCGGCGGGCGAGGACTTCATCCTCGTCACGCCCGGAATCCGCCTCGAGGACGGCCTCAAGGACGACCAGGCGCGAATCGTCACGCCGGTCGAGGCGGTGCGCCTCGGCGCGAACTATCTCGTGATCGGCAGGCCCATCACGCAAGCGCCCGATCCGGCGGCGATGCTCGCGTCGATCCGCGAATCTCTGGAAACAGGAGCGGCTGCATGAAAGTGAGCATCATCGGAACCGGCTACGTCGGACTCGTGACCGGCGCCTGCCTCGCCGACGTCGGCAACCACGTGCTGTGCTTCGACGTGGACGAGCGCAAGATCGGCATGCTGAGGCAGGGCGAGATCCCGATCTTCGAGCCGGGCCTGAAGGAAGTGGTGCGCAACAACATGGCGAGCGGGCGCCTCGCGTTCACCACCGACCCGAGGGAGAGCGCGACCTACGCGAAGCTGCAGATGATCGCGGTGGGCACCCCGCCCGGCGAGGACGGCTCGGCCGACCTGCAGTACGTGATCGCCGCGGCGCGCAGCATCGCCACCCACATGGACGGAGCGCGCGTGATCGTCGACAAGTCCACGGTGCCCGTGGGCACGGCGGACAAGGTGCGCGACGCCGTCGCCGATACCCTCGCCGGGCGCGGCGCGAAGCACCCCTTCGCGATGGTCTCGAATCCGGAATTCCTCAAGGAGGGCGCCGCGGTGGAGGACTTCATGCGCCCGGACCGCATCGTGATCGGCGCCGAGGATCCGGACGCGATCGCCACGATGCGCGAGCTCTACGGCCCGTTCCAGCGCAACCACGAGCGCCTGCAGGTGATGGACATCCGCTCGGCGGAGCTCACCAAGTATGCCGCCAACGCGATGCTCGCCACGCGCATCTCGTTCATGAACGAGCTGGCACTCCTCGCCGAGCGCCTCGGGGCGGACATCGAGCACGTGAGGATCGGCATCGGCTCGGATCCGCGCATCGGCTACCACTTCCTCTATCCCGGCGCGGGCTACGGAGGCTCGTGCTTCCCGAAGGACGTGGTGGCGCTGCTGCGCACGGGCCAGGAGCACGGCGTGGACCTGAAGGTGGTGCGCGCCGTGGAGGAAGCCAACGACCGCCAGAAGGGCGTGCTCGCCGAGAAGGTGGTGCGCCGCTTCGGCGAGGACCTGAAGGGCAGGCGCTTCGCGCTCTGGGGGCTCGCCTTCAAGCCGAACACCGACGACATGCGCGAGGCGCCCGCGCGCGTCATCATCGCCGCACTCGTGAAGCGCGGCGCGCAGGTGGTCGCCTTCGACCCGGTGGCGATGCCCGAGGCGCGCCACATCTACGAAATGGAAAAGGCGGTGAGCTTCGTCGACAATGCGATGGACGCCGTGAAGGGCGCCGACGCGCTCGTCATCATCACCGAATGGAAAGCCTTCCGCAGCCCCGACTTCGACGCCGTCAGGGCGGCCCTCAAGTCGCCGGTGATCTTCGACGGGCGCAACCTGTACGAGCCCGCGGTGGTGCGCTCGCACGGCATCGAGTACCACCCGATCGGGCGCGGCCGGGACGCGGCGTGAAGCTTCCGGATTTCTCGCGCTCGCGCGTGCTCGTCGCCGGCGACGTCATGCTCGACCGCTACTGGTTCGGCGACGTGAGCCGCATCTCGCCCGAGGCGCCGGTCCCGGTGGTGCACGTGAAGCGCTCCGAGGAGCGCCCCGGCGGGGCGGCCAACGTGGCGCGCAACGTGAGCGCGCTCGACGGGGACGCGACGCTTCTCGCGGTGGTGGGCGACGACGAGGCGGGCACGTCGCTCGCAAGGCTCCTCGCCGCGGAGAAGGTGAGGGCGTCGCTGCACCGCGACGCCTCGCTCTCCACCACGGTGAAGCTGCGCGTGATCGGGCAGCAGCAGCAGCTCCTGCGCATCGATTTCGAGCGCGCACCCAGCCACGAGGTCCTCGCCGCGAAGCTGGACGAGTTCGAGCGCCGCGTGGACGCGGCCGATGCCGTGGTCCTCTCCGACTACGGCAAGGGCGGCCTCGCGCACGTGGAGAAGATGATCGCCCTCGCCCGCAGCCGCGGCAAGCCCGTGCTCGTGGACCCGAAGGGCCACGACTACGCGCGCTACCGGGGCGCCACGCTCCTCACGCCCAACCGCGCGGAATTCCGCGAGGTGGCGGGGCGCTGGAGCGACGAGGCGGACTTCGCGCGCCGTGCGCAGAAGCTGCGCGCCGAGCTCGAGTTGGACGCGCTCATCGTCACGCGAAGCGAGGAGGGCATGTCGCTATTCACCGCCGAGGAGAGCTACCATGAGCCCACCCAGGCCCGCGAGGTCTTCGACGTGAGCGGCGCGGGAGACACGGTGATCGGCGTTCTCGCCCTCATGGTGGCTTCCGGCGCGGACCTCCACGCGGCGATGCGCGTGGCCAATCACGCGGCGGGCATCGTCGTCGGCAAGCTCGGCACCGCGGTGGTGGGCCGCGGCGAGCTCGCCGCGAGCCTTTCTTCCGGCATCTGACGGCGAGGCGATCGTCATGGCAATCATGGTCACCGGCGCCGCCGGATTCATCGGTTCCAATCTCGTGAAGGCCCTGAACGCGCGCGGCGTGAACGACGTGATCGCGGTGGATAACCTCACGCGGGCCGACAAGGTCGCCAATCTCGCCGATCTCGAGATCGCGGAGTTCATCGACAAGCTCGACCTCGCCGAGCGCGTCGAGGCGGGCGACTTCGACGCCCCGGTGAGCGCCGTGCTCCACCAGGGGGCCTGCTCCGACACCATGGAGAGCGACGGGCGCTACATGATGGCGAACAACTACGAGTATTCGCTCGCGCTCCTCGCCTGGTGCCAGGCCGAGAGGATCCCGTTCATCTACGCGTCCTCGGCCTCGGTGTACGGCTCGGGGAAGGTGTTCCGCGAAGCGCGCGAGCACGAGGCGCCGCTCAACGTGTACGGATACTCGAAGTTCCTCTTCGACCAGGCGGTGCGCCGCGCGCTGGGCACGAGCACCGCGCAGATCGCGGGATTCCGCTACTTCAACGTCTACGGCCCGCGCGAAACGCACAAGGGGCGCATGGCGTCCGTCGCATTCCACTTCTACAACCAGTACCTTGCCGGGGGACGGGTGAAGCTCTTCGAGGGCAGCGCCGGCTACGGGCCCGGCGAGCAGATCCGCGATTTCATCTCGGTGGACGACGTGGTCGCGGTGAACCTCTTCTTCCTCGACCACCCGGAGATCTCGGGCATCTTCAACGTCGGCACCGGGCGCGCGCAGAGCTTCAACGACGTGGCGCGCGCGACTATCAACGCGATCCGCGTGGCGCGCGGCGAGAAGGCGTTCACGCTCGAGGAGCTGCGTGCTTCGGGCGCGATCGAGTACGTGCCGTTTCCCGAGCAGCTGGTGGGCAAATACCAGAGCTTCACGCAGGCGGATATGACCGCGCTGCGAGCTGCGGGCTACGACAGCGCCTTCCGCGGTGTCGAGGAAGGTGTCGAGCGCTACGTGAAGGCGCGGCTCGCCAAGGGCGAAGGCGCTTGAGCCTCCCCGCGATTGCGCTCGCGCTCGCCGCGGGCTTGCTTGCCGCCTGCGCGGCGCCGCCGCGGGCTCCCGCCGCGGTACGCGCCATCGCGCTTAAGAACCCCGGCTTCGAGGATCCGGCCCGGTCGCGCCCCTGCCCGGTGGGCTGGGATTGCACGATGCACGCGGATCCGAAATCCTTCCGGTTCTTCCACGACGAGGCGACGCCGGCTTCCGGGACGGCGAGCCTGTGCATCGAGCCGGCGGGCAAGGAGCCGTGGGGGATCGCGAGCCAGGGCGTCTTCGACATCGCCATGCTGCGCGGCGCCCGCCTGCGGTTTTCAGCGGCGCTGCGCGTGGACGCGGTGATCGGCGACGGCGCCGGACCTTACATCATGGCGCGGGGTACTACGCTCGCGCACGACAAGCGGCTCGTGAACGGGACCCACGCCTGGCAGCGCGTGGCCGTCGAGATCGACGTGCCCGAGGGCGCGCCTTTCATCGAGCTCGGGGTGGTCCTCGAGGGGCGCGGCCGCGCGTGCCTGGACGATGCATTGCTGGAAGTGATACGCGCCCCCAAAAGCCCTGTATAATCAAGCCCGTTTTGACGTCGTGGCATTTTTCACGCGCCAAGGCACGGGAGGTGAAGGATGGTGCCAGCAGTGCTCCTCGCAGGCGAGCCAGTCCCCGCCGCACAAAAGACAACATTCGCAAACAGGAGAACAACGTGAAGAAAGTCGCATTGCTTTTCGCGGCTTTGCTGGCCTATGTGGGCATGGCAATCGCCGCAGTCAACATCAATTCCGCAACCAAAGAGCAGCTCAAGTCTCTGAACGGCATCGGCCCGGTGAAGGCGCAGGCCATCATCGACTACCGCAAGAAGAACGGCTCGTTCAAGACCCTCGAGGACGTGAAGAAGGTCGACGGCGTCGGTCACGCGACGTTCGAGAAGATCAAGGGCGACATCGCGCTCTCCGGCACCACCGTGCCCGTGAAGGCGGACAAGTCCGAGAAGGTCGAGAAGAAAGTCGAGGCCGCGGCCGACAAGACCAAGGAGAAGGCCTCCGAAATGAAGGCTGCCACCAAGGAAAAGGCCTCGGAGATGAAGGCCGCCACCAAGGAGAAAGCCGCCGACGTGAAAGCCGACGCGAAAGCCGCGTCCGCCACGATGAAGCAGGATGCCTCGAACACCAAGGCCGCCGTGAAGGAAAAGGCGAGCTCCGCGAAGGCGACGGCGAAGGAGAAGGCCACCGACGCGAAGGCCACCGCCAAGGAAGCGGCGACCGACGTGAAGGCCACGGCGAAAGAGGCCTCCGCCAAGGGCAAGGTCGAGGTGAAGGAAAAGACCAGCAAGGCCGACGAAGCCGCGGCGAAGAAGGCCGCCGCCGCCGAGAAAGCCGCGGAGAAGAAAGCCGCCGCAGAGAAGGCCGCCGCCGAGAAGAAGGCCGCCCACGAGAAAGCCGTCGCGGAGAAGAAAGCCGCCGCGGACAAGAAGGCCGCCGAGAAGAAAGCCGCGGCCGAGAAGAAAGCGGAGGCCGACAAGAAGGCCGCCGACGAGAAGAAGAAGTAGCGAAGAAGCGACGGCAGCGAAGAAGTAGTATCGTCTTTTCGCTCGCAATCCAGGCCCCGCCGAGCGCGGGGCTTTTCATTCATCGGGACCCATGAACGCGACGCTCGACCAGTTTGTCGGCAACACCCCGCTCGTGCGCCTGCAGCGCATCCCGGCAGCGCGCGGCAACATCCTCCTCGCGAAGCTCGAAGGCAACAATCCCGCCGGCTCGGTGAAGGACCGTCCCGCGCTCTCGATGGTCCTGGGCGCGGAGAAGCGCGCCGAGATCAGGTTGGGCGATACGCTCATCGAGGCCACCAGCGGCAACACCGGCATCGCGCTCGCCATGGTGGCGGCGATGCGCGGCTACCGGATGGTGCTGGTGATGCCCGAGCACCTCTCGGTCGAACGGCGCCAGACCATGGCGGCCTTCGGCGCGCAGTTCGTGCTGACCCCGGAGAAGGGCGGCATGGAGCTTGCGCGCGACACGGCCGAGCGCATGCGCGACGCGGGCGAGGGCGTGATCCTCGACCAGTTCGCCAATCCCGACAACCCGCTCGCGCACTACACCGGCACGGGCCCCGAGATCTGGCGCGACACGCACGGCAGGATCACCCACTTCGTGGCGACCATGGGCACCACCGGGACGATCATGGGCTGCTCGCGCTTCCTCAAGGAGAAGAACCCGGCGATCCAGGTGATCGGCGTGCAGCCGCTGCCGGGCGCGCAGGTCCCGGGCATCCGCAAGTGGCCCGAGGCCTACCTGCCGAAGATCTTCGAGCGCTCGCGCGTCGACCGCGTGATCGAGGTGAGCCAGCAGGAAAGCGAGGAGATGGCGCGGCGCCTCGCGCGCGAGGAGGGCATCTTCGCCGGCATCTCCTCGGGCGGCGGACTCGCGGCCGCGATGCGCGTATCGGCCGAGGTGAAGGACGCGGTCATCGTGCACATCGTCTGCGACCGCGGCGACCGTTATCTCTCAACTGGCGTCTTTCCGGCCTGATGGCGCCTATCCTCGTCTTCGACATCGAGACCATCCCCGACGCCGAGGGGCTGCGCAAGCTCTGGGATCTCGGGCCCGAGGTGAGCGACGCCGCCGTGGTCGAGCTGGTGCAGCAGCGCCGGCGGCAGGCCACGGGCAACGATTTCCTGGCTCCGCACCTGCAGAAAGTGGTCGCGATCTCGTGCGCGCTGCGCGACCGCGACGCGGTGCGCGTATGGTCGCTCGGAGCGCCCGAGGACGCGGAGCGAGATATCGTGCAGCGCTTCTTCGACGGGATCGAGCGCTACACGCCGCAGCTCGTCTCGTGGAACGGCAGCGGCTTCGATCTGCCGGTGCTGCACTATCGCGCCATGGTCCACGGCATCGCGGCAACCCGCTACTGGGACATGGGCGAGGACGACCGCGAGTTCAAGTTCAACAACTACATCTCGCGCTTCCACTCGCGCCACCTCGACCTGATGGACGTCCTCGCCGGCTACCAGAATCGCGCTTGGGCGCCCCTGGACGAGATCGCGCAGCTCTGCGGCCTGCCCGGCAAGCTGGGCATGGACGGCTCGCAGGTCTACCCGGCGTGGAAGCGCGGCGGGATCGATGCGATCCGCGACTATTGCGAGACCGACGTCGCCAACACCTACCTTCTCTTCCAGCGCTTCCAGCTGATCCGCGGCGCCCTCGATCAGGCCGCGTATGCGAAGGAGATCGAGCTCTTCCGCGCCTTCCTCGCGGCGCAGGATGCGCCGCACTGGAAGGAATTCGCGGCGGCCTGGAAAGTGGTGTCAGGTACGACTTTCGGAGGAGTGACTCCGTCACCCGGAAGTCGTACCTTACACCACTTATTTCCTGAACGGCGTGCGCTCGTTCAGCTCGTCCACGTAGGCCGAGATGCGCGCGCCTTCCTCGCCGAGGAACTCGTCGACGGCGCGGTTGAAGGCGGGGTGCGCGAGCCAGTGGAAGGAGCGCGTCGCCTCGGGGAGGAAGCCGCGCGCGTGCTTGTGCTCGCCCTGCGCGCCGCCCTCGAAGAGCGCGATGCCGCGCTCGATGCAGAACTCGATCGCCTGGTAGTAGCACGCCTCGAAGTGCAGGCCCGGGACGTGCTCGATCGAGCCCCAGTAGCGGCCGTACAACACGTGCGGCCCGAAGAGGTCGAGCGCCGCGGCGATCGGGACGCCATCGCGCTCGGCGATCACGAGGAGGACATTGCCCGGCATGCGCTCGGCGATCATGCCGAAGAATTCGCGCGTGAGGTACGGTGTGGAGCGATGCTCGCGATAGGTCCGCCGGTAGCACTTGTTGAAGAAATCCCAGTCCGAGGCGCTCGCTTCGTGGCCGGTCGCGCGGCGCAGGCGCACGCCCGCGTTCGCCACTCGTTTCCTCTCCTGGCGGATCTTCTTTCGCTTGTCGTGCGAGAGCGCCGCGAGGAACGCCTCGAAATCGGCGTAGCCCGGATTGCGCCAGTGGAACTGGATGCCGGTGCGCTCGAGCATGCCCGCCTCGCGCAGCGCCGCCGCGTCCTCCTCCCGGGGGAAGAGCACGTGCAGCGACGAGATGCCGTCGCCGTGCGCGAAGGCGAGGAGCGCCTTGGCGAGCCGCGTGCGCACCGCCGCGCTCTCCCCGAGGAGGCGCGCGCCCGTGGCCGGCGTGAACGGCACCGCGCACAGTAGCTTCGGGTAGTACGCGATCCCGTGGCGCTCGTAGGCGTCCGCCCAGCCCCAGTCGAACACGTACTCGCCGTACGAGTGGGATTTCACGTAGAGCGGCGCCGCGCCCACCAGGCGTCCGCCGTCGAAGAGCGCGGGGAATTGCGGGCTCCAGCCGGTGCGCGCCGCCGCGCAGCCGCTCGCATGCAGGGAATCGAGGAATGCATGGGAGACGGTGGGATTGCCGCCGGCGAGGGCGTCCCAATCGGCGGCGCTCACGCCCCCGAGGGAATCGAGGACGCGCAGGGTGTGGGGCACGGGCGGGTTCTATAATGGCGTCCACTCGATTCTAGCCGCGCGAGCGGACATTGCCCGTTTCCATGAAAATCGCGGTTGCTCAGATCAATACGACCGTGGGCGACTTCGAGGGCAACGCCGCGAAGATCCGCGGGGCGGTGGACGCGGCCCGCGCCGCCGGCGCGAGGCTCGTGGTGACCCCGGAGATGTCGCTCTCAGGATATCCGGCCGAGGACCTGTGGCTGCGCGACGACTTCTGCGATCAGTGCGTGGCCGAGCTCATGAAGCTCGCCCCGTACTGCCTCGACGTCGCGGTCGTCGTGGGCTATCCGCATCGCGAGGGGCGCACGCGCTACAACGCGGCGGCGCTGATGCGCGGCGGGCGCATCGAGCAGTTCTACTTCAAGCAGCGCCTTCCAAACTACAAGGTCTTCGACGAGAAGCGCTACTTCGAGCTCGGCAACCGGCCGTGCGTCTTCGAGCTCGAAGGGCGCAAGCTCGCCATCACCATCTGCGAGGACCTCTGGTTCCCCGAGCCCGCCGCGCAGGCGAAGGCGGCCGGCGCCGAGGTGCTGCTCTCGATCAACGCCTCGCCTTTCCATCGCGCGCAGCAAGCCGAGCGCTACCAGCGCATGGGCGCGCGCGTGAAGGAGACCGGCCTGCCCCTGCTCTACGTGCACGGGGTGGGCGGCCAGGACGAGATCGTCTTCGACGGGGCTTCCTTCGCGCTCGACGCCGAAGGCATGCTCACCTACCAGGCCGAATCCTTCCGCGAGTCGATCGACATCGTAGAGCTGGACCGCAAGTCCATCAGCGGGCCGCGCGCGCCGCCGCTCACCGAGGAGGAGACCATCTACCGCGCGCTCATGACGGGCACCGCGGACTACGTGAACAAGAACCGCTTTCCGGGCGTCCTGCTGGGCCTGTCCGGCGGGATCGACTCGGCCCTGGTGCTCGCCGTCTGCGTGGATGCGCTGGGGCCCGAGCGCGTGCATGCGGTGATGATGCCCTCGGACTACACCGCATCCATGAGCGTGGAGGACGCGCGCGAGATGGCGCGCATCCACGGCGTGAAGTACACCGAGATCGCGATCAAGCCCGTGCAGGAAGCTTTCCTCGGGGAGCTCGCGCCGTCCTTCGAGGGGCTCGAGGCCGACAGGACCGAGGAGAACCTGCAGTCGAGGATCCGCGGCACGCTCCTCATGGCGCTTTCCAACAAGCTGGGGGCGATCGTGGTCACCACCGGCAACAAGAGCGAGATGGCGACCGGCTACGCCACCCTCTACGGCGACATGGCGGGCGGCTTCGCGGTCATCAAGGACATCGTGAAGACCCTCGTCTACCGCATCTCCAACTGGCGCAATACGAAGGGGCTCGTGATCCCGCAGCGCGTGATCGACCGCGCGCCCTCGGCGGAGCTCGCGCCCGGGCAGGTGGACCAGGACACGCTGCCGCCCTACGAGGTGCTCGACGCCGTGGTCGAGCGCTTCATGGAGCGCGACCAGTCGCCCGACCAGATCGCGAGCGCGGGCTACGACCGGGAGGCCGTCCGCCAGGTCGTGCGCCTTATCCAGCTGAACGAGTACAAGCGGCGCCAGGCGCCCCCGGGCGTGCGCATCACCCCGCGCAGCTTCGGCAAGGACTGGCGCTTTCCGATAACATCGGGATTCCGTCCGAAGACCTGAGCGACCCGCAACTCGCATGAAAAAAATCGAAGCGATCGTGAAGCCGTTCAAGCTCGACGAGGTGCGCGAGGCCCTTTCCGAAATCGGCGTGACCGGGCTCACGGTGACCGAGGTGAAGGGCTTCGGCCGCCAGAAGGGCCACACCGAGCTCTATCGCGGCGCCGAGTACGTCGTGGACTTCCTGCCGAAGGTGAAAGTGGAGGTGGTGGTGGCCGACTCCCTCCTGGAGAAGGCCATGGATGCCATCGTGAAGGCGGCGCGCACCGGCAAGATCGGCGATGGAAAGATCTTCGTGTTCGACGTCGGGCAGGTGCTGCGCATTCGCACCGGCGAGACGGGCGAAGAGGCTGTCTAGGCTCGAAAAAGCCTTTCCTGTATCCTTGGTGCCACCATAAAGGGGGATGAGGAACAAGAAATGCTTCTAGCCGCTTTTTACGTGTTCGCGATCGCCGCGATCATCCTTCACTACACCGGACACCTGAAGCGCTGGAACTGCGAGTGGATCCTCATCGTCCTCGCCATCGCCGTCTTCCCCGCGGTCCTCTTCCTCTAGCTTTCCGTCAGCCTCCTACGCCGGTCCGGGTGCCCGTCCGATAACGGCTCCGGGGTGCGTGCCCTATCGTGAAGGCATAGCGCCCCGTTGGGCGTGCTGGAGGTTTTCCATGCAAATCCTGCAGAAGCCAAGCGCCACGGCGCTTCTGGTCGCGGCCGCCGCGTTGTCCCTCGGCGCATGCGATCGCCATAAAGACGGCAATGTGCTTTCGAAGGCCGATCCATCGGCCGTCGTGATCGGCGCGACACCGGCGCCCGCCACCGGAGATCCGCCGGGCACCACCCCCGTGGACCCTGCGAACGAAGTCCCCAAGGCGGCGGAGCAGAACTCGATGCCCGCGCCGGGGCAGCCGAACGATCACTCCAACCTCGCCGCGAATCCGTCGCAGCGCTCCGACACTTCCCAGAAAGGAAGCCCGCAATGAAGCAGCAGCCGAAGAAGGACACCGCGCAGAAGCCCAAGGGCCAGCAGCAGCAACAGGGCGGCGAAGGCTCGCAGTACGGCGAGGGCAACTACAAGGCGACGCGCGAGTACAACGAGGGCCTGAAGGACCATGTGCAGAACCACGACATCGAGAAGGAGGCGCGCGACGCCGCCCCGCGCTCGAAGTCGGAGGAGAAGGCCATGGAAGAGGCCGAGCGCATCGGCAAGAGCCGCGCGCGTGGCGAGTCGCCCGACGCCCCCGAGACCGGCCGCAACCGCGTCAAGTAATGCCGGCGCCGGCGAGGCGCGCGAGCGGATCCTGGCGGTAGAAGTAGCGCAGCTGCGCGTAGACCCCGGGATAGGCGCTCGCGAGGAGCTCCGGCGTCTCGAAGAACGCTTCGGAAGCGACGGCGAAGAATTCGCCGGCGCTTTCGGCCGCGTACGGGTCCATCGGCAGCGCATCGAGCGCGGCCTGCGCCCGCCGGCCCGGAAGCGCTTCGGCCCTGTCCACGCGTTCGCTGAAGTCCCGATACGCGCCCGCAAACGACTCCTTCCAATCGCGTGCCGTCATGCCCGCGTGCAGCGGTGGAAACCCATTGGAATCGCCGTTGCGCATGTCGAGCTTGTGCGCGAACTCGTGGATCACGACGTTGTAGCCCGCCACGCGCAATGCCTCGTCCGCGGTCATGGCGACGTCCTCGTACGAGAGGATCACCGGGCCGCCCAGCCAGGCCTCGCCCGACATCGCGTTCTGCGTGAGATGCACCACGCCCGCCTCGTCGACCTCCTCACGCTCGGGTGCGAACTGCGCGTGATAGACGATCACCTCGGACCATCCGTCGTACCACTCGATGCCGAGCTCGAGCACGAGGATCGAGGCCTGCGCGGCGATCTCCACCATCATGAGCTCGGAGATCTCGAGGTCGTGCGTGCCCGAGAAATGCTTCCCCGCGAGGAAGCGCTCCGAGATTTCACGAAGGCGCGTGGACTCGGCGTCGCTCACCCCGCGCATGAAGAGCCACGACGCCGTGGCCTCGCGCCACAACGCCTCGCCGATGGGCCGTGATCGCGGGCGCGCGCGGGAGCGGAACCAGCTGCGCATCTACGAGGGGGTCGCGCCCAGCCGGTGGATGTTGCCCGCGCCCATGACCGAGCGCTTCACCTCGGGGTCGCCGTAGTAGCCCACGTCGCCGGAGCCCATCACGCTCACCTGCAAGGCCTCGCGCGCCCAGACCGTGACGTCGCCCGATCCGGTGATGGAGACCCTGGCGGTGCGCGAGGCGAGCTTGCCCGCCTTCACGTCCCCGGAGCCGGCGATGGAGGTGGCGATGGAGTCCGTTCTGCCGCCGATCGACACGTCGCCGCTGCCCGCGACCGAGACCTCGAGCGTGGTTGCCTCGAGCGCGCCGATGCGGATGTCGCCCGAGCCCGAGACCGCCACCTTGAGCGCGGGAGCGCGCAGCGACGTGGTGACGATGTCTCCCGAGCCGGAGACGCGCAGCGCCTCGATCGCCCTGGCGCCGATATGGACGCGCACACGGGACATGCCCGCAACCGTCTTGTGCAAGCGCGTGCGAATCCTGAGCGTCGACTGCTCGACCACGGTCTCCAACTCCGCGAGAGCGGCCTCGTCGCCTTCCACGACAAGGCTTTCAGAATCTCCCTGTGTCACGTCGACCTTCACGGGCGCCGCGAGCGAGATCGCATTGAAGCCGCCGACGGCGCGGGTCTCGCGGCGGTCCGCCGCGGGCACCGCGACGGCCACGATGGCGCTCATCACGGCAAGGGGCAGGGCGAGGCGCGAAACGATGGACATGGGAACCTCCGCAGGGACGAATGCCCGGTTGGATGCGCTCGGCGCGCTAGACGGATTCGTCCGCGGCGCCGATACCCAGCGCGCGGCGGATCTCGAGCGCGACTTGCAGGGCGCGCGCGCGATCCGCGTCGCATACCGTGACGTGCCCCATCTTGCGCCCGGGGCGCGCGTCGCGCTTGCCGTACAGGTGCAGGTGCGCTCCGGGATGCTCAAGCACCGCATCCCATCGCGGCTCGCCCGCGGCCCAGATGTCGCCCAGCAGGTTCACCATCACCGCCGGCGTATGCAGCGACGGGTCGCCCAGCGGCAGGCCGCAGAGGACGCGCACCTGCTGCTCGAACTGGGAGGTCCGGCACGCGTCGATGGTGTAGTGGCCGCTATTGTGCGGGCGCGGCGCGATCTCGTTCACGAGGAGCTTGCCGCCGACCACGAACATCTCGACCGCCATGACGCCCTCGTAGTCGAGCGACGCCGCGATGCGAGTGGCGAGCGCGGTGGCCTCCTGCGCCAGCGCATCGGGGATGCGAGCGGGGGCGATGGTGAGGTCGAGGATGCCGTGCGCATGGAGGTTCTCCGCGACCGGGAAGATGGCGACCTCGCCCGTGTCGCCGCGCGCGAGCACCACCGAGACTTCGCGCTCGAGCGCGAGGAGCTCCTCGAGGACGCACGGCACGCCCTTCCACGCCGCGAACGCACGCTCGAGGTCCGCGCGCGAAGCGATGCGCGCCTGCCCCTTGCCGTCGTAGCCGAAGCGCGCCGTCTTGAGGAGCGCCGGGAGCTTCACGCGGGCGAGCGCGGCATCGAAGCCCGCGGCGTCCTCGATCGAGGCGAACGAGCCCACCGGGAAGCCGTGCTCGGCGAAAAACCCCTTCTCGCGGCGCCGATCCTGTGCGATCGCCACCGATGCGCCGCCCGGCCGCACCACGGTGCGATCGGCGAGCGCGTCGAGGGCCGCGGCGGGAGCGTTCTCGAATTCCGTGGTGACTGCCGCGCATTGCCGCGCGAGCTCGGCGAGCGAGGCGGGATCGTCGTACGCGGTGTTGAGGTGGCCCGTGGCGAATTCCGCGGCGGGGGAGAGGGGATCGGGATCGAGAACCGTCACGCGGTAGCCGAGCGTGCGCGCCGCCACCGTGAACATGCGGCCCAGCTGTCCGCCGCCCAAGAGGCCGAGCGTCGCCCCCGGGAGGATCACAGCACGTCGGGAAGTTGCATCGCAGCGACCTGCTGGGCGAGCTTGGCGCGGTAGTCGGAGAGCTTCTGCGCGAGCGAGGCGTCGGCCGCGGCCAGCAGGCTCACCGCGAAGAGCCCGGCGTTGGCGGCACCCGCCTCGCCGATGGCGAAGGTCGCCACCGGGATGCCCTTGGGCATCTGCACGATCGAATAGAGCGAGTCCTGCCCGGCGAGGTGGCGCGAGGGAACCGGCACGCCGAGCACGGGCAGCGTCGTCTTGGAGGCGATCATTCCGGGCAGGTGCGCCGCTCCACCCGCGCCGGCGATGATGCAGGCGAGCCCGCGGCCGCGCGCCTCCTCGGCATAGTCGAACATGGCGTCGGGCGTGCGGTGCGCGGACACGACCCGGTGCTCGAAGGGCACGCCGAAGTCCTTGAGCACCTTCGCGGCGTGCTGCATCACGTCCCAATCGCTCTGGGAGCCCATCACCACGCCGACCAAAGGCTTCTCCATTCCCCTATCCTAGCTCGCGAGGGCGCGCGCGTCTTCGAGCTGGCCGCGATAGGCGTCGAAGATGTGCTTCAGCGCGGTCTGCATGTCCACCTTGGGCTTCCAGCCGAGGTCCTTCATGGTGTTGTCGATCTTGGGCACGCGGTTGCGCACGTCCTGGTAGCCCTTTCCGTAGTACTTCGCGGCGCTCGTCTCCACGAGCTTCACCTTCGCCGCGTTCTTCCGGTACTCGGGATAGGTCTTCGCGAGGGCTAGCATCATCTCCGCGAGCTCGCGAACCGAGTAGTTGTTCTTCGGATTGCCGACGTTGTAGATCTTGCCGGTGGCGACGCGGTCCTTGTTCTCGATGATCTTCATGAGCGCGGAGATGCCGTCGTCGATATAGGTGAAGGCGCGCTTCTGCGAGCCGCCGTCCACCAGCTGGATCGGCTCGCCGCGCACGATATGGCCGAGGAACTGCGTGATCACGCGCGAGCTGCCTTCCTTCGGCGTGTGGATCGAGTCCAGACCCGCGCCGATCCAGTTGAACGGCCGGAAGAGCGTGAAGTCGAGCTGGCCCATGGAGCCGTACGCGTAGATCACGCGGTCCATGAGCTGCTTCGAGCACGAATAGATCCAGCGCTGCTTGTCGATGGGGCCCAGCACGAGGTTCGAGGCGTACGGGTCGAACTCGTCGTCGGCGCTCATGCCGTACACCTCGGAGGTCGAGGGAAAGAGGATGCGCTTGCCGTACTTCACCGCGCTCCTCACGATCGGCAGGTTCGCCTCGAAGTCGAGCTCGAAGACCTTGAGCGGCTCGCGCACGTAGGTCGCCGGCGTGGCGATCGCCACCAGGGGCAGGATCACGTCGCACTTGCGGATGTGGTACTCGATCCATTCCTTGTTGATGGTGATGTCGCCCTCGAAGAAGTGGAAGCGGGGGTTGGCCAGGAGGTCGGCGATGCGCTCCGAGCTCATGTCCATGCCGAACACCTCGTGGTCGGTGTCGGCGAGCAGGCGCTTCGAGAGGTGGTGGCCGATGAAGCCATTCACGCCCAGGATGAGGATCTTCTTCATGGGATTTCTCCGAGGGGAACCGGCTCGCGGCCGAAGTGCTCTTCGAAGGTCGCCGGGGCGAGCGGCGTGCTGTCGAGGTCGCAGTCGATGATTCTGAGGATGCCGCCGTCGGCGCACGCCGCGACGAGGTGCGTGCCGTCGAAGCGGATCGACGGCGTCGCGGGCGCGAGCCGCCGGCCCGCGCGGCGCGTGGCGAGGAGACGCAGCTTCTGGCCGCCCAGCATCGTGAAGGCGCCCGGGTAGGGCGGGGCCACGGCGCGCACGAGGTCGTGGATCTCCTTCGCGCCTTTGGTCCAGTCGATGCGCCCGTCGTCCGACTTGCGGCCGCGGCAATAGCCGCCCTGCGAAAGGTCCTGCGCGATGAGCGGCGCCATGCCGTCGAGGACGCCGGGGAGCGCCCGGTCGAGGAGGAGCTCGGCGGCGGCCGTCACCTTGCGGAAGACGTCGATCGCGCGGTCGTCGGGCAGGATCGGCACCGGGAACTGGTCGACGATGCGTCCCGCGTCGGGCTTCTCGACCATCTCGTGGAGCGTCGCGCCGGTCGCGTTCTCGCCGCGCAGCACCGCCCAGTTCACCGGCGCGCGCCCGCGGAATTTCGGCAGCAGCGAGCCGTGCATGTTGAAGGCGCCGCGCATGGCCGTGGCGAGCACCGCGGGCGAGAGCATGAAGCGGTAGTAGAACGAGAAGATGAAGTCCGGCGAGATGTCGGCGAGGCGCTCGAGGAATTCCGGGCTGTTGGGGTCGTCCGGCGTGGCGACCTCGAGGTCGTAGGAGCGCGCGAGCTTCTCGACGCTTTCGAACCACACGTTCTCCGCGGGATCGTCGCGGTGCGTGACCACCAGGTCCACCTTCACGCCGTGGGCGAGCATCACCGAGAGGCAGCGCACGCCCACGTCGTGATAGGCGAACACCACGGCGCTGTACGGGTCGTCGACGAGGTCGCGCTGGACGCTCACGGGTCGCTCTTCTCGAGGAGAGCCTGGATCACGAAGCGCGGGCGCTCGCGCACCTGCTGGTAGATGCGCCCCACGTATTCGCCGATGAGGCCCAGGCCGAAGAGGACCACGCCGGTGAGGAAGAACTGCAGGATGTCGCGGTCCCAGATGACCCAGATGCCGTCGCCGATGCCCCAATAGATGCGCCACGCGATCACGGCGATGTACACGCCGAGGGAGACGAGCGAGACGAAGATGCCGAAGAGCGAGAAGAGCTGCAGCGGCAGCACCGAGAACCCGGTGACGAGGTCGAAGTTCAACCGGATGAGCTTGTACATCGAGTACTTCGACTCGCCGGCCTGGCGCTCCTCGTGCTCGACCTCCACCTCGGCGGGGCGCTGCGAGAAGGAGTAGGCGAGGGCGGGGATATAGGTGCTCACCTCGCGCGAGGAGCGGATCGCGTCGATGATGGGGCGGTCGTACGCGCGCAGCATGCAGCCCTGGTCCGTCATCTTGATGTGCGTGATGCGCTCGCGCATGCGGTTCATCGCCTTGGAGGCCCAGCGCCGCCACGCGGCGTCCTGGCGCATGCGCCGGATCGAGCCCACGTAGTCGTGCCCCTCGTCCATCTTGGCGAGGAGCTTCGCGATCTCCTCGGGCGGGTTCTGCAGGTCCGCGTCGAGCGTGACGATGCGCTGGCCGCGCACGTGCTCGAAGCCCGCGAGGATCGCCATGTGCTGGCCGAAGTTGCCGTTGAAGAGGATGACGCGCGTCACCTCCGGGCGCTTCTGGAACTGCTCGCGAAGGAGCGCCGCCGAGCGGTCCTGGCTGCCGTCGTTCACGAAGATCACCTCGTAGCTCGCGCCGATCGCGTCGAGCGCCGGATAAAGGCGCGCGAAGAGCGCGGGCAGCACCGCCTCCTCGTTGTACACGGGGATCACGACGGACAGTTCGGGTGTGGCCATCAGGCGCTCCGCTTCCGCAGGATTCGCTTCATCGCCTCGCACACGCGGTCCACGTCGGAGGAACGCATCTCCGGAAAGAGCGGCAGCGTCACGGTCTCGCGCGAGATCCGCTCCGATACGGGGAATTGTCCCTCGCGAAAGCCCTTCGCCCGGAAGAGGGTGGTGAGGTGGATCGCCTCGTACGATACGCCGGTGCCGATGCCTTCCTGCATCATCGCGTCCATGAAGCCCTTGCGCGTCATGCCGGTCTCGGCGAGCGGCAGCAGCACGGTGAACATGTTCCAGCTGTGCCCGGGGTTGTCGCGCGGCGGCAGCCGCTCGGCCACGAGCAGGTCGTCGCCCTCGAGCGCCGAGAAATAGCGGTGCGCGAGGCGCTCGCGCCGGCGGCACCAGTCGTCCAGGTGCGGGAGCTGCTCGAGGCCCAGGCGCGCCGAGACGTCGGAGAAGTTGAACTTCCCCCCGGCGCTCACCACGTCGCGCGTGCCGTCGGCGAGGCGCCGGATGCCGTGGAAGCGCAGCCCGTCGACGACCTCGGCCTCGCGCGCGTCGTTCAGCACGAGCGCCCCGCCCTCGATGGTGGTGAGGTTCTTGTTCGGGTGGAAGCTGAAGGACACGAGGTCGCCGGTGGAGCCCACCGGGCCGCGCGAGGTGCGCGAGCCGATGGCGAGCGCCGCGTCCTCGACGATGCGCACCTTGTGGCGGCGGGCGAACTCGTCGAGGACGTCCGGGTCGAGCGGCGCATTGTAGTGCGTGGGCAGCAGCACCTTCGTGCGCGGCGTCACCGCCACCGCGGCCTGCGCGAAGTCGATGTTGCGCGAGAGGAGCTTCACGTCGACGAAGACCGTGGTCGCGCCGACGCGCTCGACCACATTGGCGACGGCGAAGAAGGTCTGCGCTGGCACGATCACCTCGTCTCCGGGGCCCACCTCCAGCATCTCGAGCGCGATCTGCATCGCCGCCGTGGCTGAAGTCATGGTGCGCACCGGGCGAGCGCCGAATAGTGCCGAGAGCTCCTTCTCGAAGGCGGCGACGCGCGGACCCGTCGTCATCCAGCGCGTGCGCAGCGTGTCGGCGACGGCGGCGATCATGGCCTCGTCGATCGTGGGCCGTGCGAAGGGCAGGAACTCCATGGCTAGGTCGGCGCCTCCAAGGCCTACGACCTTGCCACCAGGAAGACGCCGATCACGATGAAGCCGATGCCGACCAGCTTCTGCATCGAAAGCGACTCGCCGAACAGCATCCACGCCGCGACGGCGTTCACCACGTATCCCGCGGAGAGCATCGGGTAGGCGACGCTCACGGGCACCCGCGACAGCGCGAGGATCCACACCACCACGCTCACCACGTAGCAGGCGAGCCCGCCCAGGATGAAGGGGCTCATCGCGAGACGCGAGCCGATCGGCACGATGTTGTCGAGCGCGAAGGAAAACGCGCCCACGCGGTTGGTGCCCGCCTTGAGCAGCAGCTGGGCGGCCGCATTGAGCGCGACGCCGGTCATCAAAAGCGAGAAGGTGAGGGGGTTCACGGCTTGCGGACGAGGACTCGGCGCGGATCGTCGTGCAGCACCTGCATGGGCAAGCCCGACGCCTTCAGTTTTTCGTATGCTCCGGGCTGCATTATAGCGAGCGCGTCGCCCGGGCGTTGCCATTCGGCGGCGAAGGCCTCGATCGCCGGGACCCAGAGCTCGGGCTCGGCTTTTTCGCCCAGCTCGAACTCGTCCACGTAGTCGACGAGCGTCACGGTGCGCCCGATGTAGAAGGGCACGCTCTGGTCGTAGTGGGCGACCATGTAGACGCGCGTGGCGCTCGCGAGATACGGCTTCATCTCCTGCGCCACTTCGTAGCCCGACTGGCGCGCGGAGAGGTGGCGGTAGGCGTCCTGCAGGCATTCGAGCATCAACACCGTCGCGAACGCCATCGCCACGACGCCTGCCCAGCGCTGGCCGCGCCTGAATATCGCGACGGCGGCGCACGCGGCCGCGAGCAGGATGAGGCCCGCCGCGATCGCCCAGGGCTGCGCCGCGGCGTACATCGCGCGCGTCCAGTCGTCGCGCGCCGTTTGCGGCATGTAAGCACCGTAGGCGGCGAGTACCACCGCCACGGGAATCACGAGGGCGACGAAAGCGGCGAGGCGCCGCTCTGGCGCCTGGGCGACATAGAGGCCCAGGACGAGCGCGATCGGGGGGAAGGCGGGCAGGACGTAGGCGGGAAGCTTCGATCCCGAGGCGCTGAAGAAGGCGACGATGAAGGCGCTCCAGAGGAGCGCCATGCGCAGGGGCTGCGTTCGCCCGAGCGCTTCGCCGCGCCATGCGCTCATCGCGGCCGAGGGCAATGCCGCGACCCAGGGGAGAAGGCCCAGCGCCATGATCGGCAGGAAGAACCACACCGGCTGCACGCGCCGGTGCGATTGCGTGAGGAAGCGCTCGAAGTGCTCGTGCACGAAGAAGAAATGCGCGAACTCGGGATTGGCCGCGGAGACCGCGACGAACCACGGCGCCACGATCGCGATGAAGACGGCGAGGCCGCGAAGCCATTCCATGCGCCCGAGGATGGCGAGGCTCCGCGCGAGGGCCATCGCGAAGAACACCGCGGCCCCGGCGAAGACGATGCCCACCAGGCCCTTGGAGAGCACGGCGAGCGCCATCGCCGCCCACGCACCCAGCATCCATCGCCGGTGGACGGCATCGCGGCCCTGGGCCGCGGCGTGCTCGGCCAGGAGAAGCGCGCAGAAGGTCGCGGTGGTCCACAGCGTGAGGCCCATGTCGAGCGTGACGATGCCGCCCAGCGCCATGAAGTAGGGGCTCGACACCAGCACCAGCATCGCGCCAAGGCTCGCCGCGGGCCCGTGCAGCTTCCACGCGGTGAATCCGGTGACGAGCAGGGTGGCGAGGCCGCAGAGGAGCACGTAGAGGCGGGCGCTGTGCTCGCCCTCGCCGAAGGCCTTGAACGCGAGCGCCGTGGCCCAGTATTGCAGCGGAGGCTTCTCGAAGTATTTGAGGCCGTTCAGGCGCGGCGTGATCCAGTCGCCGCTCGCCGCCATCTCGCGCGAGATCTCCGAGTAGCGGCCCTCGTCGGGATTGGCGAGGTGGCGCCCCATGTTGCCGATGCCCACCACGAGCGCGAGCGCGGCGAGCATCGCGAGGACGAAGCGCGACACCGGAAACACGGGCACTTCAGCCTCCCAGCAGCACGACGACCGCGCCGCCGCCGCCGTGATGGGCGCGCGGCTCGACGAAGGCGAGGACCTCCTCGCGGCGCGCGAGGAGCTTCCTCACGCGGCGCTTGAGCACCGGCTCGCGTCCCGGCGAGCGCAGCCCCTTGCCGTGCACGATGCGCACGCAGCGAAGGCCGCGGCGCAGGCAATCGGAGAGGAAGCGCGCGCTCGCGAGGCTCGCCTCGTCGGCCGTCATGCCGTGCAGGTCGAGGTCGTCCTGGATCACCCAGTGTGTGCGGCGAAGCTTTCGCAAGATGTCGCGCGGAAGGCCGGGGCGCAGGTACGACGCGTCATCCTCGATTTCGGCGTCGTCGTCGAACGTGAGCCGCGCGAGCTCCGCGAGCACCGCCTGCTCGTCCTCGCGCCGCTTCGCGGGAACCGGGGCCGGAGGAATTCGAAAGGGCTCGATGCGATTGGGTCGCGCGATGGGAGCCACGCCGCGCATGGCTTCGCGAAACGAGTCGTCTCCCGCCTCATGCCTCATGCCCGGGCCTTTCGCCTCATGCTTCACGCCTCGCACCTTCACCCCAACGACTCGAGATACTTGTCCGCGTCGAGCGCGGCCATGCAACCGGTGGCGGCGCTGGTCACGGCCTGGCGGTAGACGTGGTCCTGCACGTCGCCCGCGGCGAAGACGCCCTTCACGCTGGTGGCGGTCGCATTGCCGTCGAGGCCGCTGCGCGTGACGATGTAGCCGTTGCGCATCTCGAGCTCGCCTTCGAAGATGTCGGTGTTGGGCTTGTGGCCGATGGCGATGAAGCAGCCGGTGAGGGCGAGATCCCGGGTCTTGCCGTCGACGGTGGACTTGAGGCGCACCCCGGTCACGCCGGACTTGTCGCCCAGCACCTCGTCGAGCGTCTGGTTCCACTGGAGGTCGACCTTGCCCTCGCCCTCTTTCGCCATGAGCTTGTCCTGGAGGATCTTCTCGGCGCGGAACTTGTCGCGGCGATGCACCACCGTCACATGGCGCGCGATGTTCGAGAGGTAGAGCGCTTCCTCGACGGCGGTGTTGCCCCCGCCCACCACGCACACGTCCTGGCCCTTGTAGAAGAAGCCGTCGCATGTGGCGCAGCCCGAGACCCCCTTGCCCATGAACGCCTGCTCGGACTCGAGGCCGAGGTACATCGCCGAAGCGCCGGTGGCGATGATGAGCGCGTCGCACGTGTAGGTCCCCGCGTCGCCCACCAGCGTGAAGGGCTTGCCTTTCAGCTTCGCGGTGTGGACCTGGTCGAAGATGATCTCGGTCTCGAAGCGTTCCGCGTGCTTGAGGAACCGGTCCATCAGCTCCGGCCCCTGCACGCCCATCGCGTCGGCGGGCCAGTTGTCGACGTCGGTGGTGGTCATGAGCTGGCCGCCCTGCGCGAGGCCGGTGATGAGCACGGGCTTCAGGTTGGCGCGCGCGGCGTACACCGCGGCGGTGTATCCGGCGGGCCCGGAGCCCAGGACGAGGAGGCGCGAGTGTCGCGTTTGCACGGGGAAAATTGCCGAATCGGAAGGGGAAAACAGCGATTATCGCATCCACCACCCGCTCGTATGTGCCTGAAATTAAGGGGGTATCTGAGGATGGCGACCTAAGCGTTTGACAAATAAGGGGATTTTGGGTAATTAGTGACCATGGCCATCGACCAGAAGAAGCCTGCCGTCGGCGAGCGCACCATGGCGCTCAAGGCGGTGCCGTTTTTCACGCAGCTATCGGACAAGGAGCTCGACGTCGTGCGCGCGGTGGCGACGGAGAAGCACTATCCGAAGAACGCGGTCGTGCTCACCGAAGGCGAGATGGGCGACTCGCTCTACATGATCCAGTCGGGCAAGGTGAAGGTCTTCATCGGCGATGAGGAAGGCCGCGAGATCATCCTCAAGATCCTGGGGCCCGGCGCCTTCTTCGGCGAAATGTCGATGATCGACAAGGAGCCGCGCTCGGCCTCCATCACCACCACCGAGAGCTCCGCCTTCCTCGTGCTCGCGCACGCTGCCTTCGAGCGCTGCGTGGAGCAGGCCCCGCGCATCGCCCAGCTCGTCATGCAATGCCTCGCCCAGCGCGTGCGCGAGGCGGATCGCAAGATCGGCACGCTCGCCCTGATGGATGTCTACGGGCGCGTGGCAAGCACGCTCCTCGAGCTCTCGGTCTACACCGACGGCAAGCTCATGGTGGGCGAGAAGCTCTCGCAGCAGGACCTCGCCAACATGGTGGGAGCGTCGCGCGAGATGGTGAACCGGATCCTCAAGGACCTCTCCGAGCGCGGCTTCATCTCCATCGAGTCGAAGGCGATCACCATCATCAACCGGGAGTTGCCGCTATCGCTGTGACGACTGTCCCGGGTGCTCATCCGCGCCTCGGGCGCGCGATGCGGGAAGCCGGCTGGATCCTCCTCCTCGCGGCCGGCGCCTACCTCGCGCTCATCCTCGCGACCTACAGCGCCGCCGACCCGGGCCCCTCGTTCAGCGGGACCGCAGCGCCCATCGCCAACAAGGGCGGCGCCGTGGGCGCGTGGTTCGCCGACGCGTTCTTCTACCTCTTCGGACTCTCGGCGTGGTGGTGGGTCGCGCTCGCCGCCTCCGGCATCTTCCGCCTCTATCGGCGCGTCGAGGCGTGGGAGATATTGAACCGGCGCACGCTCGCGGTTTCGCTCACCGGGTTCGCGGTGGTGCTCGCCTCGAGCGCCGCGCTGGAGGCACTGCGCCTGCACAGCCTCTCCGCCAACCTGGGGTTCGCCTCCGGCGGCGCCCTCGGCAACGTGCTCGCGGGATGGATGGCGCCCGCGCTCGGCTTCACCGGCTCGACCCTCATGCTCCTCGCCGTGCTCGCGGGCGGCGTGAGCCTTTTCACGGGCCTCTCCTGGCTGCGCGTGGCCGAGCTGGCGGGTGCCGGCATCGAATGGACCTACGCCACGGCGCGCGCGAGCAGGGATGCCCGCCGCGATCGCGAGGAAGGGCGCATCGCGGCGCTGGAGCGCGAGGAGAAGGTCGAGGTCGCGAAGAAGGCGTTCGAGGACCACGAGCCGATCCGTATCGAGATGCCCAGCCCCGTGGTGGCGAAGAGCGAGCGCATCGTGCGCGAGAAGCAGGTGCCGCTCTTTGCCGACCTTCCGGATTCGCCCCTGCCGGCGCTCTCGCTGCTGGACGCGCCCGACACCCACATCGAGCGGCCCACGGCGGAGACGCTGGAATACACCTCGCGCCTCATCGAGCGAAAGCTCCTCGACTTCAGCGTGCAGGTGAAGGTGGTCGCGGCCTATCCGGGCCCCGTCATCACGCGCTACGAGATCGAGCCCGCGGTGGGCGTGAAGGGCGCGCAGATCGTGAACCTCGCGCGCGACCTCGCGCGCGCTCTCTCGGTGACCGCGATCCGCGTCGTCGAGACCATCCCCGGCACTTCCTGCATGGGTCTCGAGATCCCCAACCCGAAACGCGAGATCGTGCGCCTCGCGGAAATCGTCGGCTCCCAGGCCTACGCCGACATGCATTCGCGGATCACCATCGCGCTCGGCAAGGACATCACCGGCAAGCCCGTGGTGGCGGACCTCTCGCGCATGCCGCATCTCCTCGTCGCGGGCACCACCGGATCGGGTAAGTCGGTGGCGATCAACGCGATGATCCTGTCGCTCATCTACAAGGCCACCGCGAGCGAAGTGCGCTTCATCATGATCGACCCGAAGATGCTGGAGCTGTCGGCCTACGAGGGCATCCCGCACCTGCTGGCCCCGGTGGTCACCGACATGCGCCAGGCGGGCGCCGCGTTGAACTGGTGCGTGGCCGAGATGGACCGGCGCTACAAGCTCATGTCCGCGCTCGGAGTGAGGAACCTCGCGGGCTACAACCAGAAGCTGAAGGAGGCGATCGACAAGAAGCAGCCGATCAAGCATCCCTTCACGCTGACGCCGGATGACCCGGAGCTTCTCGAGGCGCTGCCGCTCCTCGTGGTGGTGATCGACGAGCTCGCCGACCTGATGATGGTGTCGGGGAAGAAGGTCGAAGAGCTGATCGCCCGCCTCGCGCAGAAGTCGCGCGCCTGCGGGATCCATTTGATCCTCGCCACGCAGCGCCCGTCGGTGGATGTCATCACCGGCCTCATCAAGGCGAACGTGCCGACGCGCATCGCATTCCAGGTCTCGGCCAAGGTCGATTCGCGCACCATCCTCGACCAGCAGGGCGCGGAGAGCCTGCTGGGCCAGGGCGACATGCTCTACCTCATGCCGGGCGGCGGCATCCCGCAGCGCGTGCATGGGGCCTACGTGTCCGATGCCGAGGTGCATCGCGTCGTCGAGGCGCTGAAGAAGCAGGGCGAGGCGCAATACATCGACGGCATCCTCGACGAGCCCGAGCAAGCCGAGCTCGATGGAACCAAAGGCGAGGGCGGTGTCTCAGGAGAGTCCGATCCCCTCTACGACCAGGCCGTGCAGATCGTCATGCAGAACAAGCGCGCATCCATCTCGCTCGTGCAACGCCACCTGCGCATCGGCTACAACCGCGCCGCGCGCTTGATCGAGGACATGGAGAAGGCCGGGCTCGTCACCTCCATGGCCTCCAACGGGAATCGGGAAATCATCCCTCCCAACCGGGACAAGTAGGTGATTCGAACCCTGAAGCTGGCGGCGATCGCCGCCTCGCTGTGCCTCGTGCCTCACGCCTCGCTCGCGAGCGGCCTCGACGACTTCCTCGCCTTCAACGCCGCCACGAAGAGCGCCACCGCGCGCTTCGACCAGCAGGTTTTCGACCGCGCGGGCAAGGTCGTCGACAAGGCCTCGGGCACGTTCGCCTTCGCGCGGCCCGGCAAGTTCCGCTGGACCTACGAGAAGCCGCACAAGCAGCTCCTGGTGGGCGACGGCGCGAAGCTCTGGATCCACGATCCCGACCTGAACCAGGTCACCGTGAAGCGCATCGACAACGCGATCTCGTCCACGCCCGCCGCGCTTCTCGCGGGCAAGGACGACATCACCGCGCTCTTCACGCTGCGCGATGCGGGCACGACCGACGGTCTCTCGTGGGTCGAAGCGACGCCCAAGGCGCCCGACACCGGTTTCGAGCGTGTGCGCCTGGGCTTGAACGGCAGGACTCTCGCCGCCATGGAGCTCTACGACCAGCTGGGCGGGCACACGATGCTGCGCTTCTCCGACCTCAGGGCCAACGCGCCGCTGTCTCCCGACACTTTCAAGTTCACGCCGCCCAAGGGCACCGACGTGATCGAGGATGCGCCTGCCGGGAAGTGATGCGGGCAAAGGCGGAAGTAAGATGCGAGGATGAGCCAACCCCAGGATCTCTTCACCGCCAGCGGCGAGGTGAACGTGCCGCTCGCCGAGCGCCTGCGCCCGAAGTCCGTCGACGAAATGGTCGGCCAGCACCACCTCCTCGCCGAGGGCAAGCCCATCCGCGTGGCGTTGCGCGCGGGCCGTCCGCACTCGATGATCCTGTGGGGCCCGCCGGGCGTGGGCAAGACCACGCTCGCGCGCCTCATGGCCAACGCGTTCAACGCCGAGTTCATCTCGATCTCCGCGGTCCTCGCCGGCGTGAAGGAGATTCGCGAGGCGGTCGAGCGCGCGAAGCTCACGCGCGACCAGTACGGCCGCGCCACCATCATGTTCGTGGACGAGGTCCATCGCTTCAACAAGTCCCAGCAGGACGCGTTCCTGCCGCACGTGGAATCGGGACTCCTCACCTTCATCGGCGCGACGACCGAGAATCCCTCGTTCGAGGTGAACGGCGCGTTGCTCTCGCGCGCCCAGGTGTACGTGCTGGAAAGCCTCAAGCCCGAGGATCTCGACCCGCTGATCCGGCGCGGCTTCGAGGCCGAGAAAATCGATTCAACCGCGGACGCCCGCGCCCGCATCGCCGAATTCGCCGACGGCGACGGGCGACGCGCGCTGAATCTCGTGGAGCAGGTTGCGCAGGCGGCGACAGTCGAGGGCCGCCGCGGAGCCGACGTCGATTTCGTCAACGCGGTGGCGACGCGCGCCGGCAGGCGCTTCGACAAGGGCGGCGACAACTACTACGACCAGATCTCGGCGCTGCACAAGGCCGTGCGCGGCAGCGACCCCGACGCGTCGCTCTACTGGCTGGTGCGCATGCTCGACGGCGGCGTCGATCCGCGCTACCTCGCGCGCCGCATGATCCGCATGGCGAGCGAGGACATCGGCCTCGCCGACCCGCGCGCGCTGGAAGTCGCCATCACCGCGGCCGACGTCTACGAGCGCCTCGGCACTCCGGAAGGCGAGCTCGCCCTCGCCGAGTGCGTGGTCTACCTCGCCATCGCCGCGAAGTCGAACGCGGTCTACATGGCCTACAACCAGGCGAAGGCCTTCATCGCCGAGGACGGCACGCGCCCGGTGCCGCTGCATATCCGCAACGCGCCCACGAAGCTCATGAAGAACCTGGGCTACGGCAAGGACTATCGCTACGCGCACGACGAGGAGGAGGGCTATGCCGCGGGCGAGAGCTATTTCCCCGACGGCATGGAGCGGCCCACGTTCTACCGGCCCACGGATCGGGGCCTGGAAGCGAAGATCCGCGAGAAGCTCGAGCACCTGCGTTCGCTCGACGAAGGCGCGCGGAAGGGAAAAAGCTAAAATGCGCGAATGCTCGACATTCAACTTCTTCGCAAAGACCTTCCCGCGGCCGTCGCGGGCCTGAAACGCCGCGGCGTCGACTTCGACGAGGCGGGCTTCCGCGCGCTCGAGGACGAGAGGAAGAAGCTGCAGTCCCGCACCGAGGAATTGCAGGGCAAGCGCAACACGCTCTCCAGGCAGGTCGGAATGCTGAAGGGCAAGGGCGAGGATGCCTCCGCGGTGCTCGCGGAAGTGGGCGGCATCGGCGAGGAGCTCAAGGCGAACGAGCAGTCGCTGGGCGCGCTCCAGGAGAAGCTCGCCGCGTTCCTGCGCGTGATCCCCAACATCCCCCGGCCCGAGGTCCCCGAAGGCGCTTCCAGCGACGACAACGTCGAGGTGCGCCGTTGGGGGACGCCGCGGGTCTTCGACTTTCCCGTGAAGGACCATGTCGACGTGGGCTCGGGCATCGGGCTCGACTTCGAGACGGGGGCAAAACTCGCCGGCGCGCGCTTCCCGGTGATGAAGGGTTCCATCGCGCGGCTGCACCGCGCGCTCGCCCAGTTCATGCTCCAGGTGCAGACCGGCGAGCACGGCTACACCGAGGTCTATGTGCCGTACATGGTGTCGGGCGATTGCGCCGACGGCGTGTCGAGCCTCGCCAAGTTCAAGGACGACCTCTTCAAGATCGAGGGCCGCGACCTCTACCTCATCCCGACCTCGGAATATCCGGTGACCAACTTCGTGCGCGAGTCCATCGTCGAGGCGAAGGACCTGCCGATGCGCTACACCGCACACACGCCGTGCTTTCGCGCGGAGGCGGGCGCGGCGGGCAAGGACACTCGCGGCATGATCCGCAACCACCAGTTCGACAAGGTGGAGCTGGTGCAGATCGTGAAGCCCGAGGATTCGGGCGCGGCGCACGAGCAGCTCACGTCCCACGCGGAAGCGATCCTGCAGAAGCTGGAGCTGCCGTACCGCGTGATGCTGCTTTGCGCCGGCGACACGGGCTTTGCGAGCGCGAAGACCTACGACCTCGAGGTCTGGCTGCCGGGACAGGGCGCCTACCGCGAGATCTCGTCGTGCTCGAACTACGAGGCGTTCCAGGCGCGGCGCATGCAGGCGCGCTATCGCAACGAGAAGGGCAAGGTCGAGCCGGTGCACACCATCAACGGCTCGGGCCTCGCGGTGGGCCGCACGCTGGTCGCCGTGCTCGAGAACTACCAGAACGCCGACGGATCGGTCGCGATCCCGAAGGCGCTCGTGCCGTTCATGGAAGGGGCCACGTCGATCGGACCTCGCCCCGCGCCGGGGTGACGCGCTTCATCGTCGTGCGCCACGGCGAGACCGAGTTCAACGTCGCGACGCGCATCCAGGGACATGGCGACAGCCCCCTCACGCGGCTGGGAATCGCGCAGGCCGAGGCGATCGCCGAGCGCCTCGCGGACGAGCCTTTCGACCTCCTCGTTTCGAGCGACCTGGGGCGGGCGCTCGCCACGGCGCGGCGCATCGCGGCGCGTTGCGGCCGCGATCTCATCGTCGACACGCGCTTTCGCGAGCGCAGCTTCGGCGTCGGCGAAGGCTTCACTTACGAGGAGATCGACCGGCGCTATCCCGACGCGTTCTCGCGCCTGCGCCAGAGCGATCCCGATTACGCCATTCCCGGCGGCGAGAGCCGCCGCACCTTCCACGAGCGCGTGACCGCCGCCTTCGCGGATCTCGCGCGCGTCCACGAGGGCCGGCGCGTCGCGGTGGTATGCCACGGCGGCGTCCTCTCGACGATCTATCGCTTCATCCACGAGATCCCGGTCGCGGCGGCCCACAAGGTATCGATCACCAACGCATCGTTCAACGCGATCGCCTCGAGCGCCGGCGCCTGGACGATCGAGGCGTGGGACGACATCGCTCACTTGCCCGGAGCCGATCCCCTCGTGGACGACTGAGCCTCGGCGTCGGGCAGCGGCGGCGCCTCGCGCGGCTCCATGCGCGAGAGGATGTCGTAGTAGTTGCGGATGTTGTCCACCAGCTGCATCGCTTCTGCGCCGCGGGCATAGCCGTGCTTGAGGCTCGCGAAGGTCTCGGGGTCGGCGAGCTTCGGGATCACCTGGCGCACGTCCTGCCACTTGTCGGGATTGAGCTTCGACTGCTGCGCGAGGATGCGCGCGTCCTCGAGGTGGCCGATGCCGATGTTGTACGCGGCAAGCGCGAGCCAGGTGCGGTCGGGCTCGTCGATGCGCGCCGGGATCGATTCCTTGAGGAGCGCGAAGTAGCGTGCCCCGCCCAGGATCGCCTCGCGCGGGTCGAGGCGGTCCTTGATCTGCAGGCGATCGGCGGTCTCCTCGGTGAGCATCATGAGGCCGCGCACCCCGGTGGGCGAGGTGGCCTTCGCATCCCAGTGCGACTCCTGGTAGCCGATCGCCGCGATGAGGCGCCAGTCCACCCCGCTCAGGCGCTCGGCCTCCTCGAAAGAGGGGCGCAGCGCCGGCAGCGTCGAGGCGATCTGCTCCAGCAGCGCTCCCGCGTCGATGGCGCTGAAGCGCGTCGCGTGCCCGTAGTAGCGGTCGATGAGCCGCTTCAACGTCCCGTCCTTCTTGATGCGCTCGAAGAAGGGCCCCGCCGCCGCGAGGATGCGCTTCTTGTCGACCGTCGACACCAGCCACGCGTACTCGGTGGGTTTGCCCATGTTGAAAGCCACCTCGAGCTGCGGGAAGAAGCGCCGCGCGAGCGTGTAGCGGGTGGATTCCACCAGCGCGCAGTCGAGCCTGCCTCTCGCGACCTGCTCGAGGAGGTCCGCGGTGGAAGTCCCGGGCGCGAGCCGCTCGATGGGCGTCGACGCGGGCGGCGGATCGGGAAGCAGGTAGTCGGCGACGGATTCCTCGATCACGCCGATGCGCTTTCCCGCGAGGTCCTCGAGGCGCTTCGCCTTGGGCTCGAGGGGGCGGCACACGATCTGGTGCTGCGTGCTGAGGTACGACGGCCCCCACGCGAGGCCGCCGGGAAAGTCGAAGTGGCGCGCGAGCGCGGCGGCGGCGATGTGCGCCTGCCCGTCGCGCAGCACCCGGTCGATGCGCGCGGGATTGTCGATCACCACGAAGGCAGGCTTCGCCTTCAATTCCTTCGCGAAGAGCGTGGCGAGGTCGTACTCGAATCCCGAGGGAAGGCCCTGCGCATCCTCGAAATAGGTGGACGGCCCGTTCACCGTGAGAACCACGAGCTCGCCCGACTGGGCGACCGGGGCGATGGGCTTCGGGGCCTCTTCGCAACCGGCGGCGAGACAAGCGATCAACACGATGATTCGCCGCCCGATCATTGGCCCCAAGTATAATGGAGGCCGTCTACTGGTCAGCTCATGCCAAAAGTCTTCGCACTGGTGCTCGCGGCCGGACAGGGCACTCGCATCGGCGATGCGCTTCCGAAGCAATACCTTCCTCTCGCCGGCAAGCCGATGATGTTCCATTCGATCGAATCGATCGCGGCGGTCTCGCGCGTGGAGCGCGTGTTCGTCGTGCTCTCGCCGATGGACCGCCACTGGGGCGAGCACGACTGGAGCGCGCTGCCGGAGAAGATCGAGGCCACGTTCTGCGGCGGCGCGCGCCGCGCGGAGACGGTGCTCAACACGCTGGAATTCCTCGAGGGGCGCATCGCCAAGGACGACTGGGTCATGGTCCACGACGCGGCACGTCCGTGCATCCTCACCGAGCTGGTGGAGCAGTTCCTGGACGAGGTGGGCGACGACCCGGTGGGGGGGCTCCTCGCGATCCCGCTCGCGGACACGCTCAAGCGCGCGGACGAGCTCCAGCGCGTCGCCGACACCCTTCCGCGCACGGGCCTGTGGCGCGCGCAGACCCCGCAGATGTTCCGCTACGACGTGCTGCGCCGCGGCCTCGCGAAGAAGCCCGCCGCCACCGACGAGTCGGAGGCGGTGGAATCCACCGGCTACAACTCGCCGCGCCTGGTGCAGGGCGAGAGCACCAACATCAAGGTCACCTTCGCCGAGGACCTGCAGGTGGCCGAGATGATCCTCGAGCGCCAGGGCCGGATCACGCTCTGACCATGCGGATCGGCCAGGGCTTCGATGTCCACAAGCTCGTAGCGGGCCGCAAGCTCGTCATCGGCGGAGTCGAGATCGCGCACGACAAGGGGCTCCTCGGCCACAGCGACGCGGATGTGCTGCTGCACGCGATCTGCGACGCGTTGCTGGGCGCCGCGGCCCTGGGCGACATCGGCCGGCACTTTCCCGACAGCGACGCGAGGTACAAGGGCATCGACAGCCGCGAGCTCCTTCGTCGCGCGGCGGCGCTCCTGCGCGAGCGTGGACTGCACATCGTGAATGTCGACGCGACGATCATCGCCGAGGCTCCGCGCATGGCGCCCCACATCGCCGCGATGGTCGCCAACATCGCCTCCGACCTCGCGGTCCCGCGCAACTGCGTGAACGTGAAGGCGACGACGACCGAGACCCTCGGCTTCACCGGCCGCGGCGAGGGGATCGCCGCCCAGGCCATCTGCCTCATCGAATAAGTGGTGTCAGGTACGACTTAAAAAGTCGTGTCAGGTACGACTTTCCGGGGACAACGCCCCCTCACCGCGCGGCGGGGAAGCGATCTTCGCTGTGCACGGGCTTGCGCCCGGGCGGGTCGACGAGGGTCGTCTTCGGGCGTTGAATCACCGTGCCGCCGGCGAGCGACTTCGGTCCCTTGCCGGGCTCGTCGACGCGGCGCAGCTTGCTGTTGGCCGGGCCCGGAGTCAGCATCGAAAGCTCGCGCGATGAGCCGGGGAGCGCCGACTTGAACTGGTAGGCGCCGTCGAGCGCGGAGCAATCGGCCGCGGCGGCGGGAAACGCGCCGAACGCCGCGATCAGCGCCGGAATTGCGCGAGAACCGAGGAAGTCCACGTGAGCCGCTCGATGAGCGTGCGCAGGAACTCGCGGTTGAAGCGCAGCTGGCATCCCTCGGAAAGGCTCTCGAGGTGCGTCGCCTGGATCTTCAGCAGCTGCACTTCGGAAACGGAAATGATCGAGGCCGAGCGCCGCGCGCGATCGCCGGAGAGATAGGCCATCTCGCCGAAGCAATCGCCTTCCTTGAGGACGTTCAGGAGCTTGCCGTCCTTAACTACTTTCACTTGGCCGCCGACGATGATGAAGAAGGCCTGGCCGATCTCGCCTTCGAGGAGCAGGTTCTCGTCGCGCGAATGCGTCTCCCACACGGCGCCGCGCAGCACTTCCCAAAGCTCCGCGTCGCGGAACTCGCGGAAGAAAGGGAGCGAGCGCAGCTTGTTGAATTTCTCCGTCGAGCTGATCTCGTGCGAGTAGCGCTCGAGCTGCGGGAAGGTGTTGGCCAATTCGCTCGCCATCTCGAACCACGAGCCGTAGCGCACCTTCGGATCCTTGTGCATCGCCTTCTTCACGATCTCCACCAGCGCTTCGGGAAGATCGGGGCGCAGCTGCTGGATCGGCACCGCGTCCTCGTTGAGGATCTTGTTGATCATGGTCACCGCGTTCTCGGCGCGGAACGGGAGCTTGCCGGTGAGGAGCTCGTACATCACGACGCCCAGCGAGTAGATGTCCGACTGCACGCTCGGGCCTTCCTCGTTGATCTGCTCGGGCGACATGTATGCCGGAGAGCCGAGGAAGCCGTCGATCTGCGTGTGCTCGGCGTGCGAGATCTTCGCGGTGCCGAAGTCGCTGATCTTGATGTCGTCGCGGTCGCTCAGCAGGATGTTCGCGGGCTTGATGTCGCGGTGGATCACGCCATTCTGGAAGGCGTAGTCCATGGCGCGGCACATCTTGAAGACCACCAGCACCGCCTGGCGCACCGGCAGCAGGTTGGTCTCGGTGCAGAACTTCTTCAGCGATCCGCCGGGAACGTACTCCATCACGATGTAGCGCAGGTCGCCCTCGACGACCGCGTCGTACACGCCGACGATGTTCGGATGGTTCAGCTTGCCGGCGAGCGAGGCCTCGTTGAGGAAGAGCCGCTCGAAGCGCTTCGCCTCCTCGTCGCCCATCTCGATGTCGGTCTTGGCGAGCTTGATCGCGACCTTGCGGTCGTTGAACGGATCCTCCGCGAGGTAGACGTCGGCGGACGCGCCCTGGCCCAGATCCGAAAGGATGCTGTACTTACCGATCTTCTGAGGGCGTTCGGCCACTTTGCGCTGGTCTACTCGATGGAAGTCGTTATTTTCGTGCGAGTTTAACCGATATGGCCTAGCCGTGGTCGCGGGCGAGGCGCTCGGCGAGGGCGAAGATCCCCCTCGCGGAGATGTCGCGCACCTCCACCGGCTCCGCGGACTCGGCGCCCACGTAGTTGCGCAATAGAGAGCGCCGGTAGGCCGGGTCGTAGTGGCTCTCGAGGAGCTCGCGTACGAGCGCCTCCCAGTGGCCACTTTCGAGATGTGCCTTCCAGGTGCCGATGCGCTCCTCGCCGTGCAGCGGCGTGAGGCAATCGAGCTTGGCGGCGAGCGCCTCGGGGTTCTTCACGAAGTGCTCGTAGTCCTCGAGAAGGAGGGCCACGCGCGTGGCGGTGTCCGCCTCCAGGCGCAGGCAGGCCGAGGCGCGCATGCGCGTGATCAGCGCATCGGGCACGCGCAGGTTGCCGACCTTCTTGCTTTCGGACTCGACGAATACCGGGCGCGCCGTATCGAAGCCCGAAAGCGCGCTCCAGAGGGATGTCTCGAAGGATTTCTGCGACGGCTGCGGCGCGTCGGGAAGCTCGCCCAGGACCGAGCCGCGGTGCGCCGCGAGCACCTCGAGGTCGAGGACCTGCGCACCGGCGCGCGCGAGCGCTTCCAGCAGGCGGCTTTTGCCCGAGCCGGTCGCGCCGCAGATCACCTGGAAGCGGAAGCGCGCGGGCATCACTTCGAGCTCGGCGGCGACCTGGCGGCGGAATGCCTTGTAGCCTCCATCCAGGCGCATCGCTTGCCATCCGACCTGGCGCAGCACGTGCACGAGCGAGCCCGAGCGCCCGCCTCCGCGCCAGCAGTAGACGAGCGGGCGCCACTCCCGAGGCCGATCGGCGAAGCGTTCCTCGATGGCGCGCGCGATGTTGCGCGCGGCGATCGGAGCCCCCGCGCGCTTGGCTTCGAATGCGGAGCGCTGCTTGTAGATCGTGCCGACGATGATGCGCTCCTCGTCGTCGAGCACCGGGACGTTGATCGCGCCGGGCAGGTGGTCGTCGGCGAATTCCGAGGGGCTGCGCGCGTCGATCACCGCGTCGAATTCGCGCAGCTCGCCGAGCGCGAGCGGCGTCGCGACGCTCGAATCCGGGCGCTCGCGATGGAACGGGAGCTCGGTCACGGGCCCTTCTTCAGCAGCGGCGCGAGCACGGGCCACACGTTGTCGGCGATGCGCGGCTGGGCTTCGGCGGTGGGATGCAGCTGGTCGCGTTGGAAAAGCTCGGGCTTGTCGGCGATTCCCTGCAGCAGGAAAGGCACGAGCGGGATCTTCTCTTTCGCGGCGATGGCGGCGTACATGTCCCGGAACCCGGCCGCGTAATCGATGCCATAATTCGGGGGAATCATGAGGCCCACCAGCACCGGCTGGGCGTGCGCCGCGCGCGCGAGCCGGATCATCTTCTCGAGGTTCGAGCGCATTCCCGCCACCGGCAGTCCCCGCAGCGCGTCGTTCGCGCCGAGCGCGATCACGACGACCGAGGGCTTGTGGCGTTTCAGGTCCTCGGGCATGCGTGCGAGGCCTCCCGCCGTGGTCTCACCGGAGATGCTCGCGTTCACCACCTGCCAGGGAAGGCCCGCGCGCGCGATGCGCTCGCCGACGAGGTGCACCCAGCCCTGCTCGGGCGCGAGGTTGTAGGCGGCCGAAAGGCTGTCGCCGAACACCATGACGGTGCGCGCGGCGAGCGCGGGCGCCGCCGCAAGGCAAAGCGCGGCGGCGGCAAGCGCCGCGCGCAGCGATCCACGCATTTTCGATTCGAAGGGAGTCATCGGCTTGAGCATTGTGAAGGCGGAAGGGCTCACCAAACAAGTCGCCACACCCGACCACGTCCTCACCATCGTGAAGCAGGCGAGCTTCGAGGTGCGCGCCGGCGAGGCCGTGGCGATCCTCGGAGCGTCGGGATCGGGCAAGTCCACGCTCCTGGGATTGCTCGCGGGGCTCGACGTTCCCAGTGCCGGGCGCGTGTGGATCGGCGATGAAGACCTCTTCGCGCTGAACGAGGACGGACGCGCGCGCCTGCGCGGCCAGATGGTGGGCTTCGTGTTCCAGTCGTTCCAGCTCCTGCCGGCGCTCACCGCCCTCGAGAACGTGATGCTGCCGCTCGAACTCGCGCGCGGGGCCGACGCCGCCGCGCGCGCGCGCGCGGGGCTCGAACGCGTGGGCCTCGGCGAGCGCCTCGGGCACTATCCGCGCCAGCTCTCGGGCGGCGAGCAGCAGCGCGTGGCCGTGGCGCGCGCCTTTGTCACCGAGCCCAGGCTCCTCTTCGCCGACGAGCCCACCGGCAACCTCGACTCCGAGACCGGGGAGCACATCATCGATCTCCTCTTCGGGATGAACCGCGAGCGCGGCACGACGCTCGTCCTCGTCACCCACGATGCGGAGCTCGCCAAGCGCTGCGACCGGCGCCTGCACATCGCCGCCGGCGAGATCACGCACGAAGACTGAAGAAATACCCGAGAGAGGAACACGGAAGGCACGGAAATGCACAGAGAGTTGTCGGTGTCGCGATCGAAGTGCGCCTGTCGATGTGGACGAATGTGCGCCAGCGCAGGCCTGCCGCCTGCCGCCTGCTGCCCGCGGCGCTCAACGCGATCGTAGACGGCGGGGAAGTCTGGATCCTCGACTCCGCCAACTACAACACGGGGCCGGTGACCGTCGGCAAGTCCGCGTCAATCCTGGCCATTCCCGGCGCCGTCGCACGCGTCTTCGTGACGCGCTGCACGATCGAGGGCACCAGCACTGCGCTCGACAGCGAAACCGCCGGCGTGGGTTCGGCCGCGATCGCCGTCAGCTACAGCATGATCGCCAACAACAACTTCGCGTGGGTTCAGTCCAATACCGGTTCGATCATCCGCACGCTGGGCAACAACCACATCACCGATAACACCAGCTCCTCTGGCTTCCTCACGGCGACGGCCCTGCAATAACGGTCGGGAACGATTCGAATGGACGGGCGCCGCGAGGCGCCCTCTCATTGGGAAGGCGCGGTTTCAGTGTCATGATCTCCTCGGCTCGCCCTCCGGCAAGCCATATCTTTCCGGGGAGATCCCATGCAACTTCGCACCGCTTCGCGCAGCATCCTCGCGCTTCTCGCCATGCTGTCGTGCTCCGCTGCCCAGGCGCTGTCGTTTCGCGCGTACCTCTCGGTCGACGGCTCCGACAGCAATCCGTGCTCGGTCCAACTTCCCTGCCGCCTGCTGCCCGCGGCGCTCAACGCGATCGTGGACGGTGGGGAAGTCTGGATCCTCGACTCCGC
>JBBRTF010000030.1:0-56034 GCA_038244725.1 Burkholderiales bacterium
CCCTCGCGCTGCGCCTCGTGAACCTATAGGAAAAACCGAGGTCGGGTACGGATTACTTGCGGCGACGTCGTGATGTCATCATCCCGCCGTCGCTCACGAGAATGCGTACCCGCCCCGGTTTTTCCATGTTCGCCCGCGCCGCGCCCTTCGCGCTCTTCATCGCGTTCATCGCCCTGCCTCACGGGATGTGGGCGACGGCGCTGCGCGGCGTGGCGGTCGCGGCGCTGCTCGCGCTCCTCTGGCCCCGCTACACGGAGCTGCGCGCGGCGAAGCCGGCGCGCGCGAGCGACTGGCTCCTCGCGATCGGCGTCGGCCTCGCGGTCTTCTTCGCGTGGATTCACCTCGATCGCGGCTGGATGGCGATCGGCCGGGCGCCGGGCTTCGATCCCACGCGAGCCGACGGCACCCTCGACTGGACGCTCGCCGGGCTGAGGCTCTTCGGCCTCGCGCTGGTGGTGCCGGTTATGGAGGAGCTCTTCTGGCGCTCGCTCGTGATGCGCTGGATCGACGCGCGCGACTTCCTCGCGCTCGATCCGCGGCGCGCCTCGTGGCGCGCATTTGTTATATCCTCGCTCGTCTTCGCCTCCGAACACTCGCTGTGGCTCGCCGGATTCGCCGCCGGGCTCGGATACGGTTGGGTGTACCTGCGAACCGGCAACCTGTGGATGTCCGTCTTCTCACATGCGATCACAAATGGCACACTCGGACTGTGGATCCTCGCGAACGGCCAATGGCGCTTCTGGTAGCGCGCGCATGAAGAAGAACTTTCTCGCCGCAGCCGTGTGCGCGGCACTCGCGCCGTCGGCGTCATGGGCGCTCTTCGACGACCGCGTGGAGCTCTGGGCCGCGGAGAACCTGACCCACGATTCCAACGTGCTGCGGCTGTCGAAAGACATGAATCCGCTCTTCGCCAACACCGGACAAAAGGGCGACACGGTCAACACCACGCACGTGGGCGCGTCCCTCAACGGCACCTGGAGCCAGCAGCACGTGACCGCCGAGTACACGTGGTTCAAGAGCCAGTACAGGTACTTCAAGGATTTCGACTTCAACGGCCACACGCTGCGCGGCAACCTCGACTGGGTGCTGAACCCCGGCGCCCACGGCACCCTCGGCTACACCGAGGCCGAGGGCCTCGCGAGCTTCGCCAACATCCAGAACCGCGAGCCCGACCTCGTCACCTCGCGCACGCTCTACGCCACGGGCAACTACCTCGTGACGCCGCGCTACCGCGTGAGCGCGGGCCTGCAGGGCATTCAGACACGCCACGGCAGTGCGCTTCGCAAGGTGAACGACATCGACATCGAGTCGGGCGAGGTGGGACTTTCGTACGTGACGCCCCAGGACAACAGCGTGGGCGTCGTCTCGCGCATCGAGCACGGCCGCCTGCCGAACGGCACCGACATCGCCGGCACGGCCTTCGAAAACTCCTACCGGCAGTACGGCGTGGGCGTGATGGCGACGTGGATACTCACCGGGCATTCGCGCTTCGACGCTCGCATCGAAGAGGTTTCGCGCAAGTACGACCAGGGCTCGCAGCGCAACTACAGCGGCCCGATCGTGAAGGCGCGCTACACGTGGACGCCCACCGGCAAGCTCACCGTCGAGGCGGCGCTCACCCGCGACGTGGGGCCCGCGGAGGACATCCAGACGAGCTTCGTCCTCATCACCGGCGGCTACGTGCGCCCGCGCTGGAACGTGACCGACAAGATCACGGTGCAGGGCAACGCCGAGTACAACGTGTGGGACTATCGCGGCGACCCGCTCGTGGGCGTGAACGTGCGCCACCACGTGCGTCTCTTCGGCGCGAGTATTTCTTACCGGCCCACCGCCAAGATCCTGTTGCAGTCGGGCATAAACCGCGAGGTGCGTACCAGCAACCTCATGTTCGCGGACTACGACGTCGATGTGGTTTTCGTCGAGGCGCGGATCGGGTTCTGACCACCGGGTGGTCCGTTTGGACTAACGCCGGGACGCACGCTTTCCCCAAGGGTGTCACGCGTGGACCTTAGGCTATCTCTCACAAGGAGATACGCTCATGAGACCCGCAATTCGCAACCTATCGATAGCTCTTGTCCTCGCCGCGGCAGCGACGGCTGCCAACGCACAAACCAACCCCGCCGCCCGCGGCACCCGCGACTCGTTCTACTACGGCGCGATCCAGGGCGCCCCGCCCCAGACGCAGGCCTTCACGTCCCCCCTGAACAGCAACCAGGGAATCGGCAGGCCGGTCGGGCGCTACGGCCCCGTGACCCCCGTTCCCGAGCCGTCGGAGTGGGCGATGATGCTCGCCGGGCTCGCGCTCGTGGGCTTCATCGTGCGCCGTAATTCCAAGCGCTCGTAGCAGGACCCCGGCATGTTCGTCTCGTTCCGCGCCCGGCGCGGCGGGGCCGGCGTTGCCGAAAAACCCGGAGAAACCGACCCATGCACACCTTGAAACTCGCCCTCTCGCTTCCGCTCCTCGCGATCGCCTTCGACGCCTCCGCGGCCGAGCACGTCGCGCAGCTCACCGTCACCCTGCCGGCCGCGGCGAGCTCGTATACCGCGCCGTCGATGCAGCAGTCACCCGCTGCCACGCAGCCGCAGGCCTCGAGCGACATTCGCCTGGAATCGCTCGGCATGGGCGACGTCGTGCGCATCACCGTCTTCCGCAATCCCGAGCTCACCACCGAGGCGAGGGTCTCGGAGCGCGGCAGCATCCTCTTCCCGATGATCGGCGAGGTCCCGGTCGCCGGCCTCACGCCGTACCAGGCGGGCTCGCGCATCGCCGACAAGCTGCGCGCGGGCAAGTTCGTCGTGAATCCCGAGGTGAACGTGTCCCTCGCGCAGGTGAATAGCCGGCAAGTCTCGGTGCTCGGCGCCGTGGCGAAGCCTGGGCGCTATCCGCTCGACTCCACCAACGTGCGGCTTTCCGATTTCCTCGCCTCCGCGGGCGGCATCGCTCCCGGCGGCTCCGACGAGGTGACGATCCTCACCAACCGCAACGGCACCCAGGAGAAGCTCGAAGTGGACCTGGGCGCGATGATGAGGAACGGCGACCTGTCGAAGAACATCTCCCTCGAGCCGGGCGACACCATCTTCGTGCAGAAAGCGCCGATGGTCTACATCTACGGCGAGGTGCAGAAGGCGGGCGCGTATCCGCTTTCGCGCGGCATGACCGTGATGCAGGCGCTCGCCATCGGCGGCGGCGTCACCGTGCGCGGCACCGAGCGCGGCCTGCAGATCAGCCGTCGCTCGGAGAACGGCAACGTGCATCGCGTCGACGCGCGCCTCACCGACCGCGTGCAGCCCGACGACGTGATCCACGTGGCAGAGAGCCTCTTCTAGTCCAAGACACCGCCTTGCGAAAGCCGCCATGAATTTCCATCAGTTCCTGCTCGCCCTCCGCGGCCGCATCTGGGTCTTCCTCGGGCTGCTGGCGGCGACCGTCGCCGCCACCATCGCGGTGACGCTGCTTCTGCCCAAGACCTACGAGGCCACGGTCTCGGTGCTGGTCGACAACCGCGACGAGCAGTCGCTGAACCAGCAGCTCACGCCGGCGCGCCAGCAGCTGGGTTACATGCAGACGCAGGTCGACATCATCCAGAGCCAGCGCACCGCGCGCAGGGTGGTGCAGGACCTGGGACTCGCCGAGGGCGATGCCGTGCAGGCCGCGTGGCAGAAGGCCGGCAGCCCCGGCACGATCGTGGACTGGGTGGCGCAGGGCGTGCTCACCAAGTTGAGGGTCGACGTGTCGCAAAGCTCCGTGATCGGCATCACCTACTCGGCGAGCCACGCCAAGTACGCGGCCGCCGTCGCCAACGCGTTCGCCAAGGCGTACATGGACGTGACGCTCAACCTTCGCATCGAGCCCACCAAGGACGCCGCGACGTGGTTCGACGAGCAGCTGAAGGGCCTGAGGAAGGGGTTCGAGGACGCGCAGGGCAAGCTCGCCGCGTTCCAGCGCGACAAGGGAATCCTCGCCACCGACGAGCGCGTCGACGTCGAGACCGCGCGCCTGAACGAGCTCTCCTCGCAGACGCTGCGCGCCACCGAATTGACCTACGATTCGGCCGCGCGGCTGGGCCAGGCGAACGGCCGCAGCGCCACCGAGAATCTTCCCGAAGTCCTCGCGAGCCCGCTCGTGACCACGCTCAAGACCGAGATGCTGCGCGCGGAATCCAAGCTCCAGGAGCTGTCCACGCGCCTGGGCCCGAATCATCCGCAATACCAGCAGCAGGCCTCCGAAGTGCAGGCGTTGCGCGATCGCCTCAACGCCGAGATGCGCACGGTGGTGGGCGGCGTGCGTACCGCCACCGCGCAAAGCCGCGCGCGCGAGGGCGCGCTCAAGGCCGACCTCGCCGCGCAGAGGAAGCGCGTGGCGGACCTGCGCGACGCCCGCAACGAGGCGCTCGTCCTGCAGCAGGACGTGGACACCGCCAAGAAGGCGTACGAAGCCGCGCTCGCCCGCAAGATGGTGAACAACGTCGACAGCGCCGCGCGCCTGACCAACGTGACGGTTCTCAATGCCGCCATCGAGCCCACCTTCCCGATGCGCCCGCGCGTGCCGCTCAACATCGCGCTCGGCTTCTTCGTGGGCACGCTGCTCGGCCTCGCCGCGATCTTCCTGCTGGAGATCCTCGATCGCCGCGTGCGCTCCGACCCGGACCTCGACGCCGTGATGATCGGCATGGACGTGCCGCTGCTGGGCTCGATCCAGACCTGGCACCCGTCGCGACTCCTGGGGGGCGACGCGTCTCCCAGGGCACTCCCCAGTCCCGCTTGAGGAATTGAAATGAGCCACCAGGAAAACGTCGTCACCTTCGAGCCCCTGCGCGCCGCCACGGTGCTGCGCTCCGATCGCCTGATTGGCGCGATCCTGGTGGAGGAGGGCAAGCTCACCGCGCACGAGATCGACCGGGTGCTGGAGCTGCAGCGCGACGCGGGCGTGCGCTTCGGCGAGGCCGCCGTGCGCCTGGGCCTCATCAGCGACAACGACGTGCGCTTCGCGCTCGCCAAGCAGTACGACTTCCCACACCTGGTGCGCGACACCGAGGCGAAGGGCATCCAGCCGTCCAATGAGCTGGTGGCGGCTTTCGCGCCGTTCCATCCGCGCACGGAAGAGCTTCGCGCGCTGAGAACCCAGCTCCTCATCCGCTGGTATAACCCCGAGCAGGGCAGGAACGCGCTGGTGATCGTGAGCCCCGACGCGGGCGAAGGGCGCAGCTACCTCGCGGCGAACCTCGCCGTGGTGTTCTCGCAGCTGGGCGCGCGCACGGTGCTGGTGGACGCGGACTTGCGCGCCCCGCGCCAGCACAAGATCTTCGGGCTTCCGCAGGGGCACGGCCTGTCCACGCTCCTTTCCGGGCGCACCGAGCACAAGGTGACCTTCCCGATCCATGGCCTGAACCGGCTCTTCGTGCTGCCGGCGGGGCCGCTGCCGCCCAACCCGCAGGAGCTGTTGTCGCGCCCGTCGTTCGGGCTCCTCATGAAGGAGCTGCAGTCCAGCTACGACGTGGTGATCATCGACACGCCGCCCGCCAAGCGCTTCGCCGACGCGCAGAGCATCGCGTACCGCGCCGGCGATGCGCTGGTGGTCGCCCGCAAGGACCATACCTCGGTCGCATCGACGTCCAAGGTGGTGAAGGAGCTGGCGGGCACCGGCGCGCGCGTGGTCGGCTCCATCATCAACGCCTACTGACCGGGACGCGCCTCCATGTCGACGGTCCTGGGGGAGCCGGGCCTCGCAACAGTCGAGCGGGGACGCTGGAAGCCCTGGCTCGCGATCCTCGCGGGCCTCCTCGTGCTCTATGTGCCCACGTATCTCGAGCTCGCGCGCACGCTGTGGCGCGACGACGAGTACGCGCACGGCCCGATCGTGCTCGTGGTGTTCTGCTACCTGGTGTGGCGCGGCCGTGCGGCCCTTCTCGAGGATTCCCCCCGCGCGATGGCCGCCGGCGCGCTCCTCTTCGGGGCGGGCCTCCTGCTCTATATTGTCGGGCGCTCGCAATCGCTGCCGCTCTTCGAGGTCCTGTCCCATTTCCCGATCCTCATCGGCGTGCTGCTGATGATGCGCGGGCCTCGGGCGGTGAGGGCGCTCGCCTTCGCGTTCGTGTTCCTGCTCTTCTTCGTGCCGCTGCCGGGCTTCGTGCTCGAGGCGATCGCGCTGCCGCTGAAGACGCTGGTCTCGGTGGTGGTCGAGGCGGTCCTGCGCATCGCGAGCTACCCGGTCGAGCGCCAGGGCGTGACGCTCCTGGTGGGCAACCACGAGATGCTCGTCGCCGACGCTTGCTCCGGGCTCAACTCGCTCTATAGCCTGTGCGCGCTGAGCCTTCTCTATACGCACCTCACGCCCCCGGCGGGCAAGCTGCGCGTGGCCTTCATGCTCGCCGCGATGGTGCCCATCGCCATCGTCGCCAACGTGGCGCGCGTGCTCTTCCTCGTGATGGTGGCCTATCACCTCGGCGACGACGCGGCGGCGGGGACACTACATGCGGCGGCCGGCATGCTGGTGTTCGTGACAGCGTTCGCGATACTTCTCGGCGTCGATAAAGTTACGAGGCATGAGGCACGAGGCATGAGGCATGAGAAGCAAGCTGCCCGGGAGCCGAGCTTCCCGCAAGGCGACCCTCTCATGCCTCATGCCTCACGCCTCGTGCCTGACTCCTCGCGCCTCGTGCCTTTTGCCGCCGCGCTCCTGATGCTCGCCGCAGCCATCGCTGCCCCGACCCTGAAACCGGTTCACGCCGAAGGCCCGGCGCTCGACCTCGAGCGTCTCGTGCCGCGAGCCTTCGGCGACTGGTCCATCGATCCCACGCTCGCGCCGGTCGCGCCCACCACCGAGGTGCAGGAGAAGCTCGATCGCATCTACTCGAGCACCGTGAGCCGCTCGTACGTGAATTCCCGGGGCGAGCTGATGATGCTCATCGTCGCTTACGGCGGCGACCAGAGCGACGCGCTGAAGGCGCATCGCCAGGAGGTCTGCTACACCGCGCAGGGCTTCACGATCCACGCGCTCGGGCAAGGCGAGCTCGCCGCCGCCGGACGCACGATCCCGGTGACGCGCATGTTCGCCGTGCGCGGCGATCGCGCCGAGCCCGTCACCTACTGGTTCACCATGGGCGATCGCGTCGTGCGCGGGCGCTTCGAGCGGCTGCGCACGCAACTCGCCGCCGGTCTCGCCGGGCGCATTCCCGACGGGATGCTGGTGCGCGTCTCGAGCATTTCCACGGATGCGGACGCGGCCTACGCGGCGCAGCAGGCGTTCGTCGCGTCCCTCCTCGGCGCGATGCCCGCGTCCGACGCCGCGCGCATGGCCGGCGCGGCGGGGAATTGAGAACCATGTTTGCCATGGCCTCTTCCTTCCCGATGCACGATTCGTCGCTGCGCGTGCGCTACGCGGCCATCGCGGGCCTGGTGCTCCTCGGCATCGCCTGGGGTGCCTTCGTCGCCTTCGCCGAGGTCTCCGCCGCGCTCATCTGCCTCGCGGCGATCGTGTTCGTCTTCACGGTGCGCGACTTCCGCGTCGGCGTGCTGGTGATGATCCTCATCATGCCGATCTCCGCGAGCTACATCTTCCCGCGGGCCATGTTCGGCGTGACGGGCCTCAATCCGCTGAACGTGCTCCTGGTGGGCACCTTCATGTCGTACCTGCTGGCGGCGATGCCCGACGGCTCGGTGAAGCGGCTCATGCCGTGGTGGCTGATCCCGGTCTTCATCGCGCCGCTCATCCTGGCCGGCATCATCGGCATGGGGCACGTGCAGCAGATCCCGCCGGTCTTCATCGAGACCGAGCAGATCGACTACAAGAACAACATCGGCTACATCCGCGACCTGGTGCTGAAGCCCCTCATCCTCGTCGCCTACTCGCTCATGGTGGGCGCGGCCTATGCGCGCGCGCGTGAGCCGCACAAGTTCATGGTGCCGATGATGGTGTCGATGTGGTTCATGGGCTTCATGGTGATCGGCTTCTTCCTCAATTCCACCGTGAAGTTCGGCCAGCTCGCGAGCGAGTACGCGCGCCACTTCCTGTCGCCGCTGGGCATGCACGCGAACGACCTCGGGCGCCTCTACGTGACGGCGATCGCGATCCTGCTCTTCACCTGGGACCGGACGCGGCGCCCGGTGCTGAAGACGCTCCTATTCCTGTCCATGGGCCTGGTGGGCATCGCGCTCATCCTCACCTTCTCCAGGAACGCCTTCATGACGCTCGCGCTGGTGGTGGTGATGTACCTCGTCTCGCGCCGGCGCAACAAGAAGCTCCTCCTCCTCGCGGCGGTGCTGATCCCGTTGGCGCTCCTCCTCACGCCAGGCGCCATCTGGTACCGGCTGGAGATGGGTGCGGGGGAGGGCGCCGAGGGCGTGAGCGCCGGACGCATCGACGACATCTGGCAGCCGCTCCTGCCGGAGCTCTTCGACAAGCCCTTCTTCGGCCACGGCCTGCAGTCGGTGCTCTGGTCCCCGGCGATGCGCCTGGGCGAGATGATGCAGGTCACGCACCCGCACAGCGCCTACCTCGGGGCGCTCCTCGACTTCGGCGTCGTCGGCACGATCCTCCTCCTCGCCTTCTGGTTCACGGTATGGCGCGGCTTCCGAAAGCTCGCGAAGGATCCGCTCCTCACGCCCCAGGAGCAGGGCTTCTTCGAGGGATGCGCGGTGGCGCTGGTGAGCTTCATGGTGGCGGGATTCGTCGGCAGCAGCTTTACCCCCGTGGCGGAGCAAAGCTTCCTCTGGCTCGGCATCGGCCTCATGTTCGGCGTCCAGGCGAAGAGGAAGCGCGAGGCCGCGGAAGCGGCGCGCCCGCTCGTGAGGAGCGCATTGGTCGTGCCGCGCCGTTCGCGCGACAACATGGGAACGAGGATCTAGCGATGTGCGGAATCACCGGATACTGGTCCCGGCGCGGCGATCCCGCGCCCTGGCTCGCCGACCTGGGCGCGTCGGTGGCGAGCCTCAGGGCGCGCGGCCCCGACGACAACGGCGTGTGGGTGCGCCCCGGCGGACGCGTGGCGCTCGGCCATACGCGCCTTTCGATCCTCGATCTCTCGCCGCTCGGCCACCAGCCGATGCGCTCGCCCGACGGCACGCTCACGATGGTGTTCAACGGCGAGGTCTACAACTTCGCCGTCGTGCGCGCGGAGCTGGAGGGCCTGGGCCACCGCTTCCGCTCGAGCGGCGACAGCGAGGTGATCCTCGCTGCCCTGCAGGAGTGGGGCGTGAAGGCCGTCGACAAATTCATCGGCATGTTCGCGATCGCCGTGTGGAACGAGCGCGAGCGACGCCTCATGCTGCTGCGCGACCGCATGGGCGTGAAGCCCCTCTACTACGCGTGGAACGGATCGAATCTCTGGTTCGGCTCGGAGCTGAAGGCGCTGCGGGCCTTCCAGTCGTGGCGAGCCGAGATCGACCGCGACGCGGTGGGCCAGTACCTGCAGTACGGATACATCTCGGCGCCGCGCTCCATCTACAAGGGCGTTCACAAGCTGATGCCCGGTCATTGGCTCGAGCTGGGCGAAGTGGGCGAGCCCGTCGCGCGCAAGTACTGGACGCCGGTCGCCAACGAAGAAACGCTCCAGGGAAGCGAGGAGGATCTGGAGAACCGCCTCGAGACGCTCCTCATCGACGCGTGCCGCTATCGCATGGTCTCCGACGTGCCCGTGGGAGTGTTCCTGTCGGGCGGCCTCGATTCCTCGCTCGTGGCGGCCCTCCTGCAGCGCTACGGCGGCGGCGAGGTGCGCACCTTCACCATCGGTTTCGACGATCCGCGCTACGACGAATCGAAGTGGGCGAAGAAGGTCGCGCAACACCTGGGCACGCGCCACACGGAAAAGATCGTCACCGCGAACGACATGCTCGGTGTGCTCTCGCAATGGTCGGAGCTCTTCGACGAGCCCTTCGGCGACCCGTCGGGCGTGCCCACCTACCTCGTCTCGCGGATGGCGCGCGAGCACGTGAAGGTGGCGCTCTCCGCCGACGGCGGCGACGAGCTCTTCAGCGGCTACTCGCACTACGGCGTCGTGCTCGAGCGCGAACGCGCGCTCTCGCGCTGGCCCGGCGCCGCACGCGCGGCCATCGGCAAGGTCTCGCCGCGCGCGCTGCGCTCGGTGATGAACGCGCTGCCCATGCCCGGCGAGTGGCGCCACGCGGCACGCCGCAACGTGGTGGAACGCGTCGAGAAGCTGCACGTGCTCTTTCCCGCGCTCGACCGCGCGACGATGTACGACCTCGCGATGTCCTTCTGGACGCCATGGGAGGTCTCGTCCCTCCTCGGCGGCGAGGTGGCCGCGCGCGACTGCGTGGGCGGGCCGTCCTTCGCCGACCAGATGGCGCGCTGCGACCTGCGCTACTACCTGCCCGACGACATCCTCACCAAGGTGGACCGCACGACCATGGCCGTGGGGCTCGAAGGGCGCGAGCCGCTCCTCGACCACCGCGTCGCGGAATTCGCGCTGCGCCTGCCGCCGCATCTTCGCCGCGGCGCGCTCGGCACCAAGCACCTGCTGCGCAAGGTGCTCTATCGCCACGTGCCGCGCGCCCTCATCGACCGGCCCAAGCAGGGCTTCGCGATTCCGCTCGCGCGCTGGATGCGCGGGGAGCTCGCGCCGCTGGTGGCGAGCTACCTGGATCCCGTGCGCATCCGCGACGCCGGCATCTTCGATCCGGACAGGGTGGCCACCGCGCTCTCCAATTTCCGCGACGGCGGCGAGGCGAACGACCGCCTCGACGTGCAGAAGGTGTGGCTCCTCGTGGCTTTCGAGATGTGGCGCGAGCGCTGGGCGAGCTCGAGCATGGAAACGAACCAGGGAGCCGGCGATGCGCGTGCTGTTCATTATCAGTGACCTCGACCTGGGCGGCGCCCAGAAGCAGGTGGTGGAGCTCGCCCGCGAGCTGGTGCGCCACGGCAACGCCGTCGCGGTCTACACGCTGAACGACTGCGTGCCGCGCGCGAAGGACCTGCAGGGCACGGGCGTCGAGCTCGTCGTCGACCAGAAGGTGAGCAAGCTCGACCGGCACGTGCTCGGGCGGCTGCGCCGCTTCATCAAGTCATGGCGCCCGGACATCGCGCACGGCTTCCTCTTCGACGGCGACATCTACGCGCGCATCGCCGCGTTCGGCACCGGCGTCCCGGTGCTCAACTCCGAGCGCAGCAGCAACTACGAGATCTCGGCGACCCAGCGCCTCGGCCATCTCCTCACCAAGCCGCTGGTGGACGGCCTCGTGGCCAACAGCCGCTTCGGCGGGCGCTTCGCGCAGAAGCTCTACGGCTACTCCGAGCGCCAGCTTCACGTCGTGTGGAACGGCATGCGCGTCGAGGAATTCCAGCGCCAGGCCGAAAGCGCGTGCGACTATCCCCGCGAATTCTTCGGTCCGGGCGAGCATCGGGTCGCGACCCTCGTGGGCGCGATCAAGCCCGCGAAGGACTACCCGCTCGCCATCGACGTCGCCGCGGCGCTGGTGAAGCGCGCGCCCGAATGGCGCGTGCTCTTCCTCGGCGATTCCCTCGCCCCGCAGGCGGGCTACAAGGCGGGCGTGCACTCCGACACCAGCGACTACAAGAGCGAAGTGATGCGCCACTACGAGCGCGCGCGGGTTTCCGACCGCGTGACGTTCGCCGGGGCCCGCAAGGACCTTCCCGCCATCGTGAAGCAGAGCGACGTCCTCTTCGTGACCTCCGCGTGGGAGGGCTTCCCCAATTCCGTGCTCGAGGCGATGGTGCTCGGCGTGCCCGTGGTGAGCACCGATTACTCCGACATCCGCCAGATCCTGCCGCGCGCGGAGCAGGTGATCGGCGATCGCGACCCGCGCAAGATCGCCGACGCCATCGTCGACGCCTACCTCGACCGCGACGAGATCGCCGCCGAGCAGCTTCGCTGGGTGCGCGGCAACGCCAGCATCGAGAAAGCCACCGAGAGCCTCGAGCGTGTCTATCGCCAATACATTCGTCCCCATGCGTTCGCCCGAGCCGCTTAGCCCCGAGCTCGCGGCAGGCGCCGGCGAACGCGCCCGATCTCCGGGCGCGGCGAAGCCGCACATCTGCTTCCTCGCCCCCACCACGTGGCCGGTCCTCTCCGGCAGCACCGAGATCAAGGTGGTCGGCGGCGCGGAGGTGCAGCAGAGCATGATCGCCCCGGCGCTCGCGCGCCGCGGCTACCGCGTGTCGATGATCTCGCTCGACTACGGCCAGCCGGACCGCGCCGAAGTGGAGGGCGTCACCGTCTACAACATGCACAAGCCCGACGAGGGGATCCCGGGGCTGCGCTTCCTGCATCCGCGCCTCACCTCGCTCTGGCGCGCGTTCACGCGCGTCGACGCCGACGTCTACTACCAGCGCACGGCCGCGGTATATACCGCGTTCATGGCGCACTTCTGCAGCCGCCACGGCAGGAAGTCCATCTACGCGGGCGCCTCCGACGTGGACTTCCTCCCCGGCAAGGAAGACATCCGCTTCGGCCGCGACCGGAAGATCTTCGAGTGGGGCGTGCGCCACGTCGACCGCATCGTGACGCAGAACGACGTACAGCAGAAGCAGCTCTTCGACAACTACGGCATCGAGGGCGTGGTGATCCCGAGCTGCTACGTGCCCCCCGCGCTCGCGCGCTCCGACCGCGCGGGCTACGTGCTGTGGACGGCGTCGGTGCGCCCCTCCAAGCGCGCCGAGCTCGCGCTCGAGATCGCGCGGCGCCTTCCCAACTATCGCTTTGTCGTGATCGGCGGGCCCGACCCGGACCGCAAGTCGCAGCAGTACTACGCCTCGCTCGTGGAGGCGGCGCGCGCGCTGCCCAATGTCGAGATGAAGGGCTTCGTGCCGTTCACCGAGGCCGAGGGCTGGTTCAACGGCGCGCGCCTCGTGCTCAATACCTCGCTCTACGAAGGCTTTCCCAACACCTTCCTGCAGGCGTGGTCGCGCTCGATTCCCACGGTCGCCTTCATCGACACGGGATCGCGCACCCCCGGCGGCGAGCCGGTGTACGACTCGGTCCAGGACGTGTCGGAAGCAAGCTGGAAGGTCGAGCGCCTCATGCGCGACGACATCCTCTGGCGCGAAGCCTCCCAGCGCGTGAACGCGTACTACCGCGAGAACCACTCGATCGACGCCACCATCGACCGCTACGAGCGCGAGATCGCGCTCATGGTCGAACCGGGACGCCCGCCACGCCCATGAGCCAGGCCCAGGCATCCCTCGAGCGCCGCGCGGTCTCCCTCGGGACCGCGTACGCGCTCGACTACGGCCTGCAGTTCCTGCTGCCGGTGGTGCTCACGCGCGCGCTCGACGCGCAGAGCTTCGGCGAGTATCGCCTCCTCTGGCTCGCCGTCTCCACGCTGCTCGTGATCATGCCGATGTGCATGCCGCAGAGCCTCTATTACTTCATGCCGCGCTCGGACGCGGCGAGGCGCCGCCTCTATCTGCACCAGTGCCTGCTCTTCCTCGTCTTCGCCGGGATCGCCTCCGCGCTCGTGCTCTCGCGCCTCGATCCCTTCCTGCCCGCGGCGATGCGCGACATGGTCGCGCACAACGGCATCGTGGTGTCGATCTTCGTCGCGCTGTGGATCTTCTCGTGGGTGCTGGACGTGCTGCCCACAGTGGACGAGCGCGTGCACTGGCAGGCGAAGGTGATCGTGGGGCTCTCGGCGCTGCGCGCGGTGGCGCTTTCCGCGGCCGCCTTCTTCACGCGGGATCTCGTCGTCGTGCTCTGGGTGCTCGCCGCCTTCGCCGCCTTCAAGTCGGCGCTGCTGATGGTGTACGTGCGCCGCCACCACGGCCTCGGTGGCCCGTGGGTGGAGCGCGGCCCTTTCAAGGAGCAGATGGTGCACGCTGCGCCGTTCGCGCTCTCCGGGATGCTGCACGGCTTTCGCGCGCAGGGCGACCAGTGGATCGCCGCCACGCTCTTCACGGTGACTCAGTTCGCGTCCTTCTCGGTGGCCACGGTGATGGCGCCGATGGTGCAGATGTTCCGTCAATCGGTGAACCACGTGTTCCTGCCGAGCATGAGCCGGCACCACTCGTCGGGGGACTTCGCCGCCATGCTCGCGCTCAACAGCCGCGCCAACGCGATGGTGGCGCTCCTCGTCTATCCGCTGCTCGCCTTCGCGTTCGTCTTCGCCGAGCCCCTCATCTCGCTCGTCTACACGCCCACCTACCTCGCCGCGGCAGCGGTGATGCGCCTGTACATCGCCGGGCTCCTCGCGCTCGTGGTGGAGCTCACCAGCATCCTCTTCCTCCTGAAGCAGGGCGGCTTCGCCTCGCGCGTGAACGCGCTGGTGCTCGCCCTCGCGCTCCCCATGAGCTACTTCGGCGCGATCACGTGGGGCCTCATGGGCGCGGCACTCGGCAGCGTCGCGGCGCTCTACGCCGAGCGCGCGCTCTCGCTCGCGCGCATCGCGAGGCTCACCGAGACGCCGGTCGCGCGCCTGCAGGACTGGAGCACGCTCGCCGGCATCCTCGGCGCGGCCGCCATCGCCGCGGCGGCGGCGGGCTCGGTGCTGCGCTGGACGCACCTGACGCCGCTGGCGCTCCTCGCCTGCGGGGGTGCGATACTGGCCGTCGTCTATCCCGCCGCGCTCTTCCTCACGGGACAGCGCCGTTGCATCTCCAGCTTCATCGCGTCGCTGCGCCACTCCGGGCCGCAACCGGCGCCAGCCAAATGACGGGAGCACTCATGGAAAGAAAACAGACCCCCTACCCCGCGCTCGCGAAAGCCCCGCGCACCTGGCTCGTGACCGGCGTGGCCGGCTTCATCGGCTCGAACCTGCTGGAGGCGCTGCTGAAGCTCGACCAGCGCGTGGTCGGGCTCGACAACTTCGCCACCGGCTTCCAGCACAACCTCGACCAGGTCGAGGCGGCGGTGAGCGCGGCGCAGTGGAAGAACTTCCGGTTCATCGAGGGCGACATCTGCTCGCTCGAGACCTGCCGCGAGGCGTGCGCGGGCGTGGACATCGTGCTGCACGAGGCCGCGCTGGGAAGCGTGCCGCGCTCCATCGACGATCCCATCACGAGCCACGCGAGCAACGTGACCGGCTTCCTCAACATGCTGGTGGCGGCGCGCGACGCGAAGGTGAAGCGCTTCGTCTACGCAGCCTCGAGCGCGGCCTACGGCGACCATCCGGGCCTGCCGAAAGTCGAAGACACCGTCGGCCGACCGCTCTCGCCTTATGGCGCGGGCAAGTACATGAACGAGCTCTATGCCGACACCTTCGGGCGCTGCTACGGCATGCAGACCATCGGGCTTCGCTATTTCAACGTGTTCGGCCCGCGCCAGGATCCCGACGGCGCCTACGCCGCGGTGATCCCGAAATGGATCGCGGCGATGCTGCGCGGCGAGGCCGTGTACATCAACGGCGACGGCGAGACCGCGCGCGACTTCTGCTACATCGACAACGTGGTGCAGGCGAACATCCTCGCCGGCACGCTCGCCAATCCCGAGGCCGTGAACCAGGTCTACAACGTGGCGCTCGGCGAGCAGACGTCGCTGAACCAGCTCTTCAAGAGCCTTCGCGACCTGCTGAAAGCGCGCGACGCGTCGTTCGACTGCGCGCCGCCCGTCTATCGCGATTTCCGCGCCGGCGACGTGCGCTTCTCGCTCGCCGACATCGGCAAGGCGAGGGAGCGCCTGGGCTTCAGCCCGACCTGCCTCGTGCACGCGGGCCTCGAGCGCGCGCTCGACTGGTACGTCGAGAGCCTCGCGCCCGGACGCCTCGGGGCGAAAGACACCGCGGCCGTGGGGGCCTGAAGGGCACGATGCGACGCGAGGCGATCCATCTTGGCGACGGCGAACGCTCCTTCTTCGGCTGGTATCACGCCGAAGAATCGGCGGCGCCCGCCGATCGCGTCGCGGTCGTCTGCGCTCCCGTAGGCCACGAGTACACGCGCTCGCACCGGTCGCTGCGCCACCTGGCCGACCGCTTCGCGCGCGCGGGCATCCCGGCGCTGCGCTTCGACTACCACGGCATCGGCGACTCGGCCGGCAGCGACCTCGACGCCGATCGCCTCGCGACGTGGATCGGCAACATCGAGCTCGCCGTCGCGCGCGCGCGCCGCCTGAGCGCGAGGAGCGCGGTCACGCTCGTCGGCGTGCGCCTGGGCGCCACGCTCGCCGCGCTCGCCAGCCGCGAGCTCGACGTGGAAGAGCTGGTGCTGTGGAATGCGTGCACGCGGGGCAAGCCCTACGTGCGCGAGCTGCATGCGATCGCCATGAGCGCGGAGCGCGCGACCACCGAGGTGGAGGGCGCGCTCGAGAGCGCGGGCTCGGTGATGACCGCGCAGACGCTCGCCTCGGTGCGCTCGATCGACCTCACGGCGACGCCGCCGCGCGCGAAGGCGATCCTCGTCGCGGGCCGGGACGACATGGCGCCCGATACCGAGCTCTTCGAGCAGCTGGTGAAGTCCGGTGCGCACGCCGAATACGTTCGCCTCGCAGGATGGGCCGGGATGATGGCCGAGCACCAGTTCACCGTGGTCCCCGACGCGGCGCTCGCAGCGATCGTCGAGTGGGTCGGAACCCGCGCGCGGCCCTTCGAGGGGCGCGCGGAGCAAGTGCCGGAGCCCACCGTCGCGCGTTTTGCGTTTTCAGGCGAGGGATCCGCGGCGACAATCGAGGAGCGCGCGTGCCGCTTCGGCCCGGACGGACATCTCTTCGGAGTGCTCGCGCGCGCGTCCAGCGCGAGAGACCGGCCCGCGGTGGTGATCTTCAACGCGGGCGCGGTGCATCGGGTGGGACCCAATCGCGTCGGCGTCGCGCTCGCGCGCGAGTTGGCCGCCGCGGGATTCGCGGCGCTGCGCTTCGACCTCGAGGGGATCGGCGACAGCGTGCTGCGAGCGCCGGGCCGCGAGAACCATCCCTACCCGGAAACGGCGATCGCCGACGCGAAGGCGGCCTTCGATTTCCTGCGCGACGAGTTCGGCTACACGCGCTTCATTCCCGTCGGATTGTGCTCGGGTGCGTACAACACGTTCCATGCCGGACTGCAGCTCGCGGCCCACGCCATCTGCGAGCTCGTCCTCATCAATCCGCTCACCTTCTACTGGGAGGAGGGCATGAGCCTCGAGACCACGCGCCACTTCGAGGATGCGATCCAGTATCGCAAGTCGATGCGCGACCCGGGGCGCTGGATGAAGCTCTTGCGCGGCGGCGTGAACGTGCGCCGCCTCGGCGAGACGCTGCTGGGAATGGCCCGGGCGAAGATGAAGGCGCACGGCGACGCGCTGCGCGAGGCGATCCTGCCGCACGCCGGGACGCGCCTGTCGCGCGACCTCGCGAAGCTGGCGAAGATGAAGCGGCCTCTGGCGCTTTTCATCGCCGAGGGCGACCCCGGGCGCGAGATCGTCATGGCCGGCGCGAAGCGCACGGCAACGCGCGCGCTCGCCTCGGGAGCGATGCGCATGGAGGTGATTCCCGCCGCCGACCATACGTTCTCGCGGCTCGCGCCGCGCCGCGAGCTCATGCGGCGGATGCGCTCGCACCTGCGCCGCCACCTGGACGCCGCGCCGCGTCCCGCGCCGGCCGGTGCTACCGGCGCGGGCTTGCATTCGAGCGCTTCCTACCCGAGATAATGCGGTTCCTGGTCATGGAACCGATCGATGAGCCTCGCCCGTAGCGGCTGGACTTTCCTTCTCGTGCTGGTGCTGGCGGCGGGCTGCGCCAACGAGCCCTCGCGACCCGGCGCGCCGGTGATGAGCGCCGCGCAGGGACGCGCGCTCGTGGCGAGCGCCGTCCCGAAAGGCGTGGCCGATCGCGACGGCTGGGCCGCCGACATCTATGCGGCGATGGCGGCGCTCGAGGTCTCTCCCCGCGCGCAGAATGCCTGCGCCATCGTCGCCGTCACCGAGCAGGAAAGCGGCTTCCACGTGGATCCCGTCATCCCCAACCTCCCGGCCATCGCGTGGAAGGAGATCGAGCGAGCGCGCGAGCGCGCCGGCGTGCCGAAGCTCGTCCTCTACGCGGCGTTGAAGGTGCCCTCCTCGGACGGGCGCAGCTACGAGGCGCGCATCGACGCGGCGAGGACGGAGCTCGATTTGAGCGAGGCTTTCGAGGACCTCATCGGGCGCGTGCCGCTCGCGAAGTCCTTCCTCGAGGACCGCAACCCGGTGCGCACCGCCGGGCCCATGCAGGTGAGCGTCGCGTTCGCGAAGTCCCATGCGGCATCGCGTCCCTATCCGTATCCGGTCGCGGAGTCGATCCGCCACGAGGTCTTCACGCGGCGCGGCGGCATGTACTTCGGCATCGCGCACCTGCTCGCCTATCCGGCCGCCTACGACGCGATGATCTATCGCTTCGCAGACTTCAACGCCGGCCAATACGCGAGCCGCAACGCCGCATTCCAGAAGGCGCTCTCCGACATCTCCGGCATCCCGCTGGACCTGGACGGCGACCTCACGCGCTTCGAGGGCGGCAAGCCCGCGAAGGAGCCCGGCGCGACCGAGCTCGCCACGCGCGTGATCGCCAGGCGCATCGCCATGAGCGATGGCGAGATCCGCCGCGACCTCGAATTGGGCGGCCAGCACGCGTTCGAGAAGTCGAGGCTCTACGCGCGCCTCTTCGAGATCGCCGACGCCATGAATGCCAGGCCGGCGCCGCGCGCGATGCTGCCGCGCATCGTCCTGCACAGCTCGAAGATCACGCGGAAATTCACGACCGACGCTTTCGCCCGGCGCGTCGACGCGCGCTATCGCTCGTGCCTGGCTCGCGCCGGCTGATCCGCCGGCGCTACGCAGCGACCACGTCGAACGCGACCGATAGCCGCGGCTCGGGGCTCGCGAAGGGCTCGACCCCGTGCCACATGTACGCGGGGAAGAGGACGAGGAGCCCGGGCTCGGGCTTCACGAAATGATCGGGACCGAGCGCGGGCGACGTGGCGATGCCGGGCTCGCCGAAGCGAAGCCATCCCGCACGCTCGGTGCCGTCGGCGACGACCGAAGGCAGCGCGATGTAGCACGCCGAGGAGATCCAGCCCTCGGGATGCACGTGGTCGGTGTGATAGCCGCCGGAGCGAAGGCGCACGCTCCACGCGCCGGAAATCGCGAAGGGACGCTTCTTCGCGATCTTCGCGAGATAGCGATCGACCGCCGAGTGGATGCTCGCGAAGAGCGCGGCGATGACGGGCCGCGCGAGCTCCGGAGCGTTCAGGGGCAACTGGCTGCCGCCGCGCACCGATTGCTGCAATGGGTGCGCCGCGAATGCATGGAGCGACTGCAGCTCCGCGGCGAGCTCGCCGAGGAATGCGTCGAGATTCTTCCATTCACGCGGCACTTCGAGGCGCTGCGCGTCGACGAGCTTCGCGTAGCGGTAGAGCTCGGCGTAGCGCGGGTCCCCCTTCATGCGCCAGGTGGTGGCCTGCAGCGCGATGGCGTACTGGTTGTCCGGGCGCGCGGCGTGCAGCACGCCCGCGAGGCGGTCGGCCTCCTCGAGCTCGCCCGCCGCGAGGAGCGCCTCGCACAGGCCGAAGCCCGCCGCGACGTCGGTGGGCGCGAGGCGGTCGGCTTCCCGCGCGAGCTGCAGCGCGCGCTGGGCGTCGCCCGACTGCGCGGCCAGGTGCGCGGCATGCAGCATCAGTCCCACGTCGCGCGGCGCGACGTTCATGCCGGCGAGGGCGGTCGCGAAGGCCGCGTCGCGATCGCCGGAGATCTCCAGGACGATGGAGCGGATGAGATGCAGGCCCGGATCGCGGGGCGCCGCGCGCAATGCGCGATCGATGCGCTCGAGGGCGAGGCTGGCTTTCGCGGTGCGCATCCAGACGAGCTGCGCGAGGTCGCGATGCGCATCGGCATAGGCGGGCCGTAGCGCGATCGCTTCCTCGAAGACCTTTTCCGCCTCGTCGAGCCGGCGCTGCGCCTGCAGGGCGCGCGCGAGGACGAGGCGCGTCTCGGGTGCGGGAAGGCCCAGCGCGATCGCGCGGCGCGCGGCGCTCTCCGCCTCGACGGCGCGGCCGAGGTCGCCTTCGGCGGAGGCGAGGTTATGCCAGGCGAGCCGGTCCTTGGGGTTGGAAGCCAGCGCGGTGCGCCAGCGCGCGGCATCCGCGGCTCGATCGGTCATGGCGCATTTTGCAGCAAAGCGGCTTCTCCAACGGAAAAAAGCCCGGCAAGCCGGGCTTTTCCTGGACGGCATTCCCGCTCGCGCGGGAACGATGCGTCGCTCAGTCGATCGCCTTGATATCGGCCGCCTGCAGGCCCTTGGGGCCGGTGCGGACTTCGAAGGAGACCTTCTGTGCTTCCTTGAGGGACTTGTAGCCGTCCATCTGGATCGCGGTGTGGTGGGCGAAAAGATCGCCGCCGCCATCATCCGGAGTGATGAAGCCGAAGCCCTTGGAGTCGTTGAACCACTTGACGGTGCCTGTTGCCATGATGTGTTTCCCTATTTGATGTTCGAGACGAATCCGGCCCCGAATACGGGCACGACGATCAAAGAGGGAATTTACTGGCGCTTCGGAGCCGGCTATTCGCCGGCGGGAGGGACCTGCTTACTCGCTGCTTGACTATCCTGCACCCGAATAGTACCACGGGAGGCTCTCACCGTGATGGGCTCGGGCCAATTGAGGGGCTCGAAGTGCGCCTTGAAGGCCGCCGTGACGCGCTCGGGCGTGAAGACGATGGTGCGCGCGTGGCCCGGCGCGAGGTGGAAATAGTTGTCGCCGGGCACGAAGCCCGCGCACGAGACGGCCACCGACTGCAGGAAGACGTCGCTCGCGAGCGTCACGGCGACGCTTGCGTCCTCGCGCCATTGGACTTCGCTCGAGATCGCGGCGGTGCGGTGCGCCGCGAGGTCCATGCCCGCGGGGAAGTGGAAGTCCTCGGCGATGAGGGCGCCCGTGTCGTTGTCCTTGAGTCGCACCGCGACGACATCGTGCCTGGGCGGGCCGAAGCGGTACGCGTTGGTGGCGTCGGAGAAGTATCCCAGCAGCGCGTCGCCCTGCAGCGTGACCGCGCTCCTCGCGGCAACGCGCACCGTCGCCTCGGCCTTCGCCGTGCGCGTGCGAGCGTTCTGGTACATGTCGAGCTCGACCGCGGCCTCCAGCGGCGCGTCGCTCTCGTTCACCACGTGGATCGCGAGGCCGTCGAGGCCCTCGTCGGTGAGGCGGATCGTTTGCGGCGCCCACGCGCGCTTCAAGTACCAGTAGGCGGCCTTGGGACGGCACTCGCTGTCGGTGATGCCCCAGCCCGCGCCGGGGACGAGGTCGCGGAAGAACCAGACGAGGGCGCCGCCGCAGCCGCTCGATGGCGCGCGCCACTCGGAGAAGACGCGCCCCATCACTTCGCCCGTCACCACGCGCGACAGCGCGTAGTAGCGCTCGAGGTCCTGGTTGCGAAGCGCGATCGGGTCCTTGCCGAACAGCTCCTTCAGGTAATGGTCGCGCACGTCCTCGAAGTCGTAGCCCGAGCCGTTGTCGCGCGGCACGCGCGCCTTCCAGCGCGGATGGTGCGGCGGGGGCAGGGTGCCGTCGAGGACCATCGCCATGGTCTCGGCATCGGGCACGTTGGAGAAGCCCAGGCACTCGGCGGCGAACTTCACCTTGGCGACCTTCACGGCCACCAACGGGCGGCGATAGGCGCCCACGCCGTAGTAGTGCGAGATGCCGGTGGAAAGCTGCATCGGCAGCGCGCCGCCCCACGGCGACGAGGGGAAATAGGGGATGCCGGCGTGGAAGCGCTCGCAAAGCCGCGGCAGGCGCTCGAGGAAGAACTCGTTGGACCATTCGGCGCGCGCGAGCCCCATCATCGCCGCCTGCTGCGCGATCTCGCTGCCGCCGCAATACGCCGCGAGGCACGCGTGCGCCGAGAGGCGCGCGAGCTGGAACGCCGCCTCGCGCTCGATCTCATCGCGCAACGCCGCGTCGGCGACGGGATAGTCCATGTTGGCGAACATGAAGTCCTGCCACACCAGGATGCCGAGCTCGTCGCAGAGGGAGTAGAAATCGCGGGATTCGTAGACCATCGTGCCGCCGATGCGCAGCATGTTGAGCCCCGCATCGCGTGCGAGCGTGAGCGCCTGGCGCAACTTCGCCGCGTCGCCGCGCAGCGTGAGAAAATCCGCGGTGGTCCAGCAGGCGCCGCGCGCGAAGACCTCCACGCCGTTCACGGCGAATCGCACTCCGCCCGCCGAGGTGTCGAGCGCGATCTCTTTGAAGCCCACGTCGCGCCGGTCGATGGCATGCCACTCGCCGTCGATGGACACTTCCACGCGGCAGGCGTGGAGCGCGGGGGTGCCGTGGGTGTGCGGGAGCCAGAGGGCGGCGCCCGGCAGCGTGAGGTCGCCCTTCACGACGCCCGGAAGGCATTCGAGCTCGTGGGCTTCCTCGCCCACCCAGGCGCGCGCGCGCTCGATGGCGCCGCGCAGCGATCGCACCTCCGCGCGCAGCGTGAGGCGCGCGGCGCCCTTCTCGGCGAAGGCGCGCAGCTCGAGGGACTCCATCGCCACGGTCTCGAGGCATTCCAGCGCCACGGGCTGCCACGGTCCCACGCAGGTGATGGACGGTGTCCAGCCCGGCATGCGCCCCAGGAGCGTGGTGCGAAACCAGCGCAGGTTCTGCTCGGCGACGATGGCGGTCTTCCAGCGCGGGCGCACGCGGCGTTGCTTCAGCTCCGCGCCGAGCGAGCGGAACACGATGGCGAGCTGGTTCACGTCGACGAGGAGATCCGTCACGTCGACGCGTTGGCCCACGAACATGTTGCGCGAGGCGAGGATGCGACGCCCGTTCAGCCACACCTCGGCGAGGGTGGCGAGTCCGTCGAAGCGAAGGCGATGGCGCGTGCCCGGAGGGCCGTCGGGGCGCGCGAACGTCGTGCGGTACCACCAGTCGTCGGCGTCGTAGTCGCCCTCGTCGTCGATGTCGTCGTGCAGGGTCGCCGCCACCGTGCCGGGCACCGTCGTGTCGTGCCAGCGCGTGGGGAAGCCGACGAGCGCGTCGGGGCCTTCGCACGCGCCGTGCGGCGTGTGCGCGAGCTGCCAGCCCGTCGCGAGCGCGATTTCCCTATCCATAGCGGCTGGCCAAGAGCGTCATGCCGACCTCCCACTGCGCGCCCATGGCGTCGAGCGGCGAGAGGTCGAGCGCCTTCCCGCGCGCCATCGAGCGCGCCAGCTGGAACTGGAACGCCTTCGCGCCCTGCGAGATCTGCCGGAACGCCATGCACGGCACTTCGAGCCCGGCCATGCCATGCTCGCCCAGCCAGCCGAGGTACGTCCCGGCGAGCTCGAAGCACGCGCCGAACTGCCGCCACGTCGCGAAGGAATACTTGTGGAAGCGCTCGATGTCCGCGGCGAGGAGGCCGTCCAGGTCCGCGGCGAAGCGCGCCTTGAAGCGCGTGAAGGGATTGTCGCGGGGCGCGCGCACCAGCTGGCGCTTCATGGCGGCGAGCGAAGCCTCGACGAGCGCGCTACCCCGCGGCGCGGCGAAGCCTGCGAGGGGCTTCGCGAATTCCACGAAGGGCGGCAGCATGCGCTCGTGCGGCGCACCGTCCAGGAGGAACATGCGGCGGAAGTCCGCGCCCTCGAGCGCGAAGTAGCCCTGGTTGTGAAAGTAGCCCAAGCGCAACCCGTCCACGTCGATCTCGTTCACGCCGACGGTGGTCTTCTGGTGCGCGAGCCTGTAGGCGGTGCCGGCGGTATCCGGGAGATAGAACGAGTCGAGCTCGATCAGCACCGCTCGGCCGGCCGCGACCTGCTCGACCACGTGCTCCACCATCGGCTTCCAGAGAGCGAGCTCCTGGATGTCCAGGCCGTAGAGCTCGAGGACATCGCCGTGGGGCGGCTTGAAGAACGTCCACTGGTCGCCCTCGAAGTCGATGGCGAGCGTGAAGGGCAGCACGGCCACGGGTTCGTGTCCCATGCCGTGCAGCATCTCGACCAGGAGATCGGTGTAGCAGTTGGTCTCGGCCCAGGTGCGATCCTCGCCGTGGATCGGGTGGCGCTTGTAGGTGGCGGGATCGAGGGCCGCGATGCGCGCGCGGGTCTCAGCCGAGATCGAGGACATCGCGGACTTCCCGGGGCCAGCGCTCGAGCTTCAAGCCGTGGGTCTTGAAGAGCGCGAGCGCCACGCGCTCCAGGCCGAAGCCCACGCACGCGCTGTGCGCGACCTCGCCGTCGGCGGTCCTGATGTCGAACGCGATGCCGAAATGGTCGAGGTGATAGTTGCACGAGCCGATGGCGGTGGGCTTCTCCATGGAGCAGATGGGAATCACGAACTCGTACTTGAGGTTCTGCTCGCGCTGCATCGCTTTCTGCACCTTGCCGCCGCGCCCGAAAAAGGGGTCGTTGGCGATGACGGGCTCCACGTCGAGCCCCACCTTGTCGAAGACCTCGCGGCCGCGCTCGAGCCAGTGGTTGCGGTGCTCCAGCGCTTCGTCGGGCGTTCCGATGCGCACGAACTCGTGCATGCGGAAGATCTGCATGCGCGCCGGATCGTCGCTGGGCTCGTGGCGGAAGGCGAAGCCCTGCAGGTCCACGCGCCTCCCACCCGGCGGCAGGGTGCCCGTGGCCGTGGGATAAAGGGGATAGCAGATCGCCGGCGTCATCATCACCTGGGACGCCGAGAGATCGCGCGACCAGTCTTCCTTGCGTTCGAACTTGCCCAGCATGTCGCGGTGCCCGCGCTCGTCGCCGGTGAAGGTGTGCAGCGACCCCATCAGGTCGGGGAAGTTGTGGATGTGGTCGATCTTCTCGTAGTTCGCGCGGCTGAAGATCGGCGGGAAGCGCATCACTTCGGGCGCGAGCGGCGCGCCTTCGCGCGTCACGAGATTGTCGAACTGCGCGATCACGTGCTCGAACACGCCGCCGCGCCCGTAGACGCCGCGCACGCCGAGCGGGATCAGCAAGCCCGCGTCGACCAGCTCGCGCCGGTAGGCCTGGTACGCGTCGGCGGTCTCGAGGGCGAGGTCTTCGTGGGCGCTGTGCACGACGCACATGGCTACGCCTCCCGGATGCCGATGTGCATCGTCGCGTTCTGGCCGAGGATGCGGTCGTTGTTCACCATGAGCGCGGCGCCCGTGGCATCGCGAAGATGCCGGCCGAGCGTGAGCTTCGAATCATTGCGGTAGCCCTGGATGCCGCAGATCACCATCGCCTTCATGACGACGTCGATCAGCATCTGCGAGGCGGAGAGCTTGAGGTTATTCACGCGCACCACGAAGCCGAAATGCGAGAAGGCCTCCGCGTCGTCGAGCGCGAGGAGGGCGTCGTACTCGGCGAGGGTCGCCTGCACGAGGCTGCGAAGCGTGTTCAGCACCAGGTCGGCCTCGGCGAGCCGCGTGGCGGAGATGGGCGTGGCGCCCGGATTCTTGCGCGCCTCGGCGCGCACCGCGGAGCGTGCGCGGCCGAGCGCGTCGTGCGCGAGCCCGAGCCAGAGCGAGGACCAGAGGATGTGCGCGACCGGGTGCTGCGTCTGGCTGTGGATCTCGCCGTAGGGCACGGGGAAGATCTGCTCGGACTTGCCGATGGACTTCAGCTCGAAGCCCGGGCTGCAGGTGCCCCGGAAGCCGAGCGTGTCCCACACCGAGAGCTGCTTCAGGGTGCAGTCGTCCTGGCGCACCAGGACCAGCACCTGGTCGTTCTTCGGCGCTTGCTCGTTGCGCCGGCACGTCACCAGGATCGCCTCCGCATAAGAGCCATAGGAAATCACCGGGGCCTGCTTCTCCAGCATGAAATAGTTGTCCACCACCTTGACCGCGCAGTTCGACGAGCGCGTGTCCCCGCCGATGCCGAGCTCGGTGGTGGCGGAGGCGAGGAGGTGCTGCTTCGATGCGATCTCGCGCGCGTAGTCGCGGAAGAAGGGCGTGCCGAGCGCGTGGTGGACGATGCAGGCCACCTGGATCTGGTGCATCGCGAAGATCATCGCGGTGGAGGCGCAGTACTGGCCGAGCGCCTCGCAGATCTTCGCGGCCTGGCCGATGGCAAGCCCCATGCCACCGAATTCCGCCGGCAGGTAGCAGGAGAGGAGCTTCTCGGCGCGCAGCGCCGTGAAGGCTTCCATCGGGAAGCGCGCCTCTTGGTCCACCGATTCGGCGTTGGGGGCCACGACGTCGCGGCCGATCGCGTGAACGCGCTCGAGGAGAGCGGTAAAATCCGCGCTGGCGCCGGCTGGCTGGATCGTTCTGCGGGCGACGTTCATGGGCAGCACCGCGCGCCGCGGGACGGAGATTGCGCGGGCGTGGCGACGGGCGCGGGGCCGGCGAGCTCCTCGATGGCTTCGGAGAGCGAGCGGATCGAGCCGAAGGTCTTGCGCCCCAGCATGCGGTCGAGGAATTCCACGTTGAAGTGCTCCTCCAGGGCGAGCATCAGGTTCACGGTCGACAGCGACGTGAGACCGGCCTCGTAGAGGTCGCTGTCGTCGTCGAGGGTGGAGGCGTCCACCAGCAGGCGGCCGTGCTCGGCGAGGATCGTCTTGATCGGGTCTGAGTACATTTTGTCGTCCTGCGGTTGTGCGCGAGTTGCAGCCATCTTGCGATCCCAATGGGACGGGCGCTGCGTTCGACGGGCCTGCCATGGGGACCACAGGGGCGCTCGATTGTGTGAACCGCCGGGACGGGGGGCATGGTCCGCGGCGTAGGAGTAGTCCCATGGGCGGGAGTCCGAAATCGGGGCACCGCTAGTTCTTTTGGCAGGGGGGCTCCCGGGCGGGTTTTCAAACTGTTTCCCGACAATCCTTGCATCCCCATTGGCCCTGGAACGACGAGGAGGTTTTACATGCTTGGGACGACGCTATTGGAAGAGACGAATTCGCGCGGCGGGCCCGCGGGGGCGCTCCACGAGGAATCGGCCGCCCCGCTCGGCACCGTATGCGTGGTGGGCCTGGGCTACGTGGGCCTGCCGGTGGCGGTGGAATTCGGCAAGCGATGCATGACGGTCGGCTTCGACCTCGCGACGAAGAAGGTCGAGCGCCTCAAGCGGTTCAACGATGCGACCGGCGAAGTGTCGAGCGACGAGCTGCAGAAGGCGAAGATGCTCGCGGTCACCGACGACCCCGCGCAGATCCGCCACGCCGACTACGTGATCATCGCGGTGCCCACGCCGGTGAACGCGGCGCACCAGCCGGACTTCTCGCCGCTCGTGTCTGCTTCCGAGCTGGTGGGCAGGAACCTCAAGGCCGGCGCGATCGTGATCTACGAATCGACCGTCTACCCGGGCACCACCGAGGAGATCTGCGTGCCGATCCTCGAGAAGCATTCGGGGATGCGCTGGAAGCAGGACTTCCATGTCGGCTACTCGCCGGAGCGCATCAACCCGGGCGACAAGGAGCACACGTTCTCCAAGATCCTGAAGGTGGTCTCGGGCGACGATGCCGAGACGCTCGACAAGGTGGCCGCGCTCTACAGCTCGGTCGTGACCGCCGGGGTCTACAAGGCGTCCTCGATCAAGGTCGCCGAGGCGGCCAAGGTGATCGAGAACACGCAGCGCGACCTGAACATCGCGTTCGTGAACGAGCTCGCCATCATCTTCGACAAGCTCGGCATCGACACGCACGAAGTGCTGCAGGCGGCGGGCACCAAGTGGAATTTCCTCGACTTCAAGCCGGGCCTGGTGGGCGGGCACTGCATCGGCGTGGATCCCTACTACCTCACGCACAAGGCCGAGCTCGTGGGCTACCACCCCGAGGTGATCCTCGCCGGACGGCGCATCAACGACGGCATGGGCCCCTACGTGGCGAGGAAGACCGTGCAGCAGATGATCCACGCGGGGCGCAACATCATGGGCGCGCGCGTGACCATTCTCGGCCTCACGTTCAAGGAGAACTGCAAGGACATCCGCAACTCCAAGGTGATCGACGTGATCCGCGAGCTGGAGGAGTTCGGCGTCGAGTGCCACGTGCACGATCCCGAGGCCGATCCCGACGAGACGATGCACGAGTACGGCATCAAGCTGCGCTCGTGGGAGGAGCTCCCGGCGGCCGACGCGCTCATCCTCGCGGTCGCGCACCAGTCGTTCCTCGAGATCCCGCACGCGAAGTACATGGAGAAGATCGTGCGCAAGGGCTGCCTCGTGCAGGTAAAGCCCGCGCTCGACGCCGAGCCCTTCCGCCGCGACGGGGTGCGCGTTTGGCGTCTCTAGCCTCCGTCTCCACGAGCCCCGCGCGCGCGCCACGCAAGCTCCGCGTGGGCGTCTTCGCCGACGCCGCTCGCCAGCCGCGCTGGATCGTCGAGGCCCTCGCCAAGGTCGCCTCCTCGGACTTCGCCGAGATCGTCGCCATCTGCATTCATAACCGGGGACAGACCTCGGTTATCACAGGGCGGAAACCGAGGTCTGTCCCCGGTTATTGGTCGCTCTTCTCGCGAGTGGATCGCAAGGTCTTCGGCGCGGCGGCGGACTGGTCGGCGCCGTGCGACATCGAGGCGCTGGTGCCGCGCTCGCGGCGCATCGCCTGCGAGGACCTCACGCGCGAAGGCGGGTCGACGCTCGACGTCGCGTTCGCCGTGGGCGACGTGGACGACGCCTCGCTCGACGGGCTCGCGCGCTTCGGGACATGGCGCTATTGCTTCGGCGAGGCGCAGGGGATCCACGAGCCGCTGGCGGGCGTGCGCGAGGTGATCGAGCGCGCGCCGGTCACGGCGTCGGCGTTGCGCATCCGCATGGGCCACAGCGCTCCCGATCGCATTGCCCAGGCGTCATGGTCGCGCACGCTCGCGATCTCGGTGGCGAAGAGCCGCGACAACCTGTTCGCGAAATCGTCGGAATTCGTCGCGCGCGCGCTGCGCGAACTGTACGCCACCGGCCCCGACTGGATCGAGACGCGCACCGAGCCCGCGAAACCGCTTCGGCCGGAACCGCTCCCGGGCGCGGCGCGCGCCATCGCCGACATCGCGCACATGAGCTCGCGCCTCGCGCAGCGCGCGGCCTCGAAGGCGCTCGAGGTCGAGCAGTGGTCGCTCGCGTTCCGCTTCACGCAGATCGAGCCGTGGAGCGCTTCCCTGGACGGGTTTTTCCGCCTGGAGCCGCCCAGGGACCGCTTCTGGGCCGATCCCTTCCCGATCCAGCGCGGCGGCAAGAGCTACATCTTCTTCGAGGAGTTGCCCTTCGCCGCGGGCAAGGCGCACATCAGCGTGGTGGAGGTCGACCGCGAGGGGCGCGCCTCGGCGCCGGTGCGCGTCCTCGAGCGCGACTACCACCTCTCGTATCCCTTCCTCGTCGAGGACCAGGGCACGCTCTACATGATCCCGGAGACGGCCCACAACGAGACGGTCGAGATCTATCGCTGCGTGGAATTCCCGCACAAGTGGCGGCTGGAGAAGGTGCTGCTCGAGCACATCATCGCCGCGGACGCGACGCTGCATCGCGCCGAGGGCCGCTGGTGGATGTTCGCCAACGTCGCCGCGAACGGCGCGGAGATCCACGACGAGCTCCACATCTTCAGCGCCGATCGCCTGCTGGGCCACTGGACGCCTCATCGCGGCAACCCGGTGAAGTCCGACGTGCGCGGCGCGCGTCCCGCGGGCAGGCTCTTCACGCAGGGCGAGCGCCTCTATCGACCGGCGCAGATCTGCGCGCCGCTCTACGGCTCCGGCATCGCCCTCCAGCGCGTGGTGCACCTCTCCCACGAGCGCTACGTCGAGGTGGAGGAGCGGCGCATCGTGCCCGCGGCGGAAAGCGGGCTCCTCGGCCTGCACACCATCAACCGCGCCGGCGACCTCTCGGTCGCCGACGTCTTCGCACGCCGCCCGAGGTTCTGAATCCGATGGGACTCACCAGCCTGTGGTATCCGATCGTCGTGACCGCGCTTTGCCTCATGCTCTGCGCGGCGATCGCGCGCCACGATCCGTGGTACCGCGACCATCTCGCGGCGCTCGGCAAGGGTCGCTTCGAATCCATCGACGGCCTGCGCGGCTTCCTCGCCGCCGGGGTCTTCTTCACCCACGTGATCGGCACCTACGGCTACTACTCGCAGGGGCGCTGGTATTCGACCTTCTCGCCGGTGCACGCGGTGATGGGGCAGGCCGGCGTGTCGCTCTTCTTCATGATCACCGGCTTCCTCTTCTGGCGCCGCGCGCTGCGCTCGAAGGGCGCGCTCGACGCGAGGGCGCTCTACGTTTCGCGCATCCGCAGGCTCGTCCCGATGTACGCGCTGTCGGTGGCCTTGGCGATGCTGGTCGTGGCGGTCTTGAGCGGCTTCCAGCTCCGCGAGCCGCTGGTGCCGTTCCTGAAGGAGCTGCGCACCTGGTTCTCGTTCGGCTTCATCAACGCGAGCGACATCAACGGCGTGAAGGACGCGCATATCATCAACGCCGTCTACTGGACCCTCGCCTACGAGTGGGGCTTCTATCTCGCGCTGCCGCTGCTGGCGCTCTTCGTGCGCGGCTGGGCTTTCGCCGCGCTCGCCGCCGCGACGCTCTTCTTCGGCATCCAGTCGCCCATCACCATCAACTTCCTCTGCGGGGCGCTCGCCGCGATGGCGGTGGAGCGCGGCCTCATGAACGGGCGCCTCGCGCGCGCCTGGCTCGCCCCGGTGCCGGTGGCGGCGATCGCCATGGTGCTCTTCGCCTTCGACGAGGCGTATCACCCCGCGGCGATCGGCCTTCTCTTCGTCGCGTTCCTCTTCATCGTGGACGGCAACTCGCTCTTCGGCTTGCTGCACACGCGCGCGGCGCAGCTCTTCGGCACCGTGAGCTACAGCTTCTACCTGCTGCACTGCATCCTGCTCTTCGTGGCATTCCGCGTGGTGAACGCGTTCGTGCCGGTGGCGCACCTCACCGGAGCCGAGCACTGGATGGTCGCGGCCTGGGTCGCGCTCGGCGCCACCTTCATCTCGGCGGTCACGTACCGGCGCGTCGAGTATCCCTTCATCGCGGCGCGACCCGTGGCGGGCGTGCCGTCGCTCGAGCCGCTTCGGGCCGCGTCCGCCTCCTGAGGCGATCGTGACCGCGCTCATGGCCCTCGAGGACATCCTCCACCCCTACCTCGGTCGCTACCTCGGCGCTCCGGGCTGGCTCAAGTCGTCCGCGGGCCGCGCCTACTCGATGCTGCCCCCGCGCGTGCGCCTGGGCGGCGCGTACCGGCGCTTCCGCGAAGAAATCGGCGCGGCCCGCAGCCGCGAGGCGAACGACGCGCTCGCGCGCGAGAAGCTCGCCGCAACGCTGCAATGGGCCTTCGATACGGTGCCGGCCTACCAGGGCTTCCGCGGGCTGCTGGATGCGAAGCACGATCCGCGCGAGGTCCTGCAGCGCCTCCCGGTCACCGACAAGCTCGACATCAAGCGCCATCCCGAGCGCTACCTCTCGCGCGCGATGTCGGCGGGCGCGCGCATGGAGATGTTCACCGGCGGCTCCACGCGCAACCCGATGCAGTTCTACCTGCAGAAGCACGTGACGCGGCCCAAGGAGTTCGCCTTCATCCAGGATTTCCGCGAGCGCCTGGGCGTGCAGCGCGGCGAGCTCGTGCTCGCCCTTCGCGGGCGCACCGTGGCCTCGGCGGCGCAGCCCGGCGGGCGCATCTGGATGCACGAGCCCATCAAGCGCGAGCTCGTCCTCTCCTCGGACCACCTCGAGCGTCGCTACATGCCCGCGTACGCCGAGGCTCTCGCTCTGCATCGTCCCGAATACATCGAGGCGTTCCCGTCGGCACTCTTTCCGCTGGCGCGCTGGCTCGCGGCCAACCCAATGCCAGAATTCACGCGCGGCGTGAAGGGCGTGATGCTCTATTCCGAGAACGTCTACGGCTACCAGATGGCGAAGTTCCGCGAGGTGTTCGGCTGCCCGATCCTCTCGCACTACGGGCACTCCGAACGCGTTCTGATGGCCGCCTCCATGCCCGACGACGACCGCTACTTCTTCTGGCCGCAGTACGGCCACTTCGAGCTCCTCGACGCCGAGAACCGCCCCGTCACGCAGCCCGGCAAGCTGGGCTTCGTGGTGGGCACGAGCTTCGACAACAAGGTGATGCCGTTCCTGCGCTATCGCACCGGCGACCTCGCCATGCTGAGCGAGCGCGAGCATCCGGCGCTCCCCGGCCATCCCGCGTGCGAGCGCATCGTCGGGCGCCTGCAGGAATTCATCGTCTGCCGCGACCAGCGGCTCATGTCCATCACGACGCTGGGCGTGGCGCATTTTCCCGAGCTCGCCGAGGTCGAGACCATCCAGTACGAGCAGGACCGCCCGGGAAAGCTGGTGCTGAAAGTGGTCGCGGACCACCGCCTCACGGGCGAGCAGGCACGCCGCATCGCGGGCGCCGTCGCCGCGAAGACCCAGGGCGGCTGCGAGGTGGAGGTGGCGCAGGTCGAATCCATCGCGCGCACGCCCCGCGGCAAGGCCCGCATGCTGGTGCAGAACCTCGACATTCGCCGCTATTTCGCCGCGGCGACCGAAGCCATGAATCCGGAGATGCCATGATCCAGTCCCCCGTCATCCTCCTCCTCGGGCCGCATCGCAAGGCGGTGAGCGGCGTGAGCACGCACCTGAACCTCCTCATGGGTTCCAAGCTCGCCGACGACTACGAGGTGGTCCACTTCCAGGTGGGAAGCGAGGGCCGCGAAGAAGGCGTTCTCGGGCGCCTCATGCGCCTCGTCCTGAGCCCCTTCTTCCTTGCCGCGACCATCCTCTTTCGCCAGGTGTCGCTGGTGCACATCAACACGTCGCTCAACACGCGCGCGTACTGGCGCGACCTCGCCTACCTCGCGCTCGCCAAGGCCCTGGGCGCCCGCGTGGTGTACCAGGTGCACGGCGGCGCGCTGCCGCAGCGCTTCTTCGCGAAGAGCCGCGGGCTCACCTCGTTCCTGCGCTTCACGCTGAAGGCGCCCGACCTCATCCTCGTCCTCGCGCAAGTGGAGCTCGAGGCCTATCGCGATTTCGTCCCGGAGCAGCGCGTCGTGGCACTTCCCAACGGAATCGATTGCCGCCCCTACGCAGCCCTGCGGCAGGTGTCGGCGCAGGGCGCGCAGGCGCTTCGCATCGTCTACATGGGGCGCATCGCGCGCGAGAAGGGCCTCTACGAGACGCTGCAGGGCCTTCGCCTCGCGCACGAGCTGGGCGTCGACGCGCGCCTGGTGATCGCGGGCGGCGGCCCGGAAGAGCAGCCCCTGCGCCGCTACGCCCAGGCGCTCGGCATCGCGAGCCGCACATGCTTCGTGGGCCCCGTGTTCGGCGCGGACAAGGTGAAGCTTCTCGCCGGCGCCGACGTGATGGTGCTGCCCAGCTACAGCGAGGGACTGCCGTACGCGCTCCTCGAGTCGATGGCCGCCGGCATCCCGGTGATCGCGACCCCGGTGGGCGCGATTCCCGACGTCGTGACCGACGGCATCCACGGCTTCCTCGTGCCGCCGCGCAACGGCAAGGCCATCGCCGAGTCGCTCGCCATCCTCGCCGCCGATCGCGAGCGCATCGCCTGGATGAGCCGCGCCTGCCGGCGCCGCGTCCGCGCCGCGTTCTCCATCGAGCGCCTCGCGCAGGAGCTTTCGCTCCACTACGCGCAGCTCTGCGGCCACGCGCCCGTTCCCAGCTCGACGCACGGGCGCATCCCCATCACCGGCTCGCGCCCCGGCGCGCGCTCCGACATCCCGGCGAAGATGCTGGGACGCGAGAGATAGCCATGTGCGGAATCGCCGGCGCCATCGCCGCTCCCGAGACTCGCGTCACGCGCGAGACGGTGGAGCGCATGCTCGAGGCGATCGCGCATCGCGGCCCCGACGGCCACGGCATCGCGGAATTCGCGACTTGCGGCGGGCAGCGCGTGCTGCTGGGCCACCGGCGCCTCGCCATCATCGATCCCGAAGGCGGCAAGCAGCCGATGCTCGACGCCGCGGCGGGCCTCGCCATCGTCTTCAACGGCGAGATCTACAACTTCCGCGAGCTGCGCGACGAGCTGAAGCACCACGGCCACGCGTTCTCGCTCGATTCCGACACCGAGGTCCTGCTGCGCGCCTACCTGCAGTTCGGCGACCAGGTGGTCGACAAGCTGCGCGGCATGTTCGCGTTCGCCATCTGGGACGCGAAGAACCAGCGCCTCTTCATGGCGCGCGACCGCTTCGGCGAGAAGCCGCTCTTCGTCTGCCAGGACGGCGAGAGCCTCTACTTCGCCTCCGAGATCAAGGCGCTCCTCGCGCTGCCGCGCGCGAAGCCCGCGGTGAACCTCTCGGCGGTGTGGGACTTCCTTTCGTACCGCTACGTGCCGGGTCCGAAGACGCTCTTCGAGGGGATTCGCAAGTTGAATCCCGGCACCTGCGCCACGTGGGAGAAGGGCCGGCTCACCGAGCGGCGCTACTGGAACGCGCCCGACCGCGATTCGCGGCCGCACGCCGCGGCCGGCGACGACGTGGTCGGCACTTTCCTTGGCCACCTCGACGAGGCCGTGAAGCTGCAGATGGTGAGCGACGTGCCCTTCGGAGCGTTCCTGTCCGGAGGCCTCGACTCCTCCACCATCGTCGCCCTCATGACGCGCCACAACACCAACGTGCGCACCTTCTCGGTGGGCTTCGGCGAGGGCGGCTACAGCGAGCTCGCCTACGCGAACGTGGTGGCGCGCCACTTCGGCACCCAGCACCACGAGCTCACGGTGCACTTCGACGATATCGTCGACAACCTTCCGAAGCTGGTGGGCTACCGCGACGCGCCGGTCTCGGAGCCCTCGGACATCCCCATCTACATGCTGGCGAAGGAAGCCTCGAAGACGGTGAAGATGGTGCTCACCGGCGAGGGCAGCGACGAGATCCTCGGCGGCTACCCCAAGCACGTCTACGAGCGTTTCGCCCACGGCTACCAGCAGCTGGTGCCGGGCTACGTGCGCCACAAGCTGATCGAGCCGCTCACGCAGTCGCTGCCCTATGGATTCCGGCGCGCGAAGACCGCCATCACCAACCTGAATATCGAGGACTGGCCCGAGCGCTACGCGCGCTGGTTCGGCGCGTGCAACAACGCGGAGCGCGAGAAGCTCACGACGCTGCGCATGAACGGACATGCGAGGCCGAACCTGCCGCCATTCGATTCCGATCCCCATTCCAGCACGTTGCGGCGCATCCTCTACGCCGACCAGACGAGCTGGCTGCCGGACAACCTCCTCGAGCGCGGCGACCGCATGACCATGGCGGCGTCCATCGAGTCGCGCGTGCCGTTCCTCGACCACGAGCTCGCCGGCTATGTCTCGTCGCTTCCCGACAGCTGCCGCGTGAAGGGCATGAAGACCAAGTGGATCCTGCGCCAGGCGGGCAAGAGCCTCATTCCCGACGCGATCCTCGAGCGCCCGAAGGTGGGATTCCGCGTGCCGGTGAACAAGTGGTTCCAGGGACCGCTCAAGGCATACCTGAACGACCACCTGCGCGGCGCCGGCTCGAAGACGCGCTCGTACTACGACACGCAGGTGCTGGACCGCATGCTCGACGACCACATGGACGGGCGGCAGAACCACGAGAAGCTCCTCTGGGCGCTCCTCAACCTCGAGATATGGCACCGGCAGTACGCGTGAAGGCGAGCGCGCCTTCCGGCCTCGCATGGAAGCTGAACCGGCTGCGCTGCATGTCGGCGGCCGAGATCGCCCATCGCGTGGCGAAGGCGGCGGCGATGCGCGCCGAGCGCTGGGGCCTCGCGCCCGTCACGGTGCCCAGGCCGGACCTGGCGCGCGCCGTGAAGCCCTGGATCCACGCCGGCGTGAGGGTCGATGCGCGCGCGTACGTGGCCGCGGCCAACCGCATCCTCGACGGCCGATTCGACGTGTTCGCGCTGGAGAACGTCGAGCTCGGCAATCCGCCCCGCTGGAACCGCGATCCCAAGACCGGCATCGATGCGCCGCTGGAATTCGGCAAGCAGCTCGACTATCGCGACGCGGCGCGGGTCGGCGATTGCAAGTACCTGTGGGAACCGAACCGCCACCTGCACCTGGTCACGCTCGCGCAGGCCTACGCGCTCACCGGCGACGCTCGCTACTCGGACACGGTGAAGAGCCACCTGGAAAGCTGGTTCGAGGCGTGCCCCTTCCGCATGGGCGCGCAATGGTCGAGCTCGCTCGAGCTGGGGCTTCGCCTCGTCAACTGGGCGCTCGCCTGGCAGCTCCTCGGCGGACTCGACGCGCCGGTGTTCAGGGGAGAGGGCGGCGAGGCCTTCCGCGAGCGCTGGCTCGCGAGCGTCTACCAGCATGCCGAGTTCATCTCCGGGCACCTGTCGCTGCACTCTTCGGCCAACAACCACCTCGTGGGCGAGGTGGCGGGCCTCTACACCGCGGCGATCGCGTGGCCCCATTGGAGCGCCGCGACGCAGTGGCGCAAGACCGCGGGCGAGATCCTCGAGCGCGAGGCGTTGCTGCAGAACGGCGCCGACGGCGTGAACCGCGAGCAGGCGACCTCGTACCAGCAGTTCGAGCTCGACCTCATGCTGCTGCCGCTCATGGCGGCACGCGCCAACGGGCTCGATTTTTCCGCGGGGTACGTGGCGCGCATCGAGGCGATGCTGGTCTTCCTCGCTTCCATCATCGACCACGGCGGCAACGTGCCGATGTTCGGCGACGCCGACGACGGCTACGCGGTGCGCCTCGATCCGCGCCCGGGGTTTAGCCGCTACCACGCGCTCCTCGCCACCGGCGCGCTCCTCTTCGGGCGCGGCGACTTCAAGGCGAAGGCGGGCGCGCTGGACGACAAGACGCGCTGGCTCTTCGGCGACCGGGCGCTCGCCGCCTTCGAGGCCATCGACACGGCCAACGCGCGGCTACCCATCCGGCGCGAATTCCCCGACGGCGGCTACTACATCCTCGGCACCGACTTCGAAAGCGCCGACGAGGTGAGGCTCGTGGCCGACGCGGGCCCGCTCGGCTATCGCGAGATCGCCGCGCACGGCCATGCCGACGCGCTTTCCTTCACGCTCTCGCTGGGCGGCGACGAGTTCCTCGTGGATCCGGGCACCTTCGCCTATCACACCGAGGCCGAGTGGCGCGCGTATTTCCGCGGCACGGCCGCGCACAACACGCTGCGCATCGACGGCGCCGACCAATCGCAGTCCGGCGGCAATTTCATGTGGCTGCGCAAGGCGCGCGCGGGCTGCGCGCAATGGCGCACCGGCGCGGACCGCGATTTCTTCGAGGGCTGGCACGACGGCTACATGGCGCTCGACGACCCGGTGATGCATCGCCGGCGCATCGTGCTCGACAAGCCCGCGCGCCGCATCGTGATCGAGGACACGCTGCAGATGGAGGGCGCGCACGACGTCGAGCTCTTCCTGCACGCGCACGAGAAGTGCGCGGTGAGCCTCGGGCCGGAGGGCGCGCGGCTCTCGCGCGGCGCGCGCGCGCTCGACATCTGCTGGCCCGATGCGCCCGGCGCTTCGGTGCAGGTGCTGCACGGGAGCGTGGAGCCCATCGGCGGCTGGATCTCGCGCGCCTTCGATCGCAAGCATCCCGCGCCCAGCCTCGTGTGGCGCGCGCGCATCGCGGGCAAATGCGTGCTGCGCACCGAGATCGACTGCGGCGCGCGGGGGAGCTGACCGTGCGACGGCGCATCGTGATGATCGGCACGCGCCGCGACGTTCGCGGCGGCATCTCGGCGATGGTGAACGTCTATTTCGCGCAGGGCCTCTTCGGCCGTTGGGACGCGCGCTACCTTGCGACGCATCGCGACGGTTCGAAGGCGAGCAAGGCGCTGCAGGCCGCCGGAAGCTGGATCGCCTTCATGGCGATGCTCCTCGCGGGAAGGGTCGCGCTCGCGCACGTCCACATCGCCTCCGACGCGAGCTTCTGGAGGAAGTCGCTCTTCATCGTGCCCGCGCACCTCCTGCGCGTGCCCTACGTGCTGCACATGCACGGCGGCAACTTCATCGAGTTCTATCGCGCGAGAAGCGCGCCCGTGCGCCGCTTCATCCGCTGGATCTACGCGCGCGCCGAGCGCGTGATCGCGCTCTCGGCGCAATGGCGAACGGCGCTCGTTGAGATGCAACCGGGGAGCCGGGTAGTGGTGATCCCGAATCCGGTCGAGATTCCAGCGTGGCGGGCGAGCCTCGAGGGCACGCCGCCCACGGTGCTCTTCCTCGGAGTCATCAAGGAGAGGAAGGGCGTGCACGACCTGCTGCGCGCGTGGCCCGGAGTGCTCGCCGCCGTGCCGCAGGCGCGCCTCGTCCTGGGCGGCGTGGGCGACACCGACGAGGCGAGGGCGCTCGCCGGCGCGCTCGGCATCGCCTCGTCGGTGGAGATGCCGGGCTGGATCGTGGGCGCGGAGAAGGACGCGCTCCTCGGGCGCGCCTGGGCATTCGCGCTGCCCTCGCACTACGAAGCGCTGCCGATGTCGATCCTCGAGGCGCAGGCCGCGGGAATCCCTGTGGTGACGACGCGCGTGGGCGGCATTCCGGCAGCGGTCGACGACGGCCGCACGGGCTACCTTCTCGAGCCGCGCGACGTGGCCGGCCTCGAGCGCGCGTTGGTGGAGCTCCTCACCAACGCCGCGCGCCGCAAGGCGATGGGCGAGGCCGCGCGCGCGCTCGCCGTGGAGCGCTTTTCCGCCGACGTGTTGGTGCCGCGAATCGACGCCATCTGGCGCGAGATCGTGCCCGGCGCGGAGCGCACGGCGCCGCTCGCCGGGGGACTAGTCCGGACGGACTAGAAAGGCGCGATTCGCGGCGGCTCGCGTAGTCAACTGCCGACGCGATGATTGGAGGGACAGGGCGCATGCGCCATCCAGTTGTCCCAAGACCCCGGAGAACACACGCAATGAAGATCAGCATCATGGGCCTCGGCTACGTGGGCGCAGTCTCGGCCGGCTGCCTCGCCAAGGAAGGCCACGAAGTGATCGGCGTCGACCCGCAGCAGACGAAGGTCGACCTCATCAACGCCGGCAAGACCCCGATCATCGAGAAGGACATCGGCGAGATCATCCGCGAGGCCGTGGCCACCGGGAAATTGCGCGCGACCATCGACGTCGCGGAGGCCGTGCGCCACACCGACCTCTCGCTCGTGTGCGTGGGCACGCCCAGCCTGGGCAACGGCCACATCGACCTCAAGTACGTGCGCCGCGTCTGCGAGCAGATCGGCGAGGGGCTGCGCGAGCACCCGGGCCACACCGTGGTCCTGCGCAGCACGCTCCTTCCGGGAAGCATGAAGGCCGTCGTGATCCCCGCGCTCGAGGAAGCCTCGGGCCTGAAGGCGGGGCGCGACTTTGGCCTGTGCGTCAACCCCGAATTCCTGCGCGAGGGCACCGCGGTCCACGACTACTTCCACCCGCCCAAGACGGTAATCGGCGAAGTGGAGAAGGGCAGCGGCGACCTGGTCGCGAAGCTCTACGGACACATGCCCGGCCCGATGATCCGAACCGACTTCGAGACCGCCGAGATGGTGAAGTACGCGGACAACACGTGGCACGCGCTGAAGGTCGGCTTCGCCAACGAGATCGGCAACATCTGCAAGGGGCTTGGCCTCGACAGCCACAAGCTGATGGACATCTTCTGCCAGGACACGAAGCTGAACCTCTCGCCCTACTACCTGAAGCCGGGCTTCGCCTTCGGCGGGTCCTGCCTGCCCAAGGACGTGCGCGCGCTCTCGTACAAGGCGAAGCTCATGGACGTGAAGGTGCCGATCATCGACGCGATCCTGCCGTCCAACGACGAGCAGATCGAGCGCGGCATCCGCGCCGTGATCGACAAGGGCTCGAAGAAGATCGGCATCCTCGGCTTCAGCTTCAAGGCCGGCACCGACGACCTACGCGAGAGCCCGATGGTGGAGCTGTTGGAGCGGCTCATCGGCAAGGGCTACGACCTGCGCGTCTACGACAGCAACGTGCGCATGGCTTCCATCCACGGCGCCAACCGCGAGTACATCCTCAACCACATCCCGCACATCTCGAAGCTCATGGTCGGCACCGTCGACGAAGTGCTCGCGCACGCGGGCACGATCGTGATCGGCAACGGCTCCCAGGAGTTCAGGGACATCCCGGCGCGCATTGGCGAGAAGCAGCAGATCGTCGACCTGGTAAGGATCACGGGCGAACGCAGCGTCGAGGGGGTCTACGACGGAATTTGCTGGTGATGAAGAAGGTCCTCTTCCTCGTCGAGAACCTGCCGAGCCCCTTCGACCGCCGCGTGTGGCAGGAAGCCACCACGCTCGCGGCTGCGGGCTACGGCATATCCATCATCTGCCCGACGGGCAAGGGCTTCGAGAAGCATTTCGAGGAGATCGACGGGATCGCGATCTACCGCTACGACCTTCCGCTGGAGGCGCACGGGGCGCTGGGCTACGCGGTGGAATACAGCCTCGCGCTCTTCTGGACGTTCGTCCTCGCGTGGCGCGTGCTTTTCACGCGCGGCTTCGATGCGATCCACGCGTGCAACCCGCCGGACCTCTTCTTCCTGATCGGCGGGTTCTTCAAGCTGCTGGGCAAGAAGTTCGTCTTCGACCACCACGACATCAACCCCGAGCTCTACGAGGCGAAGTTCGGGCGGCGCGATTTCTTCTGGAAGCTGATGGTCGCCTTCGAGCGTCTCACGTTTCGCACCGCCGATGTCTCGCTCGCGACCAACGAGTCGTACCGGCGCATCGCCACCGAGCGCGGCGGCATGGATCCCGGCAAGGTCTTCGTGGTGAGGAGCGGCCCCAGCCTGGAGCGCCTGAAGATCGTGCCGGCCGAGCCCGCGCTGAAGCGCGGGCGGCGCTACCTCGTCGGCTACGTGGGCGTGATGGGCCGCCAGGAAGGCATCGACCTGCTGCTCTGCGCGGTGAGGGCCGTGGTGGACATGCACGGGCGCCACGACATCCACTTCGGCCTGGTGGGCGGCGGCACGTCGTTGGACGAGATGAAGGCGCTCGCGAGGAAGCTCGACATCGAGGACTACGTGACCTTCACGGGGCGCGTGCCGGATGCCGAGCTCCTGGCGATGCTCAACACCGCGGACGTGTGCGTGAATCCCGACATCGCCAACGAGATGAACGACAAGTCCACCATGAACAAGATCATGGAGTACATGGCGCTCGCCAAGCCCATCGTGCAGTTCGACCTCGCCGAGGGCCGCTTCTCGGCCCAGGAGGCGTCGCTCTACGCGAGGAAGAACGATCCCGACGACCTCGCCGCCAAGATCGTGGAGCTCATTGACGATCCCGCTCGGCGCGCCGAGATGGGAGCCTTCGGGCGCCGGCGCGTGGAAAGCGAGCTCGAATGGCGCTACGAGGCGCCCAAGCTCCTCGCGGCGTACGACGCGCTCTGGAGCGAGCGCACGAGCGCCGTCGCGCATCCCTCGGGCGCCGCCGACTGAGCATCGCGTGGCGCGCTCGAACGGCGAGCGCGAGCACCCCGAAGAGCCCTGAACGCCGCGTGCCTTTTGGGCGTCCCCTGTGGGCGACGCTTTCCACCCCCTGCTAACCCTCGAAATCAGCGCTGTAGCACTCCCTTGACGCGATGTGTCATGGAGATTCGACGCTTTGTCGCTGCATGGCTACATCCTGTAGTCCTTCTCCGACACGTGATAAGGTATTTCCTACAGTGAAATACCGGATGGACTACAAAACGCCGGGCCCGGCGCTACAGCGCGGTCCCTGCGGCCCCTTCGGAAGTGATTATAACAATTTGAAAATAAAGGGATAAACAAGCCTGGCATCGGTCTTGCTGATACCCCGTCTCGTTTCACTGTTCGTGGAGAGACCGGTTCATGCAGACGAAGGCCATCCAGAATCCCAGCCGCGCGCGTGCTTTGGCCGGCGCATGGTTCCTCCTCGTGGGCGCTGCCATCGCCTGTTGGCCATCGCAGGCGAATGCGCAATCCTCCACGGGCACGCGTGCGGTTCCCACATACGAATCCGTAGGCCTCTATTGGTCCAATCCGGGCGCGAATGCGGCGACCGGATGCGAAGTGAAGTTCCGCAAGTCCGGCGACAGCGCCTGGACCTATGGCCTCGCCATGTGGTTCGATGCGCGCAATGGCGAGTGCCGCGGCAGCCTCGTGAACCTCGCGGCGGGCAGCGACTACGAAGTGCAGTTCAACTTGCCCGGCGCAGGCGTGGCCCGTGCGCTCACCTTCCGTACATGGGCGAACCAGAAGCCCGTGGCCAAGATAGTGTCCGCGCCCGGCGGCTCGGGCACGCTCACCATCACCGAAGGCGGGAGCGAGTCCGGCTACATCGTCTACGACGGTGGCGGCGCGACGCGCGACGCCGTCAACGGCTCGCCCACCAACATCAACATCAACGCTTCCTACGTGATCGTGCGCGGCTTCGTCCTCAAGGGCGCCCAGCAGCACGGCATCCTCATCGACAAGGACCAGCACGACGTGATCGTCGAGGACAACGACATCAGCGGCTGGGGACGCACTCGCGACGGCACCTGGGGCACGGACATGGACTCCGGCATCCGCGCGATCTGCAAGAGCGAAGAGCTCACGCGCGTGACCATCCAGCGCAACCGGATCCACGATCCGCGCTACTCCGCCAACAGCTGGGCCGTTTCGCACCCCGCGGGCCCGCAGGGAATCACGTTCAGCTATTGCGGCGGCAACAACGTATACCGCTGGAACGAGATCTACTCGACCAACGGCAACCACTACAACGACGGCATGGGCGGCGAGGACAACTTCTCGACGGCGGGCTTTCCCAACAAGGACAGCGACCTCTACGGCAATCGCATCGAGAACGCCTGGGACGACGGCATGGAGATCGAAGGCGGCGACCAGAACGTGCGGGTGTGGGGCAACTACCTGAACAACACCGGCACCGGCATCTCCAGCACGATCGACTCGGTCGGGCCGCTCTACATCTTCCGCAACGTCTGGAACCGCAACCAGTTCATCCAGGGCATTCCCCACGACCAGGACCAGCGCCAGCCCCTGTTCAAGGACGGCTCCAGCGCCGAGTTCGGGGACGGCCGGCGCTATCTCTTCCACAACACGATGCTGCAAGCCTCCGATGGCACCTCGCAGTACGGCCTGGGCGGCGGTGCAGGAGTGGGCGGAACGGGCGACTCGCAACTCGTGCACAACACGGTGTCGATGAACAACATCTATCACCTTTGGAAGCCCAATTCGATGGCGTACCAGGTGGGCTCCGACAACCTGTTCCAGAACGACATGTACAACGGCAGCGCGGGCACCCCCGTGGTGAGCGGCATCAACGCGACCCCGGTGTACGCCTCGGGCAACGGCTGGCAGAGCGAATCGAGCGGCGCCTATGCGCTCGCCGCGGGCACGCCGGGCTTCGACCAGGGCGCGCGCATCGCGAACTTCAACGACACCTTCGTGGGCGCCGCCCCCGATGTCGGCGCGGCCGAAGCGGGAGCGCCTGCGATGAAGTTCGGCGTGGCCGCCTCTTCCGGTTCCAGCGTCTCCGGCACGCCCGTCGTCACGCCGACGCCCACTCCCACGCCGACTCCCACGCCCACGCCGACTCCCACGCCCACGCCCACGCCGACTCCCACGCCGACTCCCACGCCGACGCCTCCCTCCGGCGCGGGCTCCCTCGACGTCTCGACCACCATCGACTCGTCGTCGTACACCGCCTCCGCGGGGCAGGCCGTGACCTTCATGGTGAACGTGATGGGCAACTCCGGCACGCCCACCGGGACCGTCGCCTTCCGAGACAACGGCAACGCCATCGCAGGATGCGGCGCGATCGCCATCGCCTCGGGCAGGGCCAACTGCTCCACGGCCGCGCTCGGCTGGGGCGCGCATCCAATCACCGGCGTCTACTCCGGCGACTCCACCTACGGTGCGGGGCTCGCGGGCCCGATCACGCAGACCGTTACCGGCAGCTCGACCACGCAGTCGGGCTCCGGCGCGCTCAACGTGCAGGGGCTCTGGTGGCGACCGGCGGGCACGGAGTCGGGTTGGGGCGTGAACTTCACGCAGCAAGGCGACACGCTGTTCGCGACGTGGTTCACCTACGACACCGACGGCACGGGCCTGTGGCTCGTCATGCCCAACGGCGCGAAGGCCGGCACCAACGTGTATACGGGCAAGCTCTATCGCACCACCGGCCCCGCCTTCAACGCCGCCACGTTCGATCCTGCGGCCGTCACGACCACCGTGGTGGGCGACGCGACCTTCTCCTTCAGCGACGCGAACAACGCAACCTTCGACGCCACCGTGAGCGGGACGCGGATCTCCAAGCCGATCACGCGCCAGGTGTATGCGGCCTCGGTCCCCTCGTGCAGCGCGGGCGGCTCCCCCGCGTCGAGCGCGAACTACCAGGACCTCTGGTGGCGCCCGGGGGGCACGGAGTCGGGCTGGGGCATGAACATCACGCACCAGGGCGACATCCTCTTCGTCACCTGGTTCACCTACGACGCGCAGGGCAAGGGCATGTGGCTCGTGGGGTCGAACGTGTCGCGCACCGCGAATGGCGCCTACTCGGGCACGCTCTATCGCACCACGGGGCCCGCCTTCAACGCGGCGACATTCGACCCTTCCCGCGTGTCGATCACGCCGGTGGGCACCATCACCTTCACGTTCTCCGACGGGGCCAATGGATCCTTCACCGCGACCGTGAACGGCGCGACGGTGGTGAAGCCCATTACCCGCGAGGTCTTCGCCAGCCCCGCGACTGTCTGCGGATAGCGACAGGCCCCGCCCTGGCGGGGTTTTTCGCTTGTAGGACAAGAGTTTATGGCGAGGTACTCGTAGTCCGTGTGAACTAGCGGCGCGCGACCTTGGTGCAATCGTGCATTCCTAGAATGTCTCCTACCGCGGCGGTATTGGCGCCGCTACAAGGACGGCATGGAATCGACGATCTACAGCGACGGGACGTACCTTCGCAACAACCCGGATTGGCACGCGGACGATTCGGCATGGAAGGCGAACCATATCGCCACCATGCTCGAGCGGCACGCCATCGCGCCGCGCACCGTTTGCGAGATCGGCTGTGGGGCGGGCGAGATCCTGCGCGAACTTTCCAGGCGCCTCGCGCCTGAAGCGCGCCTCACCGGCTATGAGATCTCGCCCACCGCCCATGCGATCTCTTCGCGCAAGGCCAACGAGCGCCTCCGCTTCCGGCTCGCGAACCTCCTCGAGAGCGACGAGCGCTACGACCTCGCGATGGCGATCGACGTCTTCGAGCACGTCGAGGACTATTTCGGCTTCCTGCGGGCGCTGCGGCCGAAGGCGAACTACAAGATCTTCCACATTCCGCTCGAGCTCTCCGCGCAGGAGGTGATGCGCTCGCGCCTCATCGAGCAGCGCCGCAAGGTGGGGCACATCCACCATTTCTCCAAGGAGACCGCGCTCGCGACTCTCGAGGATTGCGGCTACGAGGTGATCGGCCATTTCTACACGTCGGGCCGCACCGAGCTGGGCGGCATGGGCTGGAAATCGCGGCTGCTCAAGGGGCCGCGCGCCGCGCTCTTCCGGATGTTCCCCGACGCGACCGTGCGCCTGCTAGGCGGCTACTCGCTGCTGGTGCTGGCACGCTGACGGGGACGCCGACGATGAGCTTGTTCCAGGCCCCGATCCTCATCGTCGACGACGATCCGGCGAGCGTCCTCGCGATGCGCGAAATGCTGCAGACGCTCGGCACGCGCGTGGTCACCGCGAACTGCGGGGAGGAAGCGCTGCGCTGCGTGCTCGACGACGACTTCGCCGCGATCCTCATGGACGTGCGCATGCCGGGGATCGACGGTTTCACCACCGCGAGCATGATCCGCGAGAGGAAGCGATCGCGCTACACGCCGATCATCTTCCTCACCGCCGCCGCCGAGGACCTCTCGACGATGTTCAAGGGCTACCGCGCGGGCGCCGTGGACTTCATCGCCAAGCCCGTGATCCCCGAAGTGCTGCGCTCCAAGCTCTCGATCTTCGTGGGCCTGCACGACATGAACCGGATGCTGAACGCGGAGCTCGCCGAGCGCGCGCTCACCGAGCAGCGCCTGCGCGCCTCGGAAGAGAACCTGCGCGCGCTCGCCGCTCACCTGCAATCGGTGCGCGAGGAAGAGCGCATCCACATCGCGCGCGAGATCCACGACGAGCTCGGCCAGGCGCTCACGGGCCTGAAATTCGACCTCGCGTCGTTCGCGAAGCACTTCGAGTCCGACGAGGCCAAGACGCGCGCTGTCAAGCAGCACGCGCTCGGCATCTCCATCGACCGCATCATCAATTCCGTGCGGCGCATCGCCTCGGGGCTGCGCCCCGAGGTGCTCGACGAGATCGGGCTCGCCGCCGCCTTCGAATGGCAGGCGCGCGAGTTCCAGCGGCGCACCGGCATCCGCTGCCTCGTCGCCATCGATCCGAATTTCGTCGATCCGGAAAAGGAGCGCTCCACCGCGCTCTTCCGGATCTTCCAGGAACTGCTCACCAACGTGGCGCGGCACGCGAACGCAACGCGCGTGAACGTCTCGCTCACGGAGGGGAAGACAGCACTCGCGCTCAGTGTCGAGGACAATGGGCGCGGAATAAAGGACAAGGAAATCGAGAGCCCGCGGTCGCTCGGGTTCCTCGGGCTGAGAGAAAGAGTCCTCGCATTTGGCGGAATGATCGATGTCAAAGGTGATGAAGGCAGGGGGACGCGAGTCTCCGTGACGATTCCGATCACCGCCCACCAACCGGTATTCCACGCATGACATACGCTACCTCCCAAGTCCTCCACGGCATCCAGGGCGCCCCCGTGAAGGTCCTTATTGCAGACGACCACCCGGTCGTGCGCCAGGGCCTCAAGATGATGCTCAACGCCGACCCCGAAGTCGACGTCGTCGGCGAGGCGCGCGACGGCGACGAGGCCTTCGAGATGGCGCACAACGTCGATTGGGACGTCGCCGTGTTCGACTACTCCATGCCCGGGCGCGGCGGCGTGGAGCTCCTCTCCGACGTGAAGGGCGACTATCCCGACCGTCCCGTGCTGATCCTCAGCATCTACCCCGAGGACCCGCACGGGCTGCGCGCGCTGAAGGCGGGCGCCGCCGGCTACATCAGCAAGGAGACCGCGGGCGAAGAGCTCACCGCGGCCGTGAAGAAGGCGGCCTCGGGCGGGCGCTACGTGAGCTCGGCGCTCGCGGAGAAGCTCGCAGCGCGCCTCACGCCCGAGCAGGAGCGCCCGGCGCACGAGCGCCTCTCGGACCGCGAGTACCGCGTCATGTGGCTCCTCGCCTCGGGAAAGACGCTGCACCAGATCGCCGAGGAGATGCGCTTGAGCCCCTCGACCGTGAGCACGTATCGCGGGCGCATCCTGAAGAAGCTCGGCCTCAACACCAACGTGGACCTCGTCCACTACGCGATGAAGCATCGCCTCATCGAGTAGCGCGGGTGAGGGCGCGAAAGCGCCCGCGTTGTGACATAGTTGTCCACCATGGATCCCCAGATCCTCATGGTGGCCATCGCCCTTTCCTCGGCGCCCGCGGGCGACGCGCGGGTCGACATCGACGCGCCGCAGAAGGCCGCGCGGGTGGAGCTCGATTCCCCCTACATGCACGCGCAGGTGCTCTCGGCGATGACGATGCCGTACAAGTACGGCGTAACGCAGATGGCGTGCAAGGCGCGCGAGACGCAGCCCGAGCGAGGATGGAAGCCCGCGCGCGAGCCGAGCGGGCGCATCCAGTGGGTCGCGGGCCCGGCGGTGAAGGTCTTCTGGAGCGGGATCTACGGCACCTGCCTCATCCAATCGCCGCGCGCGCGCGAGGCGGTGGACGAGGTGGAGCGCGATGCGCTCGAGTGCGAATGCAACGGGTGGCTCCCGGCCAGATAGGCCGGACGGGGCATGGCGTGGCCGCATTGCTACGCGAATCGGTCATTGCCTGGCGGCACACTGGATGCATGTATCCCTCAACCCAACATGTGCCGAGCCCGCTTGCGCAGGGGGTCGAACTGCGTCGCCCCGTCTCGGCGGCGAAGCTCGCCGCGATCCTGCAGATCGAGTACCGCACCATCCGCAGCGCCAATCATCCGCAGTGCACGATCTCCGCGCCGCGCTGGCGCGAGAGCGCGCATCCGGGCGAGGCGAACTGGACGATCGACGCGCCGCGCGAATGCCTGGACGGCTGCCATCGGGTGATCAACGCGGTGGCCGCGGAGCTCGCGACGCGATACAGGCTCGAGCGGCGCTCGCGGCGCCGGGAATCTGCGTGAGCGGCCTCGCGAAGTCGTTGGGAATGGTGGTGGGTCGTACTGGGATCGAACCAGTGGCCCCTGCCGTGTGAAGGCAGTGCTCTACCGCTGAGCTAACGACCCGGCGCGGGATGCGGCGCGGGGTGCGATTTTCTCATGCGGGTGGCCACAGGGTCAAACGCCGCGAGGGTCGGCCATAGTAAAATCGCCGAATTCCCTCGATCCTGAATCGCTTCCGCATGAAATTCCTCGCCGCGCTCATCCTCTCGTTTTTCACCACCGTCGCATCCGCCACCACCGTCAGCACCGATTTCACCGACATGTGGTGGGTTCCCGCCGAATCGGGCTGGGGCGCCAACGTGATCCAGCAGGGCGACACGCTTTTCGTCACGCTCTTCGTCTACGGCACCAACGGGCAGCCCACGTGGTTCGTGGCTCCGGCGACCGCCTACCAGGGCACCGTGAGCGGCGCGCAACGCTTCATCGGCCCTCTCTACCAGGTGACGGGTCCGTATTTCGGCGCTTCGACGTTCGATTCCACCGCAGTAAACGTACGCCAGGTGGGCTCGCTCACCTTCAACGCGCCGCAGGTCTCCTCCGCGACCATCGACTACAACGTGGACGCGGTGAGCGTCACCAAGGCGGTCGTGCGCCAGACGTGGCGCACCGAGAACGTCGCCGGCAATTTCATTGGCGCCACCATCGGGATCTTCAGCGGCTGCGCGAGCAACGGCGTGAGCGAGACGGGCGCAGCGTACGCGATCACGCAGTCGGGCAACAGCGTGACCCTCACCGAGTCGGGCAGCACCTATACCTGCACCTATGCCGGCACGCTCACGCAGACGGGCCGCATGGCTTCCATCAGCGGCACCGGCACCTGCAGCGACCTGGGCGACCTCACCTTCACCGCCAGCGAATTGCAGGCAGGGCTCGACTTCATCGCGATGCGCATGGACTTCGCCCACAACGCCTGCCGCTTTTCCGGCAGGCTCGGCGGCATGCGCCGGTGAGGCCGTGATCCGCACCCGCTTCGCGCCGAGTCCCACGGGCTACCTGCACCTCGGCGGGGCTCGCACCGCGCTCTTCAACTGGGCCTACGCGAAGCGCCACGGCGGCGCCTTCGTGCTGCGCGTCGAGGACACCGACCTCGAGCGCTCCACGCAGCAGTCGGTGCAGGCGATCTTCGACGCGATGCAATGGCTGGGCCTGGACTACACCGAGGGCCCCTTCTTTCAGATGCAGCGCCTCGCGCGCTATCGCGAGACCGCCGACCGGATGCTGTCGACGGGGCGCGCGTACTGGGACTATTGCTCGAAGGAAGAGCTCGATGCCATGCGCGAGGCGCAGGTCGCGCGCGGCGAGAAGCCGCGGTACGACCGGCGCTGGCGCGACTCGAAGGAGACGCCGCCGCCCGGGCGCGCGCCGGTGCTGCGCTTCAAGAACCCGCTCGCCGGCGACGTCACGTGGGACGACCACGTAAAGGGACCGATTACCGTCTCCAACGACGAGCTCGACGACCTGGTGCTGCTGCGAGCCGACGGCGTGCCCACGTACAACTTCGGCGTGGTGGTCGACGATATCGACATGGACATCACCCACGTGATCCGCGGCGACGACCATGTGAACAACACGCCGCGCCAGATCAACCTCTACCACGCGCTCGGGGCAAAGCTGCCGATCTTCGCGCACGTGCCGATGATCCTCGGTGCCGATGGGCAAAGGCTCTCGAAGCGCCACGGCGCGGTGAACGTGATGCAGTACCGCGACGACGGCTACCTGCCCGATGCGATGGTGAACTACCTCGCGCGGCTCGGCTGGTCGCATGGCGACGAGGAGGTGTTCTCGCGCGAGCAATTGGTGGAGTGGTTCGACCTTCGCCACGTGAGCAAGTCGCCCGCGCGCTGGGATCCCGAGAAGCTCAAGTGGCTGAACGGCGAATACCTGAAGAAGGTCGCCGATGCGGATCTTGTCGCGCGCATCGAGCGCGACAAGCCGGAGCTCTACAAGACGATCGTCGCGCAGATGGATCCACTCGCCATGACCGCCGCGGGGCGCGCGAAATTCCTCACGCTTTTGGATCACGAATTCTTTCTCGCGACCATGGCCACGCCCACGCATCCGGTCGATCCGGTGGCCTTGGAGCACCTGAATTCGAGCGGCCGCGAAGTGCTGCGCGACGTGATCGCGAAGCTCAAGACCACCGAGCCGTGGAGCGCGCCGAACGTGAGCGCGAAGCTGAAGGAGACGGTGGCCGAGCGCAAGGTGAAGATGCCCCAGGTGATGATGCCGTTCCGCGTGGCGCTCACCGGCCAGCTGCAGACGCCGGCCATCGACGCCATCGCTGCGGCGCTGCGCAAGGACGTCGCGCTGGCAAGGCTGGAACGCGCCGCGTCTGCCTGATATAATTTCGGACTCGGTCGGGGGTATAGCTCAGCTGGGAGAGCGCTTGCATGGCATGCAAGAGGTCAGCGGTTCGATCCCGCTTACCTCCACCAACCCGATACAGTCTCACCGAGCCGGAAGCGCCTCTAGCTTCCGGTTTCGTTTGTCCCCATCGTCTAGAGGCCTAGGACACCGCCCTTTCACGGCGATAACCGGGGTTCGAATCCCCGTGGGGACGCCAGTTCGATATTTCCGCCCATGAGGACGGAAGTAGCCAGTGCCCAGCGTAGGTGGTAATCGAACCGTCCCTTTCCACGGGCCGGAACTCTATGCGCCCGGGGATCAGCTTACGGAGAGCCTGGCGCGCCAAGGCGACATCCGATAGCAGGAGGGAGTCGAACCGCTCCAGCCGCCCCCGGAGGGCCTCCTTAAGCCGCCGTAGCTCGCTTTGCGAGGGCTGCGCGGTGGCGAGCGTGTCCAGCTCTTGTTGGATCGCTGCTAGCCGCTCCTCCCGACGCTTAATCTCAACAACGACGCTGTGCGGTGCCTTGCCCTCGGCGATTACGAGAAGGAAGCGTTCGACCTCCTTTCGGAGCTTCCGTAACTCGGCTTGCAGTCGCTCCGGTGCGTCGGCTTGCTCTTCCTTCTTCCGGGCGAGAAGGTCTAGTGCTTTATCGAGGGTCAGATCGAACGCTGCCGGTGTGAGTACGCTGCGGATTTGATCGATTACCAGAGCGTTCGCCTCCTCCATTGGCGCAAGGTAATCATTCCCGCAGATCGTGCGACCGCGATTGGCGTGATACGAGCATCCGTAGTAGTGCTTGACGCTGCGCTTGCCGGGGGAGCCGACGCGGCCCCCTAGCTTGGTGATGTTGCGGTGACAGCACGCGCACTGCCCGAGCCCAGTAAGGAGGTATTTCGATTCCACACCCGTACCAGGACGCCCCCAAAGATTGCCATTCGTGTCGCGAATGTAGATCTTGGTTGCTGCATCCATACGCGCCCGAACTTCGTGCCAGACCGCGTCGTCAATGATCTTCAGGTCCTCGCGGACCACGCGCTGGATCTCGTCCTCAGGAAGTAGGGCGCGAGCCGCCACAGCCACGCAAGGGCGCCGTTTCGGTATTGCTTGGTCGCGGGTAGCGCGTCACTCGCCGCAGAGCTTTAGCTAACCTGACTCTGCATCCACACGGTTTTCAGGCGGCTGGTAGATGCCGATGAGAACTTGCTCCATAACGAGCGCCTTCCTCACCTTCGACAACGTCATAGGCCCCTGATCAATCATCATGTCGATGTCGTCGAGGTCAAGCAGGCAGGCGCGCACCGGGCGGTGCTTCTGCTGAATTAGGCGCTGGAACAGCGGGCTGTTCCCCGACGCTTTCTCCTGACAATGGCGGCGCAACCGCTCGGAAAGCGTTCCAAATTTGCCCGTTGTTGTCTTGCCGATGTAGAGGATGCCACCGTCAGAGTGCAGGATGTAAACACCACTCTTATTCGCGTAGTCGCCCAGCTGGTCCTTGCGCCATTCGGTACCCGTCGGCGCAATAGTCAAGACGAAGCCACCGTTGACGATCTGGGCGCGTGTGGGGAGCGTAACGGAGAGTTGCATGGCCGGCTCCGATGGCTGGAAGGTCGAATTGTCGCACCTTTGCGAAAGGATTCAGGCGGCCCTCAGCCACGCCTCGCGAGGGACGGCGAGGGTGGAAATAACGCGTACAAACCCCCGTGAGGATGCCAGCGTGATCTCGGTTGTGCTGATCATCGTCGTGATTGTTTTCGCGATGGTCTTGACTCCCAAGCGGATCTGGCACAATCCATTTTTGAATTAGGTGGGCGTCAACCGTTCCACGGGTAGGAAGGTCCAAAATGCTTGGCAAACGCTTGAGCCTCGTCGCAAGCTTGGGATTTGGCGCGCTTTCTTTGGTTTCCGCCCCGGCATTGGCCCAGACTGCGCCACCGCTGGTTGCGGCGGCGCCCTACGCCGTCCTGGGTAGAAACGCCACCCCGACTTCGGGGACGGTGACCTGCACCACTTCCACCATCACCGGCGGAAGAGTGGGCACCACCGGCGCCTCGATCACTAACACCGGGCCGTGCGTGATTTCGGGGCCGATCGACGTGTCGCTGCCGGTCGGCGGTTCGGTTGCAACAGACTTCGACAACGCGTACAGCGCGCTCAATAGCCTGAACCCGACCTCGGGATGCGCCCCCATGCCGACCGTCAGCGGCAACGTCTCTCCCGGTGTCTACTGCTCCACTGCAGCGACCACGTTCGCCGGCGCCGTCATTCTTACGCTCACCGGGAACGCGAGCGATGTCTGGGTTTTCAAAGTCGGGACCGGCGGGTCCGGTGCCCTCACCACGGGCGCGGGCTTCCAGATGGTCATGGGCCCCGGCACGCAGGCGTGCAACGTGTATTGGCGGATCGCCGACGCGGCGACGATGACGGATTCGACCTTCATAGGAACCGTCCTCGCGGGTAGCAGCATCGCTGTGGTCAGAGGAAACTACACCGGGCGAGCTTTGGCGACGCGCGACGTGACGCTGACTGACGTACAGCCAATGACCTTCGCGGGGTGCGCCCCGCCGGCTTCGATCACGGTCAACAAGGACTTCATCCCGAACAGTGTCGCGACGGTGCCGGTGGCCCTGACCTGTACCTCGGGTATCGTGACCACCACGCCGCTGAACGCGTCCGAGGCGGCAGCGGCGGTGTTCACGGTGGGTGGCGCGAGTCTGGCGGGCGCGACCTGCACGGCGACGGAGACGGTACCGGCCGGCTACACGGCGAACCAGGCGAATTGCGTCAATGTGGCGCTGAACGGCAGTTGCACGATCACCAACACGCTCATCAGCAGCACGATCACGGTCAACAAGGACTTCATCCCGAACAGTGTCGCGACGGTGCCGGTGGCCCTGACCTGTACCTCGGGTATCGTGACCACCACGCCGCTGAACGCGTCCGAGGCGGCAGCGGCGGTGTTCACGGTGACCGGCGCGAGTCCGGGGGCGACCTGCACGGCGACGGAGACGGTACCGGCCGGTTACACGGCGAACCAGGCGGGTTGCGTGGGTGTAGCGCTGAACGGCAGCTGCACGATCACCAATACGCTGGTCGCGGCTCCCGCCGGCATTCCGACGCTTTCGGAATGGGCGATGATCCTCCTTGCTGGGCTTCTGGCCCTGTTCGGTGTCGTGGCGGTACGCATGCGAAACACCTAGCCGCTACCCCTCTGCTTTCAGAGCAGCACGCACAAGGGGCGCATTCGCGCCCCTTGTCATTTGCGGAATGAAGGGACGAGCGATGGACAATGCAGCGTCAAGTTAAACCGCCCCGGGATTCCAGGAGACTCCATTTCTTGAGGGGATGGAGTCATGAGCAGACAGAGCAGATATTCCCCGGAAGTCAAGGGAGCGGGCCTAATCGGGACTAGGGCGCCTCGGGGTCTCTCGCGCGGGACCGGTGGCCCTTTAAGCGGCCGCCAGCCACGCTTCGCGGGGGATCGCGATGGTGGAAATAACGCGTTCAAACCTCCGTGGGGACGCCAGTAAAATCAAGGGGTTAGTCAACTGACTAGCCCCTTTTTTTCTTGGCGTGTCTCAACCGTGTCTCAGGAGCGCCGCGCCAAAATTGGCGAGAGGCCCTGAGGTGGCTTAGCCTCGCCTCGCAAACCAGCGGCTTATATCGTGGCCCGCGTGCGCACGCTGCACGCAACAAGGCCGTTTATGGATCTGCTATGCCGCTCGCCTTCGCCAATTCGAAAATCACCCCTGCCCTTTGAAGCGGCAGGGGTGTGCGTCGGCGGAATAAAGTCTGCTGGGGTGCCGATTGTTCGCCAACGTTATTGCAGGGCGGTCGCCGTGAGGACGCCGACGGGACTACCGCTGTTGTCGGTGATCTGGTTATTGCCCATCGTCCTGATGACCGATCCGACGCCGGACTGGTAGAAGCCGCCGTATCCACTTCTCACTATTGTGCTGGCGTTCACGGTGATCAAGGCGCTGCCGCCCGCGGCGTTGTTCGTGCATTCGAGCCCCACAATCGCTCCCTCGATGGTCGAGCGAGTGACGAACACTTGGGACACGGCACCCGAGAAATCCGTCGAGGAAATGATGGGCTCCCCGCCTGAGAAGAAGGAATCCGAGATCGTCGCCGTGGTGGTCGTGGCCGTGAGGCTGTGGGCCCAGATACCTACTGGGTTTCCGAGCATCTTCGAGTTCGCGAAGGTGACGTGTCCGCCGTTCTGGGCAGACACGCCTCGGCCCCCCGAGTTGCGGATGATCGAGTTCATGATGTTCACCGTGCCGGTGCCGATGACGTTTACGCCGTACTGGGGAATGTTCGCGATCAGGCTGTTCTCGATCGTAAGCGTGGACGCCCCCGTCATGTTGACCCCGTCGGTGCCCCCGGACCCAGGGAACGGAACGATCACCAGGTTTCGCAGCGAGACCGTGAGGCCCGAAGCGGTGATGCTGATCGCCGGCCCACCGAGTGCCACCACGCTGCCGACGGCTCCGGGAATCGCCAGGATCGAGACGGACTTGCCGACGGTCACGGTTCCGCTGTTGTAGTTGGCGGAGTCCAGCATCCAGACTTCCCCGCCGTCCGTAATCGCGGCAAGCGCTGCGGGAAGCAGCCGGCAGGGCTGGGGAAGCGTGCACGGGTCGGCGTCATTGCCCGTCGAATCGAGGTAGGCCCGGAAGAGCAGGGCGTTTGCCGAGGCGGACAAGAGCAAGGTGGCGACGAATGCGAAAGCGCTGCGCAGGACTTTGCGATGGTTCATGTTGTTCTCCAGAGAAAGTGGACGGCTTGCCATGCGGCAAGACGCGCAAAGTGTGTCACTTCCCCTGGAGCACGTCGAATCAGCCGGGTCATTCCGGCATGTCGATCAACTTCTGAATCTGCCGCAGTAGCTCCCCTGACCTCACGCCTGCATCTCTCGAAGTATTAGCGCCACTTGGCGCAGCAGTTCGCGGGTGCCGCCCTTATCGGCGTTCCTGGCGACCTTTGCCTTTCCTTCCTTTGATTTCGGCCCCGTTGAGTTCTCCCACGGCTTCCACCTCTTGATTAGCTCTGCCTGGCGTGCGCGCCGTTCCGGTGTCCAGCCGTTCGCCATCCTTCGCCTCCAAAAGTTTGCTTGACGGGATCTCAATTTCTCCCGCGCGCGTAGTTCCATTGTTGATCTGCTGGTGCCCGGCCGAAATGTTGGCCTGTCGGACGAATGCCACGGGCGCCGGATTCTTCAACTGCCCGAGCGCCTCTATAGTGGCTCGGCATTGGGTCTGCGCCTTGAGGGCGAGCCGAAGGAATCTCTCTCCCACCTCAAAGGCCGCGTCGAAGTTGCCATGGGCCCGCTTCGCCAGCCTGGTGAAGATGGCATCCAAGGTGTGCGCCTGGGCCGTTAGCATCGCCTCCATCTGGAATAGGTCGCCGCCGCTGACAGCCTTCGCCTGCCTGTCCAGCTCGTTGACCATTCCGCGCAGGGTGTCGTCTCGCGTCCCGTTGAAGACGTAGACAACTTCGGCCGCGTTGTAGGCGGGTGAGTGTTGGCGCCGGCCGAATCCTGACCACCCCTGCCGATTGAATCTTGACCAGGGACGGAACGCCTTCCGCGGAGCGGTCGGCTGTGGATAAGTGTAAGTCGGTTTCGGTTTCCTTGGCCCCGCCTCGTTTCGTTTAGGTTGCTTCCTCGGCGCGGTTTGCCTGGCTGCGCCGCGCGTGTTCCCGCGCCTTGATGCGCGTCTTCGCCGTCGTGCTGCTTTGCCGGAATCGGAAGGACTCGTTGCCGGTTTCCACGATGTGGCAG
>JBBRTF010000031.1:0-55448 GCA_038244725.1 Burkholderiales bacterium
ACGCGGTAGAACTGGCCGTCGGAGAGCACGCGCAGCAGGCGCGTCTGCAGGTCCGCGGGCATGTCGCCGATCTCGTCCAGGAAGAGCGTGCCGCCCTCGGCCTGCTCGAAGCGCCCGCGCCGCATCGACTGCGCGCCGGTGAAGGCGCCGCGCTCGTGGCCGAAGAGCTCGCTCTCGAGGAGATCCTTGGGAATCGCCGCGGTGTTGATCGCGATGAATGCCTTCGGCGCGCGCGGGCTGTGGCGATGCAGTGCGCGCGCAACCAGCTCCTTGCCCGAGCCCGACTCGCCGGTAATGAGCACCGTCGCGTGGGATTGCGCGAGGCGGCCGATGGCGCGGAAAACCTCCTGCATGGCGGGCGCCTGGCCGAGGATTTCCGGCTCCTCGTCGCCGGCCGCCGGGATCGCCTCCACCTGCCGGCGGCTCTCCTCGATGGCGCGGCGCACCAGCTCCACCGCGTGGTCGACGTCGAAGGGTTTCGGAAGGTATTCGAACGCCCCGCCCTGGAAGGCCGCCACCGCGCTCTCGAGGTCGGAGTAGGCCGTCATGATGATCACAGGAGTCGCGGGAAGGCGCTTCCTCATCTGCTGCATGAACTCGAGGCCCGACAGCCCCGGCATGCGGATGTCGCTCACGATGACCTGCGGCGTTTCCTCGCCCAGCTTGTCGAGGGCCTCCTGCGCCGTGCCGAACGTGCGGTGCGCGATTCCCTCGCGGGCGAGCGCCTTCTCGAACACCCAGCGGATCGAGCGGTCGTCGTCGATGATCCAGACGGGATTCATGGAGTCCTTTCGTGGACGGGCACGAGGATGGTGAAGCGCGTACGCCCGGGCACGCTCTCGAATTCGATGAGGCCCTGGTGCTGGCTCACGTAGCTTTGCGCGAGCGACAGCCCCAGGCCGGTGCCGCCCTCGCGCCCGCTCACCAGCGGGTAGAAGATGCGCTCGGCGAGATCGGCGGGCACGCCCGGCCCGTCGTCCTCGATCGAAATGGCGATGGCGTGGCGGTGGCGCTGGCGGGCGATCGTCACCTGTCGCGCGATGCGCGTCACCAGCCGGATCTCGCCCTTGCCGGCGGTCGCCTGCGCGGCGTTGCGCGCCACGTTGAGGATCGCCTGGATCAACTGCTCCTTGTCGCCGGTGAGGTCCGGAAGGCTCGTGTCGTAGTCGCGCCGCACCGCGAGGCCTTCGGGGAATTCCGCGAGGAGGAGCGTGCGCACGCGCTCGGTCACCTCGTGGATGTTGATCGCCTCGACGCGCGGTAGCCGGCTTGGCGTGAGGAGCCGGTTCATGAGCGACTGCAGCCGGTCGGTCTCCTTCACGATCACCTGGGTGAACTCGCGTTGCTCCGGGTCGGCGAGCTCGCGCTCGAGCAGCTGCGCCGCGCCGCGGATTCCGCCCAGGGGGTTCTTGATCTCGTGCGCGAGGTTGCGGATCAGCTCCCGGTTGGCCTCCTGCTGCTCGAGGATCTTCGCCTCGCGCGCGATCTTCAGCTGCTGCTCGAGTTCGCGAAGCTCGAGAAGGATGCGCGAAGCGCCCGATTCGAGCGGCGTGATGATGCAATGCAGGTGCACGCGCTCGCCGCCCAGGTCGAGCTCGAGGTCATGCTCGTTGAAGCCCGCGTCGTTGTCGAGCGAGCGGTGCAGGCGCTGCATGAAGTCGGGATTGCCCGGCAACGCCTTGTCGAGCTCCACGCCGATGAAATGCTTGCGGCCATGGGCGAGCAGCGTCTCGGCCGCGGGATTCGCATAGGTCACGTGAAGCGTCTCGTCGAGCATCAGTACGGCGGTGGATAGCAGCTCGAGGCCGTGATAAGGGTTCACGGTCTTCTCTAGGAGGAAAGAGCAATAAGCGCGCCAGCCAGGGCGGCTGGCGCGTCGGCGGAACGGGGATGCCGGAAGGGGAGACTGCGCGAGGCTAGGGCTTCAGCGCGCCGAGCTCTTTTTTGAGCGCCTCGATGTTCTTCTCGTGCTCGGCGACGGTGGCTTGCAGGCCGCGGATGCGCCCCGAGGCCTTGTCGATGTTGTTGCGCATTTCCGCCATCTGCGAGGGCGATGGGTCGCTCGCCTGCTGCGCCGCGCGCACGGCCGCGACGAGCGTGGGGTTCTGCTGTTCCTGCGCCATGGAGCTGCGAGCGTCGGCGAGCGACTGCTCTTCGCGCTGCATCTCTTCCTCGAGGATCCTGCGCCGGTCGTTGTCGCGCTTCCTCTGCACCTGCGGCTCGATCGAGGCGATGGTGGTCGGCGGCGAGTTGGCGTATGCGTTGCGCGTGTCCTGCTTCGGCGCGTCGACTCGTTCGAGAGTGGCCACGGCCTTGGTCGCAGCGGCTGGTGCGTTCGCGCCGGCTCCCGGAATCAGCGTGAGAGGCTCGAGGTCCATCACCACCGCGCCCTTCATGGGCTTGTTCGAATAGGTGACGCGGCCGCTCTCGTCGACCTGCTTGTAGATCGTCGTCTGCGCGAAAGCGCTCGTCGCAGCGACGGCGAGACTCGCGATCCACACGGCCTTCATCACGCACTCCCTGACGCGATATCGGACGGACAGAATAGGCAGCGATCATGGAAAAAGCAACAAGATCAAGGAGATGGACGCACAAACGCGCAATAGGTTGTGGTTCGGGGAGTCGCCGGACACAAGCGGGTGGACTCGCGGCGGAAGAAAAAAGGGGCGGAGGACCGCCCCTTTTCGTGCCGCGGCCGGTGGCGTTCAGGCCGAGTAGTACATCTCGAACTCGATCGGATGGGTCGTCATGCGGAAGCGCGTGACCTCCTCCATCTTCAGCGCGATGTACGCGTCGATCATGTCGTTGGTGAAGACGCCGCCGCGCGTGAGGAACTCGCGGTCTTTGTCGAGCGCGTCGAGGGCCTCGTCGAGGGACGCGCACGGATGCGGCACCTTCGCGGCCTCTTCGGGCTCCAGGTCGTAGAGGTTCTTGTCGAGCGGATCGCCGGGATGGATCTTGTTCTGCACGCCGTCCAGGCCCGCCATCAGCAGCGCGGCGAACGCGAGGTACGGATTGGCCGTGGGATCCGGGAAACGAACCTCGACGCGGCGACCCTTCGGGCTCGGCACGAACGGGATGCGGCACGCGGCCGAGCGGTTGCGCGCGGAGTAGGCGAGGTTGATCGGCGCTTCGAAGCCGGGCACGAGGCGCTTATAAGAATTCGTGCCGGGGTTGGTGATCGCGTTCAACGCCTTCGCGTGCTTGATGACGCCACCGATGTAGTAGAGCGCGAAGTCGGACAGCCCGGCGTAGCCGTCGCCGGCGAAGAGGTTGGTGCCGCCCTTCCACACCGACTGGTGCACGTGCATGCCCGAGCCGTTGTCGCCCACGACGGGTTTCGGCATGAAGGTCGCCGTCTTGCCGTACGAGCGCGCGACGTTCATCACGGTGTACTTGAGGATCTGCGACCAGTCGGCGCGCTTCACCAGCGAGTTGAACTTGGTGCCGATCTCGTTTTGTCCCGGCGCCGCCACCTCGTGGTGATGCACTTCCACTTCGACGCCTTGCTCCTCGAGCGCGAGGCACATGGCCGAGCGCATGTCCTGCTGCGAATCGACGGGAGGCACGGGGAAGTAGCCGCCCTTCACCGGCGGACGGTGGCCGAGGTTGCCGCCCTCGAGCTTGAGGTCCGAGGACCACGGGGCTTCTTCGGAATTGATCTTCACGAAGCTGCCCGACATGTCGATCTTCCACTCCACGGAATCGAAGATGAAGAACTCGGGCTCGGGGCCGAAGTAGGCGACGTCGCCGAGCCCGGTGCTCTTGAGGTATGCCTCGGCCTTCTTGGCGATGGTGCGCGGATCGCGCTCGTAGCCCTTGCCCGTCGACGGCTCGACCACGTCGCAGGTGAGAACGATGGTCGACTCGTCGTAGAACGGATCCATGCGCGCGGAGTCGGGATCCGGCATGAGCAGCATGTCGGAAGCTTCGATGCCCTTCCAGCCCGCGATGGACGAACCGTCGAACGCGTGGCCGTCCTTGAACTTGTCATCGCCGAACGCCTTGACCGGCACCGTCACGTGTTGCTCTTTCCCCTTGGTATCGGTGAAGCGCAGGTCGACGAATTTGACCTCGTTTTCCTTGATTGTCTTGAAGACGTCGGCTACTGCCATTGATCTCTCCTGATTTGTGGTTGTGCCCGGATAATGGTGAATGCCCGCCGGGGAGGGCGGCAAGAGGCCAAGAATTAGCGAGAACTATGCCACTGCGGGCTCTCAGTAAGTCATTGACGGATTTTGAATTAAAGGCACGGGACGCCCGCTGGTGCGCGTTCGAGGTGCGCCGACCCGGCCCTCGCACCATCATAGAGCACGAAGCGCCAAAGCGCGAGCGCGAGGCTCCATACTATTAAATTGGGCGCATCCGGGGCGGCGTGAATTATGATGACGGCGGCCCCTCCGCACACCGCCTCGCATTCCCGACCGCCGTCACTCTCGCGATGGATCGCTACGTCGTCATCGGCAACCCTGTTTCGCACAGCCTCTCGCCTGCGATACAGCGCCGCTTCGCCGAAACCACGGGAGAGGCCATCGACTACTCGACGCTCGAGGCGCCCCTGAGCGATTTTGCCGGCGCCGCCGCGCGCTTCTTCGGCGAAGGAGGACGCGGCGCGAATGTCACGTTGCCGTTCAAGCTCGAGGCTCTGCGTTTCGCCGACCATGCGAGCGAGCGTGCTGAACGGGCCGGCGCGGCGAATTTCCTCGCGTTGAAGGCGGGGCGGGTGGTGGCGGACAATACCGACGGCGCGGGCCTCATCGCCGACCTCGAGGCGAACCTGCGCGTCGAGATCGCATCCATGCGGATCCTCGTCGTCGGCGCCGGCGGCGCGGCGCGCGGGGTGATCGGGCCGCTCGCCGGGCGCGGTCCGCGCCGAATCGTCGTCGCCAACCGCACCCGGGCGCGAGCCATCGAGCTCGCCGAGCGCTTCACCGCCGGCGTGATCGCGGTGGCGCTCGATGCTATTCCCGACGAAGATTTCGATCTCGTGCTGAACGCCACATCGACATCCACGCATGGCGAGACGCTCGAGCTGCCGCGGCGCGCGATGCGCGCGGGATGCCTCGCCTACGACATGGCCTACGGCCCCGCCGCACGAGCGTTTCTCGATCGCGCGCTCGGGGCCGGGATGCGGGCGAGTGACGGCCTGGGCATGCTGGTGGAGCAGGCGGCCGAATCGTTCGAGCTGTGGCGAGGCGTGCGTCCGGCGACGGCGCAAGTCCTCGCGGAACTGCGCTCGCGCGTGGCGTGAAGAAGGCGTTGCGCTTCTCGGCATGGATCGCGGTCGGCGCAGCGGCCGTCTTCCTCGCCGTCCAACTTTCCTACCTCGCGCGTGTCTGGTGGTGGAGGGACCACGATCCGCGCGCGACGGCGTTCATGCAGGCGCGCGAGGAGCTGCTGCGAAAGCGCAACCCCCAAGCCCGGTTGCAGCACACGTGGGTGCCGTACGATCGCATCTCCATGAGCCTCAAGCGCGCGGTGGTGGCGGCGGAAGACTCGCGCTTCGTCGACCATGAGGGCTTCGACTGGGAGGCGATCGAGAAGGCGCGGGAGAAGAATCGCCAGAAGGGAAAGGTGGTCGCCGGAGGCTCGACCATCTCGCAGCAGCTTGCCAAGAATCTCTTCCTCTCGGGAGAGCGCACGCCCTGGCGCAAGGGCCAGGAAGCGTTGATAACGGTGATGATCGAGCATGTGATGGACAAGCGGCGGATCCTCGAGATCTACCTGAACGTGATCGAGTGGGGCGAGGGCGTGTTCGGCGCCGAGGCCGCCGCGCGCCATTACTACGGGTCGAGCGCGGCGGGGCTCGGGCCCGAGGCCTCGGCGCGCCTCGCGGCGATGGTCCCCAATCCGCGCTTCTACGACCGCAATCGAAGCACCGCCTTCCTCGCGAGGAAGACGCAGATGATCCTCGCGCGCATGCCCGCGGCGGAGTTGCCCTGATGGCGCCCGCTCCCGCCGCGCGCCCGCGCGAGGTCGCGCCTTCGGCCACCCCGCAGGATCACCGCGAGGCGGTGGAGCGGCTCGTCGCCGAGTTGAACCGCGACGAAGGGCCGCCCCCCGATCGCGAGGCCGCCGCCCGGGAGGTGCGCGGGCTGATCGAGGACCTCCATCCCGCGGACGTGGCGTACGTCCTCGAAGGCCTGCCGCTCGAGGACCGCCTTTGGGTGTGGGGGCTGGTCGAGCCCGAGAGCGAAGGCGACGTGCTGCTCGAAGTGTCGGACGCGGTGCGCGACACGCTCCTCGCGGACATGAACAACGCGGAGATCGTCGCCGCGACGCAGGACCTCGACGTCGACGAGATCGCCGACCTCGCGCCCGACCTGCCCGACGAGGTGGTGCAGGACATCATCGAGGCGCAGGACGTCGAGGACCGCGCGCAGCTGCAGACGGCCCTTTCGTACACCGAGGACACCGTGGGCTCGCTGATGGACTTCGAAGTGGTGGCCATCAGCGACGACGTGGACTGCGAGGCGGCGCTTCGCTACCTGCGCGGCTACGACGAGCTGCCGGGACAGACGGATGCGCTTTTCGTGACCGATCGCGACGGCCACCTGAGGGGAGCCCTTCCGCTGAACCGGCTGCTCGTGACCAATCCCGACGTCGAGATCGCCGGCCTCTACGATTCCGACGTGGTCTCCTTCGTACCCGACAGCGACGCGGACGGGGCGGCGCAGGCCTTCGAGCGCTACAACCTCATCTGCGCGCCGGTGCTCGATCCCCAGGGCAAGATCCTCGGGCGCGTCACGGTCGACTCCGTCCTCGAGTACGTGCGCGACCGGCAGGAGGCCCAGGAGCTGGGCAAGGTCGGCCTGCGAGAGGAGGAAGACATCTTCGCGAGCGTCTGGGCCAGCGCGAAGAACCGCGGCCCGTGGCTCGCGTTGAACCTCTGCACCGCGTTCGTCGCCTCGCGGGTGGTTGGCGCCTTCGAGGGCTCGATCGCCAAGCTCGCCGCGCTCGCCGCGCTCATGCCCATCGTCGCGGGGATCGGCGGCAACTCGGGTAACCAGACGACGACCCTCATCGTGCGCGCTCTCGCCCTCGGGCATGTGAGCACGCAGAGCGCGCGCCGCCTCCTCGCCAAGGAGCTCGGCATCAGCGCGCTGAACGGGGTCATCTGGGGCGGCGTCCTCGGCATCGCCGCGTGGCTCCTCTACCGCAACGTGGCGCTCGGCGGCGTGATGGCGCTCGCCATGCTCCTCAACCTCGTCGTCGCGGCGCTCGCCGGAATCTTCATTCCGCTCGCCATGGAGCGATTCGGGCGCGATCCCGCGGTCGGCTCGAGCGTCTTCCTCACCTTCGTCACCGACAGCATGGGCTTCTTCATCTTTCTCGGGCTCGCCACCGTCTTCCTCCTGTAGCGATGCGCCTCTTCCTCGCGTTGTGGCCGGATGGGCAGCTTCGAGAGGCGCTCGCCACGGTCGGAGCCTCGCTCGCGCAGCTCTGCGCCGGCCAGCCCGTCTGCGCCGCCAAGCTCCACCTCACGCTCGCGTTCCTCGGCGAAGTGGCGGCAGAGCGCGTGGAGGCCGTGCGCGAAACCGCGCGCGAAGCACGCGCCGAACCGTTCGAGCTCGTGCTGGACGGCGTCGGCTCCTTTCGCAAGGCAAAGGTGGCCTGGGCCGGGGCGAGCGAGCTGCCGGCCTCGCTCCTCCTCCTCCAGTCCCGGCTCGAGCGCGGACTGCGCGCGCGCGGCTTCGCCCTCGACGAGCGCCCATTCGCCGCACACGTGACCCTGGTTCGCAAGATCGGGCGTGCGGTGCCGCCGGCCGCGATGCCGCCGATCCGCTGGCGCGCGCGCGAGCACGTGCTGGTGCGTTCCGAAACGGGAACCGGGAGCTATTCGGTGATGGAGGGTTGGCCGCTTTCGCCGGGCTGAGGCCGGACCGCGGCGCCGGAGCCCGCTTGCGAGGCGCTACCCGGCCGTGCTGCTTGCCGCGGTGCGGCGACCGGTCGGGTCGCGCCTCGTATTCGGGTCCAGCCGTTGCGCTACCGAGTCCCTGAGGGCTCTGCTAGCTCATCGGCTTGATCAGCGGCGTGATGACTGGGGTGACCGCGGGAGCCATCATCGGCTTCATCGGGGCCATCGAACTCATCGCGGGCTTACGCTTCGCCGCTTTCTTCCTGGCTGGCTTCTTCTTGGCCGCCTTGCGGGCCGGCCTCTTCTTCGCAGCCTTCTTTGAAGATTTCTTCTTAGAAGCCTTCTTCTTAGAAGCCTTCTTCTTAGAAGCCTTCTTCTTGGAAGCCTTCTTCTTGGAAGATTTCTTCTTTGCTACGCGTTTCTTAGATGATTTCTTCTTCGCTTTTTTGGCTTTTTTGGTGGATTTCTTCTTCGCGGCTTTTTTCTTCGCTGCCATGGTGATTTCCTTTCAATGTTGACCGATTGTCTGTCGTGCGGTCCTCCCGGATGGGTGGTTTGCCGCACTACCAAGCGTTCGGATTCGCATCGAACAAGTTGGTGAGGCGATTCTATGCGCAATGCCGCGAAAACCGCGCATGTCAAGCATGACTATTTGGTTCGACTCGCACCGATTCGGTATCGAGTCGATACCAACTGTCGCCGCATCGCGCGATTTATCGGGCTCGGGCCGCGTCGAGCCGTCTTTCGAGCGCGTACAGCGATTCGACAGTCTCGCGCGCGCGCACTTCGACGGCCTTCGCACGATCGACGAGCACCTCGGCGGGACGCGGGCGCGAGTTGTAGTTCGACGCCATCGCCATCGCATACGCGCCCGCCGACAGGATCGCGACGAGGCTTCCCGGCTCGATCGCGAGCTCGCGGTCGGTGCCGAGCACATCCGCCGATTCGCATACCGGGCCGACCACGTCGTAGCGCTGCGCCGCCGCCGCCGTGCCGTGCTCGCGCACCGCGACGATCTCGTGATACGCCCCGTAGAGCGCGGGGCGCAGGAGCTCGCTCATCGAGGCGTCCACCACCGCGAAGCGCTTCGCCTTGTCGAGCTTCAAGTACTCCACGCGAGCCAGGAGGACGCCGGCGTTGCCGACGATCGCGCGGCCGGGCTCGAGCATCACCTGGAAGCCGCGCCCGGCAAGCTTCGCCGCGAGCGCCCTGCAATAGGCGCCGATGTCGAGCGTCGCCTCGTCGCGATAGCGGATTCCGAAGCCCCCGCCCAGGTCGAGATGCCCGGGCTTCATGCCTTGCGCGGCGAGCGCCTCGGCGAGCTCGAGCACGCGCTCGAGCGCCTCGTCGAGCGGCCCCGCCTCCAGGATCTGCGAGCCGATGTGGCAACCGACCCCGACCACGCGCAGGTTCTCGAGCGACGCGGCGCGGCGATACGCGGCGAGCGCGCGCGAGTACGGAATGCCGAACTTGTTTCCGGCCATCCCGGTGGAGATATAGGGATGCGTGCGCGCGTCGACGTCGGGATTCACGCGCAGGGACACCGGCGCGCGCTTGCCCATGGAGCGGGCGATGGCGTCAAGGCGCTCGAGCTCGGGCTCGCTCTCCGCGTTGAAGCAGCGGATCCCCGCGGCAAGCGCGGCGCGCATCTCGGCCTCGGATTTTCCGACCCCGGAGAAGATCACCCGCTCGGCGCGCCCGCCCGCGGCGAGCACGCGGGCAAGCTCTCCGCCCGAGACGATGTCGAAGCCGGCGCCGAGCGCCTGCAGCGCGTCGAGGATCGCGAGGTTGGAGTTCGCCTTCACCGCGTAGCACACCAGGTGGTCGATCGCCTCCAGCCCGTGGTCGAACTCGCGGTAGGTCGCCTCGATCGCGGCACGCGAATAGACGTAGCACGGGGTGCCGAAGCGGTGCGCGATCTTCTCGAGCGACACGCCGTCCATCACCAGCTCGCCCCCGATGCGGGTGAGACAATTCATGGCGTCGAAGGCGTTCCCGGCGGCGGCGCCGGCGCGACGGGCGTGACCGCCGCGGCGGGTGCGGGCTTGGCAGGCGGCTCGGGCAACCTGAGCGGGCCCTTCTGCCCGCACGCGGCGAGCGCCGCCAGCGCGGCGGCGAGTGCGAGGGCGCGTATCATGCCGGTCATTATGACGGAATCGGAATTTCATCGCGCCGTCGAGGCGGTGCTCGCGCGAATCGAAGCCGCGGTCGAATCGGTTGACGAGCTCGACGTCGATCTCGAGTCGGGAATCCTCACCATCACCTGCGAGGATTCCAGCCGCGTGATCGTCAACCGGCAGACGCCGAACCGCGAGATCTGGGTCGCGGCGCGCTCGGGAGGCTTCCACTTCGCATGGCGCGAGGGCGAATGGCGCGACACGCGCTCGGGTGCGGAGCTCTTTGCCTCGCTCGCGCGCATCGTCGAGTCGCAAGCGGGCGTGCGCGTCGACTTCGAGTGACGCGAGGCGCGCAAAAGCGCCGCAAAACGCCGTAAAGGGTCATCGATGCCGAGATGGTTTCGAGCCGACACGAAAAATCGGTGCCGCAAAAGCTTGACAAATTCGTATCGTGCCGATACTAATGCGGCAATGCGGACGTTTCCGCGATGGAGGAGCGCCTGGACAAGAACCCGCTCGTCCTTCTCGAGCTGGTCGAAAGGCTCGGGAACCTGATGCGCACGGAGCTGCGCAAGTCCGGCTCGGACGAATCGTTGCAGCCGGTCCACCTGCAGGCGCTCATCTATATCAGCAAGGCGAACCGCTACTCCAACACCCCGCAGGCGCTCGCCGACTACCTCGGCCTCACCAAGGGCACGGTGTCGCAGACGCTTCTCCTCCTCGACCGGCGCGGCCTGATCGAGCGCTTCGAGGACGACATCGACCGGCGCGTGGTGCGCCTAAGGCTGTCGTCGGCGGGCGAACGCCTCCTCGCCGAGACCCAGCCGTCGCTTGCGTGGCAGAACGCCACCCGCAACATCAGCCCCAACCGCATCCGCAACGCCACCTCGGCGCTGCGCGAGGCGTTGATAACGCTGCAGGAAGACAACGAGAGCGCGACTTTCGGCGCGTGCCAGACGTGCACCTGGTGCCAGAAGCTATCGCAGCGCATCTACCGCTGCGGCAGGATGGGTGACCGGCTTTCCGGTCCCGAGACCCGGAAGATCTGCCGCATCTACCAGGCGAAGGTCGAGGAAGTCGCCTAGAGACGCGCGCGCGCGCGCCCGATCGCGGCGCGCACCGCCTCTGGCGCCGTGCCACCTACATGGTTGCGGGAGGCGACGGAGCCCTCCGGCGTGAGCACGGCGCGCACGTCCTCGCCGATGAGCGGCGAGAAGCCTCGCAGCTCGCCCATTCCCAGCTCCGCGAGGTCCTTGCCGGAAGCTTCCGCCGAGCGCACCGCGCGGGCGACGATCTCGTGGGCGTCGCGAAACGCCACGCCCTTGCGCACCAGGTAGTCGGCGAGGTCGGTGGCGGTGGCGTAACCGCGCCGCAGCGCCTCGCGCATCCGCTCACGGTCGGGAGTGATTCCCTTGAGGAGCTCGGCGAGGAGCGCGAGGACGTCGCGCAATGTGTCCACCGTGTCGAAGAGCGGCTCCTTGTCCTCCTGGTTGTCCTTGTTGTAGGCGAGCGGCTGCCCCTTGATCACCGTGAGCATCGCCACCAGCGAACCGTAGACCCGCCCGGTCTTGCCGCGCATGAGCTCCGGCACGTCCGGATTCTTCTTCTGCGGCATGATGGAGGAGCCGGTGCAGAACCGGTCGGCGATCCGCACGAAGCCGAACGAGGGGCTCATCCAGATCACCAGCTCCTCCGAAAGGCGCGACACGTGCGCCATCACGAGCGCAGCCGCCGAGAGGAATTCGACCGCGAAATCGCGATCGGAGACGGCGTCGAGCGAGTTCTCGCACACCCCGTCGAAGCCCAGCTCCCGCGCAACCGCCTCGCGGTCGATGGGGAAGCTCGTCCCGGCGAGGGCCGCCGCCCCGAGAGGCAGCTGGTTCACCCGCTTCCTGCAGTCGGCGAGGCGCCCGGCGTCGCGCGTGAACATCTCGAAATAGGCCATGAGGTGATGGCCGAAGGTGACGGGCTGCGCCACCTGCATGTGGGTGAAGCCCGGCATGAGGGTGTCGACGTGCTGCTCGGCCAGGTCGACGAGGCCCGAACGCACGCGCTTCAGCAGTCCCGAAAGCTCGTCGATCTGCGCGCGCAGCCACAGGCGCATGTCGGTTGCCACCTGGTCGTTGCGCGAGCGCGCGGTGTGCAGGCGCTTGCCCGCGTCGCCCACGAGCTCTGTGAGGCGATGCTCGATGTTGAAATGCACGTCCTCGCGCTCGAGCGACCAGGCGAAGCGCCCCGCCTGGACCTCGGCGAGGATCTGCGCCATGCCGCGCTCGATCGAAGCGAGGTCCGCGGGCGAGAGGAGCTTCACCGCCGCGAGCATGCGCGCGTGGGCAAGCGAGCCCTGGATGTCGAATTCGGCGAGCCGCTGGTCGAATGAGACCGAGGCGTTGAAGCGCTGCGTGAGGCTGTCGATGGGCTCGGCAAAGCGCCCCGACCATGCTTTGCCGGCGGGCCCTTTCCCGGCCGGTTTGTCGTCTTGTTGCATGGAATCGGCGGCAATGGCCAAATTGGGGATCGTGGCGAGTATAAATCAGACGGGAGCGGGGATCCGGTTGCCGAATTTCTGCAACCTGGGCGTGATGCTGCGCTCGCTCCTCATCGTGAACGTGCTCCTCGCCGCCTCCGCGGCGATCCGCGCGCCGTCGCTGGACGCCATCTGGTTCGAGTTCCTCGTGTTCGCCGCGTTCGGCGAGCCGGTCCTCATCGTGAGCCTGGTGGCCCTGTGCTACGCGCGCCGCTGGCTGCACGCCATGGGTTACGTGGGCGCGCTCGCCGCGCTCGCGGTCTTCGAGATGCTGGTGGCCTGGCTCCTCTACGAGGCGTCGGGCTCCCTCCTCTTCGACCGGCGCCCGATGTCCTTCGCGCAGGTGATGTTCCTCGTCTTCTTCGTGACCGCCGTCACGCTCGCCTACTTCGACCTGCGCGCCCGGGCGCTGTCGCCGGCCATCGCCGAGGCCCGAATCCAGGCGCTGCAGGCGCGAATCCGCCCTCATTTCCTCTACAACAGCATCAATGCCGTCCTCTCGCTCATCCGCTCCGAGCCGCGCCGCGCCGAGCGCGCCCTCGAGGACCTCGCGGATCTCTTCCGCGTGCTGATGGCCGACAACCGCACCCTCGCACCCATCGCGAGCGAGGTTCAGCTCGCGCGCCAGTACCTCGCCCTCGAGTCGCTGCGCCTGGGAGAGCGCCTGAAAGTCACGTGGCGAACCGATACCATGCCGGCTGACGCGTTGGTGCCGCCCCTCGTCCTGCAGCCGCTGGTCGAGAACGCGGTCTACCACGGCATCGAGCCTTCGGACGCGGGCGGCGAGATCGAGATCGACATCGGACTCGCGGGCGGCCAGCTGGTGATGGAGCTGAAGAACCCGTTTCCGGGCGGCGGGCGCCACTCGGCGGGCAACCGCATGGCCATCGTGAACATCCGCGAGCGCCTGCAGCTGCACTTCGACGTCGAGGCGAGCATGCGCTCCGAGGTGAAGGACGGGACATACAAGGTGACGATCCGCATCCCCTATATCTCCAAGGCGGCCTGATGCTGCTCGCATCCGACGTCGCGCGCATCCTCATCGCCGACGACGAGGCCCCGGCCCGCGCGCGGCTACGCGACCTCCTCGACGAATGCCGCGAGAGCTTCGCGCTCGCGATCGTGGACGAGGCGCGCAACGGCCGCGAGGTGCTCGAGGTCCTCAACCGCGAGAAGATCGACATCGTCCTCCTCGACATCCGCATGCCCGAGATCGACGGCATGGAGGCGGCGCGCCACATCGCCGGGATGGCCGAGCCGCCCGCCATCATCTTCACCACCGCGTTCGATTCCTACGCCATCAAGGCCTTCGAGGTGAACGCGATCGACTACCTGCTGAAGCCCATCCGCGTCGAGCGCCTGCTGCTCGCGCTGGGCAAGACGCGCGCCGCCCCCCCCATCTCGCGTCAGGCCCTCGACGCGGCCTCCAACCTGCCGCGCCGCCACCTGTCGGTCCACGAGCGCGGCAAGATCATCCTCGTGCCGGTGGCTGACGTCCTCTACTTGCGTGCGGAGCTGAAGTACGTGACGGTGCGCACCGCCGAACGCGAGCACCTGGTCGAGGAGTCGCTCACCCACCTGGAGGAGGAGTTCGCCGAATCCTTCGTGCGCATCCACCGCAATTGCCTGGTCGCGCGCTCGGCGATCGCGGGCTTCGAGAGGAACGCCGAGGAAAGCGAGTCCGGCTGGGTGGTGGTGATCAAGGGAACGGGAGAGAAATTGCCCGTCAGTCGCCGGCAGCACAGCGTGGTCAAGCAGTTCAGGTAGGCGTGAGGCGTGAGGCGTACTTAAGGCCTACTCCCAGTAGGGAGGGTCACCGAACGCCTTCTTCATGAACTCGATGAAGAACTTCACCTTCGCCGGCAGGAGGCGGCGCTCCGGGTAGACCGCGTAGATGTTGTTGCCGGGAAAGGCGTAGTCGTCGAGCACCGTGAGGAGCCGGCCGCGCTTGACTTCCTCGCTCACTTCCCAGGCGCTGCGCCAGGCGAGCCCCTCGCCGCCGATGGCCCAGCGCGTGAGCACCTCGCCGTCGTTGCATTGCAGGTTGCCCGCCACCTTCACGCTCACGGGCTTGCCCTTGTCGAGGAAATGCCACGAGTCCGATACACCGTCCTCGGTGCTGGTCACGAGGCAATTGTGCTTGGCGAGCTCGGCGAGCGCGCGGGGCTTGCCCGCGCGCTTGAAATAGGCCGGCGATCCGCACACCACGCGGTGGTTGCGCGCGAGCTTGGCCGCGATGAGGTCCGCGCTCTTCAGGTCGGCGATGCGTACCGCCAGGTCGAAGCGCTCGTTCTTGAGATCCACGAGGCGCTCGGAAAGGTGCAAAGTGATGGCGAGGTTGGGGTGCTCGGCGATGAACGCGGCGAGATGGGGCGCGATGTGCTTGCGGCCGAAGGACGTGGGCGCGGTGACGATGAGCCTGCCGGACGCGGACTGAACGCCCACCGTGAGGGAGTCCTCGGCGGAGCGCAGTTCCGCGAGGATGCGGTGACAATCCTCGTAGAATGTTGTCCCTTCGGGAGTGAGCGTGACCTTGCGGGTCGAGCGCTTGAAAAGCTTCACGCCGAGGCGTTCCTCGAGCTGGTCGATGCGCCGCCCGACCATCGCCGGCGTGATGCCTTCCTCGCGCGCCGCTGCCGAGAGGCTGCCGCGCTGGGCGACCTCGACAAAGGTCGTGAGCTCCTTGAAGCGGTCCATCTCCCCCTCCTCCTGGAGTATCAAACGATTCTTGTTTTTAGGCGATTAATGGTATGCGAGTTAGGTAATAGACTGCAAGCTCACCCGAAAGCCGACCATGGACACTCCCATCAAGCTGCCTCCCGGCGTGCAGATCCAGGCGCCGGTTCTCTCGGAATACGCACGCGTGCTCACGCCCGAGGCGCTCGCGTTCGCGGCGCGCCTCGCGCGCACCTTCGAGCCGCGCCGGCGCGAGATCCTCGCGGCGAGGGCCGCGCGGCAAGCCGAGTTCGACGCGGGGCGCATGCCCGATTTCCTTCCCTCGACGCGCGCTATCCGCGAATCCGACTGGAAGATCGCCGCCCAGCCCGCGGACCTCCTCGACCGCCGCGTGGAGATCACCGGTCCCACGGACCGCAAGATGGTCATCAACGCGCTCAACTGCGGGGCTTCGACCTTCATGGCCGACCTCGAGGACGCGAACTGCCCGACGTGGGACAACATGGTCTCCGGCCAGGCCAACCTCCGGGATGCCGTGCGCCGCTCCATCTCCTTCGAGCAATCGGGCAAGCAGTACCGGCTGAACGACAAGACCGCAGTGCTCATCCCGCGCCCGCGCGGCTGGCACCTCGACGAGAAGCACGTGCTCGTCGACGGCCATCCCGCCGCGGCGGCGCTCTTCGACTTCGGCCTGAACTTCTTCCACAACGCGGCCGAGTTGCTGAAGCGCGGGAGCGGTCCCTATTACTACCTTCCGAAGTTGGAATCGCACCTCGAGGCGCGCCTCTGGAACGACATCTTCACGCTCGCGCAGAAGGAGCTCGGCGTGCCCCACGGATCGGTGCGCGCGACGGTGTTGATCGAGACCCTGCCCGCGGCCTTCGAGATGGACGAGATCCTCTGGGAGCTGCGTGAGCATTCGTCGGGACTGAACATCGGCCGCTGGGACTACATCTTCTCGTGCATCAAGAAGCTTCGCTCCCATCACGAGTTCTGCCTCGCCGACCGCGGCGAGGTGACGATGACCGCGCCCTTCATGCGCAGCTACGCGCTCCTGCTCATCAAGACCTGCCACCGGCGCAACGCCCCCGCGATGGGCGGCATGGCCGCGCAGATCCCGATCAAGAACGACCACGGCGCGAACAAGGCGGCGATGGCCAAGGTGCGCGTAGACAAGGAGCGCGAGGCGGCCGACGGATGCGACGGCACCTGGGTCGCGCACCCGGGCCTGGTGCCGATCGCGAAGGAAATCTTCGACAAGCACATGCCGGGGCCGAACCAGTACTCGAAGCAGCGTCCCGACGTGAACGTGACCGCGGCGAATCTCCTCGACTTCCAGCCCGAAAGGCCGATCACGGAGGCGGGTCTGCGCAACAATATCCAGGTGGGCATCCAGTACCTGGGCTCATGGCTTTCCGGCAACGGCTGCGTGCCGATCTTCAACCTGATGGAGGATGCCGCGACCGCCGAGATCTCGCGTTCGCAGGTATGGCAGTGGATGCGCTCGCCCAAGGGCGTGCTCGATGACGGGCGCGCCGTGACGCGCGAGCTCTTCCACGAGATCCTCGGCGAAGAGCTGAGGAAGACCCCCGCGATCGTGGGCGCCGACGTCTACGCCGCCGGTCGATACTCGGAAGGCGCGAAGCTCTTCGAGGAAATCACCACGTCGGACGAATACGTCGAATTCCTGACCCTTCCCGCATACCGCGCGATCGATTGACCGGCACGATGTAGCCCGGGGCGCCCGACTGCAGCTGCGCGATCGCCAGGCGGTCGCGCTCGGCCGCGTAATCGGGATAGCTCGTCGGGATGGCGACCGGGCCGCCGCTCGCGTTCGAGTCGCACGGGATCTTCTGGTAGGCGACCGCGCCGTCCGTTGCCTAGCAGCGGAAGACGTCCCCAGTGGAAGCGCCGGCCACGGCGAGAAGGGGCGCCGCCAGCAGCAACGAAGCGATTTTCATGCGAAACCTCCCTCGAGGGCCTGACGATCCGCATGATAGCTGGACCGCACCATGGGTCCGCAAGCCGCGTGCGCGAATCCCATCTCGGCCGCCTTCACCTCGAACATCTTGAACTCGTCCGGGTGCGCGAATCGCGCCACCGCGAGGTGATGCTTCGAAGGCTGGAGGTACTGTCCGAGCGTGAGCATGTCGACGTCGTGCGCACGAAGCTCGCGCATCACCTCGAGGATCTCGTCGTTGGTCTCGCCGAGCCCCAACATCAGGCCGGACTTCGTGGGCACCGCGGGATGGCGCGCCTTGAAGTCGCGCAGCAGGGCGAGCGAGTGCGCGTAGTCGGAGCCGGGGCGCGCCTGCCTGTAGAGCCGGGGCACCGTCTCGAGGTTGTGGTTCATGACGTCGGGGGGGCCCGCGTCGAGGATCGCGAGCGCGCGATCGAGGCGTCCGCGGAAATCCGGGGTGAGGATCTCGATGCGCGTGGCCGGCGACAAATCGCGTACCGCGCGGATGCAATCGACGAAATGCTGCGCGCCGCCGTCGCGCAAATCGTCGCGGTCCACGCTCGTGATGACGACGTACCTCAACCCCAGCTTCGCGATGGTCTCGCCGAGATGGCGCGGCTCCTCGGCGTCGAGGGAGATGGGGCGGCCGTGCGCCACGTCGCAAAACGGGCAGCGGCGCGTGCAAAGGTCGCCCATGATCATGAAGGTCGCGGTGCCGTGTCCGAAGCACTCGCCGATGTTCGGGCACGAGGCTTCCTCGCAAACCGTGTGCAGCTTCGCCTCGCGCAGGATCTTCTTGATCTCGGTGAAGCGCTCGCCGCCGCCGGCGCGAACGCGGATCCACTCGGGCTTGCGCAGGGGCTCGCTCGCGACCACCTTGATCGGGATGCGCGCGGTCTTGAGGGAGCGCTTCTGCTGGATCTTCAGCTCGGAGTCATGCATCTCGTCAGGGTGTCCGCAAGGCATTGTTGCACCGCACTAATTTTATCACGCACCCCCAGGTCGGCGAGGCGCGTCGCGGCGAGGCCGGGATAGCCGCACGGATCGATGCGCGAGAAGGGCTCGAGGTCGTTCGCCACGTTGAGCGCGATGCCGTGGTAGCTGCAGCCTCGCGCGATGCGTAGCCCAATGGCGGCGATCTTGGCGCCGCGCACGTACACGCCGGGCATTCCCGCGCGCCGCTCGCCGGCGATGCCGTAGCCGGCGAGCACGTCGATCGCCGCTCCCTCGAGGCGCCGCACCAGCTCCTTCGCGCCGATGCCGAGGCGGCGGAGGTCGACGAGTGTGTAGGCGACCGCTTGTCCCGGACCGTGATAGGTCACCTGCCCGCCGCGATCCGTCGCGACGACGGGAATGTCTCCGGGCGCGAGGACATGCTCGCGGCGACCGGCGAGCCCCAGAGTGAATACCGATGGGTGCTCGACCGACCACAACTCATCCTGTGTGCCGGAGTCCCTCGAGGAATTGAACGCCTGCATCGCGCGCCACGTGGGCTCGTAGGCGACGAGCCCGAGGCTGCGGACTTTACATCTCATGCCTCGTGCCTCATGCCTCTACCGCGTGCGCCCTCCCGAGCTTCGCCTTGTAGTCCTGGTAGAGCGCGTGCATGCGCCGGAAGACGGGCCCGGGCTTGCCGTTGCCCACGGGCTTGCCGTCGAGCGTCGCCACTGCGAGCACTTCCTTGGTGGAGGAGGTGAGCCAGATCTCGTCGGCGGCGCGCACCTCGGCCTCGGGGATGGGGCGGATCTCGAGCGCGAGCTCGCCGGCGCGCGCGAGCTTCGCGGCGAGTTCGTAGGTGATGCCCAGGAGGATCAGGTTGTCGCGCGGGGGCGCGGCGACCACGCCGTCCCTCACGATGAAGACGTTCGATGACGAGGCCTCGGTGAGCATGCCGTCGCGAAAGAGGATCGTCTCGACGGCGCCGGCCTCGACGGAAATCTGGCGCGCGAGCACGTTGCCCAGGAGCGACGTGGACTTCACGTGGCACTTCTCCCAGCGGAAGTCGCGCGCCGTGACGCAGGCCACGCCCTTCTCGACCGCTTCCTTCGACGGCGAGACGAGCGGATTGGACATCATGAACACGGTGGGGACGAGGCCCGTCGGGATCGCGTGGTCGCGCTTCTGCGGCGCGCCGCGAGTGACCTGGATATAAACGGCCTGGTTGCCGGGGTGATGCTTCAGCAGCTCGGCGGTCGCGCGCAGCCACTCGTCCACCGTGTGCGGGTTCTTCAGCTGTATCTCGTCCATCGAGCGCTGCAGCCGCTCGAAGTGCTCGCGCGCGTGCAGCGGCACGCCGTCGTACACGGGAATCACTTCATAGACGCCGTCGCCGAAGATGAAGCCGCGGTCGAGGGGGGAGATCGAGATCTGGTCCAGCGGCGTGAGCTTGCCGTTGAAATGTGCGATGGGAGCGGTCATGGAATGTCAGCGGAACATGAGTCGAAGGGTGTCCCAGCCGCGGGACAGGAATCCCGCCACGGGCACATCTTCCAGCGCGACCACGGGATATTCGGCGATCGGCGCGTTGTCGCGGGTGATCCTGATTATCCCCGCTTTCTGACCCGCGGCAAGCGGCGCCAGGAAGGGCTGGCGCGTCTCGAGCACGCCCGCGAGGCCCGTGAAGCGCTCGCGCGCGAGCGTGAGCCAGACGTCGTGCTCGAAGCCGAGCGGCACCGCGCTGCGGGTGCCCTTGAGGATCTCCGGGGTCGCCACCGCCTCGCCCTTGCGGTACAGCAGGCGCGTCTCGTAGGCCTGGAAGCCGAAGTTGAGGAGCTTCTGGCTCTCGACGGTGCGCGCGGTATCCGATTGCGTCCCGAGGACCACGGAGATGAGGCGGCGCTCGCCGCGCTTCGCGCTCGCCAGCAGGCAATAGCCCGCCGCTTCGGTGAACCCGGTCTTCATGCCGTCGACGGTGGGATCGGTCCACAGCAGCCGGTTGCGGTTGCCCTGCTTGATGCCGTTGTAGGTGAACTCGCGCTGCGAGTAGAGCGGGTATTCCCCGGGGAAATCGCGCATGAGCGCCCCGGCGAGCGTCACCATGTCGCGCGCCGACGAGTAGTGCCCCGGAGCGGGGACGCCGGTGGCATTCATGAATTTCGTGTTGGCGAGGCCGAGCCGCGCGGCTTGCGTGTTCATCATCGCGACGAAGCCCTCCTCGGTGCCGCCGACCGCCTCGGCGAGCGCGACGGCGGCGTCGTTGCCGGACTCGATCACCATGCCGCGGATGAGGTCGGAGACGAGCACGGGCGTGCCGGCCTCGATGAACATGCGCGAGCCGATCGCCTTCTGCGCGTTCGGCGAGGGCGTGAGCGCCTGCGCAGGATCGATCTTGTGGTCGCGAAGCGCCGTGAACACCACGTACGCGGTCATGAGTTTGGTGAGCGACGCGGGCTCGAAGCGATCGTTCTCGGCCGCGGAGGCGAGCGTCTGTCCGCTCAGCGTATCCACGAGCAGGTAGGCCTTGGCGGCGATCGGCGGGGGAGTGATGGTTTGCGAGACGGCGGCGGGGGCCGCGAGCGCAAGCAAGGCGCAGAGCAGGAAGCGTTTCATCGGCGGCGTTTCTTCAGCGGGTATTGGAAAGGCGCGGAGCGAAGCCGAGGGTCTGGCGGACCTTTTCGGAGATGGCGAGGGCCTCGTCGCGGTTGCGATAGGGGCCCAGCCGCACGCGATACACGCCCTCGCGCGCGCTCAGCTGTACGGGCTCGTAGTTCCAGGAAAGTTCCCGCGCGGCCTTGTCACGGAAGCTCTCGGCGCTCTCGCGGCTCGAGAAGGCGCCCAGCTGCAGCCACAGGCGCGCGTCCTCCTGCACGACGACGGGCGTCTCCACCGCGGCCTGCGCCGGCGGCGCGACCGCCTGCGGGGACGCGGGCTCGTGCTGCGGCTCCGGAGACTCGAAGACGCGCTCGACCTCCACCATGCCGCTGCCGGGCCCGGCGATGCCGATCTTCGCGGCGGCGGCGTATGAAAGGTCGATGATGCGGTTCGAATGGAAGGGGCCGCGATCGTTGATGCGCACCACGACCCACTGGCCGTTCTTCAGGTTCGTCACGCGCGCGTAGCTAGGGATCGGCAGCGTCGGATGCGCGGCCGTCATCGCGAACATGTCGTAGGGCTCGCCGGAGGCGGTCTTCTGCCCGTGGAACTTGCGGCCGTACCACGACGCCATCCCGCGCTGCTTCACCGGATCCTTGTTGACCGCCGGGACGTAGGTGCGGCCGAAAACGGTGTACGGGCGATTGGCGTACCGGTGGAAAGGCTCGTCGCGCGGCACCGCGTTGGGAATGCTCGCGAGGTTGTCGGGGACGGAATCCGGCGGGCCGTCGTCGGAATAGTATTTCGGGGACGAACGCGTTGGATTCGGTTTCGGAGCCGTGGCGCATGAGGCGACCGATATCGCGATGACGATCATCAAGGCCCCGCGCCTCATGCCTCGCCTCAACTCGACACCAGCTGCTTGTGGGTCGCGATCGACATGAGGATGCCGAAGCCGGCGAGGATCGACAGCAGCGCCGTGCCGCCGTAGCTGATCATCGGCAGCGGCACGCCCACGACCGGAAGGATCCCGCTCACCATGCCCATGTTCACGAACGCGTAGGTGAAGAAGGTGAGCGTGATGGCGCCGGCGGTGAGACGGGAGAACACGGTGGAAGCGTTGGCGGCGATCATCATGCCGCGGGCGATGATGAGCATGTAGAGGATGATGAGGATCACGTTGCCCACCAGCCCGAACTCCTCGCCGAAGACGGCGAGGATGAAGTCGGTGGAGCGTTCCGGCACGAAGTCGAGCTGCGCCTGGGTGCCGTTCAGCCATCCCTTGCCGAGGATGCCGCCGGAGCCGATCGCGATGGTCGACTGGATGATGTGGTATCCCGCGCCCAGCGGATCTTCCATGGGATCGAGGAGGGTGAGGATCCGCCGCCTCTGGTAGTCGTGCATCACCGACCACAGGAAGGGCAGGCTCACCGCCGCGGCCACGCCGAGCGACCCGATCACCCTCCACGACAGCCCCGCGAGGAAGATCACGAAGAACCCCGAGGCGAAGATGAGGAGCGCCGTGCCCAGGTCCGGCTGGCGCACGATGAGGCCCACGGGGAGGGCGAGCAGGATCGCCGCGAGCGCGAAGTCGCGCAGGCGCAGCCCTTCCTCGCGGCGGTGGAAATACCACGCGAGCACGAGCGGCACGCCGATCTTCATGATCTCGGAGGGCTGCACGATGGTCACGCCCAGGTTCAGCCAGCGGCGCGCGCCGTTCCTCACCTCGCCGAAGAGGGCCACGCCGATGAGCAGGCTCAATCCGACGACGTACACGGGAACCGCGAGGCGCATCAGCAGCTGCGGATGGATCTGCGCGAAGAGCCAAAGAGCGAACAGCGCGAGCGCGAGGTTGCGTCCCTGGCCCAGGGCCCGATCGAAGGAGGATCCGCCCGAGGCCGAGTAGACGACGGTGAGCCCGAGGGCGAGCGTCAACGCGAGCGCGGCCATCAGCGGTCCGTCGATGCGCCGCGTGAGGATGTCGAAGATTCGGCTAATCATGTTCCTCGTCGTCCGCGCCCGGATCGAGGGGCTTTAGCGCCGGCTTCTTGCCGGTGAGGTAGTAGTCGAAGACCTCGCGCGCGATCGGCCCCGCGGTGCTGCCGCCGTGCTTGCCGTTCTCCACCAGGATCGCGAGGGCGAGCCTGGGATCGTCGGCCGGGGCGAAGGCGATGAGGAGCGCATGGTCCCAGTGCTCCTGCTTCAATCGCTTCTCGTCGTACTTCTCGCCCTGCTTCATGCCCACCACCTGCGCGGTGCCGGTCTTCGCGGCGATCGCGTAGGAGGCTCCCGCGCCGGTGGCCGCCGCGGTGCCGCCGGGGCGCGTCACGTCCACCATCGCCGAGCGCACCAGCGCGATGTTCTCGGGCTTCGCCACGACCGCGTCCCGGGTGAGCGCCGGCACGACCTCGCGCGTCTCCTGGGTCTTCGAGTCCTGCACCGCTTTCAGCAGTCGCGGGTGCACCGGCACGCCGTTGTTGGCGATGGTGGCGGTGGCGACGGCGAGCTGCAGGGGTGTCGCGAGCATGTAGCCCTGGCCGATCCCGACGCTCACCGTGTCCCCCGCGTACCACTTCTGCTTGAAGCGCTGCATCTTCCATTCCTGCGAGGGCGCGAGGCCCGAGAGCTCGCCGTCGATGTCGATGCCGCTGCGCTCGCCGAAGCCGAAGCGGGTGAGGAAGTTGTGGATCGCGTCGATGCCGAGCTCGTTGGCGAGGCCGTAGTAGTACGTGTCGCACGAGATCACGATCGACTTGTGCATGTTGACCAGTCCGTGGCCTCCCTTCTTCCAGTCGCGGTAGCGGTGCGCCACGCCCGGGAGCGCGAAGTAGCCCGGGTCCGAGATGGTGAATTCCGGCGAGCGCTTCTTGTACTCGAGCGCGGCGAGCGCCATGAAAGGCTTGATGGTCGAGCCGGGCGGATACTGCCCGCGCAGCGCCCGGTTGTTGAGCGGCTTGTCGGGCGAGTTGTTGAGCGCGTCCCAGTTCTGCGGGTCGATGCCGTCGACGAAGAGGTTGGGGTCGAACCCCGGCTTGGAGACGAGCGCCAGCACTTCGCCCGTCTTCGGATCGATCGCCACCAGCGCGCCCTTGTAGTCCTGGAAGGCGGCCTCGGCGATCTTCTGCAGCTTGAGGTCCAGGGTGACGACGAGGTTGTTGCCCGAGAGCGGCTCGCTCCTGGCGAGCGCGCGGATGGCGCGCCCGCCGGCGTCGATCTCGACCTGCTCGGAGCCGGTCACGCCGTGCAGCTCCTTTTCGTAGGCGCCCTCGATGCCGAGCTTGCCGATGTGGTCGGTGCCCTTGTAATTCGCCGCGAGCCCTTCCTCCTCGATGCGCTTCACGTCCGCGTCGTTGATGCGCCCGATGTATCCGACCGCATGCGAGGCCACCTCGCCCTGCGGGTAGGAGCGGAAGAGCCGCGCCTTGATCTCGAAGCCGGGGAAGCGGAAGCGGTTCACCGCGAAGCGCGCCACCTCCTCCTCGGTAAGGCGCGTGCGGATCGGCAGGCTCTCGAAGTTCTTGCTCTCCTCCTGCAGCTTCTTGAAGCGGCGCCGGTCGCGCGGTGTCACGTCGATGAGGGTGGCCAGCTCGTCGATGGCGCGCTCGACGTTGGCGACCTTGCTCGGCGTGATCTCGAGCGTGTAGGCCGAATAGTTGGCGGCGAGCACCTCGCCGTTCCTGTCGAGGATGAGGCCGCGGTTGGGCACCACCGGCACGACCGAGATGCGGTTGGCTTCCGCGAGCGTGTGGTAATACTCGCGCTGCACGACCTGCAGCCAGCTGAAGCGCCCGAGCAGGACCGCGAAGGCGACGATGATCAGCAACCCCGACAGCATGAGGCGGTTCCTGAAGACCGTGATCTCGCGCTGCTGGTCGCGCAGCGCCTGGCCGAGCATCACGACCCGGACTCCCCGCGCCTGCGGCGCACCGCGGGCATGTAGAGAAGCCAGTTGACCGGGCCCCAGAGGAGCGCGGTGACCACCGGAGAGATGAAGTACGCGGCCCCCGGGAAGTCGGCGCCGAGGAGGAGATTCAGGAGCAGCATCGAGGCGCTCGTCAAGACCGTGATGCCGAGCACGTGCAGCGTCTGCTCCGCGAGTCCGAAGGAGAGGATGCGCACGCGCAGGACCTGCGTGCCGAAGATCGCGATCACGTAGGCGAAGGCGTGCTGGCCGAGGAGCATGGAGTCGCTCACGTCCATCAGCAGCCCGAGCGCGAAGGCCACGCCCTGGCCGATGGAGCGCGGCTCCTGCACCGACCAGAAGATGAGGACGAGGACCACGAAGTCCGGGCGCGCGAGGAGCCACGTGCCGCTCCACGGCAGGATCGCGAGCAGGAACGCGCCCACCAGGGAGAAGAAGACGAGGCCCATGCTCGCGGGCAGCTTCATCACGTCGCGGGCGAGCGGGGTGAGGTCGGCGGCCCGCATCACTGGCGCCTCGCGCGTGCCCGGTCGCGCGCGCTCTTGCGGGGCTGCTCCTCGACCTTGGTGTCGGGGCGCGGCACGGTGGCGGCCGCCAGCGGCAGCACCATCACGTAGCGGTGGTTGTCGACGCCGGCCGCCGGCTTCGCGGAGATCTTGGCGAACACGTAGGCGGCGTTCTTCTGCACGCTGGTCACCTCGGCGACCACGAGGCCCGGCGGATACGTGCCGTCGATCCCGGAAGTCACGAACATGTCGCCGTTCTGGACGTCGGCCGACACCGGCATGAAGGGAATGTCGATCGAGCCGTCCTTGCCGGAGCCGACCGCCACCGCGCGAAGCCCGTTCCTCACCAGCATCACCGGCACCGACTGGTCCTTCTCCGTGACGAGCGTCACTTCGCTCGAGAAGGTGCCGACGTTGGTGACCTGGCCCACGACGCCGGTGCCGTCGATCACCGGCATCCCCGGCGCGATCGAATGCGTGAGCCCCTTGTCGACGACGATCTTGCGCGTGAAGGGGTTGCGCGCGTTGTAGAGCACTTCGGCGATGGTGCCGTTCTCGACGTAGCGACTCTTGCCGGCGGTCATGGAGAGGAGGTGCGCCTGCTCCGCCTTCAGCAGGTGCGCTTCCTGCGCCGCCGCCGATTGCTCGAGCACCTTCGCCTTGAGCTCCTGGTTCTCGCGCAGGAGCCGCTCCTGGCTCGTGAAGTATTCTCCGACGCGCCCCAGGACCTCGCCGGGCATCGTCGCCACCTGCTGCACCGGATGGGCGAGCACCGAGAGCGAAAGGCGCACTGTCGCCAGCGCATGGAAGCGATGGTCGGCGATCATGAGGGCGGTGGCGGCGAGCGTGAAGAACGTGAGCCGCGCGAGGGGGCTGGGGCCTCGGTGGAAGAAAGCGGGCGGCTCTCGGCGGATCACGCTTTAATCGTTGGTGAAAACGGTCCCGAGCTTGTCCATTTCCTCGAGCGCGCGGCCCGAGCCGCGCACGACGCAGGTGAGGGGATCATCGGCGACGATGACCGGAAGCCCGGTCTCTTCCATGAGCAGGCGGTCGAGCTCGCGCAGGAGCGCGCCACCGCCGGTGAGCACCATGCCCTTCTCGGCGATGTCCGCGCCGAGCTCCGGCGGCGTCTGCTCGAGCGCGCTCTTCACCGCCGAGACGATGTTGTTGAGCGGGTCGGTGAGCGCCTCGAGGATCTCGTTGGACGAGATGGTGAAGGATCGCGGGATGCCCTCGGCGAGGTTCCTGCCCTTCACCTCCATCTCGCGCACCTCGCTGCCGGGGAACGCGGAGCCGATGGTCTTCTTGATGTTTTCCGCGGTGGACTCGCCGATCAGCATGCCGTAGTTGCGGCGGATGTAGTTGATGATCGCCTCGTCGAACTTGTCGCCGCCGACCCTCACCGAGGCCGAGTACACGATGCCGCCCAGGGAGATCACGCCCACCTCGGTGGTGCCGCCGCCGATGTCGACCACCATCGAGCCGGTGGCGTCGGCGATCGGGAGGTCCGCGCCGATGGCCGCGGCCATCGGCTCCTCGATGAGGAACACCTGCGATGCGCCCGCGCCCACGGCGCTTTCCTTGATCGCGCGACGCTCGACCTGGGTGGAGCCGTAGGGCACGCAGATCACGATGCGCGGGCTCGGCCGGAACCACTGGTTGTCGTGGATCTTCTTGATGAAGTACTTCAGCATCTGCTCGGTGATGGTGAAGTCGGCGATCACGCCGTCCTTCATCGGCCGGATCGCGGTGATGTTGCCGGGCGTGCGCCCGAGCATCTGCTTGGCCGCGAGGCCCACGGCCTGGATGGTCTTCTTGCCGTTGGGCCCGCCTTCCTGGCGGATCGCGACGACCGAGGGCTCGTCCAGGACGATGCCCTTGCCGCGGACGTAGATCAGCGTGTTGGCGGTGCCGAGGTCGATCGCGAGGTCGGTGGAGAAGTACTTGGAAACGAAGGAAAACATCTTGATCCGTAAGGAGTTTCGGGTTGCGGCGCGCCCCGCGCAGGGGGGTGCAATATAATAGCCCAAAATCGCGCTGAATTAAGGCCTTAGCAGCACTTTCCGATGCTCTCCCTCGAACAAATCCATCGCCTCGCGCACCTGGCGCGGCTCGAGCTCTCCGAATCCGAGGCCCTCGCGATGCGCGAGCAGCTGAACGACATCTTCGCGATGGTCGACTCGATGAGCGCCGTCGACACCACGGGCGTGGCGCCCATGTCGCACCCGCAGGAAGTCACGCAGCGCCTGCGCGAGGACGTCGTCACCGAGACCGATGAGCGCGCGCTCTTCCAGTCGGTCGCGCCCGCGGTGGAGGATGGCCTCTACCTCGTGCCGAAAGTGATCGAGTAGGGCGCCGTCGCGAAGAACCCGATGCACAACGACACATTGGCCGAGCTCGCGCGCAAGCTCCGCGCGAAGGAAGTCTCGAGCGTCGAGGTGACGCGCCACTTCCTCGATCGCATCGCCACGGCCAACCCGGCGCTCAACGCGTTCATCACGGTCGACGCGCAGAAGAGCCTCGCGCAGGCGAGCGCCGCCGACGCGCGCATCGCCGCGGGCGAGGCGAAGCCGCTCACGGGCATTCCCGTCGCGCACAAGGATCTCTTCTGCGCGAAGGGCTGGCGCACCACGTGCGGCTCAAAGATCCTCGAGAACTTCGTCGCGCCCTACGATGCCCACGTGATCGAGCAGTTCGACGCGGCCGGCGCGGTGATCCTCGGCAAGACCAACATGGACGAGTTCGCCATGGGATCGTCCAACGAGAACTCGTTCTTCGGCCCGGTGAGGAATCCGTGGGATACGAAAGCGGTGCCCGGAGGGAGCTCGGGCGGCTCGGCGGCCGCGGTCGCGGCGCGCCTCGCGCCCGCCGCGACCGGCACTGATACCGGCGGGTCGATCCGGCAGCCCGCGTCCTTCACCGGCGTGAGCGGTCTGAGGCCCACGTATGGCCGCGTGTCGCGCTACGGCATGGTGGCGTTCGCCTCCTCGCTCGACCAGGCCGGCGCGCTCGGCAAGACCGCGCATGACCTCGCGATGGTCCTCGACGTGATGGCGGGTTTCGACGCGCGCGACTCCACGTGCATGGATCGCCCGAAGGACGATTACGTGGGCGGCCTCGCGCGCGGCGTGAAGGGTCTGCGCATCGGCGTGCCGCGCGAGTACTTCAGCAAGGATCTCGCGCGCGACGTGGGCGATCCCATCCTCGCGGCGATCGGCGAGTACAAGAAGCAGGGCGCCGTCGTGGTCGAGGTGGGCCTGCCGAACCAGCACCTCGCGGTCCCTGTGTACTACGTGCTCGCGCCCGCCGAGGCTTCATCGAACCTCGCGCGCTACGACGGCACGCGCTACGGCTTCCGCGCGAGCGGATACACCGACCTCCTCGACATGTACAAGAAAACGCGCGCGCAGGGATTCGGGCCGGAGGTGAAGCGGCGCATCCTCATCGGCACGTATGTGCTCTCCCACGGCTACTACGACGCGTATTACCTGAAGGCGCAGCGGATACGCCGGCTCATCGCGCGCGATTTCGCCGAGGCGTTCGGGCAGTGCGACGTGATCATGGGCCCGGCGGCGCCGTGCGTCGCCTACGACATCGGCGCGAAGGTGACCGACTGCGTGCAGATGTACCTCGACGATCTCTACACGATCCCCATCAACCTCGCGGGACTGCCCGGGATGTCGATCCCGTGCGGCTTCGGCGACAAGGGCCGTCCCGTGGGGCTGCAGATCGTCGGCAACTATTTCGACGAGGCGCGCATGCTCTCGGCCGCGCACGCCTTCCAGCAGGCCACCGATTGGCACGCGCGCGCCCCCGGGGATTTCGCGTGAGCTGGGAAGTCGTCATCGGCCTGGAGACGCACGCGCAGTTGACCACCGCGTCGAAGATCTTCTCGGGTTCGTCGACCGCGTTCGGAGCGCCGCCCAACACGCAGGCCTCGGCCATCGACCTCGCGATGCCGGGCACGCTGCCGCTGCTGAACAAGGGCGCGGTCGAGCGCGCCATCCGCTTCGGCCTCGCGGTGGGCGGCGCCATCGCCCCGGTGAGCGCCTTCGAGCGCAAGAATTATTTCTACCCCGACCTTCCCAAGGGCTACCAGATCAGCCAGTACGTGCAGCCCGTGGTGAGCGGCGGCGGCGTGGCGATCGTCGTGGGTGACGCGGAAAGCGTCGTGCCGCTCACCCGCGCACATCTCGAGGAGGATGCGGGCAAGTCGCTGCACGAGGACTTCAGCGGCATGAGCGGCATCGACCTGAACCGCGCCGGCACCCCGCTGCTCGAGATCGTGACCGAGCCCGCGATGCGCTCGGCCGCGGAGGCGGTGGCCTACGCGAAGGCGCTGCACTCGCTGGTGCGCTGGATCGGCATCTGCGACGGTAACATGCAGGAGGGGTCGTTTCGCTGCGACGCGAACGTCTCGGTGCGCCGTCCCGGTGAAGCCCTCGGCACGCGCTGCGAGATCAAGAACCTCAATTCATTCCGCTTCCTCGAGAAGGCGATCGAGTACGAGGTGCGCCGCCAGGTCGAACTGATCGAGGACGGCGGCAAGGTGGTCCAGGAGACGCGCCTCTTCGATCCGGACCGCGGCGAGACCCGGCCGATGCGCTCGAAGGAGGACGCGCAGGACTACCGTTATTTCCCCGATCCCGACCTGCTGCCGGTGGAGATCTCGGCGCAGTGGATCGAGGATGTGCGCCGCGCCATGCCGCCGCTTCCGGCGACGCTGCGCCGCAAGTACCGCGAGGAGCATTCCCTGTCGGCCTACGACGCGGCGCTCATCACCGAAAGCCGCGACAAGGCCGCCTTCTTCGATGCCGCGCTCGCCGCCTCTCGCGCGGCGCCCAAGACGGTGGCGAACTGGGTGAACGGCGAGATCGCGAGCCTTCTCAACGAACGCGGCCTCGAGTTCCGCGAGCTTGCGCTCGCCCCGCGCGACCTCGCGCGCGTGCTCGCGCTCATCGACGACGGCGCCATCTCCGCGAAGGCCGCGAAGGAGGTGCTCCACGCGATGGCGCACGGCGAGGGCGACGCCGATGCCATCATCGAGGCTCGAGGGCTCGCCCAGGTCTCCGACAGCGGCGCGCTCGAGGCCGCGGTGGCGCAAGTCCTGGCCGCGAACGCGAAGCTCGTGGACGATTACCGCGCCGGCAGGCAAAAGGCGTTCAACGCCCTGGTGGGGCAGGTGATGAAGGCGACCCGGGGCAAGGGCAACCCGCAGGAAGTGAACCGCATCCTGCGCGAGCGCCTCGCGGGCTGAGGTTACTTGCGCTCGGCGACGCAGTCGACCCGATAGGTCACGCCGTCGGCGCGCCGGCACGGATAGACCTGTCCCACCTGGCATTCGTTCACCTTGTTGCCGCACTTGGCCGTGCCCGCCGTGGAGCCGGCCACGGTCGCCCTCGCCGCTTCGGGTTGCGCGCCGCGCTTCGAGGGATCGGCCTTGAGATCGAGCCAACGCCGCTTGTCGGCGTCGAACTTCGCCTTGAGGGCCTCGATCTCGTGCACGTTGCCGGCAATGGACTTCTCGAGCGCCTCCTTCTCGCTGTGCAGGCGCTGCATCTCGGCGAGGAGCGGGACCGGCGTCTCGCGCGTCTTGGCCGTCTTGCTCTTGCCGGCCTTGTAGAACTCCATCTCGTCCTCGAGCACCTTCATGCGCTTGTCGATGACCTTGAGGCGGTCCGTGCTGTTGTTGATGCGCCCGGTGAGAGGCTCGATGTTGCGGTCGCGCGCGACGTCGAACTCGCGCCCGTTGCTGTAGCTCGCGAGGAGCGCAATGTCCTTCCTCTTCTGCTCGGCCGCGGCCTTTTCGGCATCCTTCCTGCGCTCGGCCTCTTCGAGACGCGCCTTCAGCTGCTCGGGCGTGGGCGTGGGCTCGATGCTGCGGATCACGGCGCCGTTCCTGGAGATCTCGTACATCATCACGGTGGCGCAAGCTGCCGGCGGCGTGTCGCCGATGTAGGTGACGCCCTTCTCGTCCACGCACTTGTACGCCGCTCCGGCGGCGGGAACGTAGAGCGCGGCCAACAACAGGAAGAATCTTTTCATTTTTTGTTGCTCCAGGATGCGCCTTGTTGCCTCAATCGGCCGCGACGCCGTAGCGAGCGCGGTAGTCCTCGATGCGTTGCACGTTGCCGGCCTCCGCGGGGCGCCCGCGCAGCGTGGCGAGGATGTCCGCGAGGGTGGCAATCGCCGTAACGGGCAAGCCGAAGTCCCGGCTGACCTCCTGGGTCGCCGAAAGCTCACCCTGCCCGCGCTCCTGCCGGTCAAGAGCAATTAGCACGCCAGCGGGCGTGGCGCCGGCGGCGCGGATGAGCTCGATCGCCTCGCGTTTCGAGGCGCCATCCGTGATCACGTCGTCGATGATGAGCACGCGGCCGGCGAGCGGCGCGCCGACGATGTTGCCGCCCTCGCCGTGGTCCTTCGCTTCCTTGCGGTTGAAGCAGAACGGCACATTGTGACCGAGCCCGGCAAGGGCCATCGCGGTCGCCGCGGCGAGAGTGATGCCCTTGTACGCCGGCCCGAAGATCACGTCGAAGGCGATGCCGCAAGCCAGGGCGGCGCGCGCGTAGAAGCGCGCGAGCTCGCCCAGGCGCTCGCCGTCGCAGAAAAGGCCGGCATTGAAGAAGTACGGCGAGAGCCGCCCCGCCTTGGTCCTGAACTCGCCGAATCTCAGCACCCCCGCGCGAATGGCGAAGTCGACGAAGTCGCGGCGAAATGCGTCGCGATCGGCGGCGGTGGCGGGTGCGGCGGCGGCATTCATGGGCGCTTCCAAGGTTACGATAGGGGGTATTTTCCCTCAAAGTGCCACGAGCGCGCATTTGCTGCGCGCCAAACGCCCCCAATGCCGCCCATCGTCGACCACGACCCCGCCCTCGCCGCGGCGGGTTCCCGATGCTGAGGCTCACCGACATCACGCTGAGGCGCGGCGTGCGCGTCCTCGTGGAGCGCGCCTCGATGAACGTGCATCCCGGCCAGAAGGTGGGCCTGGTGGGCCCCAACGGCAGCGGCAAGTCGAGCCTCTTCGCGTTGATCCGCGGCGAGCTCCACGCCGACGCGGGCGAGGTTTCGATGCCGCCGCGCTGGGTGCTCTCGCACGTGGCGCAGGAGACGCCCGCGGTCGAGCGCGCGGCGCTGGAGTTCGTGATGGACGGCGACGCGGAGCTGCGCGAGATCGAGGCCGCGATCGCGAAAGCGCAGTCGGAGCACGACACCGGGTCGCATCTTGCCGAGCTCCATGCGCGCTTCGGCGAGATCGGCGGATACCAGGCGCGCTCGCGTGCGCAGACGATGCTCGGCGGATTGGGCTTCGACTCCGAGGCGCAGGCGCGCCCCGTGGCGACCTTCTCGGGCGGATGGCGCATGCGCCTGAATCTCGCGCGTGCCCTCATGTGCCGCGCCGATCTCCTCCTCCTCGACGAGCCCACCAACCACCTGGATCTGGACGCCGTGCTGTGGCTCGAGGACTGGCTCAAGGCCTTTGCCGGCGCGATCATCCTCATCACCCACGACCGCGAGTTCCTCGACGCCATGGCCGAGGGCATCGTGCACGTCGAGAACCAGCGATTGAACGAATACGCGGGCAACTACAGCGCCTTCGAGACGCAGCGCTCGGCGCGCCTCGCGCTGCAGCAGTCGGCCTACGAGAAGCAGCAGAGGACCATCGCGCACCTCGAGGCGTTCATCACCCGCTTCCGCGCCAAGGCCACCAAGGCGAGCCAGGCGCAAAGCCGCATCAAAGCGCTCGAGAAGCTGGAGCGCATCGCCGCCGCCCACGTCGACTCGCCCTTCACGTTCCAGTTCCGCGCGCCCGCCGAGAAGCCGCGCCAGCTCTTCGGCCTCGAGGACGCGGCGGTCGGTTACCCCGGGAAGACCGTTCTCGCCGGCATCCAGTGGAGCGTGCTTCCGGGCGATGCGATCGGACTCCTCGGCCCCAACGGCGCGGGAAAGTCGACGCTGCTGAAATCGATCGTCGGCACCTTGCCGCTCGTCGCCGGAGAGTTGAGTCGCGCGCAGGGGTTGCGCGTCGGGTACTTCGCGCAGCACCAGGTGGACCAGCTGCGCGTGGACGAGTCGGCGTTGTGGCACCTGGAGCGCCTCGCCGCAGGCGAGCGCGAGCAGGCGTTGCGCGACTTCCTCGGCGGCTTCGATTTCCGCGGCGACCAGGTGACGCAGAAGGTGGCGAGCTTCTCCGGCGGCGAGAAGGCGCGCCTCGCGCTCGCCCTCATCGTGTGGCAGCGCCCCAATCTGCTGCTGCTGGACGAGCCCACCAACCACCTCGACATGGACATGCGCGAATCGCTTGCGCAGGCGCTCACGGATTTCGAGGGCGCGCTCATCGTGGTCGCCCACGATCGCCATCTCCTGCAGGCCTCGACCGACCAGTGGATGCTGGTGGCCGATGGCAGGCTCGCGCCCTTCGAGGGCGACCTCGACGACTACAAGAAGTGGGCGCGGGAATACCACGCGCGAGGCACGAGGCGCGAGGCGCAGGAGTCCGCTTCGATCAACCGCAAGGACGAGCGCAGGGCCGAGGCGGCGCTACGCCAGCGCGAAGCCGCGGCCCGCAAGCCCTTCGAGAAGAAGCTCGCCGCGATCGAGGACGAGCTCGCCCGGCTGGAGCGCGAAGCCGGCGAGGCCGAGGCGTTCCTCGCGACCGGCGAGGCCTACGAGGAGGCGCAGCGCGAGCGCATGCAGGACGCGTTGAAGCGCCGGGGCGAGATCGCCGCCCTCATCGCCGCGCTCGAGGACGACTGGCTGTGGGAGCAGGCCGAGATGGAGAAGGAGCTCAACCGGTCGAGATGAGGACGGCGACCGGCGCGTGCGCGAAAAGCGTCGCGAGCGCGATGGCGCCTTTCTCGACGCGATGCGCCGCGCCCGAGATCACGTCGAGCACCGGCGCGCCTTCGGCGAGGAAGGGGATCTCGATGCGCGTGTCCTGCCAGATTTCGCCGCACGCAAGCCTCCCCGCCTCGACGCCGAGGCCCACCGGCAGGCGCGGCGCCACCGTCACGCAGGCTTCGCGCTCGTGGCGGCGGGCGAAGGCGATCGCGTGGCGGGAGCGCGCGCCGGCCACGCGCACGGGGCTGTAGCCGCCCTCGCGGAAGAGCGCCTCGTGCGTGCGGCGCAGCTGCAGCAGCCTCCACGTCACGTAGAGCTTCGCGCGCCCGTCACCGAGCTCGCCGAAGATCCGGTGGAGCGCCGCGCCCGGCGCCTGGCCGAGCGCGCTCACCTCGTCGAGGAGCCTTTCGCGCACCGCGTAGTCCACGGCGCGGCGGTTGTCGGGATCCACCAGGGAGAAGTCCCAGAGCTCGTTTCCCTGGTACGTGTCGGGCACGCCCGGCGAGGTGAGCTTCACCGCCGCCATGGAGAGGCTATTGAGGTAGCCGAACCAGGTCACGGCCGCGGCGGCCGAGCGCAGATCCTCGAGGAATGCATTGGGCTTGCTGTCGTCGAGGAGTGCCGCGACGAAAGAGTCGGTGGCGGTCTCGTAGACCTCGTTCACATGTGCCCAGCTCGTGCGCACCTTCGCTTCGCGCGTGGCCTTGCGCATGTAGGAGACGATACGCTCGCGATAGGCCTCGAGCGCCGCGCCGCGCGGGTTGCCGGGCGGGAACGTGCCCAGGAGCGTCTGGTAGAGCAGGTATTCGTCGTTTCGGGTCGGCGCCGCGGTCGCGTCGACCCAGGTCTTGCGTCCGGCGTTCAGCCGCGACCACCGGGAGAGCTGCAGCCGCCAGCCCGCGCCCATCTCGGAGAGCACGTCGATCCTCGCGCGCACGTCCTCGGATCGTTTGTTGTCGTGAGTCGACGTGGCGAGCATCGTGTGCGGCCAATGGCGCGCGCGGTGGGAGCTCGCGCGGTGGAACTTGGCGGGCGGGAAGCCGAACTCCTCCGGGTCGCCGCCCACGTCGTTCAGGGACGCGAGCCGGTTGTAGCGGTAGAACGCGGTGTCCTCGACGCCCTTCGCCATCACCGGCGAGGTGAGCTGCTGGAACTTGCGCGCGAAGAGGCGCATCGCGGCGCCGAGCGCGGGCGTGTGCGCAGGCAGCTCGGCGAGGAGCGCGTCGCGGACGAAATCGAAGACGCTCACGTCGGCCGCGAGGCTCTCGGAGCGCGCGCGCGTGACCGCCCATTCGACGTAGCGGCGATCCTCGGGCCCCACCTCGTCGTCGATGTAGGTGCGGTAGACGGGGAAGGCCGCGATCACCTCGGCCAGGCCGTTCCTCAGCGTGGTGAAGGTGAAGTCGCGCGTGTTGCGGTCGGCGCGCGCGATGCGCGCGAGGCGGTGGGTCATCACCGTGAGCTCGCTCGCGAGCGCCGAGCCGAGGATGAGGCGCCGGGCGCCGCGCGCGATCTCCGCGAAGGGGGTCGAGTCGCCGATGAAGTTGTGGTACGTGCGCGTGAGCCGCGCCTCGCCCGCGGTGTCCACGAAGAGCCCGTTCACGACGTTGGCGAAGCGATAGCCCGTGGTGCCGTGCACCGCCCACTCCTCGGGAAGGTTCTCGAAGGGCGCGACGATCTTCTCCACCACCACGTAGACGGGCCTCGCGCAGGCCTGCTGCAGGCGGCGGAAGTAGTCCTTCGGATCGAAGAGCCCGTCGGGGTGGTCGATGCGCAGCGCCTGCACCGCGCCCTCGCGCACCAGAGCGAACACGAGCCGGTGGGTCGCGTCGAACACGGCCTCGTTCTCCTGGCGCAGCGCCGCGAGGTCGTTGATGTCGAAGAATCGCCGGTAGTTGATCTCGTCCTGGGCGACCCGCCAATAGGCGAGCCGAAAGGCCTGCGCCTCGAGCAGCTCGTGCAGGGCGTCGAAGGTGACGGGGCCGCCGGGGTGTCCGTTCATCGCCGCGACGGCGCGCTCGATCGCCGCGGCCACCACTGTGCTCGAGCGGGCGAGCGTGGCGAGGCTCTCCTTGGCGAGCTCCTTCGCGGCGCGGCGCTCCTCGATGCGGGCCCGGTCGGCGGTCTCGCGCGGGGCCAGGTGCTCGAAAGCCTCCGTGATCGAGCGCAGCGATTGCGCCGCGCGCGCGGCGCCGCCGCCGGCGGCCTCCAGCTCGCGCACGGCGCCGGAGAGGATGAGCGGGTACTCGCGCGGGTCGATCGGCAGGCGATGCTCGAAGTAGCGGATCGCGAACGATCCCGCGGCGGGCTCGAAGCCGAGCGCGAGCCTCGCCGCTGCGAGCTCGATGCCGTAGTGGTCCGCCAGAATCGGCAGCAGCACGCGATGGCTCAGGTGCTCCGCGGTGGGGTTCCACTCGATGTCGAAGAAGTCCGCGTACGCGGAAGCCGGCCCGTTCTCGAGCACGTCCTGCCACCAGGCGTTGTCCGCGGCGAGGACGCCCATGTGGTTGGGAACGATGTCCATCACCTGCGCGAGGCCATGCTCGCGCAGCGCCGCCACGAGCGAGTCGAAGTCGGCGCGCGTGCCGATCTCGGGGTTGAGCTCGCCGTGGTCGATGATGTCGTAGCCGTGCTGGCTGCCGGTGCGCGCCTTCAGGTAGGGCGAGCAGTACATGTGGCTCACGCCGAGCTTCGCGAGGTAGGGCACGAGCGCCTCGGCGTCGCGGAACGTGAACTTGCCGTGGAGCTGCAGGCGGTAGGTGGCGCGCGGGATGCGCGCCTTCTCGAGGCCCGCGGGCGCCTCGCGTTTCCTTCGCGAGCGCCCGCGCACCGTGCCCAGCTCGCGCGCGAAGCGCCGGAAGCGGGCGTTGCCGGAGAGCTCTTCCAGCGCGACCGGGAGCTTGCGCTTCCAGTTGGGATGCCCGTCCACCGTGCCGGGCAGGTTCGCCTGCGGCACGACGCCCAGGACATCTTCCATCTGCACGACCATCACCGCGGCGGGCGTCCTCGCGAGGAAAGCCTGCACCGCGAACGAGAGGTCGTCGTCCAGGGGCCGATCGGCCGAGAACCGGCCTTCCCTGGCGAGGCCTTCGCGCACGAGCGCCTCGATGAGCGCGGCGCGCGCCGCGCGGCGCTCGCGCTTTTGCACCGCGAGCACCTCCTCGCCCATCATGCCGAGCGCGTGGCGCGTGCGCAGGTCATCGTCCTGCCACCATCCCGCGAGCGTGGGCAGGTCGTGCGTCGACCACGCGACGAGCGCGCGGCGCGGATAGGCCGACGGCGCCCTGAACGCGGTGCCGTCGTGCTCGAACATGAGCAGGCGATAGGAGAGGATCTCGGCGTCGTCGAGCTGTCGGCGAAGGCTCCCGGCCACGGTGCCGAGATCCTCGCCGATCACCATGCAGTGGTGGCGCTGGCTCTCGAGAGCCACGATGCCGAGCATGTCCTCCACCGGATAGCGCACGTACGCGCCCTCGGCCGCCTTCATTCCGTGGGGCACCCAGAAGAGGCGCGCGAGGCCCATCACGTGGTCGATGCGAAGCGCCCCGGCGCGCGCCATGTTCGCGCGCAGCGTCGCGACCAGCGGCGCGTACGCGTTTTCCACCAGACGGTCGGGCGAGAGCGGCGGCAGCCCCCAGTCCTGCCCGAGCGTGTTGAACTCGTCGGGCGGGGCGCCCACGCTCACGCCGAGCGCGTAGAGCCCCTGGTTGGCCCACGCTTCGGACCCGTCCCCGCCGATGGAGATGGCGAGGTCGGCGTAGAGACCCACGGGCATGCCGAGCTCGCGGCAACGCGCCTGCGCCTCGGCGAGCTGCAGGTCGGCCTGCCACTGGAGGTACTCGTACAGGCCGACGCGAGCGCTCCTTTCCGCGGAGAAGCGCCGTACCGCCTCGCTCGCGGGGTCGCGGTGCTCGGCCGGCCAGTCGCGCCATTCGCAGCCGTGCGCTTCCTGCAGGACTTCATGCAGCGCGTGGCGGCGCAGCGCCTGGCCGCGCGCGTCGCGGAACTGGTTGAAGGCGCGCGCGCGGCGCGTGCCGGCGGCGAGATGGTTCGCGGCGAAGTGCGCGTAGAGCCGCTCGAACGCGGCGCGCTTCGCCGCGGCCACGCCGGTGTAGTCGACCTGCGCGCTCGCGCGAAGCCGGCGCGACTCCTCGGCCCACTCGCGCGCGAAATCGGGATCGGCCGCGGCGATCTCGCGGAAATCGTCGATCGCGTCCACCGCGAGATAGAGCGGATTGAGGAAAAGGCGGCTCGACGGGCTGTAGGGGCTCGCGTGCCCGGGATCGCGCGTCGAGATGGCGTGCAGTGGACTCAAGCCGAGGAGGGAGGCGCCGCGCCTGCCCCAGATCGAGGCGCACTCGCGCAGGTCGGCGAAATCGCCGATGCCGGCGTTACGCTGCGAGGTGAGCCCGTAGAGCTGCACGGTGGAGCCCCAGACGCGGGCGCCGTCCTCGATCGCGCGCGGCAGATAGCAGTGGTCGGGCGTCACCACCAGGGTCGCCTCGGCGAGCGGCGCGGCGCCCTCGACGATCGCGATTCGGTGGTAGCCCTCGGGAAGATCCTGGGGAAGTGGCAGCGCGAAGGCGTGCACGCGCAGCTTGCCGTCCCCGTGGACCTCGAGGCGCGCGAGCGCGAGCGGATCGATTCGCCCTTCGCGAAGCCCGCCCGCTTCCTCGACGATGCGCCACGACAACGTGCGCGCAAGCGACGCCTCGCGCAAATGCAAGCGCACTCCCTCGCCAAGCCGGCGCGCGCGCAGCACCACGGTCTGAGGCAGCGCACGCGACCAATGGCAACGCTCGTGCTCCTCGAGCGCCGCGTCGATGGCGGCGGACGTTGACGCGTCGATGCCCATCGCCGCGAGGAGCGCCGTCATCGTGGCCTCGCCCGGCGCATGCCAGCGGCCGAAGACGTCGTCGTAGCTGGGCTCGACGCCGTGGAGCGCCGCGAGCCGTTGCAGGGGCGAATCGCTCATGCGCCCTCCAGCGTCCACTCGCCGCTCCATGGGCCGAGGCCCGCGGCCGTGCGCTCGCCCTCGGCGTGCAGGATCGCGCCGGGAGCCTTCGCGATCGCGGGGTCGGCGGCGGGGCTGAAATTCGCGCGCAGATGCAGGATCGCGCCGCCGGCGAGCGTCCAGTCGACGGCCACGCCGCCCGCACCGAAAGCCTCGTGACGCGCGCCGCCCGTGCCGGATGCGAGGCGCGGCACGATGTGCCGGGCGCGCAGCGCGATGAGGGCGCGATGCAGCTCGAGCCATTGCGCGTGCTCCGGGGCGTCTAGCTCCTCCCAGCGCAGCTTCGACGCTTCGAAAGTGGAGCGCGCGTTGGGGTCGGGGATCGCCTCGCGCGCCTCCTGGCTCGCGAAGCGCGCGAATGCCGCGAACTCCCTGCGGCGGCCCTCGAGCACCGCGCGGGCGAGCTCGCCGTGGAAATCGCAGAAGTAGAGGAAGGGCGTGCTCGCGTCGAACTCCTCGCCCATGAAGAGGAGCGGCACCGCGGGCGCGAGGAGGAGCGCGGCGGCGGCGAGGCGGCGCGCCGCGCGCGGGGCGAGGGCGCCCAGGCGCTCGCCGAGGGCGCGGTTGCCGATCTGGTCGTGGTTCTGCAGGAAAGGCACGAACGACACGGAAGCGAGGTCCGCGGAGCGCTCGCCGCGCCGCTCGCCGCCGCGGTGCGCCGACGCTTCGCCCTGGTAGACGAACCCCTCGGCGAGGGCGCGCGCGAGCGCGCGCGCCGGCGCCTTCGCGTAGTCGGAGTAGTAGCCGTCCTTCTCCCCGGTGAGGAGCACGTGCGCGGCGTGGTGCCAGTCGTCGTTCCACTGCGCCCTCGCGCTGGGCTTGCCGCGCGAAGGGTCGAGGTGGCTTGCCTCGTTGCGGTCGTTCTCCAGCACCAGGTGCACGTGGCGATCGTGCCCCGGCCCGGCGGCGATGGCGCGCGCGATCTCGCCCACGATGTGCTCGGGAGAGTCGTCGGCGATCGCGTGGATCGCGTCCATGCGCAGCCCGTCGAGGTGGAATTCCTCGATCCAGTAGAGCGCGTTGTGCACGAAGAAGTCGCGCACCGTGCGCGAGCCTTCGGCGTCGAAGTTGATCGCCGCGCCCCAGGGCGTCTCGTGGGCCGCGTTGAAGAACTGCGGGGCGTAGCGCGAGAGATAGTTGCCCTCCGGGCCGAAGTGGTTGTACACCACGTCGAGAAGCACCATCAGCCCGCGCCGGTGCGCCTCGACCACGAAGCGCTTGAAGTCTTCGGGCGTCCCGTAGGCCGCCTCGGGCGCGAAGGCGAGCACGCCGTCGTATCCCCAGTTGCGCGTGCCGGGAAAATCGGCGACCGGCATCACCTCGATCGCGGTGACGCCGCAACGCGCGAGGTGGTCGAGCTTGGCCGTGGCCGCGGCGAACGTGCCCTCCCGCGTGAAGGTGCCCACATGCAGCTCGTAGACCACCGCCTCGTGCCATGCGCGCCCGCACCACGCATCGTCGGTCCATTCGAACGCGCGCGCGTCGACAACGACGCTCGGCTCGCTTACGTCCCACGGATTGCTGCGCGAAGCGGGATCGGGTACGCGCGTGCCGTCATCGAGGCGGAAGGCGTACGGGGTTCCAGCCGCCGCGCCTTCCACTCGCGCCGAGTGCCAGCCGCCGGGCTCCGCGGCCATCTCGATCGTGCGCGGCGATTCGCGCCCGAGCTCGAGGCGCACGCGCTCGCAGGCGGGAGCCCAGAGGCGGAAGCGGGTTCCCCCCGCACCCACCTCAGCGCCGAACGGCATCGAGTGCGCGCGCTTCATGGGCGTGCCGCCGGCACCTCGCGAAGGAGTGCGAGCGAGCGGCCCTGCAGGGCGTAGGTCCCTTCGGGCGCGCAGACCTCGGCAGACGGCTCGCCCGTCTCGAACGAGGTGTCGATCTCGGTGCGCCAGGTGACGCCGGGTCCCGCGTCCGGGAACCGGAAATCGATCGTTTCGTGGTGGGCGTTGAAGAGCACGAGGTAGCTCGCGTCGTGCAGCGCGCGACCGCGCTCGTCGGTCTCGGGCAGAAACTCCCCGTGCAGCCACATGCCCAGCGCACGCGCGAAATCCCTTTCCCACTCCTCGGCGCTCATCTCCTGGCCGTCGGGCTTGAGCCACGCCACGTCCTTGCGAGCGCCCTCGGCGACGGCGATGCCGTGGAAGAAATGGCGCCGGTGGAAGATCGGGTGATCCCTGCGCAGGCGCACCATGCGCTTCACGAAGTTGAGCAGGCGCCACTTCGGGTCGTCCCAGTACCAATCGACCCAGTTGAGCTCGTTGTCCTGGCAGTAGGCGTTGTTGTTGCCGTCCTGCGTGCGCCCGAACTCGTCGCCGGCGAGGATCATCGGCACGCCCTGCGACAGGAGCAGCGTCGCGAAGAGGTTCCTCGTCTGCTGCTCGCGCAGCCGGTTCACCTCGGGGTCGTCCGTGGGCCCCTCGGCGCCGTGGTTCCACGAGGCGTTGTTCTCGGTGCCGTCGCGATTGTCCTCGCCGTTCGCCTCGTTGTGCTTCTCGTTGTACGAGACCAGGTCGTGCAGGGTGAAGCCGTCGTGGGCGGTGATGAAGTTCACGCTCGCGCACGGCCCGCGGTCGTTGGTGCCGTAGTGGTCGTGGGAGCCGGTGAGGCGCCGCGCGAAGTCCCCGATGAGCCCGTCGTCGCCCTTCCAGTAGGCGCGCATGGTGTCGCGGTACTGGTCGTTCCACTCGGCCCAGCCCGGCGGGAAGGCGCCCACCTGGTAGCCGCCTTCGCCCAGGTCCCACGGCTCCGCGATCAGCAGCCGCGGCGAGAGCACGGGGTCCTGGCGCAGCACCGCGAAGAAATTCCCGAAGGCGTCGAAGTGCGGGCTGTCGCGGGCGAGCGTGGATGCGAGGTCGAAGCGGAAGCCGTCGACGTGCATCTCGTCCACCCAGTAGCGCAACGAGTCCACGACCATCTGCAGCACGCGCGAGTTGCGCAGGTCGAGGGAGTTGCCGCAGCCGGTGAAGTCCGCGTTGAAGCGCCGGTCGTCGCTCAGCCGGTAATACGAATGGTTGTCGATGCCGCGGAAGGAGAGCGTGGGGCCCTTCTCGTTGCCTTCGGCCGTGTGGTTGTAGACCACGTCGAGGATGACCTCGAGGCCCGCCGCGTGCAGCGCCTTCACCATCGCCTTGAACTCGCGCACCGGGTCGGCGACGCCGAAGCGCGGGTCGGGGGCGAAGAAGCCGATCGTGTTGTAGCCCCAGTAGTTGGTGAGCCCGCGCTGCTCAAGCACCCGGTCGTTCACGTAAGCCTGCACCGGCAAGAGCTCGACGGTGGTCACTCCCAGGCTCTGCATGTGCTCGATCACCTGGCGCGTGGCGAGCCCCTCGAACTTGCCGTGCAGCCCCGCAGGGACGTCGGGATGGCGCCGTGTATACCCGCCCACGTGAAGCTCGTAGATGATGCGCTCGTTGCAGCCGAGGTCCGGGCGCCGGTCGCCGCCCCAGTCGAACGAATTGTCGACCACGCACGACTTGGGCATGCCCGCGGCGTCGTCGCGCCGGTCGAACGAGAGGTCCTCGCGCTTGTGGCCGATGGTGTAGCCGAAGTGCGCGTCGGACCACGTGAGCGGGCCCACGAGCGAGCGCGCGTAAGGGTCGATGAGCAGCTTGTGCGCGTTGAAGCGATGGCCTTCCTCCGGCTTGTACGGGCCGTGCACGCGATAGCCGTAAAGCTGCCCGGGCCGGATCTGCGGCAGGTAGCCGTGCCACACGAAATCGGTGCGCTCGCGAAGCGCGATGCGCGTCTCGCGCCGGCCGTCCGCGTCGAAGAGGCACAGCTCCACCTTCTCGGCGTGGCGCGAGAAGATCGCGAAGTTCACGCCCTGCCCGTCCCAGGTCGCGCCGCGCGGGTGTGGAGAGCCGTTCCAGAGCTCGATCCCGTAGTGATGCGTTGTCGCCTTGTTCATCTGGATGTTCTCGTCTTGTTATTGGCAGGATTTCTATTTATCGCCGGCAGGATCCCTACGACGACAATTCGATGAGCCCCCGCGCGGGGATCGAGAGCCAGTCGGGGCGGTTGGCGATCTCGTAGCGCATCTCGTAGAGCGCTTTCTCCAGCAGGAAGAGGCCCACCAGCGCATCGAGGGACGCGCGCTCGGCGGGCACCGAGGCCACACCTTCGGCGGCGAGCGTATAGCCGTCGAGGAAGTGGCGCGCCGCATCGCGCTCCCACTCGCCGAGCATGCGCGCGCTTTCCTCCGGCGCCCCGGCCCCGGGCTCGCGCCGCGCGAGCGCGGCGTGCGCGGCATAGCTGAACGAGCGCAGCATTCCGGCCACGTCGCGCAGCACGCACGACTTGGCGCACCGCTCCTCCATGGAGCGCCCCGGCTCGCCCTCGAAATCGACGATGATGAAGTCGTCCTGCGCCACCAGCACCTGGCCCAGGTGCAGGTCGCCGTGGTAGCGCGTCTTGGCGAGTCCGTCGAGGTTCGCGCTCACGCCCCTGATGCGTTCGCGCAGGCGCTCGCGCGCTTCGAGCGCGGCCGCGGCGTCGGCGCGCGCGTGCTCCGGAAGCCGCGGCAGCAGCGTTTCGACGCTGGCGAGTGTCGCGTCCAGCTCGCGCTCGATGGCGCCTTTCCAGCCTTCGAGGTCGCGCGCGGTGACGGGCTCCGGATCGAAGCGCGCGTCGCCGCTCGCGAAGCAAAGCGCGCGATGCAGCTGGGCGACGCGCCGTCCGAGGAGCGCCATGCGCCCGAGGTGGAAGTCGGCCGCGGCCGATTCCGCGCTGCCTTGCGCATCGGCGGGGCTCGCTTGCGGCGCGGGCATGAGCAGCGCGCGTCCCAGGTGCTGGCACGTGAGCGTCCACAGGTCGCCCTGGTTCTCGACGAACGGCTGCAGGATCGCGAGCGTCGCGGGCTCGCCCGCGCCGCTCGCGGAGTACTCGACGGCGCCCAGCACCGGCGCGATGTTCGGGAAAGGCGACACGTCGGTGAGGAAGCGCCCGAGCTCGAGTTCGGGATTCACGCCCGCGCGCAGGCGCCGGTAGCCCTTGAGGAAGAGGCTCGCGCCGAAGAAGACCGCGGTGTTGCTCTGCTCGAGGGCGGGCGTGCGCGAAGGCTCGTCGAGTCCCGCGGAGAAGCTCTCGAAGGGGCCGGTCGCGGAGAAGGCGAGCCGCCCGGCGCCCAGGGCGGCCTCGGCGTTGGCGCCCATCGCGCGCGCGAGGTCGCGCGGAAACTCCGGGTTCGCGAATGCCGCGTAGAAGACGCCGACGCGCTCGCGATGGCGCACCTTGGCGATCGCGACGGCCGCGTAGCGCTCCATGGGATCGTGGTCGCGCGTCTCCCAATCGAGCGCGACCGGCAGGAAGTAGCGCTGCGCCTCGCCGGAGGCGAGCGTCATGTCGACGAAGGCGATGCGCCACGTGGTGCCCGAGGCCCCCTTCCAGGGCGCGATCGACGCGACGCGCGCATCGGCGATCGTCTCGTTCTTGGCGGCGAACCAGCGCCGGTCCTTGAGGTAGGGCAGCAGCACCTCGTCGCGCAGGCGCTGCGCCGACGTGTGCATGAAGACGCGCGCGAAGTCGACGCCCGCGCCGCCCGCGTCGAGGACCTCCTGCCAATCCGGCGCGAGCACGAGCACCGGGATGCGCCGCGTCGCGAGGCGCTCCTCGTGCCATCCCGGGGGCTTCGCGTCGGTGGCGAGGCGAAAGGAGATGAAGCCGTGCCCCGGAAGCGTGATGAGGTAGGGGAGCTTGCCCACCGGCGGGAACGACTCCTGCCCGAGGAGCTCCACCGGCACGCGCCCGGCGAAGCGGGCGAGGTCGAGCTCCACCGCCTGCGGAACGCGCGAGAGGTTGGCCACGCAAAGCATCGCCTCGTCCTCGAACTCGCGAAGGAACGCGAGCACCTTGCGGTTGCCCGGCTCCAGGAAGGCGAGCGTGCCGCGCCCGAAGGCCTTGTAGCGCCGCCGCGTGGCGATGAGCCGGCGCGTCCAGCGCAGGAGCGACGAGGGGCTCCTCAGCTGCGCCTCGACGTTCACCGCCTCGTAGCCGTAGACCGCGTCCATGATGGGCGGCAGGAACAGGCGCTGCGGATCGGCGCGCGAGAAGCCGGCGTTGCGGTCCGGGCTCCACTGCATCGGCGTCCTCACGCCGTTCCGGTCGCCGAGGTAGATGTTGTCGCCCATGCCGATCTCGTCGCCGTAGTAGAGGATCGGCGCGCCCGGCATGGTCATGAGCAGGAACGTGATGAGCTCGATCTTCGAGCGGTCGTTCTCCATGAGGGGCGCGAGGCGTCGGCGGATGCCCACGTTCACGCGCATGCGCGGGTCGCCCGCGAAGATGCGGTACATGTAGTCGCGCTCGCGGTCGGTCACCATCTCGAGCGTGAGCTCGTCGTGGTTCCTGAGGAAGATCGCCCACTGGCAGTTGGCGGGGATGGGCGGGGTCTGCTGCATGATCTCGATGAGGGGATAGCGGTCCTCCATCGCGATCGACATGTAGAGGCGCGGCATCATCGGGAAGTGGTAGGCCATGTGGCACTCGTCGCCGTCGCCGAAGTACTGGCGCACGTCCTCGGGCCACATGTTGGCTTCCGCGAGCAGCATCTTTCCCTCGTAGGCCCGGTCGAGGTCGGCGCGCACCTGCTTGATGAGCGCGTGCGTCTCGGCCAGGTTCTCGTTGTTGGTGCCCTCGCGCTCGACGAGGTAGGGGATCGCGTCGAGGCGGAAGCCGTCCACGCCCATGTCGAGCCAGAAGTGCATGGTGCGAAGCACCGCCTTCAGCACGTGCGGGTTGTCGTAGTTCAGGTCCGGCTGGTGGCTGAAGAAGCGATGCCAGTAGTGCTGCTGCGCGACCTCGTCCCACGCCCAGTTGGAGGTCTCGGTGTCGGTGAAGATGATGCGCGTGCCCGAATACTTCGACGGATCGTCCGTCCACACGTAGTAGTCGCGCTTGGCCGAGCCCTTGGGAGCGCGCCGCGCCGCCTGGAACCAGGGGTGCTGATCCGAGGTGTGGTTCATGATGAGCTCGGTGATCACGCGCAGCCCGCGGGCGTGCGCCTCGCGCACGAAGTCCGCCACGTCCTCGCGCGTGCCGTAGGGCGGATGCACGTTCTCGTAGTCGGAGACGTCGTAGCCGTCGTCGCGCAGCGGGCTCGGGTAGAAGGGCATGAGCCACACGGTGTTCACGCCGAGGTCGCGGATGTAGTGGAGCTTCTGCGTGAGGCCGCGGAAGTCCCCGATGCCGTCGCCGTCGGAATCGAAGAACGCCTTCACGTGCAGCTGGTAGATGATCGCGTCCATGTACCAGTGCGGATCGTCCACGAGCCTCGCCTGGGCGCGGAATTGGCCCGTCGCCGACAGGTCGCGGGTATCCACTAGCCGGCCCTTTCAGCGCGATCGCGGGCCGGACGGCGTCGGGGAAATGCCATCAAGCGGCGATGGAGAACACGTGGGCCGGCGCCTTCGCGGGATCGAGCATCACGAAGTTGCGCGAGCCCCGCCATGGGTAGCGCTCTCCCGACAGCTCGTCCACCACGGTGAACGGAGCGCCGGGTTGAAGCCCCAGGGCCGCGGTGTCGAGCGAAACCCAGCTCGACTGCACGTGCTGGGGATCGAGGTTCGCGACGACGAGGATCACGTCGGCGCCCGAGCGCTTCGAATAGCAGATGACCTGGTCGTTGTCGGTGGGATGGAAGGCGAGGCTCCAGTCGGACTGCAGCGCCACGTGCGCGTGGCGCACCGCGTTCACTTTCGCGATGAACGGCGCGAGGCTGTCGGCGCTCGACCGGTCCCATTGCTTCACCTCGTACTTCTCGCTGTCGAGGTATTCCTCGCTTCCCGGGTCGCGCGGTCGGTTCTCGCCGAGCTCGTAGGCCGGGCCGTACAGGCCGTAATTCGCGGCGAGCGTCGCGGCGAGGACGAGGCGCAGCCGGAACATGGAAAGCGGGGCGTTCTGCAGGTGATAGGGCAGGATGTCGGGCGTATTCGGCCAGCAGTTGGGACGGAAATACTCGCGCGAATCGTCCTGGGAGAGCTCGGTGAAGTATTCGGTGAGCTCCTGCTTGGTGACGCGCCAGGTGAAGTACGTGTACGACTGCGAGAACCCGACCTTCGCCAGGCGGTGCATCACGCGTGGCCGCGTGAAGGCCTCCGAGAGAAAGATCGCATCGGGATGGTCGCGGCGGATCTCGGCGATCAGCCACTCCCAGAAGGCGAAGGGCTTCGTGTGCGGGTTGTCGACGCGGAAGATCTCCACGCCCTCGCGCGCCCAGAAGGCCACCACGTCGCGTAGCGCCTGCCATAGCGCGCGCCAGTCGCGCGTGTCGAAGTCGACGGGATAGATGTCCTCGTATTTCTTCGGCGGGTTCTCGGCGAACTGGATGCTGCCGTCGGGGCGCCGGCGGAACCAGTCGGGGTGCTCCGCGACCCACGGATGGTCGGGCGTCACCTGGAAGGCGATGTCCAGCGCGATCTCCATGTCGCGCAGCCGGGCCGAGCGCAGCAGGTGCTTGAAGTCGGCGAGCGTGCCGAGCTCCGGGTGGATCGCCGTGTGCCCGCCCTCCTTCGCGCCGATGCCCCAGGGACTTCCGGCATCGCCGGGGTTGCCGACGGGCGCGTTGTTGCGGCCCTTCCTCTTCACGCGCCCGATCGGATGGATCGGCGGCAGGTAGACCACGTCGAAGCCCATGGCGGCGATCTCGTCCAGGCGCTCCTCGACGTCCACGAACGTGCCGTGCACGCCGGGCTGGGTTCCCGCGGAGCGGGGAAAGAGCTCATACCACGTGCTGAAGCGCGCGCGCGGACGCTCGACCTCCACGCCGAGCGCCGCGCTCTCGGTTGCGCCGTCGCGCGGGGCGTGGTGGCGGGCGAGCGCGAAGAGCTCCTCGTCGGCGGCGAGCGCGCGCAACGCCAAGGGCTCTTCCTCTTCGCCCAGCGCCTTGGCGAGGGCAGCCAGGCGCGTGCGCTCGGCGCCGCGGGCGCGGGCGGCCGCGAGCGCGAAGAGCTCGGCGCCCGTCCGCGCGGCGAGACGGATGTCCGCGGCGTCGATGCGCCGCGAGAACCCCTCTCGCCACGAGGCAAGGTGGTCGACCCAGCAGGCGACGCGGTACTCCCATCGGCCGATGCGATCGGGCGTGAATGCGGCGGACCAGCGGTCGTTGCCCAGGGACAGCATCTGCACCGACTGCCACGCCTCGTCCCCGGGCCCGCGATAGCGCATCTCGCACGCGACCTTCTCGTGGCCGTGGGAGAAGCCGTCGGCGGTGACCCCCACCTCCTCGCCCACCACGCGCTTCACGGCGAAGCGCCCGCCGTCGACCTGCGGGCGCACGTCCTCGATCACGGCCGCGGGCGCGAGCTCTTCGCGAACGGCCTTGCGCGCGTCGTTCATGCGGCGCCCTCCGGTTCGAACACCACCATGGCAAGCGGCGGCAGGGTGAGCGAGAGAGAATGCCCGCGCCCGTGGAAGGGCGTCTCCTGGGCCTGAACCCGGCCCATGTTGCCCACGCCGCCGCCGCCGTAGAACGGCGCGTCGCTGTTGAGGATCTCACGCCATGCGCCGGCGAGCGGGACACCGACGCGATAGGCGTGGAGCACCACCGGCGTGAAGTTGCACGCGACGAGCACCACGCGAGCGTCTTCCGCCACCCGAAGAAACGTGAGGACGCTGTGATCGCTGTCGTGGTTGTCGATCCACTGGAAGCCGCGGCCCTCGAAGTCGAGCTCGTGCAGCGCGGGCTTGTCGCGGTATGCGCGGTTGAGATCGCCCACCCAGCGCTGCAGGCCCGAGTGCTTGTCGCCCTCGAGGAGATCCCAGTCGATCTCGCGCTCGTGGTGCCATTCGCGCCACTGGCCGATCTCGCCACCCATGAAGAGGAGCTTCTTGCCCGGATGCGTCCACATGTAGCCCAGAAGCAGGCGCAGGTTGGCGAACTTCTGCCAGTCGTCGCCGGGCATCTTCTCGATCAGCGACTTCTTGCCGTACACCACCTCGTCGTGCGAGAGCGGCAGCACGAAATTCTCCGAGAACGCGTACCAGAGCGAGAAGGTGAGCGCGTCGTGGTGGTAGCGCCGGTGGATGGGGTCGTGCTGGAAGTAGTCGAGCGTGTCGTGCATCCAGCCCATGTTCCACTTCATCGAGAAGCCCAGCCCCCCCGCGAACACCGGCCGCGACACCATCGGCCACGACGTCGACTCCTCGGCGATGGTGCGCGTGTCGGGGAAGTCGCGCCCCACGGCGACGTTCAGCTGCTTCAGGAACTCGATCGCGTCGAGGTTCTCCTTGCCGCCGAAGGCGTTGGGGATCCACTCGCCGTGCTTGCGCCCGTAGTCGAGGTAGAGCATAGAGGCGACCGCGTCCACGCGCAGCCCGTCGAGGTGGTACTTCTCCATCCAGAAATGCGCGCTCGACATGAGGAACGCGCGCACCTCGTGGCGCCCGTAGTTGAAGATCGCGCTCTTCCATTCGGGATGGAAGCCCAGGCGCGGGTCGGCGTGCTCGTAGAGATGCGTGCCGTCGAATTTCGCGAGGCCGTGCGGATCGTCGGGGAAGTGCGAAGGGACCCAGTCGAGGATCACGCCGATGCCGTGCTGGTGAAGCACGTCGATGAGGTGCATGCAATCCTGCGGCGAGCCGTAGCGCGACGTGGGCGCGAAGTAGCCGGTGGTCTGGTATCCCCACGAGCCGTAGAAGGGATGCTCGGTGATCGGCATGAGCTCCACGTGCGTGAAGCCCATGCGCCGCGCGTATTCGGCAAGCGGCAGCGCGATCTCGCGGTAGGTGGGGAGCTTGCCGGACGGGCGCCGCCACGATCCGAGGTGGACCTCGTAGATCGAGAAGGGCGCGTCCATCGCGTTCTTGGGCGCGCGCCCGGCCATCCACGCGGAGTCGTTCCAAGCGTAGTCGAGGCGCCATGCGCGCGACGCGCTCGCTGGAGCCACCTCGGCCGCGAAGGCGAAGGGATCGGCGCGGTCCTGGCGCGTGCCGTGGCTCGTGGTGATCGCGTACTTGTACGACGCCCCCTGGGCGATGCCGTCGACGTCCGCCTCCCAGATGCCCGACTGGTCCCAGCGCGCGCGCAGCACGTCCACTCCGGCCTGCCACGCGTTCCATTCGCCGATCACCGAGACCTCGCGCGCGTTGGGCGCCCACACGGCCACGTGAGCGCCGTCGCCGTCGTCGCCGGTGAGGAAATGGCAGCCGAGCCGATCGTAGAGCGTGGCGTGCGTGCCTTCCCGGAAGAGATAGATGTCGTGCTCGTCGAGCGTGCCCATTGGCTTTCCCCCTATTTCATTTCCCGCCCCGCCGTGAGTGGAGATGACGCGGGCTTCGTCCCAGCATGGCGGGAGTGATGAGAGTGACTCCCTCGTCGGTCACGCGGAAGCGCTTGTGGTCGTCCTCGGCATCGATGCCCGCGCGTCGCCCAGGTGGAGTGCGGCATCGTCGGTCGAGCGCTCCGGGCTTGCACCGGAATGGGTCAGGCGATCCGGCTCCAATCCATGAAGCTCGCTCGTGGGGCCTCCCATGACCTTTTCTCCACTGGTTTCGCGCGCGCGGCGCCGATTGGCGACGCGAGTCTGTTCGACGCCCTCGCGCGCGAAAGATTCGGCCCTCGATGGAATTTTGCGCGGCCGCGTGCTCGCGCTCGCCCGGGAAGCCAGTGATCACCCAATGGCCTCAGGCGCGCCCCAGGAGACATCCTACGCCAAGGTCGATTCGCTCGTTTTTTCGAGGCCTCCGGCGCGAAGGCCACCAGCACCGGCGCGGGGCTCGGCTGGGACGTCGAGCGGATCGGACGTCACGCCGATCGAGCTTGCCTGGGGAAGGTCTGAACAAGTCCCGGGGTCTGCGACCCGTCCCTTCGACGCGCGATCAGTCGAAGACGAGCCGGTCCTGGCGGATGTAGCCGCCGAAGGCGGCGCCCGCGCGCGGCTTCGCGCGCCACCAGCCGTTCGAGGCGCGCTGCACGAGGATCTTCGCGGCCGGCTCGAGCTGGGTCACCACGGGCGAGGCCACGCTCTGGCGCTCGCGCACGTTGGTGCGGCCCTTGGGCAGCGTATGGGCGCTTCTCCATGGCGTGGGCGCGAGCCGCTCGGGATGCGCGCTCTTTGCCGCGGGCCGGGACTGCGCCGCGGGCAGCGACACGCCCGGTTGCCGTTCCGCGAGGGGGAAGGCCGACGCTTCGCCGCACGCCATGAACACCTGGTCGAGCTCGCGGGCGTACGGCGTGATCTCCATGGCCACTCGCTGGCTTTCCCGGCGCAAGGCCGGCGGTAGCGCGAGGTTCTCGAGCACGTCGATCGACACGCAGCGGCGCAACGCCGAGGGCGCGAGCCCGCGCGCGAGCGCGTCGCCCAGCGTGCTGATCTCCCAGCTCGCGGCGATGTCGGTCTTCGCCAGCGCATCGCCGCCGCGCGGCGCGGGACTGTTGCAAACGAGGCGCGGCAGGTCCGTGGGCCCCAGCCCGCCGGCGGGATTCGCGGCGGTCGCGTTGGTGAGCTCGATGGCGATCTCGCCGGTGCGCTTCTGGCACGAAACGTAGGCGAGCGAGACGATCTTCCCGTTGCCCACCGGCGTGGCGATGTCGCTCGCCTGGACCGCGTACTTGATGGGCCCCATGAGCGGATGGACCACATCGGCCACTTTCCACTCGATCGCCGAGGTGACGGCGCGCGCCTTGCCGAGGGTGGCCACGGGCTCCTCGGCGCGTGAAGCGAGGCTCGCCGCAAGGGCGATGCACGGGACGGCGATGGCGAGGGCTCTTCGCATTCACCTTCATTCTAGAGGTGCGCTCCCGCACGTCAACCGCTCGCGCATCCGGCTCGTTTTCACAGGGGCACGGTGGAGGTAGGCCACCCGGCGCAACCCGACAACCCAACGAGGCCACCATGCAACTCGATGCCGCACTGCCCATCGTCCGCGCGCTCGCCGACGGCGTGAATCCCGTCACTGGCGAGGCGTACCCCGAACAAAGCCCCTATGCGGAGCCGCGCACGCTGCGCGCCCTTTTCTCCGCCGTCGATCTCATGCAGCGCGAGGTGGAGCGCGAGAAGCGCCGCGAACGCCTCCCCGCCAATTTCGGCAAGCCCTGGACCGAGGACGAGGACCGCACGCTCGCCGCGCAATTCGACGCTGGCGCCTCCATGGGCGACATCGCGCGCAAGCACGCGCGCACACAGAGTTCGATCCGTCTGCGACTGGAAAAGCTCGGGAAGATCGCACCGTCGGCCGCCTGAAGGCCGACGCGCCCCGGCGTAATGCCGGGGCACCTTGCCTCGCGCTACAGGTGTGAGCATCCGATGTGACGCAGTTCACACTCGCGAGCGCGCGCTCCACCGGAAAATCGCGTTCATGAAAGAGCGCGCACCGATCACCAAAGCCGCCCTGCACGCCCTGTTGGCGCGCGAGTTCGACCTGCTGCGCGCCCAAGGCTGCGCGAAGTGCCGGCCGGTGCCGCCGCGGCGCCTGGGCGAGGGAAGCGAGTGGGCCTGCGAGATCGCGCCGTGCGAGCTCGGCTGCCACCGCGAGTTCAGCTTCCTCACGCGCCTGTATTCGCAGCAATACCGATTGCGCGATCTTTGCGACACGCTCGGCTGACGCCCATGACAAGAACCGACAACCTGCTGGTCTATCGCTACGAATACTGGGACGAGAGGAGCGGGAAGTCCTCGCCTCCGAGCGTTTCGCGACCCTCGACGCCATCAAGAAGGGCCTGGGCATCCCCCTCCTCTACACCGCCAAGCTCGTCCCGCGCGAGGAGCTGGTGAACAGGTTCGCGGCGTAGGGCGCTACTTCTTCTTCAGGTCGAGCGCCGCGGAGTTCATGCAGTAGCGAAGCCCCGTGGGCTTGGGCCCGTCGTCGAACACATGCCCCAGGTGGGCGTCGCAGCGCGAGCACAGCACCTCGGTGCGCGACATGAACCAGCTGCGGTCGGTCTTCTCGGTCACGGATTCCTTGGACACCGGCGCGTAGAAGCTGGGCCAGCCGGTGCCCGAATCGAACTTGGTTTCCGCGGGGAAGAGCTCCTGCCCGCAGCAGACGCAGGCGTAGGTTCCCGGCTCCTTGCTCTCGGCGTACTTGCCGCTGAAGGCGCGCTCGGTGCCGTGCCGGCGCGTCACGTTGTACTGCTCCGGCGTGAGCTCCTTCTTCCATTCCTCGTCGGTCTTCACCACTTTTTCCATGGCGCGTGTCCTCGCTGATGCGATCCATTGGCCTCGGGAATAAGTATAGTCGGGGCATGACGCCGCGGCTTACAGCGTTCCGGACGGCCCCTTGAAATCCAACGCCTACTCCGAGGTCTTCCGCGACCGCAACCTCGCGGTGATCGTGCTCCTCGCTTTCTCTTCGGGCCTGCCGCTCGCGCTCACGTCGGGCACGCTGCAGGCGTGGATGACGGTGGAGGGCGTGGACCTCTCCACCATCGGCATCTTCACGCTGGTGGGCATTCCGTATACCTGGAAATTCCTGTGGGCGCCGGCGATGGACCGCTTCGTGCCGCCCTTCCTGGGCCGGCGCCGCGGCTGGCTCCTCGTCACGCAGGCGGCGCTCATGGGCGGTATCGGCTGCATGGCGCTCCTGTCGCCGCGCACGGACCTCGCCCTGATCGCGCTCCTCGCGGTGTTCGTCACGTTCGCTTCCGCGTCCCAGGACATCGTGTTCGACGCCTACCGCACCGACATCTCGAAGCCCGAGCAGCGCGGCCTCGCCGGCGCCCTCACCGTGGTCGGATATCGCACGGCGATGCTCGTCTCCGGCGCGCTGGCGCTGGTCATCGTCGCGGGCTCGGGCTGGATCGCCGGGATCGGGTGGAGGAATACCTATCTCCTCATGGCGGGACTCATGTCGATCGGAATCGCCGCCACCCTCTGGGGAAGGAACCCCGAGGATGCGCCGGCGCACCCCAGGTCGCTCCGCGAGGCGTTCATCGAGCCGCTGCGCGAATTCCTGTCGCGCCGCGGCGCGGTCTCCATCCTCGCGCTCCTCATCCTCTACAAGCTGGGCGACGCCTTCGCAGGCTCGCTCACCACGGCCTTCCTTTTGCGCGGGATGCATTTCTCCCTCGAGGACGTGGGCTATGTGAACAAGGGCATGGGGTTCGCCGCGACCATCGCCGGAGCGGTTTTCGGCGGCACGCTCATGGTGAAGCTCGGCCTTTACCGCGCGCTCCTCCACTTCGGCGTCCTCCAGGCGGTGTCGAACCTCACTTTCATGTGGCTTGCCCTCGCCGGCAAGAGCTACGCGGTTATGGTGCTCGCCGTCGGCTTCGAGAACCTCGCGGGCGGCATGGGCACCGCGGCCTTCGTGGCCCTGTTGATGGCGCTCTGCGACCACCGCTTCACCGCGACGCAGTACGCGCTCCTCTCCGCGCTCGCCGCCTTCGGGCGCGTCTACGTGGGGCCCGCGGCGGGCTTCGCCACCGATCCGAAGTACCTGGGCCTCGCCTGGCCCGCCTTTTTCTTCTCGACGTTCCTCGTGGCGCTCCCGGGGCTGGCCTTGCTCGCCTGGAAGCGCGAGACTATCGAGACACTCGACCGCCCGTAGGAGGGCCAACCGCCATGCCGAAGAAGCCCGTCACGTTCAACGCCGCGCTCGAGCCCCTCGACCACGACCTGCCCGACGCCCTCGCCGCGGGCATCGGCAACGCCATCGCGCGCCATGCGTACCTCGACTGGCTGCTGGGCCAGGTCATGTACGACCTCATGGAGATCTCCATCAGGCAGGGCCGCGTGATCATGAAGCTGCCGCGGCCGCGCATCTTCATCGCCGCGGTGAAGGAGCTCTTCGAGTTCCACGGCCTGGAAGCGAATTTCGACTTCGACGATCTCGCCGGCAAGCTCGAGATCGCCGACTGCGCGCGGCGCGAGCTCACGCGCTCGGTGTTCATGCGCGACACCAACAGCGACAAGCTCTCCGTGCAGATCGTGCGCAGCCCCTGGGATCCGGGACCCGGCGGCGACCTGCAGCCCGAGGCGCAGGCGCTCGACGCGAAGTTCCTCGCCGCGAAGAGGAAGGAGCTCGACGACGCGGTGAAGGCCGCGCAGAAGCTGCGTGCGCTCACGGACAAGCTCCTCCTCGATTCCCACGAGCGGCGCGCCCGGCCCGGGTTCGACCGGCGCCGCGGCCGCGGGCCGACTCAACCGTGAATCTATCGCACCTGAATTGCTTCATGTGCGCGACCGCCGGCTATGGGCTACTCTGCCAGTTAGAACAAGCAGCATGATGTCCAAAAAAATACAAGATGCCACGCAAGAAACAATCCATGAGTGAGATACAGCACTTATCTAAGGCGCCGATTGAGGAGGCGGTGCTAGGGAAGGTCTGAATTATTCCCGGAGATGTGCGTTACGGCAGATGCGGATGGCTGCTAGGCGGACGGCGCGGCGAATGTCGACAACTTTCGCAAGGCGTCCAACAACGCGAGACGCCGCATCTGCCGTGACCCACGTGCCAGGTGCATCAAGCCCTTGCGAGCTGCAGGGACGGGCGATTTCGGGCCGCTTCGTCGTTGCTCGTCCTTGCAAGGTGACCTACCTTGCGTCGGACTCGGCGCCTGGAAC
>JBBRTF010000032.1:0-55186 GCA_038244725.1 Burkholderiales bacterium
AAAATCGAGCGGTGCCGCCGCCCATTCGGGCCGAGATTACACTGAGCGGACTGCCTAGATTTCTGGGACCACCTCTTGTAAAGCATTCCGCCAGCGTTCAATCTGAGCCAGGATCAAACTCTTCAGTTCAATCCAGGTACTACAAACTCACAAAGAATCACATGGATCCAAAGTGAGTACTGCTCGCTACCTTGCGCCCCCACCCAAACCACTGAATAGGGACTAAAGCGCAACCAGCACCCACCTCTATCGGCTGTAAGTTGTTAAAGAGCGTTGCCGGCCGAAGCGCCCTCCCGCCGGGCAAACTGGCGTGAATGACGATTGATCAGCAGAACCGTCGATTATACGCGTTTTGCGGATATCGAGGCAAGAACTGAAGGAAAATTTCCCTTACCCGGCTTTTCTCAGGGTGACCCTGGCGAACTTGCGCTTTCCCACCTGCAGGATGTGGGTCGCGCCGGGCGCGACCTTCAATGCCTTGTCGGCGACCTTCGCACCGTCGATCTTGACTCCACCTTGCTCGATCATGCGCACCGCGTCCGTGGTGCTTGGGCACACCCCGGACAGCCTCAAGAGCTGCGCGATCTGAATGCCGTCGATGGGAACGTCGATCACTTGGTCGGGGAGGTCGTCGGGGACGCCGCCATGGCGGAATCGAGACTCGAACTCCTCCAGCGCCACACGGGCCGAGGACTGGTCGTGGAAGCGGGCGATGATTTCCTGCGCGAAGCGCACCTTCACGTCGCGCGGGTTGGCGCCCTCCGCGATCGAGCGCTTCCAGGCGGAGATCGTCTCGAGCGGCTCGAAAGACAGGAGCTCGATGTAGCGCCACATGAGATCGTCCGAGATCGACATGAGCTTTCCGAACATGTCGTTCGGCGCATCGTGGATGCCCACGTAGTTGCCGAGCGACTTGGACATCTTGTTCACGCCGTCGAGGCCTTCCAGCAGCGGCATGGTGATGATCACCTGCGGTTCCTGCCCATAGTCCTTCTGCAGCTCCCGGCCCACCAGCAGGTTGAATTTCTGGTCCGTGCCACCCAGCTCGACGTCGGACTTCATCGCGACCGAGTCGTACCCCTGCATCAGCGGGTAGAGGAATTCGTGGATCGAGATCGGCCTCTGCTCGGCGAAGCGCTTGGAGAAATCGTCGCGCTCGAGCATGCGCGCCACGGTGTACTTCCCCGCGAGCCTGATCATCCCGGAGGCGCCCAACTGCTCGCTCCAGGTCGAGTTGAACATTATCTCGGTGCGATTCGGGTCGAGCACCTTGAAGACCTGCGCCTTGTAAGTCTCCGCGTTGGCGGCGATCTGCTCCGGAGTGAGCGGCGGACGGGTCGCATTGCGCCCGCTGGGATCGCCGATCATCCCGGTGAAATCCCCGATCAGGAACATCACGTGATGCCCGAGATCCTGGAATTGCCTCATCTTGTTGAGGACCACGGTATGGCCCAGGTGCAGATCCGGAGCGGTGGGATCGAACCCGGCCTTCACCCGCAAAGGCTTTCCCCTGGCCAGCTTCCGGACCAGGTCCGCCTCGACGATCAGCTCATCTGCCCCCCTGCGAATGACCTGTAAATCTTGCAACTGAGTCATTGATTTTATTCCGTTTTTGGCGCTTGTGTCAGCGAATTCTGATATCCTGTGTGGGACGAATCCGACACAGATCCAATGACCGCACAAAAAACGGACATTCTAACGCAGGGCTCCAGGCTGCCCAGGCTGGGTCGGGGTCTTGTATTCGCGGCTCTGGCGATCCTTGCCCCCGCGGCCACCGTCCTCACCGCTTTCGGCATCGCCCCGGGCACGGCACCCGCCAACGTCGAGCTTGCCCTGGTCCGCGAGCCGCTGGAGATTCCGGAGCCGCCGCCCATCGGCGAGAAATCGCCACGCTTCGTCTCCCAGGAGCGCGTGCTTCGCGGCGACACGGTCGCCGCGCTCTTCGACCGCCTGCGCGTGAGCGATCCCAAGGCGATCGAATTCATGAAGGGCGATGCGACCGGACGGCTGATCTTCCGCCAGCTCGTTCCGGGCCGCATGCTCCAGGCCGAGACGGGTCTCGACGGGGAGCTCCTCGCGTTGCGCTATTTCATGAGCCCTTCGGCCCTCCTCGAAGTGACGCGCACTGCAACAGGGCTGCACGCAAACCAGCGCTCGCTCACCGAGAGCCCCCGGCTCGTGTACAAGACCGCCACGATCCGCTCGTCGCTCTTCGCCGCGACCGATGCCGCCGGGATTCCAGATGCGATCGCAATGCAGGTCGCGCGCATCTTCGCGACCGACATCGATTTCCACACGGATCTGCGCAAGGGCGACACGTTCTCCCTCGTCTACGAGATGATCTACGAGGCGGGCGAGCTGGTGGCTCCGGGCCGGATCCTCGCCGCGCAATTCGTGAACGACGGCCGCACGCACAACGCGGTGCTCTTCCGGGACGACGAGGGCATCGACGGTTATTACTCCCTCGACGGCTCCAATCGGCAGAAGGCATTCCTGCGCTCGCCGGTGGAATTTTCGCGCGTGAGCTCGGGTTTCGGCGCGCGCTTCCATCCGATCTTCAAGAACTGGCGAGCGCACACGGGCGTCGACTTCGCGGCGCCGAAAGGCACGCGCGTCCTCGCGACCGCCGACGGCACCGTGGTCGCCGCCGGTCCCCGCGGCGGATACGGCAACGCGATCGAGATTCGGCACGGCAACGGCATCACGACTCTCTACGCCCACCTCTCCGGATTCGCTAGCGGCATCCGCGCCGGAGCGCGCGTGCGCCAGGGCGAGCCCATCGGCTTCGTCGGAGCGACGGGCTTCGCGACCGGGCCGCATCTGCACTACGAGTTCAAGATCGCCGGAATCCACCAGGATCCGCTGCGCGTCGCCCTTCCCAAGGCGGAACCGATCCCGCCGCGGCTCAAGGCCCAATTCACGCAAGTGGCCAACGGTGCGCGCGCCACCATCGACCTCGTGAGCACGGCTTCGGCGGCTCGCTTCGAATAGCGTGGTATCGCTTTTCGCCGGCGTGATGTCGGGCACCAGCCTCGACGGCGCCGACGCCGCGCTCGTCGACTTTTCCTCGGGCACGCCTCGCACCCTCGCCTTCGCATCGGAGCCGTTTCCCGACAGCCTGCGCGAAAAGCTCCTGATCCTTTCCCAGCCCGGCGCGGATTTCCTCGAGGCGGCGGCAGGCGCCTCTCTTGAGCTCGCCGAGCTGTACGCGCGGGCGGCGCTCGCCGCCATATTGGCCGGCGGAGTGGGGCCTCGAGAGGTGGGAGCGATTGGCTGCCATGGCCAGACCGTGCGCCATCGACCCGATTTGGGCTTCACGATCCAGCTGAACGACCCCGCCCTCGTCGCCGAGCGCACAGGCATCGACGTGATCGCGGATTTCCGGCGCCGCGACATGGCCGCGGGCGGGCAGGGCGCCCCGCTGGTGCCCGCGTTCCACGACGCCGTCTTCCGGCATCCATCGCGCTCACGTACGGTGGTCAACATCGGCGGCATCGGCAACGTGACCTGGCTCTCGCCCGGCCGCGCGACACTCGGGTTCGACTGCGGACCCGGCAACGTGCTCCTCGACGCATGGGCGCATCGCCATCTCGGTGCACGCTACGACATGGACGGACGATGGGCCGCCCTCGGCACGCCGGACGCGCGACTTCTTGCGAGGCTGCTGGAGGAGCCCTATCTCGAGTTGCCTCCGCCGAAGAGCACCGGGCGCGAGCTTTTTCGTCTCGAATGGCTCGACGCGCGTCTCGCGGGCAACCTCAAGCCCGAAGACGTCCAATCGACACTCGCGGACTTCACCGCGCGCTCCATCGTCGGCGCGATCGATCGCTTCTGCCCCGGGACCGAGGAGATCTACATCGCGGGCGGCGGCGCGCGCAACGCCGGCCTGATGGATCGCATCGCGCGCTTCGCGGGCGAGAGGCAGGTGGCGCCCACCGACGCACTCGGCGTTCCCGCCATGCACGTGGAATCGATGGCGTTCGCCTGGCTTGCGATGAAATGCGTGCGGCGCGAGCCCGTCGACCTTACCGCCGCAACCGGCGCGCGCGCCGCGCGCATCCTCGGCGCGATCTACCCGGCCTGAATGGCAAAACGGGGAGCGCGCGGCTCCCCGTTTTGGACGCGGCGCGCCGCCGCAGGACTTCCTAGACGCTGAACGAGGATCCGCAGCCGCAGGTGGACGTGGCCTGCGGGTTCTTGATCACGAACTGCGCACCCTCGAGCCCCTCGGTGTAGTCGATCTCCGCGCCGACCAGGTACTGGTAGCTCATGGGGTCGATGAGCAGGCTCACGCCGTTCTTGGTCATCACCGTGTCGTCCTCGTTAGTGACCTCGTCGAACGTGAAGCCGTACTGCAGACCCGAGCAGCCGCCTCCCGTGACGAACACGCGCAGCTTGAGCTCGTTGTTGCCCTCTTCCTCGATCAGGGCTTTCACCTTGCTCGCCGCGCTGTCGGTGAAGACGAGCGGATCGGGCATTGTGGTGGCGGGGGACATATCGTTCATCTGTATCTCCAGTGGGATTCCGACTCAGTCGGAGGCGCCCGAGGCGGGCTTCAGCTCCACGACCTTGTCGTTCTTCTGCGGGCTTTCGTACATCAGCTGGCCCATCACGATCGCGCCGACGTGGATCTCGATCGACTTGTACGAGACATTTCCTGTGACCCGGGCCTTGGGGAGGAGTTCGACATACTCGGCCCCCCGCACGGGTCCCGCGACGGTGCCATTGATGACCACATGGGCTACATCGATGTCGCCCTCGACTTTTGCAAGCTCCGAGATGACCAATGTGCCAGGTTTATTTCCGGTCGCCTTCACGTTGCCCTTCACGTGCCCGTCGATGCGCAGACCCCCGGTGAAAACGATGTCGCCCTCGATCAGGGTGCCGGTGCCGATCAGGCTGTCGATCGGGCTGGGCTTGTTGGATTTGCCGAACATGGATCCTCCTACGTCTGGCCTATGGTTCGAGACAGTTTAACCTGTCCCCCGGGCAGCGCCAAAACACGCACTTCCGTGCTTTTCAGCGTTGCCCCGTCCGGGATGACGAAGCGGCCCTCGACCTTCTGGTAGAACCGGAATTCGACGCTGCCGGCGGCCTCGCCCGCTGTCGGGTCGGGGAACGTGAGGTTGTTGATGGCGCCGTCCTTGGCGATGCGGGCCACGATCTGCACCTTTCCCTTGAAGTCCTGCCTGCGCTGGCCGCCCTGCGTGAGGAGCATCCGGTAGCGGAACTGGTTGGGCTTGCCGTCGCGCTCGATCTTCAGGTTGGAAAGGCCCAGGCCCTCCGGCGTCGCTCCCGAGGACATGATGTTGCGCAGGAAGCCGAGGTCTTCCTTCAACGCCGCGTTCTCGTCCTGAAGCTGCGCAGCGGAGCGCGCGAGCTCACCCTGCGCGGCCTTTTCGATCTGCAGCTGGCGCTCGCGCTCCGCGGCGGTGGCGCGGGAGGACTCGAGCTCGGCTTTCATCGCGCGGTTTTCCGCGGTGAGGGTGGCGATCTGCTGCTTCACCTCCTCGAGGTTGAATCCGGTGATGCGATAGCTGTTCTGGACCAGCCACCACACCACGGTCGCGACAAGCGCCATCATCAGGATGTTCATCGTCCAGCGCCAATACCAGGCGTGCTGCGAGCGAATCGCCATCCGGCTCGAGCCGATGCCGAAGGTGCTTCGGAGCCGCCGGCCGATGCCCCGCATCAGGGAACCACGGCGATCTGGTCGAGGCCGGCCGTTTCGTCGAAGCCGAACATGAGGTTCATGTTCTGCACCGCCTGGCCCGCCGCCCCCTTCACGAGGTTGTCTTCCACGGCGAGCACGACCAGCGTATCGGCGTCGAACGGCCGGTGCACGGCGATGCGGCATTGGTTCGTGCCGCGCACCCAGCGCGTCTCCGGCTGCGACCCGGGGGGAAGCACGTCCACGAAAGGCTCCTTGGCGTAGCGCTCCTCGAAGAGCGACTGGAAATTCGCCTCGGAGGTGATGCGCGCATATACGGTCGCCAGGATGCCGCGGACCATCGGCACGAGGTGCGGGACGAAGGTGAGGCCCAGATGCCGGCCCGACACGCTCTCCAGGCTTTTCAGGCTCTCGAGGATCTCTGGATGGTGGCGATGGCCCTTTACCGCATACGCCTTGAAGTTGTCGGTCGCCTCCGAGAAGAGGAGGTCGAGCTCGGCCTTTCGCCCCGCGCCGCTCACGCCGGACTTGGCATCGGCGATGAGGTGGCCGTGGTCGACGTAGTCGCTCTCGACGAGCGGCAGCAGCGCGAGCTGCACCGCCGTCGCGTAGCAGCCCGGATTGGCCACGAGGCGCGCCTTGCGGATGCGCTCGCGGTTCACCTCGGGCAAGCCGTAGACGGCCTCCTCGAAGAGCTCGGGCGAGGCGTGGGTGACCTTGTACCACTTCTCCCAGGTCGCCCGGTCCTTCAGGCGGAAGTCCGCGGAGAAGTCGACGATGCGAGCGCCCTTGTCGAGGAGCGCGCGCGCCTGGCTCATCGCCACGCCGTTGGGCGTCGCGAAGAAAACGCAGTCGCACCCCTGCAGCGGCGCCTTCGCCGGATCGGTGAATGCGAGGTCGTACCGGCCGCGCAACGACGGAAAGTAATCGGCGACCCTCACTCCCGCTTCGCCGCGCGACGTGATCGCCGTCACCTCGACCTCGGGATGCCCCGCGAGGAGCCGCAGCAGCTCCACGCCCGTGTAGCCCGTTCCTCCGACCACTCCAACCTTGATCATTCAATGGTCCCCAGTAACGACAAAGCCGCTTCGAGGCGGCTTTGTTCGTGCACAGCGATACCGAACAGCGTGCTCCCGCCTTAACGCTTGGAGAACTGCTTGCGGCGTCGCGCCTTGTGAAGGCCCACCTTCTTGCGCTCGACCTCGCGCGCGTCGCGCGTGACGAGGCCTGCCTTGGAGAGCGTGGGTTTCAGCGTGGGATCGTATTCGATGAGGGCGCGCGTGATGCCGTGGCGCACGGCGCCGGCCTGGCCCGATTCGCCGCCGCCGGCGACGTTCACCATGATGTCGAACGTCTGCACGTGATTGGTCAGCTCGAGGGGCTGGCGCACGATCATGCGGCCGGTCTCGCGCGAGAAGAAGACGTCGACGGGCTTGTCGTTCACGACGATGTCGCCCTTGCCCGGCTTCATGAAGACGCGCGCCACGGCGCTCTTGCGCCGGCCCGTGCCGTAGTTGTATTTGCCGATCATGATGGCTCCTTAGATCTCGAGGTTCTTGGGCTGCTGCGCCGTGTGGGGATGCTCGGGACCCGCGTAGATCTTGAGCTTCTTGATCATCGCGTAGCCGAGACGGCCCTTGGGCAACATGCCCTTCACCGCGAGCTTGAGCACGCGATCCGGATGGCGCGCCTGGAGCTTGGTGAAATTGGTCTCGTAGATGCCGCCCGGATAGGTCGAGTGGCGGTAGTACTTCTTGTCCGTCGCCTTGGCGCCCGTGACGCGGATCTTCTCCACGTTGACGATGACGATGTAGTCGCCGGTGTCGACGTGGGGTGTGAATTCGGGCTTGTGCTTGCCGCGCAGGCGCCGCGAGACTTCAGCCGCGAGACGGCCCAGGATCTTGTCCGTGGCGTCCACGACGAACCAGTCGCGCCGAACCTCGTCCGGCTTCGCCGAGAAGGTCTTCATGACTTTCCTTTCATGCCAGCCCTGGGTGAGTCCGGGTTGTGCGCCCGGGAAATACTTTGGCCGACTGTTTTGAGTGACTACGTACGAACCTGAATGATACGGCAACTACAAGCTGAAATTATAGGTAAATCATCACTTTGTGTCAAACCAGGTCTCGGCTAGAATCGCTCCTTAGCCCCGTCGCCCCCGGTTCGACCTCCCATGGCCGCCAGCCGTTTCGAGCAATACGCCAGGATCGCGGCGATCGCGCTGCTCGTGACCGGCTGCTTTCTGGTCCTGCAGCCCTTCATGGGCGCGATCCTCTTCGCGGGAATCCTTTGCTTTTCGACGTGGCCGGTATTCCTCACGTTGCGAGACCGCCTGGGCGGTCGCTCCTGGCTCGCGGGGCTCGTGATCGTTGCCTTTCTCATCATCGCGCTGGTGGTGCCGGTGGCGCTCACAGCGCAAAGCATCGTCGTGCACAGCTCCGAGGTGGTCGAGCTATTCCGCGGGTTCCTCGACCAGAAGGCGTCCTTCACCCTCCCCGTCTTCATCCGCGACATCCCGGGCATCGGTCCGTGGCTCGACGAGTACGTGCGCACGCTCACGCTGAGCAGCACCGAGTTCATCGAGTTGGCCAAGCGCTTCACGGAGCCCGCCAAGAACTTCCTCCTCGCCATGGGCCGCGGGGCGGGGCAGGGACTGATCCAGCTCCTCATCGCGATCTTCGTCGCGTATTTCTTCTATCGCGACGGCGAGCGCATCCGACGGCTGCTGGTGGAGGGCATGGTTCGCATCGCCGGGCCCGAGCACGGCGCGGCGCTCATCGGGACCGCGCAAAGCGCCGTGAAGGGCGTCATCTACGGTCTCATCGGAACGGCCTTCGCGCAGGCCGTGGTGGCGGGCATCGGGTTCCTCATCGCGGGCGTTCCCGGCCCCTTCATCCTCGCCGCGCTCACGTTCGTCTTGTCTCTCGTGCCGATGGGGCCGGTGCTGACCTGGGGGGGCGCCGCGGCGTGGCTCTATTTCCACGACCATGTGGGCTGGGCGGTCTTCATGGTGATCTACGGCGTCGCCGTCATCAGCTCTGTCGACAACTTTGTGAAGCCGATCCTCATGAGCCGTGCGGGAAACCTGTCGATGCTGGTCGTCGTGCTCGGCGTCTTCGGCGGCGCCATCGCCTTTGGCTTCATCGGGCTCTTCGTCGGACCGGCGTTGCTCGCGGTAGGCTGGAACCTCATGAAGACCTGGCTCGAGCTTCCTCCCAACGAAAACGCGGCGAATTCATGAAGGCACGAATCAAGTTGGTCGAGGGCATCACCTTCATCGCCGAAAGCGGTAGCGGCCATGGAGTCGTCATCGACGCGGCACCCGACATCGGCGGCAAGAATCTCGGCGCCCGCCCCATGGAGCTCGTTCTGATGGGGACCGGGGCGTGCAGCGCCATCGACGTCGTGCACATCCTGCGCAAGGCCCGCCAGCCGATCACCGATTGCGTGGTCGAAGTCGAGGCCGAGCGCGCCGACGAGGACCCGAAGGTGTTCACGAGAATCCACCTTCACTACGTGGTCACGGGCAAGGGGCTGGCGAAAACGCAGGTGGAGCGCGCGATCAAGCTGTCGAAGGAGAAGTACTGCTCGGCGACGATCATGCTCGCGGCGACCGCGGCGATCACCTTCGACTTCGAAATTCGCGACGCCTGAGCCTCAGACCCAATACGCGGTGCGCGTCATGACTTTCGATGCGGCACGCATCGCGACCTTCACCGCGTGGGGCAGCTGCGCAGCGCCGAGGTCGCGGCCGGTCTGCCCGTGCCGTATCTCGTCCTCGCGCATCTGCTCCACGATCTCGCGGCTGCAAGCGTCTTCGCGCGGCAGCCTCTCGAGGTGGCCTTCGAGGTGGCGCTCGACCTGGGCCTCTGTCTCGGCGAGGAAGCCGAGGCTCCACCGATCGCCCGCGAGTCCCGAGGCCACTCCCCACGCAAACGAACCCGCGTACCACAAGGGGTCGAGCAAGCTCGGACGCGAGCCCAGGTCGCCGAGCCGGCCCCGGCACCACGAGAGATGATCGCGCTCCTCCGCGGCGGCCGCCTCCAATGCGCCGCGCACGATTGGGTCGCGCGCAACCATCGATTGGCCGCTGTAGAGCGCCTGCGCGCAGATTTCCCCGGTGTGATTGACGCGCATCAGCCCGGCGGAAATCCGACGCTCCTCCCGCGAGGCGGGCACTTCGCGATTGCTGCACGGCATCGCCCGCGCTGCGGTCCCCGCGCCCGACAACGCGCGCAAAACCTGGTCCGCGGCGACCAGTAAACGGTCGAGCGGACCGGCGGAAGCGCGAAACGACGATGGGATCATCGGAGAGAAAAAAGGGCGCAGCTTGATGCCGCGCCCTAAGTTGCCAGTGATTCTCAGGAAATTGCGATCAAAACACGTGCTGGATCCCCAGCGACACGCCTTGCGGATCTTGACCGTTGGCGATGGTCAAGGCCCCCGCACCGAAGTTGCAGGACGCTGCCGCGTTGTTATCAATCTTCAAATACTGCGCAAGGACAAACGTACGACGCGAAAAGTTGTACTTGTAGCCGAGCGTGTTGGTCTTGCAGTCCGGTTGAGCCGCGCCGGAGGCGCCGCCATCCTTGGCCTGCTGATATTGGTAGATGAAGTCGCTGTGGCCCATCGAGTAAACCAAGCTGCCGAGCCAAGACTTCTTCTTGGTCGTTCCGGTCTTCCTGATGTCCTCGTAAACAGCGCCGACCTTGAGCGGCCCAAATTTCAAGTAACCCCCGAATGTAGTTGCGGTTTCCTTCGGAACGGTCGCCGAAACGTCCTTGTGCTCTTCCCAAGCGATAAACGCGTACCCCGGCCCTCCCGTATACGTGATGTTGGCGCCGGTGTCTCTCGGGTTGAGAGTTGCCGTCCTGCCCTCATTCGCGGTCACCGCGAGACGAGCAGCGAAACCAGCCAATGACGGAGTCCAATACTGGATGACGTTTTGATCACGACGGTCGAAATTGCCGCGGTCATGACCTGCCGACGTAATGCCGGCAATCGTAAGGTCTCCAAATGCATCGACGCTATACGACGTCACCTTGTAAGGCATGTCCCAACGACCCATGAGGACGCTGCCAAAGCCGCCTTGCAGGCCGACCCCACTGTTTCGAGTGCCGAACGTGGTGGTGTTCTGGTCCGCGCGGAAGGCGGTCTCCAATTGAAAGAAGGCCTTCAGGCCTCCACCAAGATCTTCGGTGCCGCGCACGCCTAACAGCGAGGATTGATCTTCGACCCGTTGCCTGCGCAAGACCTCAGTCGACCCACCCTTCGCCTCCACGGACTCGAGGGTCACATAGACGCGACCGTACAGAGTGACCGGGTTCGCGGTCTGTGCCATGGCAGCCGGCGCAACGCAGGCGCCAGCGACTGCCAGAGCGATCAGATTTTTGTTCATCAGAATCTCCTTTGTTGAAGTGAGGCCTTGATTTGCTTTATGCGATTTCTTTGGGAACCTCGTGGGGATTTTGTCGCCCCGACTGTTGGAACTTCCCCGAATTCTTTTTGAGAAGCCACCCGCATGATGCCAAAGCAATAGCCATCACTCAAGCTGTTTTTCGCCTTTCATGCAACAAACGACGCCCGTTGTTGTTGCCTTGCAACACGCCTCAACGCCCCTCGAAAAAGAGCCGCGCAAGCTCCTTTCCGGGATCCGGGGCCACCATGAAGGCACTACCCACTAAGTAAGCGCTAACTTTCTGCCCCGTGAGCCGCTGCACGTCTGCAGGCGAGGAGATTCCGCTCTCCGTGATCAGGATTCGGCCTGAAGGAACCCATCCGACCAGGTCCAGCGTGGTCTCGAGGCGGGTTTGGAAGGTGCGCAGATCGCGATTGTTGACGCCAATGAGCGCGGTGCGAAGGCCCAGGGCGCGTTCGAGCTGGGCGGCGTCGTGGGATTCGACCAGCACGTCGAGGCCGATTCCCCGAGCTTCCGCTTCCAGCGCCAGGAGCTGTGAATCCGGCACCGCGTCGACGATGAGCAGGATGCAGTCGGCACCCCAGGCCCGCGCTTCATGCACCTGGTAGGGATCGACGATGAAATCCTTGCGGATGACCGGCAGGGAGCACGCGGCTCGCGCCGCGGCGAGATCGTCCGCGGAACCCCCGAAGAACTCGCGATCCGTGAGCACCGAAAGGCACGCCGCGCCATGGGCCTCGTACGAGGCGGCGATCCGCGCCGGATCGAAGTCCGCGCGAATGAGCCCCTTGCTCGGGCTCGCGCGCTTGATCTCCGCGATCACCGCAGGCAATCCCGCCGCAATCTTCGCCCGCAACGCCCTCTCGAAGCCGCGCGGCGGCGCGGCTTCGAGCGCACGCTTGCGGACCTGCTCCTCCGGGATGCGCGCCTTCGACGCCTCGACTTCCAGGCGCTTGGCGGCGAGGATCCGATCCAGTACGTCCGGCACGTCAGCTCGCCGTGACTGACGCGCGGGTGAAGCGCACGAGCTCGTCCAGCTTCGCGCGCGCCGTTCCTGACGCGAGCGCCTCGCGCGCAATCGCCACGCCGTCCCACAGGCTCGGCGCGACGCCCGAAACGTAGAGCGCCGCAGCCGCATTCAGCATCACCACGTCGCGCGATGGCCCGGGTTCGTTGGCGAGCACGGCCTCGACGCGCGCCTTCGATTCCGCCGGATCCTTCACCTGGATCGCCTCGATGGGCGCCACGTCGAACCCGAACTGCTTGGGCTCGATCGTGTACTCGGTGATGAAATCGTGCTTCAGCTCCGCGACCGACGTGGGCCCGGTGATGGTGATCTCGTCGAGGCCTTCGTGGCCGTGCACCGTGAGCACGTGGCGGCTGCCGAGCATCTTCAGCACGCGCGCCTGGATGCCGACCAGGTCCGGGTGGAATACGCCCATCACCTGGTTGGGCGCGCCCGCGGGATTGGTGAGCGGGCCGAGGATGTTGAGGATGGTGCGCATGCCGAGGTCCTTCCTCACCGGCGCCGCGTGCTTCATCGCGGGATGGTGGCTCGGCGCGAACATGAATCCCACGCCGACCTCGCGGATCGACTGCGCCACCTGCTGGGGCGTGAGCGCGAGATTCACGCCGAGGCTCTCGAGCACGTCGGCGCTCCCGGACTGCGAGGACACCGCGCGTCCGCCGTGCTTGGCGACGCGCGCCCCGCCCGCCGCCGCCACGAATGCGGCGGCCGTGGAAATGTTGAACGTGTGCGCCTTGTCGCCGCCCGTGCCGCACGTGTCGACGAGATGCTCGACGCCCGCCGCGTCGACCTTGGTCGAGAATTCCCGCATCACGGAAGCGGCCGCGGCGATCTCCGACACCGACTCGGTCTTCACGTGCAGCCCCATGAGGATCGCGGCGAGCTGCACCGGGGGCACCTTGCCCTCCATCACCTGGCGCATGAGGTCGACCATCTCGTCGTAGAAGATCTCGCGCTTGTCGCAGAGCCGGTTGATGGCTTCGAGGGGAGTGAACATGGCCTTCATCCTTTTGCTTCGAGGAAGTTCTTCAGCAGCGCGTGCCCGTGCTGCGTGAGGATCGATTCGGGGTGGAACTGCACGCCTTCGACCGCGAGCGAGCGGTGGCGCACGCCCATGATCTCGCCGTCGTCGGTCCACGCGGTGATTTCGAGCTCCGCGGGGCAGCTCGAGCGCTCGATGGCGAGCGAATGGTAGCGGGTCGCTTCGTACGGCGTGGGCAGCCCGCGAAAGACGCCCTGGCCGAGGTGGTGGATGAGCGAGACCTTGCCGTGCATGAGCGTCTTCGCGTGCACGACCTTGCCTCCGAAGGCCTGCCCGATCGCCTGGTGCCCGAGGCATACGCCAAGGATCGGCACGCGCCCCGCGAAGCGCCCGATCAGCTCGAGGGAAACGCCGGCCTCGTTCGGCGTGCACGGACCCGGCGAGAGCACGATGCGCTGCGGCGCGAGCGCCTCGATCTCGCCGGCGCTCATCTCGTCGTTGCGCACGACCTTCACTGTCTCGCCCAGCTCGCCCAGGTACTGCACGAGGTTGTAGGTGAACGAGTCGTAGTTGTCGATCATGAGGAGCATGGCGGTGCTCCTCAATCGAGCGCGGCGTCGAGGCCGGCATGCACCTGCTCCGCCGCCGCGAGCACCGCTCGCGCCTTGTTCCGCGTCTCGCGCCATTCCGCCTCCGCGAACGAGTCGGCGACGATTCCCGCCGCCGCCTGCACGTAGAGCTGGCCGTCCTTCACCACGCCCGTGCGGATCGCGATCGCGAGGTCGATGTTGCCGTTGAACCCGATGTAGCCCGCGGCGCCCGCGTACACGCCGCGCTTCTCGGTCTCGAGCTCGTCGATGATCTCCATGGCGCGCACCTTGGGCGCCCCGGTCACGGTCCCCGCGGGGAAGGTCGCGCGCAGGAGGTCCATCGCGCTCAACTCCGGGGCCACCTCGCCCTCCACGTTCGACACCATGTGCATCACGTGCGAGTAGCGCTCGACCACCATGGTCTCGGTCACCTTCACGCTGCCGACCTTCGCGATGCGGCCCACGTCGTTGCGTCCGAGGTCGATCAGCATCAAATGCTCGGCTCGCTCCTTCGGGTCGGAGACGAGCTCGCGCTCCATCTCGAGGTCCTTCTCGGGCGTGGAGCCGCGCTTGCGCGTGCCCGCGATGCGACGCAGCGTCACCTTGTCGCCCTCGCGGCGCACCAGGATCTCGGGCGATGCACCCACCAGCTGGCAGTCGCCGAAATCGAAATAGAACATGTACGGCGAAGGATTGATCGAGCGCAGCGATCGATAGAGGTTCACCGGCGAATACGGGAAAGGCTGCGCGATGCGCTGCGAGATCTGCACCTGCATCATGTCGCCGTCGGTGATGTATTGCTTGCAGCGCGCCACCGCGGCGTGAAACGCGTCCTCACCGATGTTGGAGCGCGGCTGCGCAAGCGCATCCTGGCGCTCGTGGCGCGGGAGCTGCGCCGGCTTGCGCAGTTGCGCGCGAAGCTGCGCGAGCCGCGCGGTCGCGCGCGCATGGGCGCCCTCCTGCGCGGGATCAGCATACACGATGAGGTGGAGCTTCCCCGAGAGATTGTCCACCACCGCGAGCTCTTCCGTGAGGAGCAGCCGGATCTCCGGGAGTCCGAGCGGATCGGGCTTCGGCGCGCGCTTCAGGCGTTTCTCGATGTAGCGCACCGTGTCATAGCCGAAATATCCCGCGAGGCCCCCGCCGAATCGCAGCGTGCCGTGCGGCGGCGAGGCGCGAAAGGACTTGAGGTAGCCGTCGATGAACTCGAGCGGGTCGTCTACCACCTTCTGTTCGTACGCCCCACCCACTCGCGAGATGGAAACCTTGTTGCCCGAGGCTTCGAGCGTCTCGCGCGCGGGCAGCCCCACGATCGAGTAGCGCCCGAAGCGCTCGCCCCCGATCACCGACTCGAGGAGGTAGGAGCCCGGGCGGTTTGCGAGCTTGAGATAGATGGAAAGCGGCGTGTCGAGATCGGCGAGCGTCTCGAGCTGCAGGGGGATCCGGTTGTAGCCGGCGCGGCCGAGCGCCAGGAATTCTTCTTCAGTCATGAGTCACCGCGTGGATCAGGTTCGAAAGGAAACGCACAGTCGAGCGCGCTAGCGCCAGCTATGCCATCGCCAATCGAAATGAAGTCCGCGCAGTGCCATGGGGATTCGGGAAGAGGACCGATCAGGCTTTCATTGTAGCCCGCTTCAATTCCTCGCGCATCCGGCGACGGCCGAGAGGATCATGCGGCAGGCTTGCGCCAAAGCCAATACAGGATGTCGCGCACCTCGTGCCGCAGAGCTTCAGCTACACGCTCTCCGGACCCGGTGAAATGCAATCGCATTCGCCGATTACAATGCCGTGCGCGAGGCAAGGGCGGCTGCGCTCAGCATCGGCCAGGCGGGAGGTCCACGGCGGGTGGTTGCCATCGGTGGGGATCGAAATCTAGTCGATGCGCACGGCGTGATTCATGACGTCCCCGCCGATGCGGCCGGGGTTGAGCGGGACCCCGCTGAACGCGGAGAAAGTGGCAGTCGCCTCGGAGGGCAAACCGCCGATCGCTGCGATAGGCTGGCCAAATTCGCGTACGCCCAATATCTTCCATGCGAGGCTGGGCTCGGAATAAATCATCGCGCCTGACTTCACGGTAAGTCCGCTCATCGTCATCAAGTACACCTGTCCCGTGCTGTCGTTACGCCACAACAGATCGTCCTTTCCGTCTCCGTCATAGTCGCCCAGCGCCACAATTTTCCAAGCCAAGTTCGGCTCAGCGTAGACCATGCCCTCGGACATGATCGCAGTGTCCTGCATGAGCATGATGTACACCTGCCCGTTCGCGTCGTTGCGCCACAGGATGTCGTGCTTGCCGTCGCCGTTGAAGTCGGCCACGCCCACGATCTTCCACGCCGTGTTCGGCTCTTGGTAGATCATCTGGCCCGTCACATCTACGCGGTTGATGCTGAGCACGCGCACGTAGGAGATCGTCTGTAGATAGACGGACCCGGTAGCCACATTGCGCCAGAGGATCTGCTTGCGCTTGCCGCTGCCGGCGAAATCTCCAATGCCCACGGGGCGCCAGTTCGTATCGGGCTCGCGGTAAACACTGCGGGAGTCGAACCACGAGCCATTGGGCGCGCTCATGACGTTCAGCCAGACTTCGCCCGAAGCCGAGTTCCACCAGAGCAGGTCGGAGCTGATGGACTGATAGCTCACCCCAAACTGAATGCCCGCCGAACCGATTAGTTTCCAATTCGGATCGGCCACCGTCATGAACAGCGAGCCCGAGAGGACGTTGCCATTATTGTCGAAGGACATGCTATAGATCTCGCCCGAGCTGCGGCGCCACAGCAGGTCGAAGAGGCCGTCGGCGTACATGTCACCCTCGCCGAACGGCCGCCAGGCGAGATTCGGCTCCTGGTACACCATGGATTGCCCGAGTATTGATGGTCCGTTCATGAGCATGCGGTAGACTTGGCCGGTCGCCGTGTTGTACCAGAGGATGTCGCTGCGCTTATCGGCATTCACGTCCGTGGAAGGCCGATGCACCGGCGAAAGCTGGAAGGTCCACGGAACCAGCTCCGTCGGAGTGGTCGAGGCCCCAGGACCAAGAGTGGTCGCGAAGAGCTGTAAGGTGCCATTCAACTGAGGCGGCACCGCGAGTGTGGTTCCCGTGATCGTCGTCGTGCTGTTAGGCGGCAGCGACCACGTATCGTTTCCCGCATATGTATCCGCGGCGCACGCCTCCCCGGCATTGCAGACTGGCCGCAGGTACCAACTCACCGAACCCGACGTCGTGATGGTTGACGAGTTTGTCATCGAAAAGGCGCCAACCGTAATGGTGCGCGCGACCGGATCGTAGAAGAACGGAGTCCGGCCCGTCTGCGGCTGCGTCGCGCTCGCACAAGAGAAGGATGATCCAGCGGCGGCGAAGAACCGGATCCCGGTCGCCGCCGGAGCAAGCGCTTCGCTCGGCCAGCGAGCGCGGATGCCGACGATATCGTCGGGCCACGGCGCCCAGCCCTTCTTCACCTCGCAGGCCGTCATAACCGCCATTTCCGCCGAATGACCCAATCCCAGTCCGTGTCCCATTTCGTGGGTGAGCGTGGCATAGACCGACTGGGAGCCGATAAGACCCCAGCGCACCTGGTAATCGTCGTAGCTCCATGACCACGCGTCGTTCAGCATGACGTCGGACTCGCTGCCCCGAAAGAGAGTCACGCCCAGCTCTCCCGCGTTCCAGGCGCGTCCATAGACCGACTGCGCCGTGGCCGTCGAGAGAATCCCCGCAAAATCGTTGCGACCGTTGATGCCGTATCCGTCATCGAAGCTGCCGTACGGCACCGAATGGCCGGCCGTGTGCTTCGCCCACTCGGCGAGCACGTCACGCGCGGCCTGGATCAGGGCCGGCGCCAGAGAAGTGCGGATGTTCCAGGGCGCGCCGGTCGCGCTGGTGTGGCTGTACTTGGGGATCGCCGCAATGGGGACAACCGGGGCCGTCCGCGCGGCCGGAAGATCGCTGACGCCGAACAGGCGCCGCCGCAGCTCGCGAACCGCGGCCTGCGCCTTGGCCGGCGTGTTGACGAGGCTCGCGACTCGATCGAACAATGTGTGAGCCCGCCGCTCGGCCGTTTCGAAAGCGAAGGTCGGTGCGCGCTTGGTTGGCGCCGATCTGCCCAACGGCTTCAGATAACTGGAGGGGCCGCTCTCCTTCGAAAACGCTTCCGCGATGGCTTGGCCCGTAAGGTCGCGCCCCACGATGGCTGGATCGGTCTCGACGACAAGGCGGATGGCCCCTTGCGGACCCTCGACGCTGGTCCACGCCGACGTCGACCGCGACAGCATCAGCACATATGTTTCCCCGCGCCGCAGGAGATCGACGCCCGCGACGCCCGCGAGGTCACCGTCCGGCAGGCGCCCTCCATATTCTTCGACAGGAATAAAACCGTCCTGGGCGTCGCAGCCGCCGGCGGACTTCTCGATGGCAATACTCGAACGCGTGAAGGTCCCGTTCCCGCGCGTGAATACCTCCTGCAAGACGACCGTTCCCTGAACGGCGCAGGTGGATAGGGCCGCCAATTGCTCGACATCGAATGCGATATGGCTGTATCCGAAGGCGGGAAGAGTCATGCCGACCGCCAAAGACGAGGCGGCAACAAACACAGATGCTCGCATGACAGATGCTCCCGTGGGCGAATTACCATATGCGCGGGTGAGAAAGCGGGCCTTCACGGGCGCTTCCCCACGTCAAGAACCAGAGCGGCGCACGCCTGGACCTCTTGGTCGGCGACAACTACTTGCACGACACTCGAGGCGAGTTGTGCAAGTTCATCGAAATCGAAAGCGAGACAGCCCACGCGCGTACTTCCCTGGCGCAAGCGGGGAGCGCGGCGATTCCGGTAACCGCGGAACGCGATCCAAGCCTATGGCAGGGCACAATAATCCTTTCGCGCGGGTTCGATGCCGAGCCGCTAATTGGAGAGAGGCGCACGGCGCATAAAATATCGCACGGTACTATGAGAATAGAAAACTGCAGATGTAACAATGCCAAGCTGGGCATGGCCGCGGGCGCGGGACACGCAATATCGACTTGTGCAATCGCGATTATCCGATCGTAGCCAACGCGGCCGAGCGCCAGCTATGCCAATCGCCAATCGAAATGAAGTCCGCGCAGTGCCCTATTCGGTTTCCGGAAGAAGATCCGGTCAGGCTTTCCTTGTTGCCCGCTTCAATTCGTTGCGCATTCGCCGGATCGCGGCGCCACGGTCCTTCTCGCCGAAGATCGCCGAGCCGGCGACGAAGGTATCGGCGCCCGCGCGCGCGGCTTCGGCGATGTTGTCGGCCTTGATCCCGCCGTCGACCTCGAGCCAGATGTCGCGCCCGCTTTCGTCGATGCGCCTGCGCGCTTCCGCGATCTTGGCGAGCGCGGAGCGGATGAACGACTGCCCGCCGAAACCCGGGTTCACCGACATGATGAGGATGAGGTCCACCTTGTCCATCACGTAGTCGAGATAATCGAGCGGCGTCGCCGGATTGAACACCAGCCCCGCCTTGCAGCCATTCTCGCGGATCAGCCCGAGCGTGCGGTCGATGTGCTCGCTCGCCTCCGGATGGAAGCTCACGATGCGCGCGCCCGCCCTGGCGAAATCGGGAATGATCCTGTCGACGGGCTTCACCATGAGGTGCACGTCGATGGGCACCGTCGCGATCGGGCTGATCGCCTCGCACACGAGCGGACCCACGGTGAGGTTCGGCACGTAATGGTTGTCCATCACGTCGAAATGGATCAGGTCCGCGCCGGCCGCGATCACTTCGCGCACCTCTTCGCCGAGGCGCGCGAAATCCGCGGACAGGATGCTGGGGGCGATGCGGAAAACTTTTCCGGCCATGGCTCTCGAAAGGGGCGTCTACAAGGCGTGGCGATTCTACGTGGAAACGCGCGTTCGCGCCCTCGGAAGGCGCTCTTTCTCTGCTAACATCTTCCGATGCCCGAGGCCAAGAAATACAGCGTAGCAGTCACGGCGCATTCGACCTATCTTCCCGACCAATCGGACGAGGAAGAGGATCGCTACGTGTTCGCGTACACGATCCGCATCACCAACAACGGCAACTCCACCGCCCAGCTCGTGAGCCGCCACTGGATCATCACCGACTCCGACAACCAGGTTCAGGAGGTGCGCGGCATGGGCGTGGTCGGCGAGCAGCCGGTGTTGAAGCCCGGCGACACGTTCGAGTACTCGAGCGGCTCTTCGATTCCCACCGCCGTCGGGACGATGCGCGGCAGCTACCAGCTGGTCGCCGAGGACGGCACGCGCTTCGAGGCATCGATCCCGGAATTCACCTTGAGCGTGCCGCGCGTCCTGCATTGAGGCGCCCTAGCGCTCCTCGTCGCGGCCCTTCTGCTTCTTCGGGAATGTCCACCAGACGATCGCGATGGCAGCGGCGAGCGCCGCGAGGATTTCGAGGAATACCCAGGCCAAGGTCTGCTCCGTTTGCGTTGAACGTGCCGCCATTATCGGCCTTTGCGCGCGTTGCCCTCGCCGCGCTCGTCTGCGCCGTCCTCATCGCCGGATGCGCACCGGCTCCGGTGCGCGAGGCCGAGCGCGCGCCCGAGCCCCTCGTGTGCCCGCCGCCGCAAGCGCAGGCATGTCCCCCGCCCGCACCGATCCCGCCGATGGCGCCGCCGCCCGTCGAATATCGCGGCAAGCTCCAGCCCGCGCAGTGGGCCGACCTTCCGGCGTGGGGCCGCGAGAGCCTCGCGCCTTCGCTCGCGGCTTTCCTGCGCAGCTGCCAGGTCCTGGAGAGGGAGGACTCGTGGAAGGGCGTTTGCGCCGGTGCGCAGACGCTCGCGGGCGCCTCCGAGCGCGACATCGCCGCCTTCTTCGAGCTCAACTTCGAGCCGCGCGAGGTCGTGAACCCCGACGACACGACCTCGGGAATGGTGACCGGCTACTACGAGCCGCTGCTTCACGGCAGCCGTGTGCGCACGTCGCGATACCGCTATCCGATCTATGGCGTGCCCGACGACCTCCTCGTGATCGACCTCTCGTCGGTCTATCCCGACCTCAGGAATCGGCGCCTGCGCGGGCGCCTCGTGGGCAACCGCGTCGTGCCGTATCCCGAGCGCGGCGCGATCGAGGACGGCATCACGGCCCCGAAGGGAAACGAGATCGTGTGGGTGGACGACGCGATCGACCTCTTCTTCCTGCACATCCAGGGCTCGGGCCAGGTGGAGCTCGACAATGGCGAGCGCGTGCGCGTGGGCTACGCGGACCAGAACGGGCACCCGTTCCGCTCGCTCGGGCGGCTCCTCATCGAGCGCCGCGAGATCGCGCCGGAGCGCGCGTCGATGCAGGGCATCAAGGACTGGGCGCGCAGGAACCCGGGCAAGGTGCGCCAGTTCCTCGACGCCAATCCCAGCTATGTCTTCTTTCGCGAGCTGCCGCCCGAGCTGCCGGGGCCCATCGGGGCGCTCGGCGTGCCGCTCACCGCCGAGCGCTCGATCGCGGTGGACGCTCGCGTGGTGCCGCTCGGCGCGCCGGTATACCTCGCGACCACCTACCCCAACACGAGCGAGCCGCTCGATCGCCTCATGGTCGCGCAGGACACGGGCGGCGCGATCGCGGGCGCGGTGCGCGTGGACTTCTTCTGGGGATTCGGCGACGCGGCCGGCAGTCAGGCGGGGAAGATGCGCCAGGCCGGCCGGATGTGGGTGCTGCTGCCGAAGCGCTACACGCCGCCCTGAATCACTTCGCCGCGGGCGCGGCGCCGTTCGCCGGGGTCGAGGCGCCGTTCGCCGCGATCTTCGCCGCCGCGAATTTCTTCTCGAGCTCCGCGATCGGAATGGCGCCGGGGACGCGCTCGCCGTTCTCGAAGATGATCGTGGGCGTGCCGGTCACGCGCTTGGACTGGCCGAGCGCGAGGATCTGGTCCACGGGGTTGGCGCATTTCGCCTCGCCGCTGATGGCGCCGTCACGCACCATGTGGTCGAGCCATGCCTTGGAGCGATCGGCCGAGCACCACACCATCTTCGACTTCTCGATGGAGTCGGGCGAGAGGATCGGATAGAGGAAGACGTACGCGGTGATGTCGTTCACGCCCTGCAGGTCGCGCTCGAAGCGCTTGCAGTACCCGCAGTTCGGGTCCTCGAAGATCGCGATCTTGCGCGAGCCGTTGCCGCGCACGATCTTGATCGCGTTCTCCAGCGGGAGCGATTCCCACTTGATCGAGTTCACCTGGCGCATGCGCGCCTCGGTCACGTTCTCCTTGGTCTTCAGGTCGATGATCGAGCCGGCGACGAGGAACTCGCCTTTGGCGTCGGTGTAGAAGATGTCGCCGCCGACGACCACTTCATAGAGCCCCCCGTAGGGCACCTTGCGAAGTGAGTCGACGCTGGCTTCGGGAAGGCGCTTCTTCAGCTCCGCCTTCACGCGCTCGGCGTCCTGGGCGTGGGCGGGCATGCCGACGAGCGCGGCGATGCCGAAAGCGGCGAGGAGTGCGGAGATTTTCATGGACCCACCTGCATTGAGAGAAGAATTGGGCTGCGGGCGGCCGACTAAAGTTCCTGCGCCGCTACGCCTGTAACGCATTATCGCATTGCCCGGCTCACCAGCGCCGCCTTCGCCCACGGCTGGCTGTCCACGAAGCGCAACCCGAGGTTGCGGAACGCGCGCGCGCCGCGCGCGCCGCTGCCGAAGAGCTTGTCGAGCCCGTCGGTCACGAAGTGCATCGCGCTCACGTCCGCGCTGCGCTCGCGCGCGTAGCGGCGCAGCACGCGCAGGTCCCCCGGACGCTCGAGCGCGGAGCGCGCGCCGAGTATTTCCGCGAGAAGCCACGCATCCTGGAAGCCGAGGTTCACGCCTTGCCCCGCGAGCGGATGCACGGCATGCGCCGCGTCTCCGACGAGCGCGACCCCCGGCGCGACGGGATCGGGCACGCGCACCGAGCGCAGGTTGAAGCGCGCGACGGGGGAAACGAGCTTCATGTCGCCCAGGGCCGCGGCGCCCGCGTCGAGAACACGCGCGCCGAGCCCCGCGGCGTCGAGCGCGGCGAGCGCCTCGGCGTTGGCGAGCGGCGTGGACCAGACGATCGAGATGCGCTTGCCCGGAAGAGGCAGCCAGGCGAGCACGCCGTCGGCGCGGAACCACTGCCGCGCGATGCCGCCGTGCTCGAGCGCCGTCTCGAAATTGGCGACGACCGCCGCCTCGCCATAGGCCTCTTCGTGGAAAGGCATCGCGAGCGCGGAGCGCACGCGCGAATCGGGACCGTCGGCGCCGACGAGGAGCTCACCCTCGACGCGCGTGCCATCCGAAAGGTCGGCGCAAGCGTGCGCGGCGTCGGCCGCGAAGCCGACCGCGGGCGTGCCGCGTGTGATGGCGACGTTCGCGAGGCTCGCTGCATGGGCCTCGAGCGCTTCGGAAAGCCGGCCGGCCTCGACGATCCAGGCGAGCGCGCTCGATGGCCGCGACGAGAACGCGAGCCGCGCACCCTCATCGCCGAAGATCTCCATGCGCCGCACCGGCGAGATGCGGGTCGCATCGAGGCGCTCCCACGCGCCGATCTCGCGCAGGAAGTCGCGCGTTCCCGGGCTCACCGCGTAGACGCGCACGTCGTAGTCCTCGGGCCAGGGCGCGCTCCTCGCCGCCGCGCCTTCGATGACGCGCACGTCGAAGCCGTTGAGCGCGCATGCGAGCGCCATGCCGACCGGCCCGCCTCCGGAGATCACCACGCGCGGGCGGCTCACCGTGACGCTCCATGGATCATCCGCGCGGCGAGCGCGCGCCGCGCGGGCGGGAAAAGGTCGAGCGCCGTGAGGGCGAGGCCTCGCCCCCACGTGGGCAAGCGGCGGGTGTCGGCGAACATCGTCGCGAGGAAGTCTGTGAAGGCGATGCCACGCGAGGCGTCGCGACTGCGCGAGCGCCGGTACGCATCGAGCATGGCCGCGCCGCCGATGGCCCCGGCGCTCGACGTGCCGATCGCAGCAGCGAGCGCCGCCGCGTCGCGCAACCCCAGGTTGAGGCCCTGTCCGGCGATGGGATGCAGCGCCTGCGCGGCGTTGCCGACGATCGCGGTGCGCAGCGCGACCGGGACGTTCACGGCGCGCAGCCGCAGCGCAAACGCGGCGCGCCCGGAAACCGAGACGAAGCGCCCCGCGCGGTCCCCGAACTGCATTTGCAGCTCGGCGAGGAACGCCTCCTCGTCGAGCGCGAGGAGCCTGCGCGCCTCATCGGGAGCCGCGGTGAGCACGAACGCGTAGTGCTCGCCGACGGGCAGGAGCGCCACCGGGCCTTGCGGCGTGAAGCGCTCGTAGGCGCGATGGCCGTGGGCGCGATCGGCGCGCACCGTTCCGATCACCGCGTGCTGCCCGTAGTCCTTGCCGGAGAATGCGATGCCGGGAATCGTCGCCGCATTGGCGCCGCCGTCGGCGAGCACCAGGAGGCGCGCCTCGATCTCGCGGCCCGACGCGAAACGCACCGTCGCGGCCTCGGCGTCGAGCGCGATGGACTCGCACGACTCGCCGTAGCGGATCGCAATGCCCCTCGCGTCGAGGCTCCGCGCGAGCGCCTCCTCGAGGGCACCGTAGGCGACGGTGTAGCCGAGCGCGGGCAGGCGCTGCTCGGCCGCGTCGAGGAGCGTGCGCCCGGGACCACCCTTCTGCGAGATGTGGATCGACGTGATCGGCGTGGAATGCGACGAGGGCCACGCGCCGGCATCCTCCAACAGCACGCGCGAAGCGTGGGAGAGCGCGAGGATGCGCCCTTCGCCCGAGGGGGCGGGACGCGCCTCGAAGACCTCGATCGACAATCCGGGCGCCGCGGCGAGCGCCGCCAGCGCCGCGCCCACGGGGCCGGCCCCGACGACCGCGACGTCGAGGCGCGCCATCGCTAGCGGTCGAGGACCGTGCTCTCGACGTCCTTCACGCTCTTCGGGCATGCGGCAGTGAGGATCTCGCGGCCCTTGGCGGTGACGAGCACGTCGTCCTCGATGCGGATGCCGATGTTCCAGAACGCCTTGGGGACGTTGTCCGCGGGGCGGATGTAGAGCCCCGGCTCCACGGTGAGCACCATGCCCGGCTTCAACTTCCTCCACTTGCCCTTCTGCATGTAGTCGCCGGCGTCGTGCACGTCGAGACCCAGCCAGTGCCCGGTGCGGTGCATGTAGAACTGCTTGTACGAATTGTCCTCGAGCACCTGCTCGACGCTGCCCTTGCAGAGCTTGAAGTCGATGACGCCCTGCACCAGCACGCGAGTGGCGGCGTCGTGGTAGTCGATGAAGTCCGCACCCGGCTTCACCGCCTTGATGGCCGCCTCCTGCGACGCGAGCACGAGCTCGTACACGTCCTTCTGCACGGGAGCGAAGCGCCCGGCGATGGGGAAGGTGCGCGTGATGTCGGCGGCGTAGCTGTCGAGCTCGCAGCCGGCGTCGATCAGCATGAGCTCGCCCTTGCGAAGCTCGGCGGAATTCTCGCGGTAGTGCAGCACGCAGGCGTTGGCGCCGGCCGCGACGATGGAGCCGTAGGCGGGCGCGCGCGCGCCGTTGCGGCAGAACTCGTGGATGAGCTCGGCTTCGACCTGGTATTCGCGCATGCCCGGCGACGCGAAGCGCATCGCGCGCGCATGCGCCTCGCTGGAGATCTGCGCGGCGCGGCGCATCACCGCCACCTCGTGCTCGTCCTTGAAGAGGCGCATGTCGTTCACGGCGGCGCGCACGTCGCGGATCTGGTCGGGGGCGCTCACGCCTGTGCGTACCTTGGCGCGCACCGCGTTCAGCCACCCGGCGACGCGCAGGTCCCATGCGGGATCGGAGCCCACCGGCGTGTGCAGCTCCTCGCGATTGGCGAGGAGCTCCGGCATGCGCGCGTCGAGCTCGGCATAGGTAAGCGCCTCGTCGAATCCGAAATGCTCGCGCGCGAGCTCGGGGCCGTGGCGGAAGCCGTCCCAGATCTCGCGCTCGAGGTTCTTCTCGCGGCAGAAGAGGATCGAGCGCGGCTCGTCGCCCAGCACCATGACGAGCACCGCTTCGGGCTCGCGGAAGCCGGTGAGGTAGTAGAAGCCGCTGTCCCACCGGTAGTCGTAGTGGGTGTCGGCGTTGCGCGTGCGCTCCGGAGCGGTGGGCAGCACCACGACGCCGTTGCCGAGGTATTTGGCCAGGCGCGCGCGGCGCTTCCTGAACTGCTTCGTCTGCAGGGGGTTGTCGAGTCTCATGGCCGGAATTTTACCCCTTGGCGGTGGTGGAGTGCTCGCGCATGAGGCCGGCGAGCTCGGGCTCGCGGCCCGCCTCCAGGGCGGCGATGACCCGCGGGACCTCGGCCGGGCGGTTCTGCGAAAGCTTGAATTTTCCCTCGAGGCGCTCGACCTCGATCTCGAAGCCGACGATCATCTTGAGCATCCCGTCGACGTAGGGCGCCGGCAGCTCCGACATGCGCCACGGCTTCGGGTTGCCGGCCTCGTAGATCGTCGACAGGCGCATGAGCAAGTCGTGGAGCTCGGCCTCGTCCATGAGGCGGGCCTTCCCGTGGGCGTGCACGACGCAATAATTCCAAGTCGGCACCGAGGGATGGCTCGCGTACCAGCTGGGCGAGACGTAGGCGTGGGGGCCCTGGAAGATGGCTGCGAGGTGCTCGGCCTTCTCGAGGGCCTGCCACTGCTCGTTGGCGCGCGCGACGTGGCCCAGCAGGCGAATCGAGCCATCGTCGCCGCGCTCTGGCAGGAAGGGAATGTGGCTCACGTGCAGGCCCGCCGGCCCGCTCGTCACCAGCGTCCCGAAGGCATGCCGCTCCATGAACGCGTAGAGCGCGTCGCGATCCTCGACGCGGAAATGGGGCGGTACGTAGAGCGTCATCGCGTGAGCCTTTCGTCGAGCGCCGCGAGCTGGGCGGGATTGCCGACATTATCCCAGGGGCCCGAGAAGCGCTCGCCGCTCACGAGCCCGGCGTCCACGAATCGGTAGGCCCAGGGAAAGAGCTTCAAGTGCGCGCCCGGCGCGATTTCGCGGAAGATCGCGGGATGGAAAACGGAGATGTTGCCATACGTGAGGCGCTCTCCGCCGCGCGTGACCCGCCCCGCGTCGAGCCCCATGTCGCCCGCGGCATGCCACGGCGGGTTGTCGACCAGCACGAAGTGCGCGACTCGCGAGGCGGGATCGCGTGCGATCGCATCCAGCGGCGCGGCAAGGCGCGCGTAATCGAACTCGGTGTGGATGTCGCTGCTCACGAGCGCGAAGGGCTCGTCGCCCAGCAAGTGCAGCGCCTTCGCGACGCCGCCCGCGGTCTCCAATGCGGGAGTTTCCGCGGAATAGCGGATGCGCGCGCCGAAACGGCTGCCGTCGCCCAGCGCCGCCTCGATCATCGCGCCCAGGTGCGCGTGGTTCACGACGAGGTCGGTGAAGCCCGCGCGGACGAGCTTCGCCACCTGCTGCTCGATGAGCGTGCGCCCGCCAGCGACGAGGAGCGGCTTGGGCAACGTGTCGGTGAGGGGCCGCAGGCGCTCGCCGCGCCCGGCCGCGAGGATGAGCGCGCGCATCAGGACGTGCAGCGCGCCTCGGGACGCTTGCCTTCGAGCTCGTCGAGGAGGCGCCCCAGCGGCGCGAGCTCCGCGTAGCGGCGCACCGCGTGGCGCATGTAGCCGATGAAGCGCGGGGTGTCCTCGAGGTAGCCCTTCTTGCCGTCGCGGTAGTGCAAGCGCGCGAAGATGCCGGCCACCTTGAGGTGGCGCTGCAGCGCCATCCACTCGACGTCGATCCAGAAATCCGCGAAGTCCGCGGGCACCGGAAGCCGCGCGCGGCGCGCCTTCTCCCAGTAGCGGATGGTGCCGTCCAGAATGCGCTCCTCCTCCCAACTCACGAACGCGTCGCGGAAGAGGCACGCGACGTCGTAGCTGATGGGCCCGTGGACGGCGTCCTGGAAATCGAGGATGCCGGGATTGGGCTCCGCCACCATGAGGTTGCGCGGCATGAAGTCGCGATGGACGAAGACGCGCGCCTCGGCGAGGTTGCGCTTGAGGATCGCGGCGAACACGCCCTCGAGGGCGTCGCGCTGCGCGGGCGTCATCTCGATGCCCATGTGGCGCGCCACGTACCAATCGGGAAAGAGGTCGAGCTCCCGGCGCAGCAGCTCCTCGCCGTACTCCGGCAGCACGCCCTCGCGGCTGTCGGCCTGCCAGCGCGCGAGCGCCGTGGTGGCGTCGCCGAAGAGGCGGTCGGCATTCTCCTCGTTCAGCGCGGCGAGGTATTGCGTCGAGCCCAGGTCCGTCACGAGGAGAAATCCCTGTTCGAGGTCGTGGCGCAGGATCGCGGGCGCATTCAGCCCCGAGGCGCGCAGGAGCCCGGCCACCTGGATGAACGCGCGCGAGTTCTCGCGCTCGGGCGGCGCGTCCATCGCGATCAACGTCCCGGCGTCGAGGAAGACGCGGAAATAGCGCCGGAAGCTCGCGTCGGCGGAGGCGCGCTCGAGGCGGAAAGGGGCGGCATCGAGCGACGCGGCGAGCCACGCGCCGAGCGCGCGAAAACGGTCATCCATAGAGGGGGAGGGAGCGAGCGACGCGGGGTTTTGCGTGTATCCTTCGCCATTCATTCTAGCACTCGCTCCTACGCTCCCTTGAGGCCGAGAAGCATCCGCGCGCTCGCCGTCGCAGTCGCATTCACGGTGGTACCAGCCCGCGCACAGGTCGACGAAAGCCTGCGGCTGAGGATCGAGAAGCAGCTGCACATGGCCCCGGCGCGCCCCGAGCGCGACAGCGCGAAGTTCCTCGAGGCCGATCGCATCGTGGGCTCGCAGGACAAGAACGTCGTCGCCACGGGCAACGTGACGCTGCGCCAGATGGGCGCGACGATCCGCGCCGACCGCCTCGACTACTTCAGCGCCGACCAGACCGCGGTGGCCACCGGCCACGTGCGCATCGAGCGCGAGGGCGACGTCGCGAGCGGACCCGCCCTCACCTACCACCTCGACACCGACTCGGGCGAGATGGAGTCGCCGATGTTCGAGTTTCCGAAGACGGCGGAGCGCCGCGTCGCCTCGCGCGGCCAGGCCGAGCGCGCGCTCCTCGAGGCCGAGCAGAAGAGCCGCCTGGTGGGGGCCGAATACACCTCGTGCGTGGCGCCCCGCGACGACTGGTTCCTGCGCGTGGGCGACCTGCGCATCGACGGGGGGCGCAACCTGGCGATCGCCTCCAACACCACGGTCTTCTTCCTCGGCGTGCCGATCCTCTACTCGCCGTTCCTCTCCTTCCCGCTCGACAACAAGCGGCGCTCGGGCTTCCTCGCGCCGACCTTCGGCAGCTCCGGCAAGAGCGGCTTCGAGGCGTCGCTGCCGTACTACTGGAACATCGCCGAGAACATGGACGCCACGTTCACGCCCAAGATGTTCACCAAGCGCGGGCTGCAGCTGGGCGCGGAGTTGCGCTACATCGAGCCGAAGTTCGCCGGCCAGGTCGACGGAGAATTCCTGCCCAGCGACCGCATCGTGGAGCGCGACCGCTATTTCCTCGGCTGGCGCCACGTGCACCAGCTCTGGACCGGGTGGACCGCCTCGGTGAACGCGCAGAAGGTCTCCGACGACGACTACTTCCGCGACCTCACCACCAAGATCGCCCTCACCTCGCAGACCAACCTGCCGCGCGACGCTCGCCTGGACTACAACGACGAGACGTGGTCGGCCACCGCGCGCGTGCTGGGCTACCAGACGCTCCAGGATCCGTTGCGCCTCGTGCCGATCCCGTACAACATCCTGCCGCAGCTCCTCGGCTCGGGGTCGCGGCAGAACGTGTATGGAGGCTTCGATTGGCAGGCTTCGAGCGAACTCTCCAACTTCCGCCACCCGGTGCTTCCCAATGGCCAGCGCTTCATCGTCTATCCGACCGCGTCCTATCCCATGCGGCGCAGCTACGGCTACATCATCCCGAAAGTCGGCTACCACTTCACGCGCTACAACCTGAGCGAAAACGCGGTGGGACTGGAAGGCGGCTCGCGCGGCGTGCCCATCTCGAGCCTGGACGCGGGACTTTTCTTCGAGCGCCCCACGGCGTTGGGAGGCAGGGACTTCCTGCAGACGCTCGAGCCGCGCCTCTTCTACCTGAACGTCCCCTTCCGCGACCAGGCGAAGCTGCCCAACTTCACGACCGCGGAGACGGATTTCAATTTCCAGCGCATGTTCGCCAAGAACCGGTTCGTCGGCGGCGATCGCATCGGCGACGCCAACCAGCTCACCATCGCGCTCACCTCGCGCCTCATCGAGTCGGCCACGGGGCTCGAGCGCTTCAAGGCGGGCATCGGGCAAGTCTATTACTTCACGCCCCCGCGCGTGACCCTCTCGAACACCTCCCTCGGCAACAAGTATTCCGACATCCTCGGCTTCGCCGCGAGCCAGATGTCGCCCTCGGTCTCGCTGGAGGCGGGCTTGCAATACACGCCCAACCAGTCGCGCTCGGAAAAGGTGACGGTGGGGGCTCGCTACGCGCCCGAGCCCGGCAGCATCGTGAATGCCGCATACCGCTACGCGCGAAGCGAGGTGAATCCGCTCGATCCGTCCTTCGCCGGCATCCAGCAGGTGGACTTCTCGACCCAGTGGCCGGTGCTGCGCAACGTCTCGGCGCTGGCGCGCTGGAACTGGAGCATCAAGGACCGAAAGCTCCTCGAGGGGCTGGTGGGCTTCGAGTATAATGCGGGGTGTTGGCAAGTCCGCGCCGTGGCCCATCGATTCATCACGGCCACGCAGACATACTCGACTTCCTTCCAGATCCAGCTCGAGCTCTCCGGCCTCACGAGAATCGGCATCAATCCGCTGGAAACCATTCGGCAGAACATCACCGGCTATCGCCGATCCGACGAGATCAGTCCATGATTCGCGCATCCTCCTCCGCCCGCTCGCTTTTCGCCGCCGCACTCGCCGCACTCTCGCTCGGCGCGTTCGCGCAGGGAAAGATCGAAACGAGCCTCGCGACCACGCCCTCGCGCGTGATTCCCGTGGACCGCATCGTCGCGGTCGTGAACGACGAGGTGATCACCCAGAACGACCTGTCCGAGCGCGTGGCGCTCGTGGTGCGCCAGCTGCAGCGCCAGGGAGGGGAGCTCCCGTCCAACGACGTGCTCTCGCGCCAGATCCTCGAGCGCATGATCAACGACCTCCTGCAGGTGCAGCTCGCCAAGGAGAACGGACTCAAGGTGGACGACGCCACGCTCGACAAGACCATCGAGCGCATCGCGGCGGAGAACAACCTCGCCATGCCGGAATTCCGCGCCGCCCTCGATCGCGACGGCGTGCGCTACGCGAGGTTCCGCGAGGACATCCGCAACGAGATCCTGCTGTCGAGGCTTCGCGAGCGCGAGGTCGAGAACGGCATCGTGGTGACCGACGCGGAGGTCGAAACCGAGCTCGCGCGCGAGGAGCGCGAGGCGTCAAGCGATTCCGAATACCGGCTCTCGCACATCCTGGTGACGGTGCCGCCGCAGGCGAGCGCCGAGCAGATCGAGCAGCGCAGGAAGCGCGCGATCCTCGCGCTCTCGGAGCTGCGCCGCGGCGCCAACTTCGCGCAGGTGGCCGCGGCCTACTCGGACGCGCCCGACGCGCTGCAGGGCGGCAACCTCGGCTGGCGCCCCGCGGCGCGGCTGCCGTCGCTCTTCCTCGAGACGCTGGAGAAGCTGCAGCCCAACGACGTGAGCGACATCATGAGGAGCCCGAACGGCTTCCACATCGTGAAGCTCCTCGAGAAGCGCGGCAAGGCCGCGGCCGCGGGCGTGCAGCAGACGCACGTGCGCCACATCCTCCTGCGCGCGCGAGACGGCCTTTCCGAGACCGAGGCGCGCGACCGGCTGAAGCGGCTGCGCGAGCGCATCCTCGCCGGCGCGGATTTCGGCGAGCTCGCCAAGACCAATTCGGAGGACGCGAGCGCTTCCAAGGGCGGCGACCTGGGATGGGTCGCGGCGGGCGACACGGTTCCGGAGTTCGAGCGCGTCATGAACGCGCTGAAGGACAACGAGGTGAGCCAGCCGATACAGACGCCGTTCGGCTGGCACCTGGTGCAGGTCCTCGGGCGGCGCTCCGACGAGCTCTCCAGCGACAGGAAGAAGCTCGCCGCTCGCGCGGCGAACCTCGCGCGCAAGGCGGACGAATCCATCCAGGACTGGCTGCGCCAGGCGCGCGACCGTGCCTTCGTCGAGAACCGCTACGACGAGCGCTAGCGCGCCGCTGGTAGCGCTGACCGCCGGCGAGCCCGCCGGCATCGGTCCCGACCTGTGCGCGCTCCTCGCGCGCGACACGTTCGCCGGGCGCGTGGTGATCGTTGGCGACCCCGCGGTCATCGCCGAGCGCGCGCGCATGCGCGCCATCCCCTTCGACGTTCCCGAGTATCGCGACCGCGCGAGCGCGCCCGCCGTATCGGTGCTGCCGGTGCGCACCGCGGTTCCCGTGACCGCGGGACGGCTCGACGCCGCCAACGCGCGCCACGTGCTGGCGATTCTCGATCGCGCCATAGACGGCTGCGTCGCGGGGGAATTCGACGCGATGGTCACCGCGCCCGTGCAGAAGAGCACGTTGAACGAGGCGGGAATCGCCTTCACCGGCCACACCGAGTATCTCGCCGAGCGCACCGGCACGCGCCTCGTCGTGATGATGCTCGCCGGCGGGGGGCTGCGCGTGGCGCTCGCAACCACGCACCTCGCGCTCGCGCAAGTGCCGCGCGCCATCACGCGCGAGCTCATCGTCGACGTGATCCGCATCATCGACCACGATTTGCGCAAGCACCTGGGGATCGCGCGCCCGCGCATCCTCGTCGCGGGATTGAATCCGCATTCGGGCGAGTCCGGCTACCTGGGCCGCGAGGAGATCGAGAGCATCACGCCCGCCATCGAGCAGCTCGCTCGCGAGGGGCTCGCGGTGTCAGGCCCCTATCCCGCCGATACGCTCTTCACGCCGCGCGTGCTCGGCGAGGGCGACGTGGCGCTGGCGATGTTCCACGACCAGGGGCTTCCCGTCCTCAAGCACGCCGCCTTCGGCGAGGCGGTGAACGTGACCCTGGGGCTGCCCATCATCCGCACCTCGGTGGACCACGGCACCGCGCTCGATCGCGCCGGCGCCGGCGAGGTGGAGGCGGGGAGCCTGCGCGAAGCGATCGCGCTCGCCTTCGAGATGGCGTCCTTCGGCCGCTAGCGCGGCGCCCGCCATGCTGCCGCGTGCGAAGAAGCGCTTCGGCCAGCACTTCCTCACCGATCCCCATTACCTGCGGCGCATCGTCGAGGCGATCGCGCCGCGGGAAAGCGACTCCATGGTGGAGATCGGCCCCGGCACCGGCATCCTCACCGCCGAGCTCGCGCCGAAGCTCGCGCGCCTGCACGTGGTGGAGATCGACCGCGATCTGGCCGCCGGCCTCGCATCGCGCTTTCCCGGGGGCGCGCTCGTGGTCCACCGCGCCGACGCGCTCGACTTCGACTTCGAGGCCTTGCCCGCGCCGCTGCGCGTGGTGGGCAACCTTCCCTACAACGTCTCGACGCCGATCCTGTTTCGCATCGCCGCGATCGCCGACCGGATTGCGGACGCGACCTTCATGCTGCAGAAGGAAGTCGTGGAGCGCATGGTCGCGCAACCCGATACCGAGGCGTACGGACGCCTTTCGGTGATGTTGCAATACCGCTTCGAGATGGCGCTCGTCTTTCGCGTGCCGCCCGGAGCCTTCACGCCGCCGCCGAAGGTCGACTCGGCCGTCGTGCAGATGAAGCCGCTTGGCGCCGATCGTGCGCGCGCGAAGGACGACGCGCTCTTCGCGAAGATCGTGATGGCCGCCTTTTCGCAGCGTCGCAAGATGCTGCGGGGCGCTCTGCGCACGATCGTGCCGGACGACGCGTTCGCGAAGGCCGGGATCGACCCGCGCAGGCGCGGCGAGACCCTTTCCGTGGCCGAGTTCATCGGCCTCGCGGACGCGGCTATCGCAAGCCCGGACGCCCGAAGATGATCACGACTCGTCGAAGGGCGCCGATCCTCCCGCCGCGCGCTCACGGGCGCTGGATGAACTCGATCTTGTAGCCGTCGGGATCCTCGACGAAGGCGATCACGGTGCTGCCGTGCTTCATGGGCCCCGCTTCCCGCGTGACCTTCCCGCCCTGCGCCTTCACCGCGTCGCACGCCTTGTGCGCGTCGTCCACCGAGACCGCGAGGTGGCCGAAGCCGTTGCCGAGATCGTACTTCTTCGTCTCCCAGTTGTGCGTGAGCTCGATCACCGCGGTGTCGCTCTCGTCGCCGTAGCCCACGAAGGCGAGCGTGAACTTGCCGTCGGGATAATCCTTGCGCCGCAGGAGCTTCATGCCGAGGACGCCGGTGTAGAACGCGATCGACTTGTCGAGGTCGCCGACGCGGATCATGGTGTGGAGCAGTCTCATGGCGCCTCCTAGAACGAACGGTACAGATGGTCCGTGGAAAAGAGCTCCGCGCGCAAGTCCTTGTAGCCCGGGCACTGGCGCTCCACCTCCGCCCAGAATGCGCGCGAATGGTTCATGTGCCGCAGGTGCGCGAGCTCGTGGCAGATCACGTAGTCGATGAGGTGCAGCGGCGCCTTGGCGAGGCGCCAGGCGAGGCGGACTTCGCGCCTCGTGTTGCAGCTGCCCCAGCGCGCCATCGCCGAGGAGATCGCGACCTTCGGCGGCTCGAGGCCCGCGCGAACGGCGAGCGTCCTCGCGCGATCGGCAAGCCACTCGTGCGCGGCGCGCTTGTACCAGCGCACCACCGCGCGCCGGATTTCCTCCTCGCCGCCGCAGCGCGTCGCCACGCGCAGCTCGCCGCAGACGAGCTCGACGCGCGGGCGCTTGCCGGGGACGAGGCGCAGGGTCACGACCTCGCCGAGGAAAGCGAAAGGCGCTCCGTCGTCCCACCGCGCCTCGGGCACCTGGCGCGCGCTCCACTCCGCGACTTTGCGAAGGATCCAGCGCTCGCTCTCGAGCGCGATGGCCTCGATGCGAGCGACGGGCATCGTGAGCGGCGCGTTCACCGTGAGGCCGGTCTCGTCCACCTTGAGGCCCACGCCGCGGCGGCCGCGCCGGCGCACCAGCACGTAGTCGATGGGACCGGTGCCCAGGAGCATTTGCCGCGCGTCGCGCGTGGCGAGGTCACGCGACCCCATAGAGCTCCGGCGAGATGATGCGCATCTGGCCCTCGATCCAGCCCTGCACGTCGTTGTGCACGGAGACGACGTCGCGGCCCTCGGTCGCGATGAGGGGCCCGATCACGACCTTCACGGTGCCGGGCTTCTTCTTGAACGCGTAGCGCGGCCAGTACTCGCCGGCGTTGTGCGCGATGGGAAGGATCGGCGTGCCGGTGCGGGTCGCGAGGAGCGAGCCGCCCACGCCGTAGCGCCCCACCTTTCCGGGAGCGACGCGCGTGCCCTCGGGGAAGATCGTGACCCAGTGGCCCTCCTTGAGGCGCTCGGCGCCCTGCTCGACGATCTGCTCGCGCGCCGTGCTGCCGCTCGAGCGGTCGATGGCGATCGCGCGGATCGCCATGAGGCCCCAGCCCACGAAGGGAAGCCACTGCAGCTCCTTCTTGATGATCCAGCATTGCGACGGGAAGGCGCTTTCGATGAAGATCGTCTCCCACGCCGACTGGTGCTTCGCCATGATCACCACGGGGAATTTCGGCACGTGCTCCCAGCCGCTCACCTGGTAGGTGATGCCGCAGCTTATTTCCACCCACTTGAGCATCACCTGCGTGTAGAGACGCGCGAGCGTGAACGGAGGCTCGGTCCCGAAGATCCGCCCGAGGGGGACGAGGAAACCGAAGGGCACCGTGATCACCAGGGCGCCGAGGAGGAACAGCACCGAGCGCAGCGTGGTCATGGATGCGCGATGAGGTGGCGGCTCGCTTCCGCGAGGTCCTCGAACACGAGGGCCTTCTTCGGCAGGCTGCCTTCCTCCTTCGTCTTCCTCCCCTTGCCGGTGAGCACCAGGATCGGTTGCGCGCCCACGGCCTCGGCGGCCTGCAGGTCCTTCAGACTGTCGCCGACGCAGGGCACGCCCTTCAGCTCGGTGTGGAAGCGCGCGGCGATCTCCTCCAGCATTCCGGTGCGCGGCTTCCTGCACGCGCACGCCTCGACTGCGGTATGCGGGCAGAAGAAGAGCGCGTCGATGCGCCCGCCCTGTCGGAACACCATCTCCATCATCTTGTCGTTGATGGCGTTGAGCGTCGCCATGTCGAACAGACCCCGGCCGATGCCCGACTGGTTGGACGCCACCGCGATGCGATAGCCGCTCTGGTTCAGCCGCGCGATCGCCTCGATCGAGCCCGGGATCGGGCGCCATTCCGCGGGCGACTTGATGTACTGGTCGCTGTCGTAGTTGATGACGCCGTCGCGGTCGAGGATGACTAATTTCATTGGCGCGAGGCGCGGGGCACGAGGCGCGAGATGGCGATCATGCGGCGAGCTTCGATATGTCGGCGACGCGGTTCATGAGAAGGGCGAGCTGGGTGAGAAGGCCAAGGCGGTTGGCGCGGATCTTCTCGTCTTCGGCGTTCACCATGACCTTGTCGAAGAAGGCGTCGACGTCGGCGCCGATTCCCGCGAGCTGCTTCAGCGCCCCCGTGTAGTCGCTGTTCGCCATGTGCTGCTCCACGCGCGGCGCGAGCGCTTGCATGGAAGCGTGGAGCTTTTTCTCTTCGTCTTGTGCAAACAGAGCCGCTGCAACCTCGCCGCCGCTGCCCGATTTCTTCAGGATGTTCTGGATGCGCTTGTTGGCCGCGGCGAGCGCGTCGGCTTCGGGGAGCTGGCGGAACGCCTTCACCGCCTCGATGCGGCTCCACACGAGCTGGATGCGGGTGGGATTGTCGGCGAGCACCGCCTCGATCTCGTTCGCGTCGTAGCCCTTGTCGCGCAGCATCGAGCGCAGGCGCTCGAGCATGAAGAGGTGCACGGCTTCGGGCGTGCCGGGCGCGAGTTTGCCCGCCGGGAAGCCCGAAGCGGTCTCCGCGAGGAGGACTCCCAGGTCGAGCGCGAGCGTCTCCGCTTTCTCCGAGAGGATGCGCAGCACGCCCATCGCCGCGCGCCGCAGCCCGAAGGGATCCTTGTCGCCGGTGGGCTGCTGTCCCGCGCCCCAGATGCCGACGAGCGTCTCCAGCTTGTCGGCAAGCGCGAGCGCGATGCTCACGTCGCCCACCGGGAGCTGGTCGCCCGCGAAGCGCGGCCAGTAGTGCTGCTCGATGGCGCGCACGACGCTCGGCTCCTCGCCGTCGGCCTCGGCGTAGTACTTGCCCATCACGCCCTGCAGCTCGGGAAACTCTCCCACCATGAGCGTCACGAGGTCCGCCTTGGCGAGCAGCGCCGCGCGATCGGCGTAGGGGCGGCCCTTCTCGCCGCGCGGCAGCATCGACTGGATGCGGCTCGCCAGGCGCCGCAGGCGCTCGACGCGCTCGAGCTGGGTGCCGAGCTTGTTGTGGTACACGATCGAGGCGAGCTGCGGCACGCGGTCGGCGAGCTTCACCTTCTTGTCGGTCTCGAAGAAGAAGCGCGCGTCGGAAAGGCGCGGGCGCACGACGCGCTCGTTGCCCTGCACGACGTTGGAGGGATCGTCGAGGCGCAGGTTGGAGACGATGAGGAATTTCGGCAGGAGCTTCCCGTCCGCGCCGGTGAGCGGGAAGTACTTCTGGTTCTGCTGCATCGTGAGGACCAGCACCTCCTGCGGCACGGCGAGGAACTCCGCCTCGAACCGGCCCATGTACACCGCGGGCCATTCCACCAAACCGGTGACTTCGTCGAGCAGAGCCTCCGAGGGCGCCAATGCGGCGCCGCCGCTCTTTTCTTCGAGGCGCTTGCGAATCTCGTCGCGGCGTTTGGAGAAACCTGCCATTACTCTTCCCTCGCTCTCAAGGCTCGCCTCATAGTCGCCGGCGTTCGCGAGGCTCAGGTCGCGCGCACCCTGGAAGCGGTGGCCATGCGTGACGCGCCCCGCAGCGAGGCCGAGCGCCCTCACCGCAACCACTTGCGATCCGTGCAGCGCCACGAGCCCATGGACCGGGCGCACGAATTGCACCGTGGTCTCGCCGTCCGCGAGCTGATAGCTCATCACCTTCGCGATCGGCAGGCCGGCGATGGCTTCTTCCAACGCGGCCTGCAGCGCTTGCGCGAGCGGCACCGCGGGCGTGGTCGCGTCGGCGAAAAGCATTTCCGATTTCCCATCGACGCGCCGCTTGAGCGCGGAAGGATCGATGCCCGCGAGGCCCGCGGTCTCGAGCTTCTTCAACAACGCGGGCGTGGCCTTGCCCGACGCGTCGAGCGCCACTGCGACCGGCATCAGCTTCACTTCAACACGCTTGGATTCCGACGAGCTCTTCACATCCGGGACAAGAACGGCGAGGCGTCGCGGCGTGGCGAAGAATTCATGATCTGCGCCGGCCACGAATTCGCGCCTGACGAGGCCATTGACGATGCCGCTCGCGAAAGCCTCTCCCAGCCGCTTCAGGGATTTCGGCGGAAGCTCCTCGCAGAAAAGCTCCACCAGGAGCGGCGCTATCATCAGGCGGCTCTCTTCGGCAGCATTGGGAAGCCGAGCCGCTCGCGCGAGTCGAAATAGCTCTGCGCCACCGCCTTCGCCAGCGTGCGGATGCGCCCGATGTAGCCCGCGCGCTCCGTGACCGAGATGGCGCCGCGCGCGTCGAGCAGGTTGAAAGCGTGCGCGGCCTTCAGCACCTGCTCGTAGGCCGGCAGCGCGAGCTGCGCTTCCATGAGGCGCCTGGCGGCCGCCTCGTAGTCCGCGAAGTGGCGGAATAGCGCCGCGGCATCGGAGTGCTCGAAGTTGTAAGTCGACTGCTCCACCTCGTTCTGGTGGAAGACGTCGCGGTACGTGAGCCGTTGCGTGCGTCCCAGCGGATCCATCCAATCGGTCCACACGAGGTCGAAGACGTTCTCCACGCCCTGCAGGTACATCGCGAGGCGCTCGAGCCCGTAGGTGATCTCTCCGGTGATGGGCTTGCAATCGAGGCCGCCCACCTGCTGGAAGTAGGTGAACTGAGTGACCTCCATGCCGTTCATCCACACTTCCCATCCGAGGCCCCACGCGCCGAGCGTGGGATTCTCCCAGTCGTCCTCGACGAAGCGCACGTCGTTCTTCGCCAGGTCGAAGCCGATCGCTTCCAGCGAGCCGAGGTAGAGCTCGAGGATATCGGGCGGCGAGGGCTTGAGCACCACCTGGAACTGGTAGTAGTGCTGGAGGCGGTTCGGATTCTCGCCGTAGCGTCCGTCCTTGGGCCGGCGCGACGGCTGCACGTACGCGGCGCGCCACGGCTCGGGGCCGAGGGCGCGAAGGAACGTGGCGGTGTGCGACGTCCCCGCGCCGACTTCCATGTCGTAAGGCTGGAGGACGGCGCAGCCCTGCTGGTCCCAGTAGTCCTGCAGTTTCAGGACCAGTTGCTGGAATGTCGACATCGCGCGTGGGGAGCTTTCCAAAGGAGCGATTTTATCAGTCCCTCATCCGCGGCGGCGCCTCGCGCCGTACGCGAAGAGCGCCGCGGCGAGAATCCACGCCGCGACGTTGCCGCAGCGCGCGTAGGGGGTCATCCCGTTGCGCGGCGTGACGGACGCCACGAGCGTGCCCTGGGTGAACGCCCGCAGGCGCGCGACGATGCGGCCCCTCTCGTCGATCGCCGCGGTGACGCCGGTGTTGGTGGCGCGCACCATCCAGCGGCCGGTCTCGAGCGCACGCGCCTGCGACGCCTGCAGCTGCTGCTCGGGCGCGAGGGAATCGCCGAACCACGCCATGTTGCTCACGTTGAGCAGCACCTGCGCCGCGGGGAGGAAATCGATCATCTCCTCGCCGAAAAGATCCTCGTAGCAGATCGCGACGCCGAAGCGCGTGCCGCCCGCCTCGATGGGCGCCTGGTCCTTCGCGCCGCGCGCCATGTCGCCCAGGGGGATCTTGAGGAACGCGTACACCCAGTTGAAGCCGATCGGGATGAACTCGCCGAAGACGACGAGGTGGCGCTTGCGATACGACGCCGGCCCCTGGCCGCCGAGGCGGATCACGCTGTTGTAGTAAGCCTCTCCGGGCCCGCTGGCATCGCGCTCCACCGTGCCCAGCACGACCTCCTTGCCCGTCGCGCGCGCATGATCGAGGATGCTTTCCACGTAGTCGGGCGGAAGCTGGTCCAGGAACGCGGGAAGCGCCGTCTCGGGCAGGACCACCACCTTCGCGTTCGCGGCGAAGATCATGCGTCGGTATTCCTCGAGGATCGCGATGCGCGTCTCGTCGCGCCACTTGAGCTGTTGCGGGACATTGCCCTGCAGGAGAGCCACGCTTACGGGCGCGCCCGCGGACATGGTCCACTCGACCTGGCGCAGGATCGCGCCCGCGAGGAAGAGCGCGGCCGCGCCCGCCGCGATCGCAAGGCGCGTGCGCGGTGGGGCATGGCCGCGGAAGAGCGCGACGAGGAGCGCCGCGGCGGCCGCGGCGAGAAGCGACACGCCGTACACGCCGAGGAGGGGAGCGAAGCCCGCGAGCGGGCTCGACGGGACCTGCGACGTGCCGAGCGTATTCCACGGGAAGCCCGTGAAGATCCACCCGCGCAGCCATTCGCCCGCCATGAACGCCGCGGGCGCGAGCGCGAGGCGCGCGTTGGCGTCCCGCCCGAAGCGCACGACGAGCCATCCGGAGAGCGCGGGCGCGAGGGAAAGAAACGCGCAGAAAACGAAGGTCGCGGCCGCCGCGAGCACCGCGGGCATCTCGCCGTACACGTGCAGGCTCACGTACACCCATGAGACGCCGGCGAGGAAGAAGCCCAGCCCGAACGCGTAGCCGGAGAGCGCCGCCTGGCGGGCGGTGACGCTCCTCTCCCACGCCGCGAAGAGGAACGCGAGCGACACGATCGGTACCGGCCATGCGTAGAAGGGGGCGAAGCCCAGCACCGCCAGCGCGCCGGCGAGCGCGGGCGCCACGATCCCAAGCGCAAGGATCCGCGCCGCCGCGAGCCTCGCCGGCGCCGGCCGACCCCCGGGGGTCACTGCGGCTCCTTCTGCTTCGGACGCTCGACGAGGAGGGAATGGACCTTGCGGCTGTCGGCGCGCAGGACCTGGAAGCTGAAGCCGTCGATGGCGATCGACTCGCCTCGCTTGGGAAGGCGCCCGAAGCGCCCGACCACGAGGCCGCCGACGGTGTCGTAGTCCTCGTCGGAGAAGTTGGAGTTGAAGTGGTTGTTGAAGTCGGCGATCTCGGTCGCCGCCTTCACACGGTAGCGCCCGCTCCGGTCGACGAGGATGTTGTCCTCGGTCTCGTCGAAGTCGTACTCGTCCTCGATGTCGCCGACGATCTGCTCGATCACGTCCTCGATGGTGACCAGGCCCGCGACGCCGCCGTACTCGTCAACGACGATGGCGATGTGGTTCCTGTTGGCGCGGAATTCCTTCAGCAGCACGTTGAGGCGCTTCGCCTCGGGGACGAAGACCACGGGGCGCAGCATCTCGCGCACGTTGAACTCTTCCTCGGCGTAGAAGCGCAGCAGGTCCTTGGCGAGGAGGATGCCGATCACGTTGTCGCGGTTGTCCTCGAACACGGGGAAGCGCGAGTGCGAGGTCTCGATCACGAACGGGATGAACTTGTCGGGATCGTCGGCCACGTCGAGCACATCCATCTGCGAGCGCGGGATCATCACGTCGCGCACCTGCGTCTCGGAGACCTGCAGCACGCCCTCGATCATGGAGAGCGCCTCCGCGTCGAGGAGGCGCCGTTCGAAGGCGGAATGCAGGAGGTGGACCAGCTGCTCGCGGTCCTCGGGCTCGCGCAGCAACATCGAGGAAAGGCGCTCGAGCAGGCTCGGCTTGGCGGGTTCGTTCACTCTGGATGGGGGGGACGCGACGCCAATACTCTATACGGATCGGGAAATCCCAGCTTTTCGAGGATCCTTCTCTCCCGGCGCTCCATGGCTTCGGCCTCGCGTTCGCGAACGTGGTCGAGGCCCTGCAGGTGCAGCAACCCGTGCACGAGAAGGTGCGCATGGTGCGCGGCGAGATCCTTGCCCTGCGCCTTCGCCTCGCGCGCCACCACCGGTGCGCAGATCACGATGTCCCCGGCGAGGGGCTTCGCCGCGTAGATGAAGGTGAGGACGTTGGTCGCGCAGTCCTTGCCGCGGAACTCGCGGTTGAGACGGCGGCCTTCGGCCTCGGCCACGTAGCGCACGGTGACGGCCGCGTCGCGCGCAAGGGCGGCGCGCGCCCATTTGCGCAGCGCCGCGTCGCGGGGAATGTGCGATGCCCGCGAGGCGCGCTGGACCGCGATCACTTGCGCGTCTTCTCGCGCCGCTCGTAGGCGTCGACGATCGCCTGCACGAGCGGGTGGCGCACCACGTCCTCGCTCTGGAACTCGGTGACCGCGATGCCGCGCACGCCGTCCAGCACCGCGCGCGCGTCCATGAGCCCGGAGGCCTGGCCCTTGGCGAGGTCGGTCTGCGTGACGTCGCCGGTGACGACCGCCTTCGAGCCGAAGCCGATGCGCGTGAGGAACATCTTCATCTGCTCGGGCGTGGTGTTCTGCGCCTCGTCGAGGATCACGAAAGAGTGGTTCAGCGTGCGCCCGCGCATGAAGGCGAGTGGTGCCAGCTCGATGGCGCCGCGCTCGAAGGCGCGATTCACCTTGTCGTAGCCCATGAGGTCGTAGAGCGCGTCGTAGAGCGGGCGCAGGTAGGGATCGACCTTGGCGGCGAGGTCGCCGGGAAGGAATCCCAGCTTCTCGCCCGCCTCCACCGCCGGGCGCGTGAGCACTATGCGCTTCACGGCGTCGCGCTCGAGCGCGTCCACCGCCGCGGCCACCGCGAGGAAGGTCTTGCCCGTGCCCGCGGGGCCGACGCAAAACGTGATGTCGAAGTTGCGCATCTGCTGCAGGTACTGCGCCTGGCGCGACGTGCGCGCGGTGAGCTCGGAGCGCCGCGGGATCATGAGCGCGGGCGATTCCGCGTCCAACGCCTTCCTCGGGTGCGCGATCTCGACCAGGCCGAGCTGGATGTCCTCGACGGTGAGATCGCGCGCCGACTGGTCGTAGAAGCGGCGCAGCGCCTGCGCGGCCTGGGAGGCCTTGTCGCGCGGGCCCGAGACGGTGAAGCGCTCGCCGCGCCGCGCGATCGAGACGTCGAGCGCGGTCTCGATCTGGCGCAGGTTCGCATCCACCGGCCCGCAGAGCGCCGCGAGCCGGACGTTGTCGACCGGCTTGAAGACGACCTCCTCGGCCGGCGCGCGGCGCCGCGTGGTCAACGCGCCACCCTCAGCTCGTGCGTTGCATGGGAGCGTGCAGCGCCTCCTCGAGCGTGTTGAGGCTGTCGGCCACGTGGGCGCGCGCCTCCTTCGACAGGCCCCGGCGCGATTGCGCGGCCTTCAGCTGGGCGATGAGCGTGCGCGCGTTCTCGCGCTGCAGGGCGCGGGCGTCGGCGGGCGCGTTGGCGCTGCCGCGCGTGAGCATCGCCGTCATGCGCTTCACATGCTCGCGCTGCAGGTTGCGGCGCATGAGGCCGATGTCGCCGGTGCCCTTGAGGTCGCTCCAGATCGCGCCTTGCAGCGTGTCGTAGAGGTCCGCGAGCGACAGTGCCTTGCGCGCATCCCCGGTCTTCAGGCTCGAGTCCAGCAGGCGCGCCGCGACCGCGTCGCTCATCAGGCGATCGAGCGTCTTCGCCTGGACCTCGAGCACGCGCGAGGCGAGCGTGAGGTTGGCGCGCTCGCCCGCGCCGGTCTCGAACGGATCACCCGCGACCCGCGTGAGGAACTCCGGCTTGAAGCGAAAGCTGTCGGGCTGGAAGAGGCCCTCGGTCACCAGCTTGAGCGCCTCGCGCTGGCGCGCCGGATCCACCGGCGTGAACGAGGCGCGCGCGCTGCCCGCGTAGTCGCGCACGTACACCACGCCGCCCACGTACTTGGTGGCCATCTGCGCGGCGAGCGTGTACTGGGCGAATCCCGCGAGCACGTTGCGATAGAGCACCTCGCGGCTGTCGTCGGGGCCGAGCTTCTTCACCTGCCAGCGGTCCCAGAGCTCGCGCGAGAGCTGCATGCGCCGCTTCGCGAAGGCGAGGGGGTCGGATCCCAGGTCGCGCTGGTTCACCTGCGGGTCCATGCCGTCGGCTTGCGTCTCGTCGTCGGTGGCGTAGGCGAGGTAGGGCTCGGCGCTGCGGGAGGCGACCTTCGCGAGCTCGTCGCGCTCGCGGCCCGGCTCGATCGGCGTGTACGCGTATTCGATCGCCCAGTAGTCGTAGGGCCCGAGCGTGCTCATCACGTACTCGCCCTGCTTTTCCTTGTCGAGGGCGATGTTCCACGCGTTGTAGTCCATCACCGAGCCGCCGAGCCCGTTCTTGCGCGTGAAATCCGGGTCGGAGAGCTGCTGCTCCGTGTAGATGGTCGATGCGCGGAAGTTGTGGCGCAGCCCCAGCGTATGGCCGACCTCGTGCGTGATCACATCCTTCAGCGTGGCCTTCACGATCGCCTCGGCCTCGGGGCCGTTGGGGTCGATGTCGCCGCGCGCCTCGAGGAGGCCTTCGGCGAAGGCGGCTTCCTCGAACGCCTCGTTGCCGTACATGCAAAGCATGTCGTCGTCCTGCCCCGGCAAGCCCTTGGGCATGGGGCGCGGGAACTGCTGCTGCCCCACGAAGCGGCGCGGCAAGCGCGTCCAGCCCTGCGAGACGCCGATGTCCGCGTCGAGGATCTCGCCCGTGCGCGGATCGACGCGCGAGGGTCCGATGGCGAGCGCGCCGTCGCTGGTGTCGAGGTACCAGCGCACCGACGCGTGGCGAAGGTCCGCCGTGTCGAAGTCCGCATCGTCTGGCTGCATCTTCACGTGGATCGCGTCCTTGAAGCCGATGCGCTCGAAGGCCTTGTTCCACTCGAGGATTCCGGCCTTCACCGTGTCGCGATACTCGACCGGGACGTTCCTGTCCATCCAGAAGACGATCGGCTCCCTGGGCTCGGAGAGCGCGGCGCCCGGATCCTTCTTCTCCAGGCGCCAGCGGTTCACGAAGTACTGGCGCGGAAAGGGCGCCACGTCGTTGGTGTATTCATAGTGGCGCGTGGCGAAATGCCCGATGCGCGGATCGGCGCGGCGCGCGGCCATGGGCTCGTCGGGGAGCTTGGCGAGGCTGTAGTGGTAGCCCAGGAACATGCTGCGCACGTCCTCCAGGGTCTGCGGCAGCGGCACCGGCGGCGAAGCCGGATTCACCGTCTGCGGCGGCGCGGGGATCTTGGGCAGCGCGAAGTGCGCGGACACCTGGAAGGTGGCCATGTCGTCGGTCGCGCGCACCTTGCCGATGCTCGAGTTGCGTTGGTCGAACGAGTAGGGCGCGCGGTACGTGGCCTCGAGGAGCGTGGAATCGCCCGGGATGTCGGCGAGGAAGAGGCCGTTCGCCTCGATGAGGATGGACTTGCGCTCCGGATGCGGCTGGCTCGCAACGGTCGCGGAGCCGAGGAGGCTGTCGGTGAAGCTCTGCTGCGCGGCGAGGGCGAGCGGCGTGCCGTCCTTCGCCTTGTAGCGCTGGTTCTTGGCGATCATCTGCACGAGCGGCCCGATCTTGTGGAATTCCACGACGTAGCCGCGGACCATGAACGGGAATATGAAGCCCTCGCCGAGGCCGCGCGTGCGGTTCACCGAGAGATAGAAAGGCTTGTCGAGCTGCTCGGGCTTCAACTCGATCCAGACCTTCTCGTCCTTCTGGTAAAGGTTGAAGTAGCCGGGAAGCTCGTGCGCGCCCTTCACCACCTCGTTGAACGGCTTGGCCTGGGGGATCGGCGGCGAAGTCTGCGGCGTGCCGGGCAGCGTGGTGGGCACGGCGAGCGTGGCCGCGGCGGGCGGCGACGATTGCGGCGCAGGCGCGGGCGGCGTGGGCCCCGGTCCGGGCGGCGCCGGCGTGGGACCGGGCGCGGGTGTCGGGGCGGGCGTCGGGGTCGGCGGCGTGGGTTGCGCCTGCGAGAGCGAGCCCGCGCCGAACACGATCGCGATCGCCGAGGCCAGGATCGCCGCGTTGTGCATGGATGATTTCATGAATGCTCCTGAAGGGCGGGCGATGGCCCGCGTGTGTCCGAAGTGACGGCACGGCCGCGAAGGCTGTGCGGATAGGCGAAGGTGATGTCGACATCGACGAATTCACCGATGAGCCGGGAATGGCCGGCGAAGTTGACGACGCGGTTGTTGTCGGTGCGGCCCGCGAGCTCGGCCGCATCCTTCCTGGAAACGCCCTCCACCAGAACGCGTTGACGCGTGTCCACCATCGCGCGCGAGTATTCCTCGCTCAATTCCTGCAGGCGCTTCTGCAGGCGCTGCAGGCGCTCGAGCTTCAACGCGTGGGGCGTGTCGTCGGGGAGGCTCGCCGCGGGAGTTCCCGGGCGGGGGCTGTAGATGAAGCTGAAGGAGCCGTCGAAGCGCACGTCCTCGACGAGCCTCATCGTGTCCTCGAAATCGCGCTCGCTCTCGCCGGGGAAGCCGACGATGAAGTCGCTCGAGATCGAGATGCCGGGGCGCGCCGCGCGAAGCCTGCGGATGATCGAGCGGTACTCCATCGCGGTGTAGTTGCGCTTCATCGCGGCCAGCACGCGGTCCGAGCCCGACTGCACCGGCAGGTGTACCTGCGACACCAGCGTCGGGATGCGCGTGTACGCGTCGATGAGGCGCTGCGAGAATTCCAGCGGGTGCGACGTCGTGTAGCGGATGCGCTCGATACCGCCGATTTTCGCGACCTGCGCCAGCGCGAGGGCGAAGTCCGCGGACTCGCCGTCGGCGAGCTCGCCGCGATACGCATTCACGTTCTGCCCGAGGAGCGTCACTTCCTTCACGCCCGACGCCGCGAGGTGGCGAACCTCGGAGAGCACGTCCTTCAGGGGGCGCGAGACTTCCTCGCCGCGCGTATAGGGGACCACGCAGAAGCTGCAGTACTTGCTGCAGCCTTCCATGATCGAGACGAACGCCGACGCGCCCTCGACGCGCGCGGGCGGCATGTGGTCGAACTTCTCGATCTCGGGGAAGGAGATGTCGACCTGCGCCTTGCCCGTCTCGCGGCGCTTCGCGAGCAGCTCCGGGAGGCGGTGCAGCGTCTGCGGCCCGAAGACCAGGTCCACGTACGGCGCGCGCTTCACGATCTCGGCGCCCTCCTGGCTCGCGACGCATCCGCCCACGCCGATGAGGACGCCCGGGCGCGCCTGCTTGAATTCGCGCACGCGGCCCAGGTCGGCAAAGACCTTCTCCTGCGCCTTCTCGCGCACCGAGCAGGTATTGAAGAGGATGAGGTCGGCCTCGGCGGGGTCGCCGGTCTTCTCGTAGCCCTCGCTCGCAGCGAGCACATCGGCCATCTTGTCCGAGTCGTACTCGTTCATCTGGCACCCGAAGGTGCGGATGAAGACTTTCTTCGGTGGGGTCATGCGGTCCTGGGGGCGGAGGTGAATCCGGGCAGGTGGGAATCGGATGACAAATCTTACCGCGATTGCGCCACAGTGCGGCGCGCCGCGGTTGCAAAAGTAAGATTGCGAAGAGCCGCGGCGGCGCCGGTTGCGCCGGCGCCGCGGCGCCTTGGCCGCCTCAGGAGGTGCAGCGCGAGCTCGGTGTCGAAAACTCCTGGCGCACAATCGGCTTCACGTAGCCGACGCCGTCCATGCGATAGCTGAGCACGCCCTCGTCGGTGCTGGAGAAGGCGAGCGACATGTCGCCGATCTCCTGCACGCCTCCCGCCGGCGCGCGATAGAGCGCGCCGGAGAAAGCGCCGAGCGATTTGCGCGCGCCGTTGGCCATCACCGTCCACGACGCGCGGTTCGACGCGTCGTAGCCGAAGAGCACGCCGAAGGTCGTGTCGCCCTGCTGCGAGACGGCGAGCCCCCAGCCCGGCTCCGCGGGGTTCCACCAGAGCGAGGTGAAGTTGCGCGTGGCATCGAGCGTCGACTTGCGCGTGTCCAGGGTCCATGCGCAGGTGCGCGGCGCAGCGCTGATGGCGAGGCGCGTCACCGTCTTGGAGAACGACGCTCCATCAGCGACGTACGAGAGGGTCGCGTTGCTCGAGTTGGCCGCGTCGAAGCGCATCGTGCCGACGACGGCGGCGCTGTCGACCGCGTGGGCGATCGGGCCCTGCGTGCGGTATAGCGCGCCGGTGAAGGAGCCGTCGGGCTGGCGCGCGCCGTTCGGCATCACGAGCCACGCGGGGCTGCCGGACGCGTCGTGCGCGAAGAGCGCGGCGAAGAGCGTCGCGCCCTGCTGCTGCACGAAGACGCCCCAGCCGGGCTGCGCGGTGCTCGACCAGAGATCCGTGAGGTTTACGAGCGAGTCCTGTCCTGCTTGCTGCCGCAGGATGGAGACCGAGCCGTCATGGCCATTGGTCGCGTACGCGTTGCCCGAAGCGTCCACCGAAATCGCGAACGGCCACGTGAACTCGCCCGGATGCGTGGGGCGGGCGATGGGCACCGTGTCGAGGCGATCCCCGCCGCGCGAATGCACGGCCACTTCGCCCGCGAAATTGAGCGTCACGAGGACTGTCGATGCGACCGGGTTGAAGGCGATCGCCATCGCCTCGCTCTCGAGGTCGACCACGCGCACGCTTCCGGAAGCCGGATCGACGACCGAGAAGCGCCGGTTGTACATGTCCAGCACATAGACGGCGTTGGTAGCGACATCGATCGCGAGCTCCGCCTCGATGAAGGGGCCCAGCAGGTCGAGGTTCGTGGTGTCGGGAAGGTCGATGGAGCGCTTCAACGCGAGGCTCGACGCGTCGAGCACGAAGAGCGCGGGGCGCATGCTCCTGCGACGGATGTCGTCGGCGGGAAGGTTCGTGCGCGTGAAGTCCACGTGCCCCGAGACGTAGACCTCGTTCGCGGTGACGGACGCGGCGATGTGGCGCGACTCGCGACCCAGCGAGACGGGCGCGCCGACCATGGTCTTGGTGGCCGTATCGAACGCCTGAACCCAACCCGGCTTCCATTCGGCGATACCGCCTTGGGTCGTGCCGATCATGTACACGCGCGGTCCGGTTGCGTTCGCAGCGAGGTCGTCCGCGCCGATGTCCGGCACGGGATAGGTCGCGGATGTTCCCGTTCGAAGGTCGATCTCGGTGAGGGTCGAGGTCCCGGCGATATAGGCCATCGATCCCACGCTGAGGACATAGGCCTTGCCCGTAGCCTCGACCGTCACGGCGCGCAGGGGATTCACGCCTGCCGCGACGGTTTGGGCGGCAAGGGTGTCAGCGTCGATGACCGCGGCGCAATTGCATCCGCCCTGAACGACGACGACCTTGCGGGAAAGCGCGCTCACCGCCATGGTGCGCGGTGCGCCGGCGAGGACGATGTCCGTGCGCGTGCCGTCGCGTTCGAGGACCGCGACCGAGCTGCCCGAGGAGCTGCGGCCGACGCCCGCGTTGGCGACGAACACGCGGCCGGTGACCGGGTCGCTCGCCGTGTAGACCGGGGTATTGCCGACCGCGACGGTCTCGGATTGCTGGAGGGATGCCACGGCGAGCGCGGCGTGGAGGAAAGAAATACCGGCGAAAAGCGATGGCCAGAAGCGCTTCATGGAGAAGACCTCCGTTGAAATGCGTGCGCGCAATTTATTGTGCTCGAAACGTACTCCGGTCCCGCGCACCGCGCAAGATTTGAGACAATCGGCGTCTGTCCAGGAGGATACTCCCATGAAGAGAATGATCGCCGCGCTCCTCGCGGCCGCGGCCCTTGCGCTGAACGTGCGGGCCGCACCCGTGCCTGCCATCACCGCCGCGGACTTGCCGCCGCGCGTCCAGGCGCCCACCGATACCGCCAGCTTCCGGCGCTTCACGCTCGACAACGGCATGCGCGTGCTGCTGGTCTCCGATCCCAAGTTCAACAAGTCGGGCGCCTCGCTCGTGGTGAACACCGGGCAGATCGACGACCCGCGCGAGACCGAGGGCCTCGCCCACTTCCTCGAGCACATGCTCTTCCTCGGCACCGAGAAGTATCCCGAGGTCACCGACTACAGCAACTTCATCAAGTCCAACGGCGGCTACGACAACGCCTATACGTCCACCGACCACACCAACTTCCAGTTCGAGGTGCGCCACGCCGCCTTCGAGGGCGCGCTCGACCGCTTCGCGCAGTTCTTCATCGCGCCGAAATTCAATCCCGACTTCACCTCGCGCGAGGTGAACGCGGTGCACAACGAGGCGATGCGCCACGTGCAGAACGATTTCCGCCGCCAGCTGGGCGTGATGCGCGAGCTCTACGACCCGTCGAGCGGCGAGAGCAAGTTCTCCGCGGGCAACAAGGAGACGCTCGCCCACGCCACACCCGAGGCGGTGCGCACGTTCTACGAGAGCCACTACAGCGCCGACCACATGGCGCTCGCGCTCGCGGGAAAGGCGTCGCTCGACGAATTGGAGAAGCTTGCGCGGGCCGACTTCTCCGCCGTGCCGCGGCGCGCGATCCCCGCAGTGACGCGCGAGGCGAAATTCCTTCCGCGCAAGGCGGCGCTGCGTATCGCATACGTGGAGCCGGTGAAGGAAGTGCGCCAGCTCTCGCTCGAATTCGCGATCCCGCCGACGCGCCCTGACTTCGCCTCGAAGCCCGATCCGCTGTTGGAAGGCCTCATCAGCTATCCGGGGCCCGGCGGGCTCGTGGACTACCTCAAGAAGGCGGGCCTCGTCAACAAGCTCGGCGCCTTTACCTGGGAGCGCACCGGCGACTACGGCTCGCTCTTCATCCAGGCGGACCTCACGCCCGAGGGCAAGGAGCAGTATCCGCGCGTGCTCGCGGCGATCTTCGCCTATATCGAATTCCTGCGCGATGCGCCCTTTCCCGCCGCCTTCTATGCGGACCGAGCGCGCATCGCGGCGCTGAACGAGACCTACTCGGACCGCGGCGAGGGCGCTGAGCTCGCCACCAAGCTCGCCAACCAGGCGCTCTTCTATCCGCTCGACGTGGCCGAGCGCGCGACCGACGTGTGGGGCAAGCCCGACGAGGCCGCGTATCGCCGGCTCCTCGGCGCGCTCACGCCCGACAATCTGATGGTGAGCGTCATGGCCAAGGGCGTTCCCACCGACAGGAAGGAGCGCATCTACGGCACCGCGTATTCCTATCGAGAGGATTCGGGCGCGGCCTACGCGGCGCTCTTGCATCCCGCGAAGGTCGCGAGCTTCCAGCTGCCCGGCAACAACCGCTTCATGCCGACCAACGCGCCGCTGCTGCCGGAGCGCCCGCTCGAGCTGATCAGCGGGCCCGGCGTGCAGCTCTACTATGCCGAGGACACCGAGTTCCAGCGCCCGGAGACGACCCTCATCTTCCGTTTCGTTCCCGTGCGCGCGATGGCGACCGCAGAGTCGGCGGCGCTCCTTCGACTCTATGCGTCGGCGCTCGACGATTACCTCGAGCCCGCGGTGGGCGATGCGCGCCTCGCCGGCATCGAGGTGTCGACCGAAGTCTCCCTCGAGGGCGTGAAGCTCACCATCTCCGGCTTCGGCGATTCGCCGGTGCGCTTCGCCTCCTACGTGGCCGCACAGCTGCGCACCTTCGCGATCACGCCGCAGCGCTTCGCGGCGGTGAAGGAAACGGTGATGCGCGGCGTGAAGAGCTACGGCCAGCAGGAAGCCTACCTCCTCGCGCGCGACCGGCGCGACGCTCTCTCGCGCGAGTTCTACTTCCTGCCGCCGCAGCTCGCGAAGCGCATTTCATCGGCGACGTGGGCCGACGTGCAGGCCTTCGCTCGCCGCTACTTCGCGCGCGGCAAGGTGGAGGCGCTGGTGCACGGGCATCTCTCGCCCGACGGCGCCGTGGCGGTGACGCGCGAAGTCGTGGCGCGCATCGGCGCCGCGCCCGCGAAGCCGGTCGAGCTCCTGCGCCGGCGCCACCTCGACATCGCCGCGACCGAGAACGTGGTGGACGCGGGCGAGATCGCCGGCGTGAATTCCGCCTTCGTCACCGACTACGTGCTGCCCGACGATTCGCCGGCCACGCGCGCCGCGGCGATCGTCGCGGCCAATTTCTTCAGCGAGCCCTTCTATTCGGAGCTGCGCACGCGCCAGCAGCTGGGCTACATCGTCGGCTCCGCGGCGCCGGCGTCGTTGCGCCAGCGCTATTTCACGTTCGTCGTGCAGTCGAGCGGTTATCCGCCCGACGAGGTGCGCACGCGAGCGGAGAAGATGATCGCGACGCTTCCCGCGGCGCTCGCCGCCACCACCGACGAGCAGTGGAAGACGCTCGTGGCGGGCGCGCGCTCCACGCTCGAGGAAAAACCGAAGAGCATCCGCGAGAAGGCGCAGCAGTTCTTCGAGTACGCGTACACGTTCGACGGGGATTGGGCGCGGCGCCAGGAGTCTCTCAAGGCGCTGGACTCGCTCACGCGCGCGCAGGCCGTGGCGCTCCTTACCAGCGCGCTCGCTCCCGAGTCGGCGCGGCGGCGCACGGTGCTGCTGTACACGAAGGCGAAGCCGCCCACGACCGAGCTGAAGCCCATGTTCGCCGAGCGCCAGGCGTGGAAGTCGACGCGGCAATTCCAATAACCCCGCGACGAAACGCAACCGGGCGCGAGACGGCCTAGACCGGAAGCGCCAACCCCGCAGGCGAGGAAAGGGGGGACGAGACCTCGCTCACGTCGACGTACCGCGGCAGCTCGATGGTGAAGACGCACCCGACACCGGGCACGTCGCGCACGCCGATCGTGCCGCCGCTCGATTCCACCGCATGGCGCGCGATCGAAAGGCCGAGCCCCAGCCCGGTTCGATCGAGGTCGTACTGCTTGAACGCCTTGAACATCGCGTCGGCCTTGCCCTCGGCGAGGCCGCCGCATTGGTCTTCCACGTCGATGCGGACATGGTCCAGCGTCGCCGAAATCCTGAGGACCACGTGGGTGTGCGAACGCGTGAACTTGAAGGCGTTCTGCAGGAGGTTCGAGACGGCCGAACACAGCATCGGCCGGTCCGCCATGACCGCGATCCCCTCCGCGACCGGGAGCACGATGAGCTCGCACCCGCGATTCTTCGCCTCGAGGGACGCGGCCACCTGGACTTCCGCGACGAAGCGGTCGAGAGCGACGTAATCGAGCGGCGCGGGAAGGCCGGCGGTGAGGCGCACGTCGGCGAGCGCGCGGTCGATGAGGTCGCGCAGGCCCACGAGGCTGCGATCGAGCACGGCGGAAGTCGAGCCGTTGAGGGCCACGCTTCCGGTCTTGATGGCGGCGAAGGAAAGCATCGCGGTGTTGAGCGAGTTGCGAAGCTCGTGGGCGAGGAAGCCGAGGCGCTCGCTCATGGCCCGCGTGCTGATCTCGGCGATCAGCCGGTCGCGCTGGAAGCCGAACTCCGTCACGGCATCGGCGATCGCATCGTCGATGCACCGGTTCAGCGAGTGGAATTCCTCGCCCGATACCGTCGCGCCCTTCTCGATCGCGAGCTCCGTGATCGCCTGGCACAGGTCGCCGTACGCGTAGACGACCTCGTCGACCGCGTAGCCGTCGCGAAGCAGCTCGTGGCCGTGCCTCGCGGCGCCGGTGGCGAGCTCCGAGGGGACGTGCCGGGCACCCTTGCGCGTCGAGTTCTCCCCGGCGCCGGCGCTTTCGAGGCGAAGTATCTCGATCAGCTGGCCGAGGAAGAGGGGGATGCCATGCAGCACCTCCGCCGGTTGCGCGTGCGGCGTGGGCCTGCGCGCGACTTTCCCGCGGCAGCGCTCGATCAGCTCCGCGCGGTTCGCTTCGAGGAATTCATGCAGCATGCCCCAATTTACCGCTGACTGGGGCTGCGTTCTGTGCGCTACCGTACGGAGATTTCCGCGTTCCGGCAAGCTTCAGTACTTGCTGTTTAGTCCTAAACAGCATATGCTTCGACCATGGAAACGGTCGACGCCACGGAGCTGAAGAACAACCTGGGAGGCGTGCTTGCGCGCGCTGTCGTGGGCAAGCTTGCCATCCGCAAGCATGGACGCGTGATCGCATACCTGGTGCCCGCACGGGAGTTCGACGCGAAGCCTGGAATGAGAAGGCCCAGGCTCGCGCCGATGCCGACGTCCCTTTCCCGGAAGGAAGAAGGGCGATTGCTGGATCTCGTCGCGTCAGGCGACTTTCGCCTGTCGCGCTGGAAGCGGGCCGGGCATCCGCAGCTTCTCGCCGGCATGGCGATGATGCTGGCCGCCCTCGACTTGGCGGACCGTGAACGCATGCTCGCGCTGGCAGAACAGCTTCATCCCGGAATGAGCAGGCTCGAGGTGGCCTCCAGGTGGCTCGAGGCCTCCCCGCTCAAGCCCGATCGGTTCGTGCCGATGCTGCGCGCCCGGCTTTCCCGCCCGGAGGGCCGGGCATAGCCAGGGCCAGGATAAACGTCAGGGCCGACCCCGCGTATTGGAAGGCGTTCGCGGAGGTGATGTCGCGCATCGAGGCTTCTCTCGGTGACTACAAGGGCCCGCCCATCCCCGTGTATGTGGCCGGAGGCGCTGCGACGCACATCTACACCGGCTCCCGCTTCTCGGGAGACATCGATGCCGTGCTCGGTCGCCGCCTGCTCCTGCCCCAAAACCTCGAGGCGATGTACCGCGACAGCGCCGGAAAGCTGCGCCTCGTCTACTTCGATCGCCAGTACAACGACACCCCCGGCCTCATGCACGAAGACACGCACGACGACTCGGTGCCGATCGAGGTTCCCGGCGTGAACGGGAAGCGCCTCGCGGTGCGAGTCCTCTCTCCGGTGGACCTCGCCGTGTCGAAGCTCGCGCGCTTCGCCGAACCGGATCAGGAAGACATCAAAGCCCTGGCGCGCTTCGGCCTGCTCGATGCAAAAGCCCTTCGCAGGCGTGCCGAAGAAGCGCTGAGCGGCTATACCATCGGCAACCTGACCTTCGTTCGCATTTCCATCGACCAGGCCTGCAAGATCGTCGACGAAATCAATCGGGCCGGGCGAAGCGAATAAGGCCCGCAGCTGCGCCCACCAAGTCACATTCCGATCGAGCCCAAGGGCTTGCCCCGCCAGCGCTTGTGTGACTTCCACTCATCGGGGCACTCCGGAATTCGACAATGCCGCCCTCAGCAATAGCGAATGGATAACCTCGCGATTGCCCGAGGGCCCGCGCTCCGCCCCGGGCGCAAGATCTTGCACAGGGTCGAAGGCACGAATGCGAGAGGAATCCGAGATGGCCACCACCAGATATGCATGCGCGATGATTGCGCTCTCCGCCACGCTGGCCGCGGGGTGCGCGAGCAACCCGGTTCCCGAAGTCGAACTCGCGCAAGCACGCGTCGCGATCGCGAAGGCGGAGCTCGCGCCTTCTGAACCGGGCGCGCACGACCTTGCGCTCGCGCGCGAAAAGCTCGCGTTGGCTCAGCGCTGGGTTCAGGCGCGGGACAACCTGCCGGCGAGCTGGCTCGCGCAGCAGGCGAAGGTCGACCCCGAGCTCTCGTACGTGAAGGCTTCGGGTCGCGGGGCGCGTTGAGACTCCTCGCGAGGGCCGTCGCCGCAGGCGCACTTTGCATGCTGTCCACGTCTTGCAATTCGTTCGCTGCGATAGACACCTCGGTGCCGCCCCGTCCCTCGTGCACTAGTGGACTGTAACAGTTAAAACGGTAGTATCATCGTGTCCATGGAGGGCATGATGAAACTGACCAAGAGCGAACGCATGGAACTCCAACGGCAAGCAGGTGCGAGGAATGCCCGGGCGGACGTGGCCCGGCATGCGCG
>JBBRTF010000033.1:0-52923 GCA_038244725.1 Burkholderiales bacterium
GAGCCAAAGCACCCCGGTCGCAACCCTGTCCTCCCGATGGTCTCCGCACCCCAATTAAAAAATAATTCGTGTCTCTTACTACAAATCAATACGTACCTCACACGACTTATTTTTCGAACGCGATGAGGCGAACCTCGCGGATCGTAGACAAGCGTGCCAGCGCGCGCTCAATGGCGGTGCGGGCGACGCGCGCGGCCTCGTCTTTCGGATAACCGTAAACCCCGGTCGAGATCGCCGGAAACGCGATCGTCGTGAGCCCGTTCGCCGCGGCGAGGGCGATCGAATTTTCATAGCACGCGGCGAGTAGCTCCGCATCCCGCCCGCTGTTCTGTCCGTAGATCGGCCCGACGGTGTGGATCACGTGCTTCGCGGCAAGCCGTCCGCCCGTGGTGATCACCGCCTCACCCGTGGGCAGTCCGTCCGGATAGCGTGTCTCGCGAATGCGCCGGCACTCGGCGAGAATTGCCGGGCCGCCCGCGCGATGGATTGCGCCATCGACGCCGCCGCCTCCGAGAAGGCTCGAGTTGGCGGCGTTCACGATCGCGTCGACGTCCTCGCGCGTGATGTCGCCGACCTTGATGACGATCTTTTCGGGGGCCGAAGGCGAAGTCATCGTAAAATGATACTTCTCTCGCCTTACCCGAACTCCCCGTGGCCGCCGAATCCCCCCGCCTGATCTTGAGGGCCGGACGCGACAAGTCCGTCCGCCATCGCCATCCCTGGATCTTCTCGGGGGCGATCGAGCGCGTCGAGGGCCATCCCGGCGCGGGCGACACGGTCTCGGTCGTGGCGCGCGACGGCGCGTTCCTCGCATGGGCGGCGTTTTGTCCCGACTCGCAGATCACCGCGCGCGCCTGGTCGTTCGACGCGCACGACGTGATCGACGAGAAATTCCTGCGCGCGCGCCTCACTGCGTCCATCGACCGGCGCGCGAGCCTTCGCGTGGGCAGCGACGCGCTGCGCCTCGTGCACGGGGAGTCCGACGGATTGCCCGGCCTCATCGTCGATCGCTACGCCGATACGCTCGTGGTGCAGATCCTCTCCGCGGGTGCGGAAAAGTGGCGCGCGCTGTGGCCCGTCGCGCTCGGCGAGCTCACCGCAGCGAAGAACGTCTACGAGCGCTCCGACGTGGAAGTGCGCTCGCTCGAAGGGCTCGCGCCGCGCTCGGGCCTTCTCGCGGGCGAAGCGAAGAATCCGGTGCGCATCGTCGAGGACGCGATCCACTACGAGGTGGATATCGTCAACGGCCAGAAGACCGGCTTCTACCTGGACCAGCGCGACAACCGCGCGCTCGCCGGATCGCTCGCGAACGATGCCGAGGTGCTCAATGCCTTCTGCTACACGGGGGGATTCAGCCTCGCCGCGCTTCGGGGAGGTGCGCGCCACGTGACTTCCATCGACACCTCGGAAGAGGCGCTCGCCCTCGCGCGCCGCAACCTCGAGTTGAACAACCTCGATCCGCAGCGCACCGAGTGGCTCGCCGCGGACGTCTTCGCGCACCTGAGGAAGCTGCGCGACCAGAACAAGAAGTACAACCTTATCGTCCTCGATCCCCCGAAGTTCGCGCCCACGGAGAAGCACGTCGCCAACGCCGCGCGTGCCTACAAGGACATCAACCTCTGGGCGATGAAGCTCCTCGCGCCCGGCGGCAGCCTCCTCACGTTCTCGTGCTCGGGCGCGGTGGGCGCGGACCTCTTCCAGAAGATCGTCGCGGGCGCCGCGGCGGACGCGCGCGTGGACCTCACCATCGACGCGCGCCTGGGGGCATCCGCCGACCACGGGGTCTCGATCCACTTCCCCGAGGGCGAATACCTGAAGGGCCTGCACCTCACGCGCCGCGACTAGCGGCGCGGCACGCGCTCACCCCGGCGAGAAGATGCCCATCATCACGCGCGAGAAGCGCAGTTGGCGGCGCACGGCCTGGATCGTCCTCGCCTGCGTGTCCTGCATCCACTCGAGGTAATGCGAGTGCGGCGTGGCCGGCTCCACCTCGAGGCTCGCGTCGGTCTCCGAGCCCGCGGGGATCACGCGCATGCCGTTCTTGCGCGCGAGGTGCATCATCGCGCCGTTCTCCGTGAGGCAATGCACGAAGACTTCCCGCGCTCCTCGGTTGCGAAGGTGGATCACGGCGCGCGCGAAGAGAGCGCTTCCCAGCCCGTGCCCGCGCAAGCCCGGCAATACTGAAAGGCCAAGCTCCGCCGTGTCGCTCGAGAAGGCCACGTGCACGACGCCGATCAACCTCAGCTCGTCGTCCTGCACCGCGAAGAGGCCGTCGTGCTCGAAATCGATGCGCGCCACGTACTCGCTCAGGGCCTCGTCGCGGATCGAAGCGCCGAAGCGAAGACGCCGGTCTTCGCCGTCCAACGCGAGGAAATGGGTCACGAGCGCCGCGCGGTCGCTCTCGCGCAGGCGCATGGTGGTGGGTGATGCGTGGCTCAATTGCGTCTCCTTGTGGGTGACAGAAGGACAAATGGGGCGGTAGCCCCGCTTGCCGTAGCACTCCTTACAGAGCAAGGAGGGTGCCGTACTGCCGTTGCAGCGCGATTTCGGATAAAATTCGCCTTCGAACAACAGGCGCGTAGCTCAGCTGGTTAGAGCACCACCTTGACATGGTGGGGGTCGTTGGTTCGAGTCCAATCGCGCCTACCAGTTTCACTTCCGATGCACGAAAAAAGCCGCGGCGACGAGCGGCTTTTTTTGTTTCATGGCCCATGACCCTCCCTTCCGGCTCCATGCGCGCGGTAATCCTCGACCTCGACGGCACGCTCGTCGACACAGCTGAGGAAATCGCGCTCGCGTTGAACGAGACGCTCGCCGGCGCGGGGCTTCCCGTGATCTCGCTGGAGGCGGCGACCGCGCTCATCGGCCGCGGCGTGCGCTCGCTGGTCGAGCGTGCCGTGGAGCAGGTGGGCGCCACCACCGATCTCGACCATGCCGTCGAAGCCTTCGAGGGCCACTACGAGCGCCTCGTCGCCACGCGCGCGGCGCTCTTTCCCGGTGTGAGGGACGGGCTCGAGGCGATGCGCGCCGCCGGGCTCAAGCTCGGCGTCGTCACCAACAAGCCGCGGCACTTCACGCAGAAGCTGCTGCGCCAATTGCAGGTGGACGCGTTGTTCGACACCGTGGTGGCGGGCGACGACGGACTTCGCCGCAAGCCCTTCGGCGACATGCTCGTGGCCGCGGCGAAGAGCATGGGAATTCCCATCCACGAGGCCCTGATGATCGGCGACTCCGACAACGACGTGGCCGCCGCGCGCGACGCGGGCTGCCCGGTGTGGTGCGTGCCCTACGGGTACACCGAAGGCCGTCCCGCGGAATCGCTCGAGTGCGACCGGATGGTCGACACCGTGCTGCACGCGGCGCGGCTTCTCGCGCGGTAAGCGAGCGTGGATCTCGCCTTCTTCACCATCGGCCACGCAACGCGCTCGCTCGACGAGTTCGTGGCGCTGCTTCGCGCGAGCGCAGTCGAGCGCGTGATCGACGTGCGCGCCATTCCCCGCTCGCGCACCAACCCGCAATACAACGAGGACACGCTGCCCGCATCCCTCGCGCCGTTCGGCATCGGCTGCGAGCACATCGCGGTGTTGGGGGGGTTGCGCAAGAAGAAGCCGGGCGCGGCGCCCGAAACCAACGCATATTGGGAGAACCAGAGCTTCCACAACTATGCGGACTATGCGTCCAGCGAGGAGTTCCGCGCGGGATTGGCGCGGCTGCGGCAAGCCGGCGCGCTGCAGCGATGCGCGGTGATGTGCGCGGAGACCGTCTGGTGGCGATGCCACCGCCGCATCATCGCCGACTACCTCCTCGCGGCGGGCGAAGAGGTGTGGCACATCCTGGGCGTGGAAAAGGTCGAGTGCGCGAAGATCACGCCCGCCGCGCAGCCCCGGCCCGACGGAACACTCGCCTACCCCTTCGCGCTTTCCTGAGCGGAATAAGTCGTACCTGACACGACTTTCTAGACGCGCTCGATTGCGAGCGCGATGCCCTGGCCCACGCCGATGCACATGGTGCAGAGCGCGTAGCGGGCGCCGGTGCGCTGGAGCTGGTACATCGCGGTGGTGACGAGGCGCGCGCCGGAGGCGCCGAGCGGATGGCCGAGCGCGATCGCGCCGCCATTGGGATTCACGTGCGCCGCGTCGTCGGCCACGCCCAGCTCGCGCAGCACGGCGAGCGCCTGGGATGCGAAGGCCTCGTTCAATTCGATCACGTCCATCTTCGCGATCGGAAAGCCCAGGCGCGCGAGGAGCTTCCTCGACGCGGGCGCGGGCCCCATCCCCATGATGCGCGGCGCCACGCCGGCCGCGGCCATGCCGAGGATGCGCGCGCGCGGCGTGAGGCCGTGCTTCTTCGCTGCCGCCTCGCTCGCGACGATCGCCGCGCAGCTTCCGTCGTTCACGCCCGAGGCGTTCCCCGCGGTGACGCTCCCGCCTTCCTTCACGATGGGCTTCAGCTTCGCGAGCTGCTCCAGCGAGGTCGCGCGCGGATGCTCGTCCTTCGCGACCACCACCGGATCGCCCTTCTTCGCGGGGATCGTGACCGGCACGATCTCCTCGGCAAGGCGCCCCGCGGCTTGCGCGGCAAGCGCGCGCTCCTGCGAGCGCAGCGCGAAGGCGTCCTGGTCGGCGCGCGACACGTTGTAGTCGAGCGCCACGTTCTCCGCGGTCTCGGGCATCGGGTCCGCGCCGTGCTTCGCCTTCATCTTCGGATTGACGAAGCGCCAGCCGATGGTGGTGTCGTACACCGCGTTCGTCCGCGAGAAAGCGCTGTCGGCCTTGGGCATCACGAAAGGCGCGCGCGACATGCTCTCCACGCCGCCCGCGATGCCGATCTGCGACTCGCCCGCGCGGATCGCGCGAGCGAGCTGGCCGATGGCCTCCATCCCCGAGCCGCACAGGCGATTCACCGTGGCGCCCGAAACCTCGATTGGAATTCCGGCGAGCAACAGCGCCATGCGCGCGACGTTGCGATTGTCCTCGCCCGCCTGGTTGGCGCAGCCGTAGATCACGTCGTCGAGGGCTTGCCAATCGACCGCGGCATTGCGCCGCATGAGCTCGGCGAGGGGGATGGCGGCGAGGTCGTCGGCGCGCACGGGAGAAAGCGCGCCCGCGTAGCGCCCGAAGGGGGTGCGCACGGCGTCGCAGATAAAGGCTTCAGTCATTTCAGTATCTTATCGCCCCTTGACGCTCGCACGACCCGCGTTCATGCTTCGGTCCACATAGAAGAATTAGCTCGGGGAGAACAATCGAAATGAGGAAGGCCATCCTCGCGGCAATCGCGCTCCTCGCGGCGCCTTTGGCCCTGGCGCAGGACGTGAAGATCGGGCTCGTCGCGCCCTTCTCCGGCGTCGCCGCCGACTACGGCAAGCAGATGGAAGCGGGCATGAAGGCGTGGATGAAGATCCACGGCGACACGGTGGCGGGCCGCAAGATCCAGATCCTCGTTCGCGACACCACCGGTCCCAATCCCGAGATCGCCAAGCGCCTCGCGCAGGAGCTCGTCACGCGCGACAAGGTCGATTTCCTGGCGGGCTTCGGCTTCACGCCTTCAGCTCTCGCCGCCGCGCCCGTCGCGACCGAGTCGAAGACGCCGATGGTGGTGATGAACGCCGCCTCCTCGGTGGTCACAACGCGCTCGCCCTACATCGTTCGCTTCTCGATGACGCTGCCGCAAGTCTCCGCGCCCATGGCGACGTGGGCCGCGAAGAACGGCATCAGGAAGGTGTACACGCTGGTGGCCGACTACGCGCCGGGCCTCGATGCGGAGAAGGCGTTCGCCGCAGCCTTCACCGCGGCCGGCGGCGCCATCGTCGACTCGGTGCGCGTGCCGCTGCGCAACCCTGATTTCGCGCCCTTCGTGCAGCGCATCAAGGATGCGAAGCCCGAAGCGGTGTTCATGTTCGTGCCCGCGGGAGAGCAGGGCATCGCCTTCATGAAGGCCTTCGAGGAGCGCGGCCTCGCCAAGGAAGGCATCAAGGTGATCGCCACGGGCGATCTCACCGACGACGACGTGCTGCAGACCATGGGCGAGCCGGTGCTGGGCGTGATCACGAGCCATCACTACTCGGCCCACCACGATTCGGCGCAGAACAAGGCGTTCGTGAAGGCCTTCGGCGAGGTGAACACGGAATTGAAGCGCCCCAACTTCATGGCGGTGGGCGGCTACGACGGCATGGCGGCGATCGCCGAGGTGGTGAAGAAGCTCGGCAACGCCATCGACGGCGACAAGGCCATGGAGATCCTGAAGAACGTGAAGATGACGAGCCCGCGCGGCCCGATCGCCATCGACCCCGCGACGCGCGACATCGTGCAGACCGTCTACATCCGCCGCGTGCAGAGAGTCGGCAACGACTACTACAACGTGGAGTTCGACAGGTTTCCCGATGTGAAGGACCCCGGCAAGTAAACGCTCGAGAGAGGAACAAAAAAAAAATGAAGAACCTGGTTCGCCTTCTTGTCCTCGCGGCGCTCCCCCTCGCCCTGGGTGCCCGCGCCGCCGACGAGCCTTCCTCGGTGGTCGAGATGTACGGCACGGTGTTCCCCTTCCTCGACAGTGCGGAGACCACGGGCGCCACCTCGCCTGCGCCCTCCAGCCGACCGACGCAGGTTCCCGCCTCGTCGTACACGGGCGTGAACGATCTCAAGCGCAATCGCATCACGGTGGGCACCACGGGCTGGGGCTTCCGCGGCTACGAGAGCCTCGGCGGGGATCTCAAGCTCGTGTGGCAGCTGGAGAGCGGCTTCCAGATCGACCAGAACACCGGCCCCGGCCTTGGCGCGCGCGATTCGAAGGTGGGATTGAGGAACCGCTGGGGCGAGATCTTCATGGGCCAGTGGGACACGCCCTACAAGTACGTCTCGCTGCCCGTGAACCCGCTGCGCGCGGGCTACGTGTTCGACCGCACCGCGATCACCGGCAACCCCGGCTTCGGCGTGGGCAACACCACGACGCAGTTCACGCGCGTGGGCGCCAAGCCCGACGCGTCGTTCGACCGCCGCCAGGGCAACTCCGTGCAGTACTGGTCGCCCAACTGGAGCGGATTGTCGTTGCGCGTCGCGCATTCGGTGGACGAGGGCGCGGGCACGGTCGTCGCCGGCGGCCCCTTCATCAAGCCCACCGTGACCGCCATCTCCGCGCAGTACGACGTGGGAACGTTGAGCCTTCGCTACGCCTACGAAGAGCACAAGGACTACTTCGGCCTCACGCAACTGGGCGGCTCGGCCGCGGGCACCGCCGCCAATTCGTCTTCCAAGGACCACGGCCACAAGTTCGTGGTGCTCTATCGCATCGGCAACACGCGCCTCACCGGAATGGTGGAGCAGCTCGAGTACAAGAACAGCGACAGCCTCGTGGGCGCGGTGAATTCGTACAAGCGCACCGCGTGGTACGGCGTGGTCGAGCAGTTCTTCGCCAACGAGAGCAGCGTCTTCATCACCTACGGCCGCGCAGCCGACGGCTCCTGCGAGCGCGTGGGCGGCGCCGCGTGCAACACCAACGCGCTCGGCGCGAACTACGTGACGCTGGGCTATATCTACCGCTTCTCCAAGCGCACCGAAGTGATGGCCTCCTACTATCGCCTCACCAACAAGGAGAACGCGCAGTATTCGCCGGGACCGACGGTGAGCACCGCGGCGGTGGCGCCGGGTGCCGACACCTCGGCGTTCGGCGTCGGGATCATCCACTTCTTCTAGCGCTCGCGCGACGACCAGAAGCCCGGGCGTGCCCGGGCTTTTTTTCACCTGTGCTTCGAAGACGAACGCAGCCTCGAAACGCAGGTGGTGCTCGCGATGAACACCCGCAGATGAATCCCCCCGCAGCGTGGCGACGATGAATCACGTGCCGCGAATCGCGCAGCTATTCCGAAGCGACAGTCCCGTGCGCCTTCGATGTCCGTGCATGCAGGTCGCGAAGCGTCGCAAGCTCCGCCTCGGTGGGAGGCGCCGTGTGCGAGAGTTGCGCGGCGACCTTGAGGTCCCAACCGGTGGAGGCTTTGGCCTGCTCGACCGTGATGCCGGGATGGATCGCGACGAGCGTCAGCTCCCGCGTGACGGGATCGGGCGCGAGCACGCCCAAATCCGTGATGACCGCGGTGGGCCCCGCGCCGCGCGCGCCTGATTTCGCCCGCGAGTCGCCGCCGTCGAGGTGACCGACGGAGGTGAGGAAGTCGAGCTTCGCGACGAAGCTCCTCTTCGTCTGCTTGATGATGATCCAGGTCTGCTTCGCGTTCGACGCGATCTCGGGCGCGCCGCCCGCGCCGGGAAGGCGCACCTTCGGCTTCTCGTAGTCGCCGCCGATCACGGTCGTGTTGATGTTGCCGAACCGGTCCACCTGCGCGGCGCCGAGGAATCCCACGTCGACGCGCCCGCCCTGCAGCCAGTAGCGGAAGATCTCCGGCACCGAGACCACGGTGTCGGCGAATTCCGCGAGCTCGCCGTCGCCGATGGAAAGCGGCAGCACGTCGGGCTTGGCGCCGATGGTGCCGCTCTCGTAGATGAGGACGACCTCGGGCGCGTGCGTGAGGCGCGCGAGGTTGGCGGCGGCCGACGGCATGCCGATGCCCACGAAGCACACGGTGCCGTTCTTCAGGCGTCGCGCCGCCTCGATGGTCATGATCTCGTTGGGCGTGTAGCTCATATCACGCCGGGGTGACGATGCCGGCCGACTTCAGAAATCCGGCGTGGTCCTTCGTGCCGAGCACGTGCTCCTTCATCCATGCGACGAACGGATCGCGCTCGCGGGCGATGCCGTCCCACGCCTTGCAGAACGCGTTGTCGCGGCCGTAGTAGCCGTGCGCGTAGCTCGGATGCGCGCCGTAGGGCACCTCGCAGATGGCGCTCAACACCCAGTGCGGCAGCACGCACGAATTCATCGGCGCGTCGAGATGCTCGACGATCTCCTCCACGGTGACGATGGCGGCCTTCGCGGCGAGCACCGCTTCCTTCTGGATGCCGACGATGCCGGTGACGAGCACGTTGCCCTGGCGGTCGGCCTTCTGCGCGTGGATGACGGTCACGTCCGGGTTGATGGCGGGCGTGGCCGCGAGCTTCTCGCCGGTGAAGGGGCACGTGATCGAGCGGATGTCGCGGTTGTGCTTCGGCAGGTCGCTCCCCACGTAGCCGCGCAGCACCGAGAAGGGTAGCCCCGAGGCGCCGGCCTGGTAGCGTCCCGCCATGTCGGCGTGGCTGTGCTCGTGGATCGCGAGCGGGGCCGGCCAGCCGTTCTCGATCGCGTCGCGGAAGCGGTGGATCGAGCCCACGCCGGGATTGCCGCCCCACGAGAACACGAGCGCCTTCGCCGTGCCCATGCCGATCAACTGGTCGTAGATGATGTCGGGCGTCATCCGCACGAGCGTGAGGTCCTTGCGCCCCTGCCGGATCACCTCGTGCCCCGCGGCGAACGGAATGAGGTGCGTGAATCCTTCCATCGCGATCGTCTGCCCGTCCTTCACGTATTGGCCGACCGCGTCGGCGAGCGGCATGATCTTGGTCGTCATGGATTTTCTTCGATGTGGAACGGTGTTCCTGCGTCCAATGCCAATGATAGACTCGATCGCGACCGGACCGCAGGAGCGAAACGTGATGGAAGACGACAAGAAGGCGGGCCTCGATCGCAGGACTTTCCTGAAGAGCGCGGCGGCGACGGTGGGCGTGGGCGCCGCGGGCGCGGGGATCGCGCAGGCGCCGCAGAAGGAGGAAGACGGCAAGAAGAAGGAGAAGGCGCCGGCCGGCGATGCCGTGATCGCGCGCCCCGGCTCCGACTTCATGGTGGACGTCATCAAGACGCTCGACCTCGAGTACCTCTCCACCAACCCGGGCTCGAGCTTCAGGAGCCTGCACGAGTCGCTGGTGAACTACGGCGGCAACGTGAAGCCGCAGCTCCTCACGTGCATGCACGAGGAAGCGGCCGTCGCGATGGCGCACGGATATGCCAAGGCCGCGGGCAAGCCCATGGGCGCGATCATCCACGGCACCGTGGGGCTGCAGCACGCCGCGATGGCGATCTACAACGCGTGGGTCGACCGCGTGCCCATCATGATCTTCGCCGGCAACGGCCTGGACGCCGCGAAGCGCCGCCCCGGCACCGAATGGAACCACTCGGTGCAGGATCCGGCGCTCCTCGTGCGCGACTTCGTGAAGTGGGACGACTATCCGATGTCGCTGCAGCACTTCGCGGAATCCACGGTGCGCGCGTACAAGATCGCCACCACGGCGCCCATGGAGCCGGTGATGATCACCGCCGACATGGACCTGCAGGAGGTAGCGGTGGAGGGCGAGCCGCGCATCCCGCGGCTTACGCGCTCGCGCCCGCCGCAGGGCGAGCGCGCGGCGCTCGCCGAGGCGGCGAAGTGGCTGGTGGCCGCGGAGCACCCGGTGATCGTCGCCGACCGCGCGGTGCGCGACCAGGACGGCGTGAAGCTCATGGTGGAGCTTGCCGAGGCGCTCGGCGCTCCGGTGGTGGATCTCGGCGGGCGCATGAATTTTCCCGTCACCCATCCGTTGAACGGCTCGCGCGGGCTCGTGCGCGACGCGGACGTGGTGCTGCTCCTCGAGGTGGCGGACCCGTGGGGGCAGTTCAACTCGCTCTCCGATCCGCACAAGGTGCTCCACACGCGCATGCGCAAGGACGCGCGCATCGTGAACCTGTCGATGCAGGACGTGTACATCCGCTCCAACTACCAGGACTTCCAGCGCTACATGCCGGTGGACCTCTCGATCAACGGCGACGCGCAGGCGAGCCTGCCGGCGTTGATCGACGAGGTGCGCCGCGCCGCGAGCGACGATCGGCGCCGCGCCTTCTCCGCGCGCGCCGGGAAGCACGGCGAGGCGCACGTAAAGGCGCAACGCAAGCTGCGCGAGGAAGCCGCCCTCGGCTGGGACCTCTCGCCCGTCACGACGGCGCGCCTATCGGTAGAGACGTGGAACGCGGTGAAGGGCGAGCCGTGGTCGCTCGCGGTGAGCGACCGCATTCCCTGGGCGCGCAGCATGTGGCCCGCGACCGAGTATCACCACATGCTCGGCGGCGCCGGGGCGCAGGGCGTGGGCTATGCGGCGCCGGGAGCGCTGGGTGTCGCGCTCGCCAACAAGACGCGCGGCCTCTTCACCGTCACCTTCCAGCCCGATGGCGACCTCATGTATTCGCCCGGCATCCTCTGGACCGCGGCGTATCACAAGATCCCGATCCTCTATGTCATGCACAACAACCGCGCCTACCACCAGGAAGTGATGCACCTGCAGCGCATGGCGGCGGTGCACGGCCGGCGCCCGGACCAGGCATGGATCGGCACCACGATCCAGGACCCGCCCATCGACTACGCGAAGCTCGCGCAGTCCATGGGCGTGCATGCGGAAGGGCCCATCGAGGATCCGGCGCAGCTCGGCCCCGCGCTCGCCCGCGCCGTCGCCGCGGTGAAACGCGGAGGGCCCGCGCTGGTGGACGTCGTCTGCCAGGGACGCTGACGAGGCGTTACCGCAGGAGCGGGATGTCGGAGGCCTTCGGCCCGCGCTTCACCGAGGAGACGTACGCGTAGATGTCGGCGAGCTCGGCGTCGCTCAGGAATTGCGGGGCGTAGCGCGGCATGGACTCGCGCGGATGGCGCACCTGTTGCGCGAATCCCTCCCAGGGCCACACGTCGTAGGCGATGCGCGGTCCGGAGCCGCGCGTGCCGCCCTGGCCCGCGGTGCCGTGGCACGTGTAGCACATGTTCTTCATGTAGAGGCCCTTGCCGCGCGCGGCGTCGCCCGCGGGCGCCTGGGCGTGCGCGGCGATCGCGAGCACTGCCGCGATCGATGCGATGAGTCGTGTCTTCACGTGTCCTCCTCCTGTTGTTCGGCGACTGCGGCGGCCGGGTCCTTCCGCGCCGTGACGCGCCGTTCCGCCAAGGATACGAAACCTCCCGCCAACAGGAAAGCGCCGTTCGCCCAGAAGACGGCGAGGATCCCCGCGGCGGAGCCGAGCCCGCCGAAGACGAGCGGCACGGCGATCTGCGTGAGCTTGTTCACCGTGAGGCGCATGCCGAGCGCCTCCCCCGAGCGCCCGGCGGGCGCGTGGTTGTAGGTGAGGAGGATGGTGAGCGGCTGCGCGCAGCCCAGTCCGATGCCGAGCAGGAACGCCATGAGGGCGAGGAGCGGCGCCTTGTCCACGAACGGCACCAGCAGGTACGTTGCGCCCGCGATGAAGAGCGACGCGGTGAGGACGCCGATCTCGCCCAGGCGCCGGGCCGCGCGGTGCATGCCCAGGCGCACGAGGAACGCGGCGACCGCATAGCTCGCCATGACGAGCCCGATCACGCTCGCCGACAATCCGATGGAGCGGCCGTAGACGGGGAAATAGAACGTGAAGAGCTCGATCCCGGTGAGCGTCACGCCGCTCATGAGCAGCGTGCGTCGCAGGCCCGCGCTGCGCAGCAGGGCGAGCGAGCCGCCGGCGTGCTGCTCCGGCGAGTGCGGCGCGCGCGGCGGCACGATGCGCGGGTACGCGAGGATGATCGCGGCGGGCATGAGCGAGATCACGGCGAGCATCGCGAAGGTCGCGGGGTATCCGAGGCCGTCGATGGAGAAGCCGGAAAGCGACGGCCCGATGAACGCGGAGATGGAGGCGCCCAGCGAGAAGGTGGCGAAGTTGCGCGTGCGCGCCTCGCCGTCGCCGAACGCGCCGATCAGGTTGTGGATGGAGACGTGGAAGAAGATGTGACCGAGGCCCACGAGCGTCGCGCACGCCATGAGCCCTGCGAACCCCGGCACCGCGAAGGGCGCGAGGAGCCCGATCGCCATCATCGCCGAGCCGCCCACGATGGGGCGCTTCACGCCGATGCGATCCGAGACCTTGCCCGCGTAGACCGCGAGCACCAGCGGGAAGACGGCGAAGAGTCCCTGGAGGATTCCGACCTGGAAAGGTGTCGCGCCCAGCGAGAGCGCGGAGAGCGACACCACCATCTTCGAGCCGCGCTGGCTGATTCCCTGGAGCAACGAGAGCGAGACGGCGAGATAGACGAGCAAGCGTGGAATTCCGGGGAGAAGAACGCGAGTTTCGGTGTGCGCTCCGAGTATACTGAATGCATCCCATCGTCATCGATTCCCCATGCCTGTCGGGCGCAACGATCCTTGCCCCTGCGGCAGCGGCAAGAAATACAAGAAGTGCTGCGGCGCCGTGATCGCCATCGCCGCGCCCGCGACGCGGCAGTGCGGGGAATGCACGGCGTGCTGCGACGGCTGGGTCACCGGAATCATCGAGGGCCACGAGATGTACCCGGGGCAGCCGTGCTTCTTCCGCGGCGAGAAATGCTGCGGAATCTACGAGACGCGGCCCCAGTATCCGTGCCGCGAATTCCTCTGCGGCTGGCTCGCGCCCGGCAACCCCTTCCCCGAGGAGTTTCGCCCCGATCGCCTCGGCGTGATGGTGATCAACATGAAATGGCGCGGGCGCACCGCGTACGTGCTGCGCTCCGCGGGGCGCGATCCCGACGGCAAGCTGATCGCGTGGATGCGCGAGATGAGCGTGCGCACCGGCAGCCCCTTCTTCTACGAGGAGAACGGCGAGCGCCTGGGCTTCGGCCCGCCGGAATTCCAGACGGAGATGGCCGAGAAGGTCGCGCGCGGCGAGCGGCTCTGGTAGCTACTCCGGCTTGATGTTCATGTCGCGGATCACCTTCGCCCACCGGGCGGACTCGCTCCTGAAGAGCGCGCCCAGCTCCTCGGGCGTCATCGGGTCGGCGTCCACACCCTGCTCCTGCAGCTTCTTCTTCATTTCCGGCGCCTCGATGATGGCCGAGATCTCCTGGTTCAGGCGCTCGACCACGGCGGCCGGCGTGCCCGCGGGCGCGACGAACGAGTACCACGTCGTCACCTCGTAGCCGGGCACCGTCTCGCGGATGGGCGGCACGTCCGGCAGCTCCGGGGAGCGCTTCGCGCCGCTCACGCCGAGCGCGCGCATCTTGCCGGCGCGGATGTGCTGCAGCATCGAGGGCAGCGCGTTGAACATGAACTGCACGTTGCCGGCGAGGAGGTCCGTGGTTCCGGGGGCGCTCCCCTTGTAGGGGATCTGGACCGTGTCGATGCCGGTCATGAAGTTGAACATCGATCCGGCGAGCCCCTGCGTGGTCGCCGCGCCGAGCGACGCGAAGTTGAGGGTCCCGGGCTCGGCCTTGGCGAGCGCGATGAATTCCTTCACGCTCTTCGCCCGCACGCTCGGATGCACCACGAGCACGAGCGGCGTCGAGCCGATCATGGCGACCGGCGCGAAGTCCTTCAACGGATCGTAGGGATGGTTCCTGATGAGCGAGGGCGTCATCACGAAGACGGGTGTGGCCACGCCGAGCGTGTATCCGTCCTTCGCGGCATTGGCGACGCTGCGCATGCCGATCGTGTTGCTGCCGCCGCCCTGGTTCTCGACGATCACCGGCTGCTTGAGGCGCTCGCCCAGCTGCTGGCCCACGAGGCGCGCGAGGAGGTCGACGCCTCCGCCCCCCGAGTAGGGGACGATCACGTGGATCGGCTTGGTGGGGTAGTCCTCGCCCCAGGCATGAGGCATGAGGCACGAGAAGGCGGCGGCGGCAAGGATCCTAGCGAGAGTTTTCATCGGCATCGTGTTGGTGGGTGTGGGTGGGATGGCCGTGCCCATGGCCATGGTCGTGGTCGTGCATGAGCGCCTTCGGAACGCCGGGAAACATCTCGCGCGCCGATAGCGCCGCGCCGCCGGCCCACTCCACGCCGCCTTTCTTGCGCGCCGCGTCGAGGAAATCCTGCCACGCGAGCTTCGACGGGTCGCGCGCCACTTCCAGGCGCTGGGCCAGCGCGGCAAGCACGAGCTTCCTCACGCGCCGCCCGTCCCAGCCTTCGCACATCGCCGCGAGCTCGCCGATGCGCTTCGTATCCTGCGCGAGGGGCAGCACCGCCGGCCATTGCACCGCGAGCTCGCCGATGGCGCTCTCGAGGATGCGCGCGATGGTCTCGTTGTCCGGAAGCGAGAAGCGCATCACCAGGTCGGCGCGCGAGAGGAACGCCGCGTCCACCGCCTCGATGAAGTTGGTGGTGGTGACGAAGAGCACCGAGGGAAGCTTGCGCGCGATTTCGTCGATGCCGAGCAGCACCGCGTCCGTGGCGCGATGCACGTCCACCGGGTTCGCCTCGAAGGAGGCGGCCGAGCGGCTCACGGCGAAGCTCTCCACCTCGTCGATCAGCACCACCGTGAAGGGCCTGCGCGCGGCGATCTCCGGAATCGTCTCTGCAAGGAGCCGCGTCACGTTGCGCTGGGATTCGCCCAGCATGTCGCTCGGGAAGGCGTGGGGGTTGATCTCGAGGAGCGTCGTCGCTCCCTCGCGGGCGAGGGCGAGCGCCGCCACCTGCGCAAGGCCCCTCGCCATGGTGGTCTTGCCGGTGCCCGGCGGCCCGGCGAGCACGATCAATCCGTGCGGCAGCCCCGAGAGCATCGAGAGCTTGCGCCCGTGCTGGAGCACGAGGAGCGCCTGCGCGAGGAGCCTCTCCTTCACCTCGCGCGGCACGATGATCGCGTCCCAGTCGCGGTCGTGGTGCTCGGCCGGAAGCACGTGCATCGAGAGCACGCCCGGGGGGAGGGCGCTCTTGCGATCCATCACTCGGGCCGCTTGTCGTCCGGCCACTGGATCTGCGAGAGCTCCTGCATGGAGACGAGGGTGTCCTCGGCTTCCTCGAAGAGCACCATCGGGTCCATCAGCGCGCGCATGGTCTCGAGGATCGAGTCGAACATGTGGATGCGCACGAGGCGGCACTCGTTCTGCGGGTCGTCGTTGAAATGCTGGTGCCAGAGGAAGTGGTCGACGATGATGAGGTCGCCCTTCTTCCAGCGATGGTGCTCGCCCTTGTCGGGCGCGGTGCCCATGAAGCTGTGGCCGTGGCCTTCCACGACGTAGAGCCAAGCTTCGCCCGGGTGGCGGTGCAGGGACTGGGTCTTGCCGGGGGCGAACTGGATCATCACCTGCGTGAGCCCCGAGGCCTCGTTGCCGATGGCGCGGTCGTTCAGGAACTTGGTGCGCGTGCCGCGCGGAGTGGCGAGGATCTCCTGCTCGTCGTAGGGCGTGTGGATGCGCCCCGAGCGCCGCTTCTTCGTCTCCACCGCGAGGCGGCGCAGGCGCCGCGCGTAGGGATCGTCGCCGTCGATGCCTCCCGCGAAGGCGGGCTTGGGCGGGAGGTCGGCGAATTTCTCGTGGCCGCGGTCCTCGATGAGGCTCATGCCGAGCGTCCACAGCGTGGGCTCCGAGGAGTAGCTCATGAAGCGCCCGGCTTTCGCGCCGTCGTTGCCGTGGCGATGCCAGCTCCATGCCGGGATGTGAATCGCGTCCCAGGCTTTCCAGTCGTAGCGCACGCCGTCCACCTCGGTCCAGCCGGATCCCTCCACCATGAAGAGGATCGCGTCCCACGAATGGCGATGGATGGTGGTGACCGTGCCCGGGTCGACCTCGTGCACGAGCGCGTCGAGGCTTCGCGTCGGGCGATCGCCGTCCCAGCCCATGTAGACGCCGGTGCGCATGCCGCGGGCGGTGGGCACCAGCGCCACGTCTTCCTTCGCGATCACGCTCTGGCGGTACTTGCGCCACTCGTCGATGAACTCCGCGCGGCGCTTCTTCTGGATGTGGTAATGGGTGGTGGTGGTCTGGGTCTTGGTGGACATGGCATCGCCCCGGCGCGAGGGCGGATCCAGGGATCGGGCCCCGTAAATTTCCTTTATGCGGAACGTCGTTCCATTTGATTGCCCGCCGCGGAAGTTAAACATAGAATGGCCGAGTCGGTCAATTTGGATCTCCCCCAGCCCATGAAAATCCTCCTCGCTTCCCTCGTCGCGCTCGCCGCGCCCGCGCTCGCCCTCGCACAGGACCCTTCCCTCGTGGAGCGCGCCCGCGCCGAAGGCACGGTCTCCCTCTACACGTCGCTCGCGCCCACGGAGTCGAAGCCGCTCGCCGCGGCCTTCGAGAAGAAGTATGGCGTGAAGGTGGAGCTTTGGCGCGCGCTCTCCGACAAGGTGGTGCAGCGCGTCGTGAGCGAGGCCCAGGCCAAGCGCTACGCGGTGGACGTGATCGAGACCAACGGCCCGGAGATGGAGATGCTCGCGCGCGAGAAGCTGCTGGCCGAATCGCACTCGCCTTACGCGGCCGACCTGCCGCCCGATGCGATCCCGCCGCACCGCACGTGGATGCCCGACCGCATGAACTACTTCGTGGTGGGATACAACACGCAGAAGGTAAAGCGTTCCGATCTCCCCGCGACCTACGAGGGCTTCACCGATCCGAAATGGAAGGGCCTCATCGGCATCGAGGCGACCGACGTCGAGTGGATGGCGACCCTCATCAAGACGTGGGGGCCGGAGAAGGGCAACGATTACTTCCGCCGGCTCGCGGCGATGAAGCCGGACATGCGCAAGGGCCACGTCCTGCTGGCGGAGCTGGTGGCCGCCGGCGAGGTCCCGGTGGGCCTCACCATGTACAACAGCAACATCGAGTCGTTGAAGAGGAAGGGCGCACCCATCGACTTCGTGCCGGTCCAGCCGGTGGTCGCGCGCCCGCAGGGGATCGGCGTCGCGAAGCACGCGCCGCACCCCAATGCCGCGGCGCTCTTCGCCGATTACGTGCTCTCGCCGGAAGGCCAGAAGCTCTTCGAGTCCATGGGCCGCGTGCCCGCCAGCACGAAGGTGAAGACCGCGCTCAACGATTTTCCCTTCACGCTGATCGAGCCGGCCACCGTCCTCGACGAGGCACCCAAGTGGGAGAAGCTGTGGAACGAGCTTTTTTTCCAGAAGTAGGCGTGGGGCGCGAGGCGCAAAAAAATGCTTGAAACCCTGCCGACGCACGGGCTCGCGCTGGTGGGCGTCGTTTTCCTGCTGGGCCTGAAGCACGGTCTCGATCCCGATCACCTCGCAGCGATCGACGGGCTCACGCGCTTCAACGCGCGCGCGCGCCCCGCGCTGTCGCGCTGGTCGGGACTGCTCTTTTCCGCGGGCCACGGCGTCGTCGTGACGCTGGTCGCCATCGCGGTGGCCACCGTCGCCGCGGAATGGAAAGCGCCCGCGTGGCTGGAAAACGCGGGCACGTGGATCTCGATCGCGTTCCTCACCGTGCTCGGCGTCGCCAACCTCGCCGCGGTGATGCGCACGCCGCACGGGCAGCTCGTGCAGGCAGTGGGGTTGCGCGGCCGGATCTTCGAGCGCTTCACACGCGTCTCGCACCCGATGCTGGTGGCCGCCGTGGGCGCCGCCTTCGCGCTCTCCTTCGATACGATCAGCCAGGCGGTGCTTTTCTCGATCACCGGCTCCAACCTTGCAGGCTGGCTCTTCGCCGCGCTGCTGGGCCTCATCTTCACCGCGGGAATGATGGCGACGGACGCGTTGAACGGCCTGTGGGTGAGTCGCCTGGTGCGCTCCGCCGACGGGCGCGCCGCGGCCGCCTCGCGCCTCATGAGCCTCGCCATCGGCTTTACATCGCTCGCCATCGCGGCGCTCGCGGCGGCGCGCTACGCGTTGCCGGCCTTCGATCGCGAGGTAGCGTCGTGGGGCATGGCGTTGAGCGCCTGCGTGGTGCTGGCGGTGGCGGCCTCGTACGGCGCCGCGATGCGGCTTGCCGCGCGGGCGGCGTGACCATGGACCGCCTGAAGAAGCCCAAGGCGAAGCGCATGCGCCTTTCCTCCGTGGCCAACTCCATCCGCCTCACCAAGGCGTTCTCCGAGGACGAGTACGAGATGGGCATCAGCGCGCTCGCGCAGCGCCTGGGGCTCGCCAAGAGCACCGTGCATCGCCTCGCCACGACGCTCGTCGAGTACGACATCCTCGAGCAGAACCGCGAGACCGGGAAGTACCGCCTCGGCCTCGCGCTCTTCGAGCTGGGCACGCTGGTGCGGCGCAAGATGGATACCAACTCCGGCGCGCAGGTGCAGATCCACGCGCTCGCCGAGGAAACGGGTGAGACCGTGCAGCTCGCGATCCTCGACCACCTGAGCGTGCTCTACATCCGCATCCGGGAGAGCAAACAAGCAGTCCGCATGTCCTCGGGCCTGGGCTCGCGCGCGCCGGCCCATTGCACGAGCGTCGGCAAGGCGCTCCTTGCCTACCAGCCGGCCGAGGTGATCCAGCAAGTGCTCGGCAACGGGCTCAAGCGCTACACCGAGCACACGATCGTCGAGCCTTCGGCGCTGCTGGACGAGCTCGCGATGGTGCGCCAGAAGGGCTACGCCATCGACGACGAGGAGATCGAGGTGGGGTTGCGTTGCGTCGCGGCGCCGATCCGCGACCACTCGGGCCAGGTCACCGCGGCGATCAGCGTGGCGGCGCCGGTGCAGCGCATGACCAAGAAGAACATCCAGGCGACGATCCCGTCGGTGGTGGCCGCGGCCGAGGCGATCTCGCGGCGCCTCGGTTACTTGCCGTCGCTTTCCGGCGCGCACATGGCGGACTGATGCATTCGGTCAAGGTCGCCGAAGGTCCCGAGTTCAGCTGCGCGGACGACGATACGGTGCTGCGCGCGGGGCTGCGCGCGGGGCTGGGCATGCCCTACGAGTGCAACGCGGGCTCCTGCGGCACGTGCAAGGTGGAGCTCCTCGAAGGTGAAATAACGTCGCTGCGCCCCGATGCGCCGGGCCTGGGAGAGCGCGACCGCGCGAAGAATCGCGTCCTCGCCTGCCAGGCGCGGCCCGGCACCGATTGCCGCATCAAGGTTCGCCTTCGCCCGGAGAACGTGCCGCTGCACCGCCCCGCGCGCTTCCGCGCGACGCTCGAGGGCGTGCGCGACCTCACCCACGACATGCGCGAGTTCACCTTCGCCGCGCACGGCGCGCCGGGCTTCCTTCCAGGCCAGTACGCGCTCTTCTACCTCCCGGGGCTGGAGGCGCCGCGCACCTACTCGATGTCCAACATCGACGACGGCAGCGCCCGCTGGCAGTTCATCGTGCGCCGCGTGGCGGGCGGCACCGGCACCGTGACCCTCTTCGACAAGCTCGCCGTGGGGAGCGCCATCGAGCTCGACGGCCCCTATGGCCTCGCCTACCTGCGCGCCGAGAGCCCGCGCGACCTCGTGCTCATCGGCGGGGGCTCGGGCCTCGCTCCCATGCTGTCACTTGCACGCGGCGCGGTGGCCGAGCCGCGCCTGGCCGCGCGCAGGATCCACGTGTTCTACGGCGCGCGCACCACGCGAGACCTTTGCGGCGCGGCCGAGCTCGAGGCCTTGCCCGGCTTCGGCAGCCGCATCACGTTCACGCCGGTCCTCTCGCACCACGGCGAGGACAGCGTCGAGACGTGGGAAGGGGCGAAGGGCTTCGTGCACGAGATCGCGCGCGATTTCGTGGGCGAGCGCTGGGCCGAGTACGAGTACTACTTCGCGGGACCGCCGCCCATGGCCGAGGCGGTGCAGCGCATGCTGATGGACAAGCGCGTGCCGTATCCGCAGGTGCATTTCGACAGTTTTTATTAGGCATGAGGCATGAGGCATGAGGCGCGAGGCGTGAGATGAGCAAGCTGCGACTGTCGCTGGGATGCTGGAACTACGACCGCACGCGCGCGCTGCAGGACGGGCGCGTCCAGCCCGACGGCATCGACCTCACCTACCTCGACATGCCGGTGGAGGAGACCTTCTTCCGCATGCTGCGCCACCGCGAGTTCGACGTGGCCGAGATGTCGCTCTCTTCGTACGCGGTCTCGCTCTTCAGGGAGCAGAAGCACTTCATCGCGATCCCGGTGTTCCCGTCGCGCTTTTTCCGCCATTCGTGCATCTACGTGAACGCCGACGCCGGGATCCGCGAGCCGAAGGACCTCATCGGCAAGAAGGTCGGCAATCCCGAATACCAGATGACCGCGCCGGTGTGGATCCGCGGCATCCTGCAGGACGAGTACGGCGTTCCCGTGGACAGCGTCACCTACTACACGGGCGGCGAGGAGGAGCCGGGCCGCTCCGAGAAGCTGAAGCTCGACCTCCCGCCCAACATCAAGGTGAAGGCGATCGGCGCGGCCGACACCCTCGCCGCGATGCTTCGCGACGGTGGCATCGACGCCTTCTACACCGCGCGCATGCCGTCCACGTACCACGCGGGCGCGGGCAAGGTGAAGCGCCTCTTCGAGAGCTACATGGAGGTCGAGCAGGCGTACTACCGCAAGACGAGGATCTTCCCGATCATGCACACCGTGGCGATCCGCCGCAGCCTCTACGAGGAGCATCCCTGGGTCGCGATGTCGCTCTACAAGGCGTTCGTGCAGTCGCAGCGCGAGACCTATGCGGACCTCTACGTGACCGCGGCGCTGAAGGCGATGCTGCCGTGGCTCACCAAGCATGTGGAGGACGCGCGCGCGCTGATGGGCGACGACTTCTGGCCCTACGGCTTCGCGCCGAACCGCGAGACGCTCGCCACGTTCCTTCGCTACCACCACGAGCAGGGACTCTCGAAGCGCCTCCTCGAGCCCGAGGAGCTCTTCGCGCCCGAGACCCTGGAAAGCTACAAGATCTGATGGCCGAGCCGCTGGGCACGAAGAAGCATTCCCTCCTCGACCACATGATGGGCGAGGGCGGCCTGCATTCGCACGCCGAGGGCGAGTTCGACCATGACCACGACCATGATCACGACGACGCGGGATACGACCTCGAGAACGACTCGCTCTGGCTGCAGGACCACATCACGCTGGTGTCCGTGGGCATCGACATCGGCTCGTCCGGGACGCAGGTGATCTTCTCGCGCATCTACATGCGCCGGCTCTCCGAGGACCTCTCCAGCCGCTACTTCGTCGTGAAGCGCGAGACGCTGCACCAATCGCCGGTGGTGCTCACCCCCTACCAGAGCGAGACGCGCATCGACGAGCGCGCCATCGGCGACATCGTCGACGCGGCCTACACGCAAGCCAACATCCACCCCGACCAGATCGACACCGGCGCCGTGATCCTCACCGGGGAAGCGCTGCGCCGCGAGAACGCCAAGGCGATCGCCGACGTGATCGCCGAGATGGGCGGAGAGTTCGTGTGCGCGACTGCCGGCCACCACATGGAGTCGCTGCTCGCGGCGTACGGCTCCGGCGCGGCGAAGGCGTCGCACGATCTCGCGCGCCCGGTGTTGAACGTCGACATCGGCGGCGGCACCACCAAGCTCGCGCTGGTGGAAGGCGGCAAGGTGGTGCATACGGCGGCGATCCACATCGGCGGGCGCCTCGCGGTGGTCGAGAACGGCAAGCTCACGCGCCTCGATCCCGCGGGGAGGCAACTGGCGGCGAACGCGGGAGTCCAGTGGAGCGTGGGGGGCGACGCGACCGAGGCGCAAATGGATCGCGTCGCCGCCTCCATGGCCGATGCGTTGATCGCGGCGCTGACCCGGGCGCCGACGCCCGAGCCCGTCGATGGGCTCTGGCTCACCGATCCGCTGGAGCCCGTCGAAGGCATTGCCGGCGTGATGTTCTCCGGCGGCGTGGCCGAGTATGTCTACGGCCGCGAGGAGCGTGACTTCGGCGATCTCGGCAGGCGCTTCGGCCTCGCATTGCGAAAGCGCCTCGATGCAGGCGGGCTGCCGTACGCGCTCCTTCCCGCGGGCGAATGCATTCGCGCCACCGCCATCGGTGCTTCGGAGTACAGCGTGCAGCTCTCGGGCAACACCGTGTACATCTCGAACCCCGCGCAGCTCCTGCCGCGCAAGAACCTGCAGGTGCTGCAGCCCGAGCTCTCGCTCGCCGGCGACATCGACCCCGCGCGCGTGACCCAGGCCATTCGCCGCCACTTCGAGGCCTTCGACCTGAAGGAGGGCGAAGCGGAAGTGGCGCTCGCGTTCCGTTGGCAGGGCGCGCCCGCCTACCGGCGCCTCGCGGCGCTCGCGCGCGGCGTGGTCGAGGCGCTGCCGATGACGATCCTCGAGGCGAAGCCCGTCTTCCTCGTCCTCGACGGCGACGTGGCGCACTCCCTCGGCGCGCTCCTCAAGGAGGAGTGGGGCATCGCCTCGGAAGTGCTCGTGATCGACGGTATCTCGCTCTGGGATTTCGACTACGTGGACCTGGGGCGCGTGCGCATGCCCTCGTACACCGTGCCGGTGACGATCAAGTCGCTCGTCTTCAGCGAGGATCCGCGCGGGCCGAGGCAGCGCACGCATCCCCACGAGCACGGCCACGACCACGAGCACGGGCACGGCCACCACCATCATCACGCGCAGGGCAGGGCCGCATGAGCGCTCCGCGCGAGATGCTCGCCGACGCGCTCGCCATGCTCGAGCGCGCCGAGGTGATCGACTTCAACGGCCACATGAGCTGCCGCCTGCCGGGCACGGGCCACATCCTCATCAATTCCGGCAAGTCCGTGAGGAGCGCCATCACCGCGGCCGACATCATCGCCATCGACATGGACGGCCGGCCCGTGGAAGGCGACGTCGTGCCGCCGATGGAATTCCACATCCACACCGAGATCTACCGGCGCCGCCCCGACGTGAACTCGGTGGCGCACACGCATCCGCTCTGGTCCACGCTCTTCGGCATGGTGGGCGAGCGCGTCCAGCCGGTGACGATGCAGGCCGCGGTGATGGGGCCGGTGCAATGGTTCGAGAAGACCGCGTCGATCAACCAGAAGGAGCTGGGCGAGGAGCTCGCCGCGGCGCTCGGTCGCCATCGCGTGGCGATGCTGAAGTCCCACGGCGCCGTCGTCGCGGGCGCGGACGTGACCGAGGCCTTCGTGCTCGCGATCTACCTCGAGGAGACCGCGAAGCGCCAGTACATGGCGCGCGCCCTCGGCACCCCGTATGCGCTCACCGCGGCCGAGATGGAGAAGATCGGCGCCAACCTGAGGAAACCCCACCTGCTGAAGAAGGTCTGGGATTTCCACCACGCCAGAACGAGCCGGTAGACTGTATTCCTATGCAGACCGACGTTCTACATAAGGGAACGGGCCACCTGGCGCATCCGGACGACCGCCGGCGCTTCGAATGGGGCTGGGTCGTGATCGCGCTGTGCGTGGCGCTCACGGTCTACATCGCGATCGTGCCGCTCGGCTTCCTCGTCTGGCAGAGCTTCTTCACGCCGCAGACGGCGGACAAGGCGGCGAGGTTCACGTTCTCCAACTACACCGAAGCGTACGGCAGCAGCGAGACCTGGCACCTCTTCACCAATTCCGTCGTCTTCGCGATCGGCACCTCGGCCTTCTCGTTCGTGGTGGGCACGGGCCTCGCGTGGATGAACGAGCGCACCAACACGCCGTTCAAGACGCTCTTCTATGCGCTGTCCATCATCCCGCTCATCATCCCCGGGATCCTCTTCACGGTCGCCTGGATCCTCCTCGCGAGCCCGAAGATCGGCATCGTGAACCTGGTGATGAAGCAGTTCGGCGTCGACGACCCGCTCTTCGACATCTACTCGCTGTGGGGAATGATCTGGGTCGACGGGCTGCACTACTCGCCGATGGCGTTCCTGCTCATGTCGGCGGCCTTCCGCTCCATGGACCCGGCGCTCGAGGAGTCGGCGATGATGAGCGGCGCCAACGTATTGCAAGTAGCCTGGCGCGTGACGCTGCGCCTTTCGTGGCCGGCGATCTTCGCGACCATCCTCATCCTCTTCGTGCGCGCCATCGAGTCCTTCGAGGTGCCCGCGCTCCTGGGCCTTCCCGTAGGCATCCAGGTGTTCACCTCGTCCATCTACCAGGCGGTGCACCGCTATCCGAGCCAGGTGGGCCTCGCGTCGGCCTACGCCGTGACGCTCCTCCTCATCACCACCGTGGGCGTGTACTTCCAGTCGCGGCTCTCCAGCCGCGGCAGCAAGTACGCGACCATGACCGGCAAGGGCTTTCGCCCGCGCCAGATCGACCTGGGCGTGTGGCGCTGGTTCACGGCGGGCATCTTCCTCGTCTACTTCCTGCTGATCGTGGTGATGCCGTTCGCGGTGCTGCTCTGGTCGTCGTTCCAGAAGTTCTACTCGGTGCCGTCGTGGCACGCGCTGCACAACCTCACGCTCGACCCGTACCGGTTCATCCTCACCTACCCGAACCTCACGCGCTCGGTGTGGAACTCGCTCCTGCTCGCCTTCGGCAGCGCCACGCTCATCATGCTGGTGACTTCCGTCATCTGCTGGATCGTGGTGAAGACCAAGCTCCGGGGGCGCTGGATCCTCGACAACATCGCTTCCCTGCCGATGGTGTTCCCGGGACTGGTGCTGGGCCTCGCGATCATGATTTTTTACCTGAATTTCGACATCGGCATCTACGGCACCATCTGGATCATGTTCATCGCGTACATCACGCGCTTCATGCCCTACGGGCTACGCTACAACACGACCTCGATGCTGCAGATCCACAAGGAGCTCGAGGAGTCGGCGGCGATGAGCGGGGCGTCGTGGTTCACGACCTTCCGGCGCATCATCATCCCGCTGCTGAAGCCCGGCCTCGTGGCGGGATGGATCTACATCATGATCGTGTCGATCCGCGAGCTGTCCAGCTCGATCCTGCTCTACAGCCCCGGCACGGAAGTCGTCTCGATCGTGATCTGGGAGCTCTGGGAGAACGGCCAGTACGTCGAGCTTTCCGCGCTCGGCGTGCTCTTCATCCTCGCGCTCTTCGTCCTGGTGATGGTCGCGCAGTGGCTCGGCAAGAAGTTTGGCGTCAAGGAGTGATGCGGGATGAAAGGCTTTGGAAACGCAGATGAACGCAGATGGAGCGCAGATGAACGTACCCCGGACCTATGCATGAGTCTCGATCCGAAATTGCCCATCGCGGTCGGGGTGCGTTCATCTGCGTCCACGATCTAGGGAGAACGAAGTGCTGAAGGTCGAAGGCCTGTACACGGAGTATCCGAACGAGAAGGGCGCGATCGTGAAGGCCGCCCAGGACGTGAACTTCAACGTCCCGGAGGGCAAGCTCTTCACGCTGCTGGGGCCCAGCGGCTGCGGGAAGACCACGACGCTGCGCTCCATCGCGGGGCTCGAGAGGCCGCGCGTGGGCGAGATCGCGGTGAACGACCGCGTCGTCTACTCGTCGTCGAAGGGCGTCTTCGTCACCCCCAACCGCCGCGGCTTCGGCATGGTGTTCCAGTCGTATGCCATCTGGCCGCACATGAACGTGTTCCAGAACGCGGCGTTCCCGCTGGAGGTGGGCGGCAAGGGCTACTCGCGCCAGGAGATCCGCGACAAGGTGATGCGCGGGTTGACCGCGGTGCAGCTCGAGCACCTCGCCGACCGCGAGGCGACCAAGCTGTCCGGCGGGCAGCAGCAGCGCCTCGCGCTCGCGCGCGCGCTGGTGATGGAGCCGCAGCTCCTCCTGCTCGACGAGCCGCTCTCCAACCTCGACGCGAAGCTGCGCCAGTCGCTTCGCTTCGAGCTGAAGCGACTGCAGCGCGAGCTGAAGATCACCACCGTCTACGTGACGCACGACCAGAGCGAGGCGCTCGCCCTCTCCCACGAGATCGCCGTCATGAACGAGGGGCGCATCCAGCAGATTGGAAGCCCGCGCCAGATCTACGAGCGCCCGCTCTCCGCCTTCGTGGCCGACTTCGTGGGCAGCACCAATTTCCTCGACGCCTCGGTGCTCGGCCCGGACGGCGCCGCCAACCAGTACCGCGTGCGCACCGAGATCGGCGACGTGACGGTGCTCGCCACCGAATCCTTCAAGGCGGACGACAAGGTGCTGGTGTCGGTGCGCCCCGAGGATGTGGAGCTTTCCGAAGCCAGGCCCCAGCGCGCGTCCAACGTGTGGCAGGGCGTGGTCGACCAGAAGGTGTTCCTCGGCGAGGTGCTGGACTTCCAGGTGAAGGTGGGCGGGCGGATGCTCCTTTCGCGCCAGCATCCGTCGCTGCGCACGCCCATCGGCAATCCGATTTTCGTGCAGCTCGACCCCGAGAAGTGCGTCGCGCTGCGGGCGGCATAGGAGGCACGAGGCACGAGGCACGAGGCACGAGAATAGGAAAGCCATGCAGAAGAAGCACGACAAGATGAAGATCAAGACGGCGACCCGGGCGTCGAAATATCCCACTGCACCCACCAGGGAGCGCTGGGCCTCGGACGTCATCGTCGACCTATTGCACGCATACGATCTCCCGCACGCGGCGTTGAACCCGGGCGCGAGCTACCGGGGGCTGCACGACTCCATCGTGAACTACGGGCAGAACCGCCCGACGATGATGCTCTGCCAGCACGAGGAGACCGCGGTGCAGATCGCTCACGGGTACGCGAAAGCCACCGGCAAGCCGATGGTCGCGATCCTGCACAACCTCGTGGGCCTGCTGCATGCCAACATGGCGATCTACTACGCCTACATCGACCGCGCGCCGATCTTCATCGTCGGCGCCACGGGGCCCATGGACGAGACGAAGCGCCGCCCGCGCATCGACTGGATCCACACAGCGCAGGGGCAGGGCGAGGCGGTGCGGCAATACACGAAGTGGGACTACCAGCCGCACACCATCGACGGCGTCCCCGAGTCCTTCGCGCGCGCCTACGGCGTGATGATGACCCAGCCTCAGGGGCCGGTGTACATGATCTACGACGCCTGGCTGCAGGAGCAGAAGCTCGATCACGAGGTGAAGCTTCCGCCCGCCGGCGCGGTGAAGGTGCCTTCGCGCCTCGGCCCCGATCCCGCCGCGCTCGCGCGTGCCGCCGACATGATCGCCGCGGCCCAGCATCCGGTGATCATCACGGAGTACACGGGCCGCGACCACGACGCCTTCCATTCGCTGGTGGAGCTGGCCGAGACGGGCGGCATCCCGGTCTACGACATCAACGCGCGCCTTTCCTTCCCGAGCCGCCATCCGTTGAACGCGAGCCTCACGAAGGATCACTTTCGCGATGCGGACCTCGTGGTCTGCCTCGACGCGCGCGACTGGGAAAAGCCCACCACCGAGCTCGTGAGCACGACGCGCGAGCTCACGTCGGTGGTGCCGTCCAACGCGAAATGGATCGAGATCGGCTTCGGCGACCTGGAGCTCTCCAGCTGGGCCATGGATTACCAGCGCATGAACCACGCGGACCTGCGCGTGATGGCGGACACCACGCTCGCCATCCCGATGCTCACGCAGCTTCTGAAGTCGCGGCTCGCGAAGGACGCGAAATATCGCGCGCGGGTGAAGGCGCGCAGCGCCGAAATCGCCGCGAAAACCCGGGCGCGGCACGAGAAGTGGGCCCGCGAGGCGAGGCAAGACTGGGACGCGAGCCCGATCACGCTGCCGCGCCTCGCGAGCGAAGTCTGGAGAGCGATCCAGGGCGAGGACTGGGTGCTCACCGCGGGCACGCTCGAGGAATGGACGCGCAAGCTCTGGGATTTCGACAAGCCCTACCGGCATGCCGGCCGCTCTCTCGGCACCGCGACGCAGCTCGGCATCTCGCTCGGCGTAGCGCTCGCGCATCGCGACGAGAAGCGCCTGGTGGTCGACCTGCAGCCCGACGGCGACCTCATGTTCGACGCGGGCGCGCTCTGGGTGGCGGCCAAGCACCGCATCCCGATGCTCGTCGTCATGTACAACAACCGCGCCTACTACAACGACTGGGAGCACCAGATCCGCATGGCCAAGCTGCGCGGCACGCCGGTGGAGCGCGCGCACATCGGCATGGACATGACCGATCCCGATCCGGATTTCGGCAAGCTCGCGCAATCCATGGGCTGGTATGGCGAGGGCCCGATCGACGATCCGAAGAAAGTCGGCGCCGCGTTGAAGAGGGCGATCGCGAAGGTGAAGTCCGGGCAGCCGGCGCTCATCGATACGCTCACGCAAAAAAGATAGGTATGAGGCATGAGGCACGCATGAGGCACGAGGCATGAGAGTCGGAATGATCGGGGCAGGGCGGATGGGACAGCCCATGATCGGGCACCTCGCCAGGAAGGGCTTCGAGGTCGCGGTCCACGACATCGATCCCGCAAAACGCGCGCACGTGGAGAAGCTGGGCGGGCGTTGGGAAGCCGACGTCGGCGCGCTGGCGAGGTCGTGCGAGGTGATCCTCGTCTGCGTGGGATACGACCAGGAATTGCGCGAGCTCCTTTCGCCCGCGGGGCCGCTGCGGGATGCGCCCAGGGGAACGATCATCGCGGTGCTCGCGACGGTGCATCCGAAGACCATGGTCGAGCTCGCGGAGTCGGCCGCGCAGCGCGGGGTTCGCGTGATGGATTCGACGGTCTGCCGGGGCGGCAAGGCGGCCGACGAGGGCACGCTCCTCTCGTTCGTCGGCGGCGACGCCGGCGATTTCTCGCGCCTCGCGCCTGTGCTTTCCTCCTTCTGCTCCGACCTCGTCCACACCGGCCCGGTCGGCACCGGCCAGGTCGCCAAGGCGGCCAACAACATGGTGATGTGGTCGTGCCTCATCGCCGACCACGAGGCGCTCGCTCTCGCGCAGCGCTACGGCATGGACGTGGAGAAATTGCGCGAGGCGCTCAAGCTTTCGAGCGCGGATAATTACGTGCTGAGGAACTGGCGCGTGAACACCATGGCGTGGGCCGAGGACGACATGGAGATCGTGCAGCAGATGGCCGCCGAGCGGGGCATGGCGCTTCCGCAGGCGGGATTGAACCGGGAGCTGTTGAGGCTCCTCAAACCCAAGCGCTTCAAGCTCGACGAGTACGGCGTCTAGGAGGCTTCGATGGATACACCCGTCAAGAAATCGCAGGATGTCTCGCAACCCGGTGCTGCGGCCGGCAACGAATCCCATTACCACAGCAAGAAGGACCGCATCTTCGTGCGCGCCGTCCAGGGGGCGTACAGCCTCTCGGAGGAGCTGAAGCGCCTGCGCGCCATGCCGCGCGTGAGGAAGGGCAAGGAGATCAAGTTCAACGACGGCCCGCAGGCCTACAGCCGCCACTACGTGGAGCCTAAGGACGGCATCACGCAGACCTTCCATCTGCACATGGAAGAGTACGGCCCCGGCGGCAGGAGCCAGAAGCACGGCCACGTGAACGAGGCCGCCTTCTACATCCTCGACGGCGAGGGCTACGAGGTGCACGACGGCATCCGCTACGACTGGAAGGCGGGCGACATCGCGATCGTGCACAACAACTGCGTGCACCAGCACTTCAACGCGAGCGCGACGAAGCCCGCGCGCGCGCTCGTCATCAAGACCAAGCCCATGTACATGTTCATGAACATGCTGTTCCAGAAGCAGGTGGAACCGCGCCCGAGCACACCCGCCCCGGGCGGGGAGGGCTTCGAGGCGCGCGAGGGCGAGACCGACTTCAATCACGAATCCGAGTAGGGGAACAGACATGGCATGGGGCGAATCGAAGGCATGGAAGAAGGGCACGCAGAACCAGGCCCTGTATCAGGCGTTGCTCGACGACGCGGGTGAGATGCCCGCGAGGAACGCGAAGAGGAAGAAGGTGGTGCGTCCCGAGGACATGCCGTGGGAGCTCTCGCGCCACGGGCTCCTCAAGCACCTCATGAACGAGGGCATGAACACGCGCATGGAGACGGTCGACGCGTACATGCTGATCATTCCCCCGGGCAGCCGCTCCGGCAAGCACCGCCAGCTCGCCGAGGAGTGCCTGTACGTGGTCGAGGGCAAGGGCTACGACCTGCACCAGGACTACGACGTCGAGATCACCGACACCTACCACTGGGAGCCGCAGAAGGAGGTGAAGCGCTACGAGTGGGAAGCGGGCGACGTGATCTACATCCCACCCAACACCGCGAGCCAGCACTTCAATTCCGATCCCGAGCGCCCGGTGCGCCTCATCTCCGCGGTGAACCGCATCTACAAGGCGAGCGGCCTCAATGACCTCGAGCAGCTCGAGGACGCGCCCGAATACCGGCCCGGCGTGAAGGTCACCCCGGAGATGGTCGAGGACTTCCTCAAGGGCCGCGTCAAGGTGGAGGCCGACTGATGGGCGCCCAGGACGCGAAAGTCTCGGAGGAGATGGCGAAGAAGTTCGCCACCGAAAAGGAAACGCCGTACACGCGCTGGGTGGCCTCCGAGGGCCTCGAGATCCAGAGCGCCATCTACCAACCGGACCTGCACACGCTGGAGCTGAAGTCCTGGGCGCGGCGCGGCGGCAAGGGCGTCTTCCTCAACCACGACGCCTCGCGCACGTCCAACGACGCGTACGTCTGCGAGATTGCCCCCGGGGGCGAGTTGGCACCCCAGCGCCAGCTCTTCGAGGAGATGGTGTACGTGCTCGACGGGCGCGGCTCGACGACCGTGTGGAACGACGCGGGCGCGAGGATCACCTTCGAGTGGAAGGCGGGCGCGATCTTCGCCGTCCCGCTGAACACGATGCACCAGCACTTCAACGCCTCGGGCAAGGACGCGGCGCGCTTCGTCTCGGTCACCAACGCGCCGGCCATCATCAATGCGTTCGGCGATCTCGACTTCGTCTTCGGCACGAAGTACGACTTCAATGACCGCTTCAGCGGCGAGCCCGACTACTTCGCCAACAAGGGCGAGCAGAAGGGCCTCCTCCTCGACACCAACTTCGTCGCCGACGCGGTGAACCTCCCCCTCATCGCCGCGAAGGAGCGCGGCGCGGGCGGCGGCCACATCCGTTTCAACATGGCCAAGGGCTCGATGAACAGCCACATCTCGCAATTCCCCGTGGGCACCTACAAGAAGGCCCACGCCCATGGCCCCGGCGCCTACGTGATCGTCATGAGCGGGGAGGGCTTCAGCCTCATGTGGCCCGAGGGCGAGAAGCCGAAGCGCTACGAATGGCGCGAGGGCACGCTCATCACCCCGCCCAACATGTGGTTCCACCAGCACTTCAACACCGGCACCACGCCCGCGCGCTACCTCGCCTTCAAGCAGGAGGGTGTGGCCATCCGCAACGCGCAGGGCGTGCCCAAGGCGTGGATCAGCAAGCGCCTGGGCGGCGATCAGATCGATTACGCCGACGAGAGCCTCGAGGTGCGCCAGATGTTCGCCGACGCGCTCGCCAAGCACGGCCTCAAGTCGCGCATGGAGGAGGCCTACCAGGCCGAGCTCGCGGAGCTGCCTCCGAAGGTGCCGCGTGCCGCATGAAGGAACGGCGTTCTGGTTCGGTTGCGTGAACGCCACAAAAGGGCGCATCGAGGCGATTTTCGCTTGACGATAAAGCCTCGCGCCGACTACCCTTTGGAACGTTCCGTCATGCAGCTATAAATTCCATATAAAGGAACCACTTGGAGGCCTTCAGAATGCATAACAAGAAGCTCTTGATCGTCGCTCTCGCCGCCGCCTTTGCAGCGCCCAGCGCTTTTGCAAAGGACGACGCCAGCGAGAACGCCGACTCGGTCGTGGTCCTGTACGGCAAGGTCTACCCGGAGATCGTCCGCCCGAGCGGCGACGGCGCCACGGAGCGCGGCACCACGGGCCTCGCGACGTTCGCGGGCACGCCCACCGGGACCACCGCCATCATCTCGCGCAACGAGATGGAATCGAGCAACTCGCGCTTCGGAGTGCGCGGCCACGAGAAGCTCGGCCACGACCTGAAGGCCATCTTCCAGCTGGAAACCGAGTTCCACGTCGACTCCAACGATTCGCGCTTCGCCCAGCGCGATTCCTTCGTCGGCCTGCAGAGCGGGCGCTGGGGCACCATCAAGCTCGGCCGCATGGATACCCCGTTCAAGGGATATTCCGACGACGTCTCGTTCCTCAGCGTGTCGAGCGGCAACATCGTCTCCACCAGCAACATCGTGCGACAACTGGGCTTCGGCAGCAGCTCCTCGGGGAGCTTCCACCTGCGCCGCCAGAACGCGGTCACTTACGAGTCGCCCAAGTTCGGCCCGATCGACTTCGCCGTGCAGTACTCGACCGACGAGACGGATACCGCGTCGCGCAAGCCGCACGTGTGGTCCGCCGGCATCCAGTACGAATCCGGCCCCCTCACGGTGGGGTTGTCGCTCGAGGAGCACTGGGACCTCTTCGGCCTGTCGAACAACGTCCCGACGGCGATGAGCAACCTCACGAACCAGAGCGTGCGCTCGAAGGACAAGGCCGCCCAGGTCGCGGTGGTCTACAAGGTGGGGCACCACCAGTTCGAGTTCGACGCAAACCAGAAGAAGTATGAAGAGGACGCCACCCTCAACGGCAAGGCGACCTCGTACAAGAACAACGCGTACATGGTCATCTGGGATGCGCGCTGGAGCAACCAGTGGCGCACGCAGGTGCACTACCTCAAGGCCAACAAGGGCTCGTGCGCGCGCGTGAACGCGGTGTGCACCACCGACGGCCTCGATGGCAGCCAGATCGCGGCCGGCTTCGCCTATTACCTTTCGAAGCGCACGTACATCTTCGGTCTCTTCACCTTGCTGAGAAACGGCTTCTCGGCCACGTACAGCAACCTGAGCACGCAGTCTCCGGCGGTGGGCGAGGACATCAAGCAGTTCGCCCTGGGCATCCACACGGCGTTCTGAACCGATGCAGTACGGCTCCCGCGAGGGAGCCGGGGAGTGTAGGCCGATTCGGCGGGCGCCCAGGCGCCCGTCCTTTTTTCAGGACCGGAAATCGGTCCGCCTAGGAGAACACGCATGACGAGCCCTTCCGACGAGAAGCATCGGCCGTCGCGCCGCGCATTCCACCGCGCCGCCCTGGCCGCCCTCGCCCTGCCGCTCGCGGCGCGCGCGCAAGGCTCCGCGCCCGATTCCCCGAACCGCGCGCTCTACATGTACCGCGGCGCCGACCGCGACGCGCGGCTCCTCGCCGAGGCGAAGAAGGAAGGCGAGGTGGCGATATACACCTCCCTCAACCTCAAGGATTCCGTGCCGCTCACCGAGGCGTTCGAGAAGCGCACGGGCGTGAAGGTGCAGCTCTGGCGCGCCTCGAGCGAGAAGGTGCTGCAAAGATCCATCACGGAAGCGCGCGCCGGGCGCTTCGCTGCCGACATCTTCGAGACCAACGGTCCGGAGATGGAGGCGATCTACCGCGAGAAGCTGATGGAGGAGTTCTACAGCCCCCATTTCACCGACTTTCCCGCCGCCGCATTCCCCAGGCACCGGCACTACGTCGCGGACCGCTTCAACTTCTTCACCATCGGCTACAACACCAACCTGGTGAAGCCCGCGGAGGTGCCATCGGCCTACGAGGACCTCGTGCATCCGCGATGGGTCGGGCGCGTGGGGATCGAGGCGAGCGACGTGGACTGGTTCGGCGCGATGGTGAAGTTCATGGGGGAGGAAAAGGGCCTCGCCTTCTTCAGGAAGCTCGCCGAGTCGAAGCCGCAGCTGCGGACCGGCCACACGCTGATGGCCGAGCTCGTCGCCTCGGGCGAGATCCCGCTCGCCGCCACGATCTACAACCACAACATCGAGCGGCTGGTGGTGAAGGGAGCGCCCGTCAAGTGGAAGGCGATCGTGCCGACTTTCGGGCGGCCCAATGCCATCGGCGTCGCGCGCCGGGCGCCGCATCCGCACGCGGCGATGCTGTTTGCCGATTTCATGTTGTCCAAGGAGGGCCAGACCATCCTGAAGGAGCGCAATCGGGTCCCCGCGAGCCTGTCGGTGGACACCCATCTCAACAAATTTCCCTTCCACATGATCGATCCCGTCATCACCCTCGACGAGAACGACAAGTGGGAAAAGCTCTGGACCGAGCTTTTCCTGAAGGGCAGGAAACCGGAGAAATCGAATGAAGCGTGATATCCAGTGGGTCAGCGGGGCAGCCGTCGCAACGCACCGCAAGCCGCTGTTCAACGGCGCGGGGCACCGAGCCCTCGCGCTCTTCGCGGCAATCGCCGTGTCCCTGTCCGCGGCCGCGCAGGTGAAGCCCGGCGCCACGGCGGCGGACGTCGCCGGCTACGCGGGGGCCGATCGTGCGCAGAAGCTCGCCGAGGGCGCGAAGAAGGAGGGCGAGCTCACCATCTACACCTCCGCCCAGACCGACGACATGGGCGCGCTCGTTTCCGCCTTCGAGAAGAAGTACGGCGTCAAGGTGAGCATCTGGCGCGCCTCCAGCGAGAAGGTGCTGCAGCGCGCGGTCACCGAGGCGCGCGGCAGCCGCTACACCATGGACGTCGCCGAGACCAACGGCCCGGAGCTCGAGTCGATGCACCGCGAGAAGCTGCTGGAAGCGGTGAAGTCGCCGTACCTCGCCGACCTCATCCCGGAGGCGATCCGCCCGCACGGCGAATGGGTCGGCACGCGGCTGAACGTCTTCGCGCAGGCGTACAACACCAACCTCGTGAAGAAGGAGGACGTGCCGAAGACGTGGGAGGACCTCGCCGATCCCAAGTGGAAGGGCAAGCTCGGCATCGAGCAGGAGGATTCCGACTGGCTCGCGGGGGAATTCGCGCAGCTCGGCGAGGCGAAGGCGAACAAGGTATTCCGGGACATCGTCGCCGCCAACGGCATGTCGGTGAGGAAGGGCCACACGCTCCTCACGCAGCTCGTGGTTTCCGGCGAGATCCCGCTCGCGCTCACCGTGTACAACTACAAGGCCGAGCAGCTGAAGGGCAAGGGAGCGCCCATCGAGTGGTTCTCCATCGGCCCGGCGATCGCCCGCCCCAACGGCATCGGCGTCGCGAAGAAGGCGCCGCATCCGCACGCGGCCGTGCTCTTCTACGACTTCGAGATCAGCCCCGAGGGCCAGGCGATCCTCGCCAAGCGCGACTTCGTGCCCACCAGCAGGAAGGTCGATACCCCGCTCAACAAGATCCCGATGAAGTTCGTCGACGCGCGCGTGATCCTCGACGAGGGCCAGAAGTGGGAGAAGCTCTACGCGGAGATCTTCACCAAGGGAGTCCGCTAGATGGGCAAGGAATCCCACTACAGCAGCAAGAAGGACCGCGTCTTCGTGCGCGGCATCCAGGGCGCCTACAGCCTGTCCGACGAGCTGAAGCGCCTTCGCTCGATGCCGCGCGTCATCAAGGGGAAGGACCTCCTCTTCAACGACGGGCCGCAATCGTTCAGCAAGCACTTCATCGAGCCCGTGGACGGCCTCACGCAGACGCTGCACGTGCACCTCGAGGAGTACGGCCCCGGCGGGCGCACGCAGAAGCACGGGCACGTGAACGAGGCCGCGTTCTACATCCTCGACGGCAAGGGCTACGAGATCCACGACGGCATCCGCTACGACTGGTCCGCGGGCGACGTCGCGATCGTGCACATGAACTGCGTGCACCAGCACTTCAACGCGGATCCGGTGAAGCCCGCGCGCGCGCTGGTGTTGAAGCCCAAGCCCATGCTCATGTTCATGAACATGCTCTTCCAGAAGTCGGTGATCCCGCGGCCGACCGAGCCCACGCCCGAAGGCCGCGGCTTCGTGCCGCGGCATTTCGAGGAGAACCTCAACCATCCGGAGTGAGCCGATGAATCCGATACGCACGTTGATCCTCTCCGCGGCGCTGGGCGCCGCGCTTCCCGCGGCCGCGCAGGGCCTCGCCTCGTACGAGGGCGCCGATCGCATGGACAAGATCGTCGCGGCGGCGAAGAAGGAGGGCGAGCTCACGCTCTACACCACGATCGCCGAGAAGGACCTTCCGGCGATCCTCAAGCCCTTCGAGCAGAAGTACGGCGTCAAGGTGAACGTGTGGCGCGCGGGCACCGACAAGGTGCTGCAACGCGCGGTCGCCGAGGCGAGGGCGAAGCGCTACACCATGGACGCGGTGCATTTCGGCGCGCCGGAGATGGAGGCGCTCGCGCGCGAGAAGATCCTCGAGCCCGTGTCTTCCCCGGTGCACAAGGACCTGCAGCCGGGCTCGGTGCCCGCGCACAAGGAATGGGCCGCGACCATCCTGTCGGTCTGGGTGCAGGCGTACAACACGAACCTCGTCAAGAAGTCGGAGCTCCCGAAGACGTACAAGGACCTCCTCGACCCCAGGTGGAAGGGCAAGCTCGGCATCGAGTCGAAGGACGACGACTGGTTCGCCACCGTCGTGCACCTCATGGGCGGCGAGGAGCAGGGGCTCCAGTTCTTCCGCGAGCTGGTCGCCACCAACGGCATCTCGCCGCGCCACGGCCACACGCTCCTCAACAACATGGTGGTCTCGGGCGAGGTGCCGCTCGCGCTCACGGTCTACAACTACATGCCGGAGCAGGCGAAGAAGAAGGGCGCTCCTATCGACTGGTTCGCCATCGAGCCGGCGGTGGCGCGCGCCAACGCGATCGGCGTGGCGCGCAACGCCGCGCATCCGAACGCGGCGCTGCTCTTCTACGAGTACATGCTGGGTCCCGACGGGCAGAACGCCATGGCGAGCGTCGACTACGTGCCGACCAATTCCAAGGTCGCCTCGCCGCTGAAGGGCGTGAAGATCGTCACCACGGACCCGATCCGCTCGCTCGACGAGAGCGCGAAGTGGAGCAGGCTTTTCGAGGAGACGGTGCTCGGCAAGGCGGGTAAGTGAGCGGAGCGGAGGCCGCGCACGCCTTGCCCGTCGCCGAGGCGGGGTCGCAAACCCCCCGCCGCTCCCTGCGCGAGGTGTGGCTCATCACGCTGGGCCATGCGCTCACGCACTGGTATCCGGCGACGTTCTATCTCATCCTGCCGATCATCGGCCGCGAGCTCGATCTCACCTACAGCCAGATCGGCCTCGTCATGACGTGCCAGTACCTCGCGGGCGCGATCGCGAACGTGCCGGGCGGCATCCTCGTCGATACCGTCGGGCGCAAGGGCGTGCTGATGGCGCTCTCGCTTTTCTGGGTGGGGTTCCCGTACCTGCTGATGGGTTTCAGCAGGGGCTACGTCATGCTCCTTGCCTGCGTCGCGCTGGTGGGCTTCGGCAACAGCCTCTGGCACCCCACGGCGATCCCCACGCTCGCGAGAAGCTATCCGGCGAGGAAGGGTCTGGTGCTCTCGATCCACGGCATGGGCGGCAACGTGGGCGACGCCCTCGCGCCGCTCGTCATCGGCTCGCTCCTGGCCGTGCTCACCTGGCGGCAAGTCGTCGTCATCAACGTGATCCCGGGCCTCGTGATGTCGCTCGTCCTCCTCGCGATGCTGGGGACGCTGCGCATCGGCTCGAAGGCGAGGCAGGGGGCAGGTGAAGAGGCGCGCGTGCAGTCGCTCGCCGACTATTTCCGCGGCGTTCCCGCGCTTTTCAGGAACCGCTCGCTGGTGCTCCTCACGGCGAGCTCGGCATTCCGCTCGATGACGCAGAACGCGCTGCTCACTTTCCTTCCCGTGTACCTCGCCTACGAGATGGGCTATTCGCCGCTCTGGGTGGGCGCGGGGATGTTCGCCCTGCAGGCCGCGGGCTTCGCGGCGACGCCGATCGCCGGCCATCTCTCGGATCGCATGGGGCGGCGCACCATCATGATCACGAGCATGGGCATGACCGCGGTGGTGCTCCTCTTCATGGCGCTCGCCGGCAAGTCCACGGCTTTCATCGTGTTCATCGCGGTGCTGGGATTCTTCCTGTACGCGATCCGCCCGGTGCTCCAGGCGTGGCTGCTGGAATCGACGCCGAAGAACATGGGCGGCACCAGCATCGGCATCCTCTTCGGGGCGCAATCGCTGGGCGCCTCGGTCTCGCCGTTCGTGGGCGGCCTCATCGCCGACCGCTATGGCCTCATCGCGACCTTCTGGTTCCTCGCGGGCACCATCGTCGTCGCCAACCTTTTCATCCTCGCGATGCCCCGGCACGAAAAGGCCGCGTGAGCCTGCGCCGCTGGTTCGAGAGCACCTCCAACCGCACCTTCATCGTCTGGCCGCTCGCGCTGCTGGTGGCCGAGGCGATCGTGCGCCAGGGCGTAGTGGTGATCCACGGGTGGGCACTCCTCGTGATGGCGTGCGGATATCTCCAGTACCGTCTCGTCGGCAACTACCGCGCGAAGCTGGGCGGCGGCGGGCCGGGCGTGTCGGTGCCGCCGGATCGCATCGTCGAGCGCGGCATCTACCGCTGGGTGCGCAATCCCATGTACCTGGGCCACCTCGTCTTCCTCGCCGGCGTGGCGCTGGCGCTCGGGTCGTGGATTGCCGCGGCGGTCTTCGCCTTTCACGTCTTCTGGTTCGACCGGCGCGTGCGCGAGGACGAGCGCCACCTCGCCCAACTCTTCGGCGACCCCTATCGCGATTACTGCCGCCGCGTGAAACGCTGGATTCCGGGCGTGCTCTGACGAACGTCGGCGTCAGCGAAGCGAGAGAAAGTCGCCCGCCAGGCGCGAGAATTCGCCCGGGGCCTCGACGGCGGAAAGGTGCGCCGCCCCGGCGATCACCGCCACGCGCGCGCCGGGAATCTTCGCAGCCATCGCTTCGGACATCGCCGGCGGCGTCCCGGCGTCCTTCTCTCCGGCGATCACCAGCGTGGGCGCGCCGATGCGCGCGAGCTGCGAAGTGAAATCGAGGTCGCGGATCGCGTCGCAGCAGCCGATGTAGCCGAGCGGATCGGTCTCGAGGAAATTGCGCCGCACGCGCGCCACGGCATCGGCATGGCGCTCGCGAAATTCCTCCGAGAAGTAGCGCGTCATCGCAAGGTCGGTGATCGCCGCCATGCCGCCCTCCTCCACGGCCTTCGCGCGGGCCTCCCACATCTTGCGTCCCTCGGGTCCGTAGGAACTTGTCGTGTTGGCGAGCACCAGGCGGTCGAGGCGATCGCCGTGCGCGAGCGCGAACGCCTGCCCGATCATCCCGCCCATGGACAGGCCCACCCAGTGCGCGCGTTCGATTCGCAGGCGATCGAGCACCCTCGCGACGTCGCCGGCGAGGCTCGCCAGCGTGTAGGGGCGCGGCGTCGCGGGACTCCTGCCGTGGCCGCGCGCGTCGACGCGCACGACGCGAAAGCGCTTCGCGAGCGCCGGCGCCACCTCGTCCCACATGCGCATGTCGCAGCCGATCGCGTGCGCGAGGACCACCGCTTCGCCGCGGCCCTCCTCGGCGAACGCGAGATCGGGCGACGTCACTTTTTCCTCTTCCTGCCGGAAACGGGGAGCGCGGCCATCACCTCGCGCGCTTCCTTGAACGCCGTGTTCGCGGCGGGCACGCCGCAGTAGATCGCCGCCTGCAGCAGCACTTCCTTCAGGTCGTCCTCGGTGAGGTCGCCCGATTGCAGCGCTGCGCGCACGTGGAGCTGGTATTCCTCCCAACGGCCCAGCGCTACCATCGCGGTGATCACCATCATGCGGCGCGTGCGGTGGTCCAGGCCCTTCCTGTTCCAGATCTCGTCCCATGCGTAGCGCGTGATGAGGTCCTGGAATTCCGCGTTGAAGCGCGTCTTCGACTTCTCCGCGCGGTCGACCCACTCGTCTCCCAGCACCTTGCGGCGGGTCTTCATTCCCTTCTCGTAGGCGTCGCGGCTCATCGGGGCATTCTCGTCACAGGTAAGGGGCGAGCGCGGCGAGGAGCTCGTCCACGGCGGGAAGCAACGCGTCCACCGGGGCGGCGCCGGGCTCGCCGTACCGGGCCAGGTTTTCCTTCATGCGCGCGCCATCGACCACGAGCGAGGATGCGACGGTGTCGAGGAAGTCGAGGCTCGTACCGAGCGCGCACGCGATCTCGGGCACCACGCTCCACTCCGCCTGCCAGCCGCCCAGCGCGCGCTCGTGCTCGGCGATGGCGCCCGCGTGGAGCGCCGCGATGAGGCCCGGCATTCGAGAGGCGGCGCTCAGCGCATGGACGCAGCCTACGGGATTTCGCTTGTGCGGCATCGAGCTGGACGCGCCGACGCCCGCCCTGGGCGGCGCCTCGAGCATCTCCCCCACCTCGGGCTGCGAGGCGAGCGAGACGTCGCGTGCGATCTTGCCCGCTGTGATCACCGCCTGGCCCATGCGCTCGAGGAGGTCGATCCACGCGTTGCGGTGAACGTGCCATGCGGGCGCGTCGGCGAGGCCCAGCCGTGCCGCGGCCCGGTGGCGCACCGCGCCCGCCTTCTCGCCGAGGGCTTCGAGCGCTCCGACGGGACCGCCCAATTGCAGCGCGAGGCCGAGCGCCCGCGCCTCGGCGATGCGCTCGCGGTCGTGCGCGAGGGCGAGCGCCCAGCGTGCGATCTTCAGGCCCGCGGTGATGGGCAGCGCCGGCTGCATCAGCGTGCGGCCGAGCATCGGCGTGGCGCGATGTGCGCGCGCCATGCGAGCGAGAGCACGCACGGCCGCCTCGAGGTCGCGATCGGCTTCATCGAGGCAAGCCTTGAGGCACAGCGCCATCGCGGTGTCGATCGCATCCTGGCTGGTGGCGCCGAAATGCACATGCCCGGCGGCGTCGGGCGCCGTGCGCCTCACCTCGGCGACGAGCGTGCCCACGAGCGGCACGGCGAGAGTCGCGGAACGCTTCGCCTCGAGCGCGAGGGCGTTGGCATCGAGCTTCACGCTCGCGCAGGCGGCTGCGATCGCCGCGGCGCTGGAGGCGGGGATCACGCCTTCGGCGGCCTGGGCCTCGGCGAGCGCGGCCTCGAAGGCGAGCATCGCGCGCAGGAATGCGCTCGCCGCGAAGGCCGCGTCGAAGGAGGGTCGCGAGAGCGTGCGCGCGGCGAAGCTCGCGGCCATTGGGGCTAGGGCGCGAAGAAGATGGTTTCGCCCTCGCCCTGCAGGCGCACGTCCCAGCGATACACGCCGTCGCCCGTGCGGGTCGCGATGAGCGTGCGCAGCCGCGGCGAGGCCGCGAGCGGCGCCGCGGCCGGATCGGCGCGGACATTCTCCTCGGCGGCGAGGTACACGCGCGTGCGCAGCGCCTTCAGCAGCCCGCGCGCGAAGATCGCGACGCCGATCGACGGCGTGTCGCCCCCGGGCATCGACGTCTCGATCACGAACGTGCCGTCCTTCGCGGTCTCCACGCGGCCGAACCCGTGGGGATTGCGCGAGCCCCCGGCCGGGGCGGGCGTGGAGCCCGACGGCGAGCGCTGCCACGTCTCCACCATCGCGTCGCCCACCGGGTTCCCGGCGCCGTCGAAGATGCGCCCGCTGAGGACGACCTTGCCGCCGGCCTCGGCGAAGGCGACCTTGCCCCCGTCGGGCCAGCGCAGCGCCTCGTGGAAGAAGGGTCCGATGGTTTGCGATGGCGTGCGCAGCGCCATGTCAGATTCCCAGCGGCGTGGACTTCGCGCCGGCGAGCACGATGTCGAATTCGTAGCCGAGCGCCACCATCTCGATGCCGGCGGCGAGCGCGAGCTTGCAGATCATGCGCTTCCTCGCGGCCTCGTCGGGAACGCTGTTGTAGACCGGATCGATGTCGAGCAGCGGGTCGCCGGGGAAGTACATCTGCGTGACGAGGCGCTGCGCCGGCGCATTGCCCAAGAGCGAGAAGTGGATGTGCTGCGGGCGCCACGCGAACTTGTGGTTCTGCCACGGATACGAGCCCGGCTTCACGGTGATGAAACGGTAGCGGCCCTCGCCATCGGTGAAGGTGCGCCCGATGCCGTGGAAGTTGGGATCGAGTGGCGCGTCGTGGTTGTCGCCGGGGTGGTGGTAGCGCCCCGAGGCGTTGGCCTGCCAGATCTCCACGAGAGCGTCGCGGATGGGGCGAGCGTCCGCGTCGAGGAGCCGCCCCACGAGGATCATCTTCTCGCCGAGCGGCGCCGACTTGCCCGCGAGTGTGAGGTCGTTGTCCTTGTCTGCCGCGAACGCGCGCGGCACCAGGGGCCCCGGAATGTCGAGCGCGCCGGGTGGAAGCTCCACGAGGGGCTCTCGGGGCGAACGCAGCAGGGTGCTGCGGTATTCGGGATACAGGTAGGGCGGATCGACCGGCCGCTTCATCTCGTTCATCGAGTCTCTCCGCTCAACCACCGAGCGCCGCGATCATCGCCGGCACGTAGCTCTCGTCGGAGACGATCACCAGCATCTCGACGCCCTCGCGCAGCGTCTTCAGAGTGCGATCCTCGGCCTCGGCGACGAAGTCGGCGTCCGCCGGCACGATGTAGAGCGCGGTGACCGGATGGTTGCGGCTGTGCGCGATGCCCGCCACCACCGGCGCGAGCCCCACGTCGTCGCCCTGGCACGCGACGATGAAGATCATGTCCGAGGCGGTGAGGTCGCGCTGCAGGTCGCCGCCGCCCGCCTTGATGGCGGCCAGGGCGTCCGCGCCGGAGGCGCTGCGCGCGAAGACATGGACGTCGAGCCCGGCGATGTCCTCGTCCTTCAGGTCGCGCGCGATCGCCGCGCCGCGCTCGCCGATGCCCACCAGCGCGATGGAGCGCGGCCTCGAGTTCGGCTCCTGGATGCGCCCGGGCAATCCGAACGCGGGACGCTTGCGATCGATGGCGTTGGTCATGGCTATTTCCCCCTCTGCGAGAGCCTGCGGTCGAGGCGCGGATAGACGCGGCGCGCGTTCCCCTCGAATATCTTGCGCCGATCGGCGTCGCCCAACGCCTTCACCTGGTCCACGTAGCGCTTGGTGTCGTCGAAATGAAAGCCCGTCTCGGGATCGATCCCCTTCACGGCGCCGAGCATCTCGGAGGCGAAGAGGATGTTGTCGGCGGGAATCACCTGGGTCATGAGCGCGATGCCGGGATAATGATAGACGCATGTGTCGAAGAACACGTTCTTCAGCAGGTGCTCGCCGAGGAGGGGCTTCTTCATGTCCTGCGCGAGGCCGCGATAGCGTCCCCAATGGAAGGGCACTGCGCCGCCGCCGTGCGGGATCACGAACTTGAGGTCGGGGAAATCCTTGAAGAGGTCGCCCTGCAGGAGCTGCATGAACGCGGTGGTGTCGCCGTTAAGGTAGTGCGCCCCAGTGTGGTGGACCGCCGGGTTGCACGACGACGTCACGTGGATCATCGCCGGCACCTCGAGCTCCACCATCTTCTCGTAGATCGGATACCAGTAGCGGTCGGTGAGCGCCGGGGACTTCCAGTAGCCGCCCGAAGGATCGGGGTTCAGGTTCACGCCGACGAAGCCCAGCTCCTTCACCAGGCGCTCGAGCTCGGGGATCGAGCGTTCGATGGGCGCTCCCGGAAACTGCGGCAGCTGGCCCACGGGCGCGAAGTTGTCCGGCAGGAGCGTGCAGATGCGATGGATGAGGTCGTTGCTCATGCGCGACCAGACGTGCCCCACTTCCTCCGTGCCCACGTGGTGCGCCATGCCCGCCGCGCGCGGCGAGAACACGGTCAAGTCGCTGCCGCGATCCTTCTGGAACCTGAGCTGCGGCTCGACCGACTTCATGAGCATCTCGTCGGTAATGCCCAGGTCGGTGGACGCGGGCTTGCGCAGGGCGTCGGCGAGCCCCGCGAGCTGCTTGTCGCGGAACACTTGCAGCGCTTGCGGCTCGGTGGTGTAGTGGCCGTGGATGTCGATGATCATCGGGGAGCGGCGCCTTCGAGGAATTGGAGGATGCGTTGGGGCGCGTTGGCCTCGGTCTGCTCCGCGACCGCGACGTCCCAGTATTCGGATCGCGGCAGGCACTCCTCGAGGTAGCGCGCGGCGGAGGTGGCGTGCGACTCGTCGTGCCCCGGCACGACGAGCGCCGGAATGTCGAGCCGCAGCAGGTCCTCGGGCTCGGCGCCGGGCGCCGTGTCGCGGTCGAGGAGGGCGAGCGCCATGCCCGCCACGACGAGCTTGTAGTTCTCGGCGTCCAGCTTCGCGTAGTCGGCGGCGAATTGCGTATCGCGCTTGAGCACCGACGCCCACGGGCCGGCGCGCGGATCGGCGCCGAAGGGCTTGCCCTGCCTCGCGGCGAGCTCCGCGACGGCGGGGAGTCCCTCGCTCTGCACGAAGGCGAGATGCTCGGCGAAGCGCTGCTGGCCCTTGATGCGATATTTCGCGCCGCCCACCGGCCACCACAGGGTCATGCTCATCACCGATTGCGGACGCGCTGCGGCGAACGCGATCGCCACCGAGCAGCCCATGCATCCGCCCATCAGGTGCGCGCGCTCGATGCCGAGGTGGCGAAGGAGCGCCGCGCCCTGGTCCGCGTAGCTTCGCCAGGATATGGGTTCCACGCGCCCGCCGGATTCGCCCGTCTCGCGCCGGTCGTAGGCGATGCACATGTACTTTTCCGGCAGGTGCTCGAGGAGCTTCACGCGCGCGTACACGCCGAGCGTCGACCACTTCTCGAGGGTGGCGTCGAAGCCGCCGGGGGAGAACATGAGTAGCGGCGCGCCCGTGCCGAACACCTGGTAGCGCGTGGCGATGCCGTCGAGGGTCGCGGTCGCCATGCTATGCGGGCTTGACCGGGATGCCGCCCTTGATCTGGCGCGCCGCGCGCACGTCCTCGGCGAACGCGCTGATGGCGTCGAGCGTGATCCTCGCCACGTTCGCGTAGGTTTCGGGCTTCGCGTCGATGGCGCTCGCCGCGTAGCCGATGGCGGCGTGCGCCATGCGCATGCGCCCGTCGAGCCACGGTCCGCCGCCGAGCCCTCCCACGACCGGTATCGAAACCGCGTTCGCGACCCGCGGTCCGGCCACGGGGCCCGAGCTGGTGAAGTCGATCATCGCCGCTCCGGCGGCTTCGAGCGCCTTCGCCTCGTCCGCGAGGCGCTGCGCCATGGCGTCGGGGACCTGGACCGCACCCTTCAGGATCTGCGCGTGCTCGATGCCGTAGCGATGCGCGTTGCCCTGCGTGATGCCCATCTGCGCGAAGACCGGGATGCCGGCCGCGGCGATGGCGCGCACCGCTTCGGGAAATTCCGCCGCACCGTCGAGCTTGACCATGTCGGCACCGCCTTCTTCCATCACGCGCCGCGCGGCCGCGAGCGCTGCCTGCGTGCCCTGCTGCAGCGGGCCATAGGGGAAATCGCAGCTCACCAGCGCGCGAGCGACGCCGCGGCGCACCGCGCGGCAGCACAGGATCATCTCGTCCAACGTCACCTCGTCGGGATCGGTGCGCCCCCACAGGTTCATGCCCACCGAATCGCCCACGGAAACGAGATCCACGCCTGCGCGATCGACGATGCGCGCGATCTGGTAGTCCCAGGCCACCACGCCCACGATCTTGCGGCCCGCGGGCTTCATCGCCTGCAGGTCGCGGACGGTGACGCGGTTCATGGCAGAAACCGGGGACAGACCCCGATTTCGCGGTGCGTCGTGGTTGCGACGCTCATCTCGCGCTTGAATCGGGGTCCGTCCCCCAGGCGCGATTGTCCACGGTGTTCTCGTAGGTCGCCCCGGGCACCGTCATGTCCCAGCCCACCGTCCAGTTGTAGGTGTCCTCCCAGCGCTCGCGAGTGTAGGGTTGGGGCGGGGCGTTCAGCAGGCGCCAGTGCTGGAACTCGTGCGGCTCGAGGAGGCCTCCCGTCTCGGCCACCAGGTACTTCACGTACGGGCGCGGATCCTTTTCCAGCAGCTCCACGGCGCGCGCCTGGGCACGGAACATCGCCGCGAGCGTCTTGCCGTCGAGGTCGTCGCCCGCCGCCTCGCTGCGCGTCGAGTGCGATTCCACCAGGATTCTGAGGCCGAGCTTCTGCGCGTAGCTGATCCACGGCTCCATCAGGCTCACCGCCGCGACCTTGCCCGCACGCAGCGCCTCGATGCGCTTGGGCATCGAGCCCGCGGTGGTGGTCTTGATGTGCTCCTTGGGCAGGAACCCTTCCATGATCTTCAGCGTGGTGAAGTGCGAGCCGTTGTTGGGCGTGACCGCGATCGGCACGTTCTTCAGCATCTCGGGCTCGTAGGCCTTCGAGTCGCGCGCGACCACGATGGCGAAGGACGACATCGCCGCGCCGAGCGCCACGATCTTGCGCGCCCGCAGGCCCTCGGTGTTGGCCTCCACGGCGCGCTTCATGATGCCCCACTCGCACATGCGGTAGGTGTCGATGCCGCCCTCGTTGTAGGTCGAGTCGAGGGGACGGTCGAAGATCGAGTCGAACTTCACGAAGTGCTGGGTGGACACCTGCGCCATGCCCGGCGTGGTGACGAATTCGATGTCGAGCCCTTCGTCTTTGAAGAATCCCTCGTCGCGCGCCACCAGCACCGGCAGGTCGTGCACGGCGTTCATGATCGCGACCTGCGGCTTCTTCGCGGCCTTCGGCTTCCTCGTGATGTCGGTGACCGTCATGGCGTCTCTCCTCGCGGTTGTGCTTCGATTATCACCCCAGCAGGGCGTGCGTATTGGCGGGAAACAACTGCTCGACCGTGACCGGCCGGGTGATGATTGCCTGCTCGAGCGCGCTCGCCGCGGCCTCCTCGAGCATCCGGCGGTTGGGCTCGATGCCGTAGGGCAGGGGATCCGCGCCGGTGATCTCCATCACGCGCTTGTGCATGTCGTCGACCGCCGTGGGCTGGGCGATCGCGCCGGCTTTCAGGCGCTCGACGTAGAGCCGCTTGGCTTCGGCGAAGGCCTCGAAGATCGCCGGCGCGAGCTGCGCATTGCCCTCGAGGATCTCGTCCTTCACGACGATCAGATGGTTGATCGGGTAGTGGCCCGTCGCGCGCAGGGCCTCGAAACCCGCCTCGCGCGGCTTCGCGATGAGCGGTTTCACGTCGGGATGGTCGATGTCCACGCCGATCGCGGCGGCAAGCTCGCCCGAGGCGAGCATGTCGCCCATCTTCTTTCCCTTCTCGATCGCGACGACGTTGGCGGGCGGGCGGTATTCCGCCACATGCTCGTCTCCCGAGAGCACCCAGGTGATCTTGTCGAGGTCGACGCCGTACTGGTGCGCGAGGATCGAACGCGCCCACAGCCCCGTGGTCACGGTGTAGCCGCGGTTCACGCCGACGCGGCGCCCTTCGAGATCCTTCGGCGACGTGACGCCCGAGTTCACGTTGTACTTGATCGCGCCGTGGTGGAACGCGCGCATGAGGAAGGTGGGAAGCCCCGTGATGCGCTTGCCGTGGGCGAGCGCGGTGATGTAGGTGGTGAGCGCCATCTCGCAGACGTCGAACTCCCGCGCGCGCACCATGCGGCGGAAGGCGTCGATCAGCGGATCGACCTCGACGAATTCGAACGCGAAGCCGCGCGGCTTCACGGTGCCGTTCTTCAACGCCTCGTTGTTGCCCTGCGTGCGGGTGACCGTTTTCAACAGCATGCGCATTCCACTCCTTCGGATAGGGCGAGAGAGTCCTTGAGCCATGCGGGCGGCAGGTCTTCCTCGGCCACGGCCACCACGGGCTTGAACACCCTGAAGTGGTGGTGCGTGCCGCGAGCGTTCCAGAACGCCACCACCGTCTCCACCGGCGGAAAGCCCGGCAAGGCGGGCGCGACCTCGGTAACCACGACGGTCTCGTCGCCGGAAAGCGAGAAGCGCTCGCGGGTCCAGTCCTTCAATCTCATCACGGCATCGAGGTGCCCCGCGCCCTTGGGCGGCGCGCCGAATCTCGCGCGGGGATCTCCCGCATCGGCCCAGAGGCTCATCGCGTGGTCGCCGCGCCCATGGCTACTTCCAGGGCATGAGCGAGGCGTGGATCACGTTGGGCACGCCGTTGCCGCCGACCGACTTGATGGCGAGGTCCACGTCCTTCAGCCCGAAGGTGTGCGTCGTCACCTTCTCCAGGGGGAAGCGCTTCGAGGCGAGCTGCTGCAGGGCGAGCTCGCAGGCCTTGTAGCTGTGGCCGCGCGCGCTCTTCAGCGTCATGAACTTCACCGTCACGCGGCCGATGGGGAAGTTGGGGAATTCCGGCATCTCGCCCTGCATGACGAGCGTCGCGCCCTTGCGCTTCGCGGCTTCCACGCCCAGGAGGATCGGGATCGTGCCCGCGCCCGCCGTGCAGTCCAGCACCACGTCCACGCCCTTGCCGCCCGTGATCTCCTTGATGCGCGCGAGCGGGTCTTCCTTGTTCACGTCGATCACGAAATCGGCGCCGAGTTGCCGCGCGACTTGCAGGCGCGCGTGATCCTTGGAGGTGCCGGTGACGATGATGAGCGCGGCTCCCGCCTGCTTGCAGATCACCGTCTGCGAAAGGCCCTGCTGTCCCGGGCCCTGGATGAGGACGGTGGAGTTGTAGCCGACGCCGCCGTCGAAGAGCGACCACTCGATGCCGTTCGCCATGGGCGTCACGAGGCCGGCAAGCTCCGGCGTCACGCCCTGGGGCACGTGATGCACGACGGCATTCCACGGCAGGTAGACGTACTGCGCGAAGCCGCCCCACAGGTGCGGCGCCTTGCGCGCGGAGGTATAGCCATAGCGGATCGCGTCGGGGTTGTAGCGCCAGTCGGTGTTCTCGCAGTGGCGGTACTGGCCCAGGTGGCACCACTCGCACTTGCCGCACGAGACGTAGTGCTCGACGAACACCAGGTCGCCCTCCTTGAAACCCTTGCGGCGCGTGAATTCCCGGCCCGCCTTGGCGATGTAGCCGATGTTCTCGTGGCCCATGATGACGGGCTCGCTGTTGGGCGGCGTCTTGTAGAGCTTCACGTCGGTGCCGCAGATGCCTGCGACTTCCATCCTGAGGAGCGCCGCGTCGTCGGCGATCTCCGGCATCGGGAATTCCTGGATCTCGGTGGTGCTCGGCGCGACCCTGACGGCTGCGAGGACTTTTTCCATTCTTATACGGAGGTCTGCGCGACGCCTTCGCGTGCCTTCAATGCCTCGCCCGCGCCCTCCTTGAACGGCGTGCCCGACGCCAGCACCACCGCGACCGATCGAACCTTCATGTGCGAGGCGTCGCGCCCGGGCGGCGGCGTCGCCTTCGCGGCGAGGTCCTTCGCGGCGCGCATCAGCCGATGGCGCGCCATGATGATGCCGTTGTCGGTGGACACGAGGTTTTCCTTGGTGCGGTCCTGGATCGGCCCCATGCTTTCCTGCAGGGAGGCGTCCTGCATGCCGATGCCCTCGACGCCGCTGAAGGTCTTGCCGGATTTCTGGGCCGCGCGGTCGATGAGGTAGTCGTTGTCCTTGTTCTGCAGCGGGCGGAAGCGCGCGTCAACGCGCACGTGCACGCCCTTGCCGGCCTCCATCGCCTGGCGCTCGAGCTCGGTGAGCGCGCGTACCGGATGGTAGTCGAAGCTCCACGCCATGTTCGTCTCGTCGTCCATGGGCACCCAGAAATGGCCGTGCATCGGATGGTCGGCGCGGGGCGGGACCATGGTGAAGCAAGGCATCACCCACGGCGTGATGCGCCAGTAGTACTTGCCGTCTTCCGCATTGCGGCGCGCGCCGATGTACAGGCCCCCCTCGCTCTCGACCACCTCGAACACCGGCTTCTTGTCGCCGAGGTTGTACTGGTTGCCCTTCGAGCCCTTGAAGAGCGGATCGCTATTGAGCGCGCCGCTGTGCAGGAACGAAACGTGGCTCGAGTCGATGCCGCCTTCCATCGCCTGCAGCCAGTTGCACTCCTGCGCGCGCTTGGACATGTAGCTCTGCTCGGCAGGCACGGTGGCGAATTCCCATTCCGGCAGCGGCGGGCGCTCCGCCTCGGGCCCCATGTACACCCAGATCACGCCGCCGCGCTCGACGAGCGGATAGGACTTGAGCTTGATCTTCTGGCAGTAGCCGCTCTCCGCGGGCTCCGAGGGCACCTCGACGCACTGGCCGCTCACGTCGTATTTCCAGCCGTGGTATGGGCAGCGCAGGCCCCGCTCCTCGTTGCGCCCGAAGTAGAGCGACACGCCGCGGTGCGCGCAGAACTCGTCGACCAGGCCCAGGCGGCCGTCGCTGTCGCGAAACGCCACCATGCGCTCGCCGAGGCATTGCACGCGCACCGGCGGGCAGTCGGGCTCGGGCAGCTCCCAGGAGAGAAGGACGGGAAGCCAGTAGCGCCGGAAAAGCGCGCCCATGGGCGTTCCGGGCCCCGTGCGTACGAGGAGTTCGTTTTGCTCAGCTTTCATGGGGTGGTCTCTCGGCGAAGTGCGACGACGTTCTTCCATGAGGAACATCGTTCCTCATAGTGGTGTCCAAGTTAGCATCGCGTTAAAATGCGGTCAACGTTGCCGCACGGCTCCCACCGCGAATCCCCGCGCATTCCATGACCGACACCGCGTCCCTGCTCGACCTCTGCCCGACCTGCGAAGTGCCCGAGGGCGGCGTCATCAAGGTGGAGAAGGATGGCCTCATCCTCGCCGTCTTCAATCTCGGCGGGCGCTTCTTCGTGACGGACGATGCGTGCACGCACGGACCCGGCTCCCTTTCGGAGGGCGAGATCGACGGCGAAGTGGTCGAATGCAATTTCCATCATGGCGCCTTTCACATCCCGACCGGCCGTGTCGAAGCGCCTCCCTGCATGGTCCCGTTGAGGACGTACGCGGTGCAGGTGGTCGACGGGAAAGTGTTCATCGCGCCTCCTGCGGCCTAGGAGAGCGCCATCACCCGCGGGCTTCGGCGAGCGCCGCGAGGCGCGCGGCGAGCTCGCCCAGCTCCTTCACCTTGTCGAAGTAGCCGTCGGCGCCGAGCTCCATGCAGCCGGCGCGCATCTGCGCAGAGGCGTGGTTCGACGTCACCAGCAGGCGCGTGTCCCTGAGGCCGGGGTCGGCGCGCACCGCGCGGATCACTTCGGTGCCGCTGCCCGTCTTGAGGGTGAGGTCCAGCACCACGACGTGAGGCTTCAGGCGGGCGATGGCTTCGAGCGTCGCTGCCTCGGAATCCGCGCTGCCGACCACCTCCACCCGGCCGGGCTCGGCGATGAGCTCGGTGAGCATGTCGACGACGGGCTCGCTGTCGTCCGCGATGAGAACCCTCAGCAAGTGATTCCTTCTAATGGGGGCCGGCCCGCGCGTGGGCCCTTTGTCGTCGATTGTAGCTGAGCGTCCCAGGGCGCCGGAAACGCCGGACTGTAGGGCTTTTCCTACATTTTCGCCCGCGGAGTCGGGATTACACTCTGTGAGCCCTTGTAAGAAGGTTGCTTTTGCGCCGCACGCGAGGAATTTATTCACCCCGTTCTTTCCAGAGCCATGACCACACTGTTGAAGCGTTCGAACGAGTCTCCCCGCCGTGAGGAGGCGAGCCGCGCACTGCGTGCCGCCGGTGTCGGAGTGGTGGAAGTCGACGACTGGAAGGACGCAGCCGGCGAGCTCGACAAGTGCAAGGCCGCTCTCGTCCTCTGTGACGGCGACCTGCTGAACGGGGATATGGCGCGCATCGCCAAGGCGATCACCTCCCTCATCGGAGCCCCGGTCCACGGGACTGCAATCTCCCATGACGCGGCGCGCTCTCTCTCGCATGACCTGCGCACCCCGCTTTCCGCCATGGCCGGGTGGGTGCACCTCATGGAGACCGGAAAGCTCGACGCGGCGGGAATGAAGCGCGCCCTCGGCAAGCTGCGGGGAAACATCGACGACCAGGTGCGCACCATCGAGCGCCATCTCGGATCAACCACCCAGGAAGGACGTGGCTGACATGAAGGAAAAGACGATGAACGAGACCGGCTCCGCCGTCGCGGCTAGGCGCAGGACCCGGGCAAAGGAGAAGGCTTCCGCCACGCCGGATGCGCTCTTTTCGCAGGAGGAAGCGCGCACGCTCCTCTCGGCGCTCCTCGCGTTGAAGCAGGGCGACAGCTCCATTCGCCTGCCGATGGAATGGACCGGGATGCAGGGCAAGCTCGCGGAGACCTTCAACGACGTCGTCGAATTGAACGAGCGCATGGCCGAGGAGCTCCAGCGGCTGCGCCAGAAGGTCGGCAAGGAGGGCAAGCTCAAGCAGCGCGCGGCGATGAACGACGTGCGCGGCTTCTGGCGCGACCAGATCCACTACGTGAACGCGCTGATCGACGACCTCGTCCACCCGACTTCGGAAACGGCGCGGGTGATCGGCGCCGTGGCCCAGGGCGACCTGTCGCAGACGATGGCGCTGGAGGTGGACGACCGCCCGCTCGAGGGCGAATTCCTGCGTACCGCGCGCACCATCAACAAGATGGTGGACCAGCTCGGATCGTTCGCCTCGGAAGTGACGCGCGTGGCGCGCGAAGTGGGCACGGAAGGAAAGCTCGGCGGCCAGGCGAAGGTGAAGGGCGTCGCGGGCACGTGGAAGGACTTGACCGACTCGGTGAACTCCATGGCCGGGAACCTCACCGGCCAGGTGCGAAATATCGCGGAGGTGACGACGGCCGTTGCGACAGGTGACCTCTCGAAGAAGATCACGGTGGATGTGAAGGGCGAAGTGCTGGAGCTGAAGAACACCATCAACACGATGGTGGACCAGCTGCGCTCGTTCGCCTCGGTATTTACGCGCGTCGCGCGCGATGTGGGCACGGAAGGAAAGCTCGGCGGCCAGGCGGTGGTGGAGGGCGTGTCCGGCACGTGGAAGGACTTGACCGACTCCGTGAACTACATGGCCTCGAACTTGACGGGCCAGGTGCGCAACATCGCCGACGTGACCACAGCCGTGGCCAGAGGGGACCTCTCGCGCAAGATCACGGTGGACGTGAA
>JBBRTF010000034.1:0-52168 GCA_038244725.1 Burkholderiales bacterium
GGAAGACTACCTGGTCGCGGACGGGCCGCTCGACGTCCTGGACCTGGTCGAGGATGCGGTTCTCCTCGCGCTGCCCATGGTGCCACGCAAGCCGGGGCTCGACGAGGGTCGCGAGGCCGGGACGGCGAAGGAGCCGAAGATCTCGCCCTTCGCGCAGCTCGCGAGCCTGAAAAAACGAACGTAGTTGCGGTTCGCCAAAAAAACCTAGGAGAAAGTCATGGCCGTTCAACAGAACAAGAAGTCGCCCTCCAAGCGCGGGATGCACCGGGCGCACGATCACCTCGCGAAGCCGCCGGTCGCGGTCGAGCCCACCACGGGCGAGACGCACCTGCGCCACCACATCTCGCCGTCCGGCTACTACCGCGGCAAGAAGGTCATCCAGTCCAAGGACTGAGGCAACGGCTCATTGCGCATATCGCAATGAAGACCGTCATCGCCGTCGACGCCATGGGCGGGGACCACGGGCCTCACGTCACGGTCCCCGCTTGCATCGATTTCCTCGCGTCCGATCCCGATGCCGAGCTGCTGCTCGTGGGCTTGAGGGAGCCGCTCGAGCGCGAGCTCGCGCGCCATCGCGCCGCGGGCAACCCGCGCATCACGATCGTCCCCGCCACCGAGGTGGTGGGCATGGACGAGGACGTGCGCACCGCCATCCGCACCAAGAAGCATTCCTCCATGCGCGTCGCCATCGACCTGGTGAAGGAAGGCCGCGCGCAGGCCTGCGTGAGCGCGGGCAACACGGGCGCGCTCATGGGCACCGCGAAATTCGTCCTGAAGACGCTCCCGGGCATCGACCGTCCGGCGATCTGCGCGGTGCTGCCGACCCGCAAGGGCCAGGTCTACGCGCTCGACCTGGGCGCCAATGCCGATTGCACGCCCGAGCACCTGCTCCAGTTCGCGATCATGGGCGCCACCCTCGTGAAGGCGGTGGAAGGCAAGGACAACCCGAGCGTGGGTCTCCTCAACATCGGCTCCGAGGAGATGAAGGGCAACGAGGTGGTGAAGAAGGCGGGCGAGCTGCTGCGTGCGGCGCCCCTCAACTTCTACGGCAATGTCGAGGGCGACGACATCTACAAGGGCACCACCGACGTGGTGGTGTGCGACGGCTTCGCCGGCAACGTCGCGCTGAAGACCTCCGAGGGCCTCGCGAAGATGCTGGGGGACTTCCTCAAGGAGGAATACACGCGCAACTGGCTCTCGCGCCTCGCCGCCGCGGTCTCGTACCCGGTGATCAAGCGCTTCCGCCGCCGCGTGGACCATCGCCGCTACAACGGCGCGGCGCTGCTGGGCCTGAGGGGCATCGTCGTGAAGAGCCACGGCTCGGCCGACCGCCTTGCATTCGCCACCGCGCTCAAGCGCGCGGCATCAGAAGCGAGCCATGGCCTCATCGAGCGCATCGGTGAAGAGATCTCGCGCCTGAACGCCCTCACGCCGGCGAGCGCCGCGGGCGCCTCCGAAAGGGCCGCATGACGCGTTCGCGCATCACCGGCACCGGCAGCTATCTCCCGGAGAGGCTCGTCACCAACCGCGACCTCGAGGCGCTGGTGGAGACGAGCGACGACTGGATCGTCTCGCGCACCGGCATCCGCGAGCGCCACATCGCCGCCGAAGGCGAGTTCACGAGCGACCTCGCGCTGCACGCTTGCCGCGCCGCCCTCGCGGCCGCGGGACGAAGGGCCGAGGACGTGGATCTCATCGTGCTGGCCACCTCGACGCCGGACATGGTGTTCCCGTCGAGCGCGTGCCTGCTGCAGGCGAAGCTCGGCGTGAAGAAGGGCGCGGCCTTCGACGTGCAGGCGGTCTGCTCGGGATTCGTCTACGCGCTCGCCACCGCCGACCTTTTCATCCGCTCCGGCCAGCATCGCTGCGCGCTGGTGGTAGGCGCGGAAGTGTTCTCGCGAATCCTCGACTGGAAAGACCGCGGCACGTGCGTCCTCTTCGGCGACGGCGCGGGCGCAGTGGTGCTCGAGGCGTGCGCCGAGCCCAGCATCCTCTCCAGCCACCTGCACGCGGACGGCAGCTACGCGTCGATCCTCAATACGCCCGGCCATGTGTGCGGGGGCACGGTGCAGGGGGACCCCACGCTCAAGATGGATGGAGGCGCGGTCTTCAAGCTCGCCGTGCGCGTCCTCGAGGAGAGCGCGCGCGAAGCGCTTGCCTTCAACGGCTTCGGTGTCCCCGACCTCGACATCTACATTCCGCACCAGGCCAACGTGCGCATCGTCTCGCACGTGGCGAGGAAGCTCGGCATTCCCGATTCGAAGTGCATCGTCACCGTCGATCGCCACGCCAACACCTCGGCCGCCTCGATTCCGCTCGCCCTCGACGTCGCCGTGCGCGACGGCCGCGTGAAGGAGGGAAACCTGGTTCTGCTGCAGGGTGTCGGGGGAGGGTTCACGTGGGGCTCCGTTTTGCTGCGGTACTAGGCATGAGGCATGAGGCACGAGGCATGAGGCACGAGAAAGGGGTTATGTCGCTAGCGATCGTATTCCCCGGGCAGGGCTCGCAGTCCGTCGGCATGATGCAGGGCTTCGCCGACCTCGCCATCGTCGAGAGGACGTTTCTCGAGGCGAACGCGATCCTGGGCATCGACCTGTGGACGATGGTGCGCGACGGTCCCGTCGAGGCCCTCAACCAGACCGTGAACACGCAGCCCGTGATGCTCGTCGCGGGCGTAGCCTGCTGGCGCGCATGGCAGGAAAAGCACGGGCCGATGCCTTCATGGTTCGCGGGCCACAGCCTGGGCGAGTACAGCGCGCTGGTCGCGGCCGAGTCCCTTCGATTCGAGGACGCGCTCCCGCTCGTGCGCTTCCGCGCGCAGGCGATGCAGGAGGCGGTGCCGGAGGGCACCGGCGGCATCGCCGCCATCCTCGGCCTCGACGACGCGGCATTGAAGGACGTGTGCGCGGAGGCCGCGCAGGGCGAAGTGCTGGAGCCCGCCAACCTCAACTCTCCGGGGCAGGTCGTCATCGCCGGCCATCGCGCCGCGGTCGAGCGCGGCATGGCGCTCGCGAAGGAGAAGGGCGCCAAGCGCGCCGTGATGCTGCCGATGAGCGCGCCGTCTCATTGCAGCCTCATGAAGCCCGCGGCCCTGCGCCTGGCCGAGCGCCTCGAGGCGATCGCGGTGGCGAAGCCCGTCGTTCCCGTGATCCACAACCGCTACGTCGAGAGCTTCGACGACCCGGCGCGCATTCGCCAGGCCCTCGTCGAGCAGCTCTACAACCCGGTGCGCTGGATCGAGACGATCCGGTTCCTCGGGCACAAGGGCGTGAACCGCGTGGTGGAGTGCGGGCCCGGCAAGGTGCTCACGGGCCTTTCGAAGCGCATCGTGCCGGACATCGAATACGTCGCCATCAACGACGCGGCATCGCTTGCCGCCGCCAGCGCACAGGCCTAGGAACCATGCTCAACGGACAAGTGGCAATCGTTACCGGGGCTTCTCGCGGCATCGGCGAGGGCATACTGCAGGCGCTCGCGAAGGCCAACGCGACGGTGATCGGCACCTCCACCTCCGAGAAGGGCGCCGAGGGCATCACGAAGGCGCTGGGCGAGGCGGGCGCGAAGGGCGCGGGACGCGTGCTCGACGTGCGCGACGCCACCCGGTGCATCGCGCTGGTCGACAAGGTCCAGGAGGAATTCGGCGCGGTCGCGATCCTCGTGAACAACGCGGGGGCCACGCGCGACACGCTCCTCGCGCGCATGAAGGACGAGGATTGGGACGAGGTCCAGGCGACCAACCTGCGTTCCGTCTTCGTGCTCTCCCGCGCGGTGCTGCGCGGCATGATGAAGGCGCGGGCCGGGCGCATCGTGAACGTGACCTCCGTCGTGGGATTCACGGGCAACGCCGGCCAGGCGAACTACGCCGCCGCCAAGGCCGGAATCGTCGGGTTCTCGAAGTCGCTCGCGCGCGAGGTCGGCAGCCGCGGCATCACGGTGAATTGCGTGGCGCCCGGCTTCATCGAGACCGACATGACCCGATCTCTCAACCCGGAGCAGGTGAAGCGGCTCGTGGACAACGTGCCGCTCGGGCGCCTGGGCCGCGTCGACGACGTCGCCGGGGCTGTGGCCTTCCTCTGCTCGCCCGCGGCGGGCTACATCACGGGCGCCACGCTGCACGTGAACGGCGGAATGCACATGGATTGAACGCGCGATGAGCGCGAGTATCAAAGGGGGCGCATGGTAGAATTACGCGCTTTTTCGCTCACTACCGAGCGAGCAACAAGACCACGAAACAAGAGCCTTGGAGGAAGTCGATGGACAACATTGAAGCCCGCGTCAAGAAGATCGTCGCCGAGCAACTGGGCGTTGCCGAAGCCGACATCAAGAACGAATCGTCGTTCGTCGAAGACCTGGGTGCGGACTCCCTCGACAACGTCGAGCTCGTGATGGCGCTCGAGGAGGAATTCGAGTGCGAGATTCCCGACGAGGAAGCCGAGAAGATCTCGACCGTGCAGCTTGCGATCGATTACGTGAAGAGCCACGTCAAGCAATAGCCCCGCGCGGCGGCGCCGCTCCGCGCGCGAGCGCGGGCGCGGCGCCCCAACCACCATGTCGAAGCGTAGAGTCGTCGTAACCGGGCTGGGCATCGTGTCGCCGGTGGGAATCGGCATCGCGAACGCCTGGAACAATGTCCTGAAGGGCGTGAGCGGCGTCGGACCCATCACGAAGTTCGACGCTTCGCAGCTGCCCACCCGCATCGCCGCCGAGGTGAAGGGCTTCAACTCCGCGGACTGGATGGCGTTGAAGGAGACGCGCCGCTCGGATCTCTTCATCCACTACGGCCTGGCGGCGACCAAGCTCGCACTCGAGGACGCGGCATTCACCATCGACGACTCGAACGCGGAGCGCGTCGGCGTGAACGTGGGCTCGGGCATCGGCGGGCTGCCGATGATCGAGGACAACATCCGCGAGATGATCGCCAAGGGTCCGCGGCGCCTGTCGCCCTTCTTCGTGCCCGGAACCATCATCAACATGGTGGCCGGCATGATCTCGATCCAGTTCAAGGCGAAGGGCCCTAACGTCTCGATGGTCTCGGCGTGCACGACGAGCTCGCACTGCATCGGGGACGCGGGACGCATGATCGAGTACGGCGACGCGGACGTGATGATCGCCGGCGGCGCGGAGGCGTGCGTGAACCTCTCGGGCGTGGGCGGCTTCTGCGCCTGCAAGGCGCTCTCCGAGAGAAACGACGATCCGGCCACGGCCTCGCGCCCCTTCGACAAGGATCGCGACGGCTTCGTCCTGGGCGAGGGCGCCGGCATCCTCGTCCTCGAGGAGCTCGAGCATGCGAGGAGGCGCGGCGCGCGCATCTACGCGGAGCTCGCCGGGATGGGCATGAGCGCCGACGCGAACCACATCACCGCGCCCAACATGGACGGTCCACGGCGCGCCATGCTGGCCTCGATGAAGAACGCGGGCATCAACCCCTCCGATGTCCAATACGTGAACGCGCACGGCACCTCGACCCCGCTCGGCGACGCCAACGAGACCGCGGCGCTGAAAGCGACGTTCGGCGACCACGCGTACAAGCTCGCGGTGAATTCCACCAAGTCGATGCACGGCCACCTGCTCGGCGCGGCCGGAGGCGTTGAGGCGGTGATCACCGCGCTCGCGGTGCACCACCAGGTGTCGCCGCCCACGATCAACATCCTCACGCCCGATCCCGCGTGCGATCTCGATTACGTCGCCGACACGGCCCGCGACATGAAGATCGAGGTGGCGCTGTCGAACTCCTTCGGGTTCGGCGGCACCAATGGCACGCTCGCGTTCCGCCGCTTCCACTAGGGCCATCAAGAAGGCGCTCGCGGTCCTCCTCCTCGCCGGCGCTGCGCTCGTCGGCTGGCTCGCCTATTTCGCATTCACGCCGGTGCGCCTTCCCGCGACGCCGTACGAGCTCACCGTGCATCCGGGCTGGGGGCTCAAGGCGGTCGCGCGCCAGCTCGCCGCCGATGGTGTGATTCCCGGCAGCGACAGTTTCTGGATCGTCGGGCGCCTCTCGGGCAAGGCGCGCACGATCCAGGCCGGGACCTACCGGCTCGACCACGCGATGACCCCGCTCGAGATCCTCGACAAGCTCGCGCGCGGCGAAGTGGTGTTCGTGGAGATGGTGTTCGTCGAAGGCACGACGCTCCGGCAGTGGCTCGCGCAGCTCGCCGCGCAAGCGATGGTGAAGCACACGCCCGCGGGAAGGAGCGAAGGGGACCTGCGCGCGGCGCTGGGCGGCGGCGACGAGCCGCTCGAGGGCTGGTTCTTCCCCGACACCTATCGCTTCGCGCCGGGCTCGGCCGACCTGGAGATCCTCAAGCGCGCGAATGCCGCGATGAAAAAGCGTCTTGCCGACGCGTGGGAAGGACGCGATCCGGCCATTCCCCTGAAGAGCGCCTACGAGGCGCTGATCCTCGCTTCCATCATCGAGAAGGAAACGGGGCAGGCCGCCGAGCGCCCGATGATCGCGTCCGTTTTCGCCAACCGCATGAGGCGCGCCATGCGCCTGCAGACCGATCCCACCGTGATCTACGGCATGGGCGAGCGCTACGACGGCAACATCCGCAAGCGCGACCTCACGACCGACACGCCGTGGAATACGTATACGCGCGACGGCTTGCCGCGCACGCCGATCGCGATGCCCGGCGCCGGTTCCCTCAGGGCGGCGGTGCATCCCGCGCAATCGAGCTACCTCTACTTCGTCGCGCGCGGGGACGGCACCCATGAATTCACGCGCACGCTCGAAGAGCACAATCGGGCGGTGGCAAGATACCAGCTGGGGAAATGAGAGTGCGCGGCAAATTCATCACCATCGAGGGCATCGACGGGGCGGGAAAGTCTTCCCACCTCGAGTTCATCTGCGAGCAGGTCCGCGCCCGCGGCCACACGCCCGTAGTGACCCGCGAGCCCGGCGGCACGCCCGCGGGCGAGCGCCTGCGCGAGGTGGTGCTGCATGCGGCCATGAATCCCGCCACCGAGGCCCTCGTCATGTTCGCCGCACGCTCCGAGCATGTGGCGGGCGTCATCAGGCCCGCGCTGGAGGCGGGCGAGTGGGTCGTCTGCGACCGGTTCAGCGACGCGACCTACGCCTACCAGTGCGGAGGACGCGGGCTCGCGCGCGATTTCGTGGTGAGCCTCGAGAGGCTCGCGCACCCGGGATTGCAGCCCGACGCGACTTTCCTCTTCGACCTGGACCCTGCGATCGCCTACGAGCGCCAGCGTGCGCAGAGCCGCACGCCCGACCGCTTCGAGCGCGAGCAGGAGCAGTTCTTCGTGCGCGTGCGCGAGGCCTACCTCGAGCGCGCGCGCGAGCATTCGCCGCGCTTCCACCTGGTCGACGCGTCCGGGGACCTGAAGCAGGTCCGCGATCGGCTCGAGGTCGCCTTCGCGCAGGCGTTCCATTGAATCCCCACCCCTGGCATCGCGCGGAGCTCTCGCGCATCCTCGCGCGCCGCGAGACGATCCCGCACGCGCTCCTCGTCCACGGCAGGGCGGGCATCGGCAAGGTGGAGTTCGCACGCGCGCTGGCCGCGAGCATGCTGTGCGAATCGCCGCGAGGCCGCCTCGCGTGCGGCTCGTGCCCGTCGTGCCACTGGTTCTCGCAGGGCAACCATCCCGATTTCCGCGAGATCGTGCCCGAGGCGTCGCTCGAGGAGGAGGAGAGCGCCGAGGAGGCCGCCAGGCCCGAGAAGGCGAAGAGCCTCGTCATCAAGATCGACCAGATCCGCGCGGTGGCCGATTTCGTCGCTCTCACGACGCATCGCGCCGGCTACCGGGTCCTCGTCATCCATCCGGCCGAGGCGCTGCATCCGGCGGCGGCCAATGCGCTCCTCAAGACGCTCGAGGAGCCGCCGCCGCATACCCTCATCGTGCTCGTGAGCGACCAGCCGGCGCGCCTCCTCGCCACCATCCGCAGCCGCTGCCGCCGGATGGGCCTCACGACCCCACCGCGCGACGAGGCGCTCGCGTGGCTTCGCGGGCAGGCCGTGGCGGAGCCCGAAATCGCGCTCGCGTCCGCGGGCGGCGCGCCGCTCCTCGCGCGCGACCTTGCCGAGCCCGGGGAGGCCGACCTTCGCAAGCGCGTGCTGAACGAGCTTGCCCGTCCCGGCGGCGCCGACAGCCTGCAGTTCGCTCCCGGCATCGACAAGGCCGCCATCGAGCGCCTCATCTACTGGATGCAGACGTGGGTGCACGACCTGGTGCGCCTGCGTCTTGCCGGGGAGGTGCGCCACCACCGCGACTTCGCTCCCGCATTGAAGGCCCGCGCCCAGGGCGCCGACCTGGAGAAGCTCTTCGCGCTCGACCGCGAGCTCGCTTCGGCGCGCTCGCTCGCCTCCCACCCCCTCAATCCCCGCCTGGTGGCCGAGCATTTGTTGATGGCCTACAATCGGGCAACGATGCCAGCCAAGCCATGAGCGAGATCGTCCCCGATCCCGTCGCCCACCGGCCCGGGGTCTTCACGCTGACGATCCGGTCGAAGGCCGCCCTCTACGCGGCGTGGATGCCATTACTTCGCGGCGGCGGAATCTTTTTGCCCAGCAGCCGGTCCCATGCTTTGGGCGAGGAGGTGCTGATCCTCCTCTCGCTGCTGGACGATCCCAACAAGATCCCGTTGCAGGGCAACGTCGCGTGGATCAATCCGGCGCACAGCGCGGGCAACCGCCCCCAGGGAATCGGCGTCCAGCTTCACGACAGCGAAGTCGGGCGCGAGTTGAGGAAGAAGGTCGAAGGGCTGCTCGCCGGCGCGCTGCAGTCCTCGCGTCCGACCCACACCATCTAGCGCGCCTCACTCGAAGCGGCCCTCGCGGGCGGCAGCGAAGGAGGATTCCGTGTTCTGGGAAAGGCCCCTCGACAACGCGCTTTCGAAGCTCCAACGCAACGTGAATGCGCCGGTGCGCCTGGTGCTGTGGGATGGCCGTGAGATCGCGCTGAGCGACGATCCCAGCGTGACGGTGCGGCTGAAAGGGCTGCGCGCCGCCGCCGCCCTGATGCGTCCCACGCTGCTTACGCTCGCCGAGGCCTATATCGACGGCGACGTGGACCTGGAAGGCGACCTGCGCGAGGCGATACGCGGGGCCGAGGCGATCACGCGGGCGATCCCGCGGCCGCTCTTCCAGTCTCAGGGGCCCACCAACGAGCGCCACACCCGTCGCGCCGACCGCGAGGCGATCCAGCACCACTACGACGTCTCCAACGAGTTCTACGCGCTGTGGCTGGACGAGCACATGGTCTATTCCTGCGGCTATTTCCACGAGCCGGACGACACGCTGGACGAGGCGCAGCTGCAGAAACTCGACCACATCTGCACCAAGTTGAGGCTCTCCCCCGGCGAGCGCTTCCTCGACATCGGCTGCGGCTGGGGCGCCCTGGTGATACGCGCCGCGGAGAAGTTCGGCGTGCACGCCACGGGCATCACGCTATCGGAGAACCAGCAACGCCTCGCCAACGAGCGCATCCGCGCCGCGGGCCTCGGGCAGCGCTGCAAGGTGGTGCTCCAGGACTACCGCGACATGCCCGGCGAGGGGGTCTACGACAAGATCGCGAGCGTCGGCATGTTCGAGCACGTGGGGTTGCGCAACTTGCCGGTGTATTTCAGCGTGGTGCGGCGCCTCCTCAAGGAGCGGGGACTCTTCCTGAACCACGGCATCACGTCGTCGGATACCCACAATCGCGCCGTCGGCCTGGGCGCCGGCGAGTTCATCGGCCGTTACGTGTTTCCCAAGGGGGAGCTGCCGCACTTGCACCGGGTGGTGCACGACATGAGCGCGCAGAACCTCGAGGTCTGCGACGTGGAGGGCCTGCGCCCGCACTACGCCAAGACGCTGGGGATGTGGAGCGATCGCTTCGAGAAGAACATGCAGGCGGCGGTGGCCGCCTCGAGCGAGCGCACCGCGCGCATCTGGCGCCTCTACCTCGCCGGGTGCGCCTATGCCTTCGAGCAGGGTTGGGTTTCCATCTACCAGGTGCTCTCTTCACGCCAAACGAAGCCCGGGCAAGCGGCGCTGCCCCTCACGCGGGAATGGATGTACCGCTGAGCCGGTTCAGCATGCCGTAGCGCCCACGCCTCGCCGCGGATGCGTTCGCGATTCGCGCCCGGCGGTTCCCATCGTCGATATCGAACGCCGGGCGCGGGCGCCATTGCCCGGCGTCCTCTTGCGGTGTCGGCTGGCGCCTGCGCCGGTAGAATCACGCGAATGCTCGTCGACTCCCACTGCCACCTCGATTTTCCCGAGCTCAAGGCCGATCTCGCCGGCGTCATGTCGCGGATGAGCGACAACGGCGTCACCCATGCGCTCACGATCAGCACCACGCTCGCGACTTTTCCCGCCGTGCGCGAGGTCGCGCTCTCGCACTCCAACCTGTGGTGCACCGCGGGCGTGCATCCCGATGAGCGGGGCGACGGCCGCGAGGTGGGCGAGGACGAGCTGGTGCGCATGGCAGACGACGCGAAGGTGGTGGGCATCGGCGAGACCGGCTTGGACTACTTCCGCGTCGAGGGCGATACCGAATGGCAGCGCGAACGGTTTCGCACGCACATCCGGGCGGCGCGGCGCTCGGCCAAGCCCCTCGTGATCCATACGCGCGCTTCCGCGCAGGACACGCTGCGCATCATGCGCGAAGAGAGCGCGGGCGAGGCGGGCGGCGTCATGCACTGCTTCACCGAGTCCTGGGACGTGGCCGAGTCGGCGATGGAACAGGGCTTCTACATCTCGTTCTCCGGCATCGTCACCTTCAAGAACGCGAAGGACCTGAAGGAAGTCGCCCGTCGCGTGCCGTTGGAGCGGATGCTGGTGGAGACCGATTCGCCGTACCTCGCGCCGGTGCCGCACCGCGGGCAATCGAACCAGCCCGCGTTCGTGAGGCACGTGGCCGAGGAGATCGCGCGGCTGCGCGACGTGAGCCTCGAGGAAGTCGCGGCGGCCACCACGCGCAACTTCTTCACCCTCTTTCGCCACGCGCGGCCGGCTTGAGCGCCGCAAGACTCCTTCTCTACTGCCGCGCCGGCTTCGAGAAGGAATGCGCGCAGGAGATCACCGCGAGCGCGCGCCACGCCGGCGTGGAAGGCTTCGTCAAGGCGCGCCCCGACGGGGGTTTCGCCCTCTTCGGGGCGCACGACGAAGCGGCAGACGCGGATCTCGCGGCTCGCATCGAGTTCCGCCGGCTTGTCTTTCCCCGCCAGATGCTGCGCGTGGGCGAGCTCCTCGCGCTCACCGAGGGCGACCGCGTCTCGCCCATCGTGGCCGCGGCGGCGGCGCTCGGCCGGCGCTTCGCGGCGCTGCGGATCGAGATGCCCGACACCAACGACGGAAAGTCGCTCTCGACCCTCACCCGGCCGCTCGCCCCCCACCTCGAGAAGGCGTTGCGCAAGGCCGGGATCGCGATCGACGACGAGGGCGCGCGCGAACGGCTGCACGTCTTCTTCGTGGGCGGCCTCGCATGCCACGTCGGCGTGTCGGCCGTGGGCAACAGCGCCGTGTGGCCGATGGGGATCGCGCGCCTTCGCATGCCGTCGAAGGCGCCGTCGCGCTCCACGGTGAAGCTCGCCGAGGCGCTCATGGAATTCGTGGACGAGGCCGATCGCGCGAAGCACCTCGCGCCCGGCATGACCGCCGTCGACCTGGGCGCCGCGCCGGGCGGATGGACCTGGCAGCTCGTGCAGCGCGGCATGATGGTCACGGCCGTCGACAACGGCGCCTTGGACGCGGCGCTCCTCGAGACCGGGCAGGTGAAGCACCGGCGCGACGACGGCTTCCACTTCCGCCCCGCGGAGCCGGTGGACTGGATGGTGTGCGACATGGTCGAGAGCCCCTCGCGGATCGCGGCGCTCGCCGCGAAATGGGTCTCGTCGGGCTGGTGCCGCGAGTCGATCTTCAACCTGAAGTTGCCGATGAAGAAGCGCTGGGAAGAGGTCGAGCGCTGCCGCACCATCATCGGCGAGGCCCTGGGCGGCGGCGGGTACTACCTGCGCATGAAGCACCTCTACCACGACCGCGAGGAGGTCACCGCGTACCTCGCGCGGCGCACGGGCGAGCCGATAAACTGAGCACTGGAAAGAAGCGCGCGCGAAAGGCGGGAGGTATGGCAGCGAGGATCGTGATCAGCGAGTTCATGGACGCTCCCGCGGTCGAGGCGCTCGCCAAGCGCTTCGAGGTGGACTACCGCCCCGAGCTCGTCGACGACGCGGCGGGCCTCGAGGCCGCGCTGGCATGGGCCGACGCGTGGATCGTGCGCAACCGCACGCAGGTGCGCGGGCGCCTCCTCGAGGCCGCGGCCCACGTGAAGGTCGTAGGACGCCTGGGCGTGGGACTCGACAACATCGATCTCGTGGCGTGCGAGGCGCGCGGCATCGCGGTGATCCCCGCGACCGGGGCCAATGCCCAGTCCGTCGCCGAGTATGTGATCACCGCGGCGCTGATGCTGCTGCGCGGTGCCTACGCGTCCACGCGCGCGGTGGAGGCGGGCACCTGGCCGCGCCAGGCGCTCTCGCAAGGCCGCGAGGCGGCGGGCAAGTTGCTGGGCATCGTGGGGCTCGGAAGCATCGGGCAGCTCACCGCGCGCAAGGCGCACGCCATGGGAATGCGTGTCATCGCGCACGACCCGCAGCTTGCGGCCGTCGATCCGGCCTGGAACGAGGTCGGCAGCGCCCCGCGCATGCTCGACGATCTGCTTCGCGAAAGCGACGTCGTGTCGCTGCACATCCCGCTCACCCCGCAGACGCGCGGGCTCCTCGGGCGCGAGCGGCTCTCCACGATGAAGCGCGACGCCGTGGTGATCAACACCGCGCGCGGGGGCATCGTCGACGAGGGCGCGCTCGCCGCGATGCTGCGCGAGGGTCGCCTGGGGGGCGCGGCCCTCGACGTCTTCGCCGACGAGCCCCTCGCCGCGGGCTCGCCGCTGGTGGGAGCGCCGCGGCTTCTCCTCACCCCGCACATTGCGGGCGTCACGCTGGAGGCGAACGAGAGAGTCTCGGCGCTCATCGCCGAGCGCGTGGCGGCCGCGCTGGAGGGCTGACGCTCAGTATCGGAAGACCTGCACCAGGTTGTTGAAGGAATCGGTCCAGATCCGCCAGTCCGACCGCGGCGCCACCGGCTCGGTCATCTCGACGATGGCGGGCTTCAGGATGAAGGTCCTGTCGCGCGTGAGGACCACCCAGTCGCTGGTGGTCCCGCCGCTCTCCCCGGACTCGTGCAGGTACGCGTATTCGAGCTTGTGGCGCTCGGCGATCGCGAGCAGCACCGGCTTCAGGTCGAGGAAGCGGTTCGAGACGTGGAAGGCGATGACGCCGCCGGGCTTCAGGTGGCGAAGGAATTCGGCCACCGCCTCCACGGTGATGAGGTGCACCGGGATCGAGTCTCCGGAGAATGCGTCGACCGCGATCACGTCGTAGCCCTGCGGGGCCTCGCGCTCCATCGAAACGCGCGCATCGCCCAGCACCACCTCGATCTTCGCGGCAGAGTCGTCGAGGTAGGTGAACCACTGCCGGGCGATGCGCGCGACGGCCGGGTTCACGTCGTAGAAGCGGTAGACGTCGCCGGGAGCGCCGTACACGGCGAGGGTCCCCGCGCCCAGGCCGATCACGCCGACGCGCAGGGGCTTGCCGCCCAACGCCCGCAGGGTGCGCCCGACGCCCGAGCTCTCCTTGTAGTACGTGGTCGCCAGGTGCCGGTACTTCGCGGAGAGCCATTGCTCTCCGTGGAGGATCGAGCCGTGCACGAGCGAGCGGTAGCGGGTTTCCTCCTCGCCGATGCGGCCCTGGGTCTCCTTCACGCGCAGCACGCCGTAATAGTTGCGCTCGATGTACACCGTGTCCTCGGTGAACGTGCGCACGCGCCAGACGAGCGCGCCGCAGGTGAAGGCGAGCACCACCACCATGAGGCCCACGACCGGCAGCGGACGATTCATGTTGATGCCGACAGCGAGGGCGGCGACCGCCACGAGCGCGATGTCCAGCTCCAGGTAGCCGGGGAGGGTCACGGGGGCGATGATCCCCACGAGGACGCCGCCAATCACTCCGCCCAGCGAGACCACGAGATAGAAGAGCGTGAGATGCCGCGCCCCGGGCCGCCGGCGCGCGAGCTCGCCGTGGCAGAACATGCACACGAAGTAAAGGCCGATCGTGAAGACCGCGATCTGCCAGAGGAGCTCGAACTGCAGGTTCTTGTCGGCGAGGAACCACGCCATCACGCACAGCATCCACGCGAGGCTGCCGAGATAGAGGTCGCGGCGGTACCAGCGGCCGCCCTCGAAGCAGAGGATGAAGGTGAGGAGGTAGACCGCGAGCGGGATCACCCAGAGGAGCGGGATCGACGGGATGTTCTGCGTGAGGTGGTTGGAGACCGCGAGGAGGGTGACCGAGCCCAGCGCGGAGAGCGCGAGCCAGAGAACGATCTGGGGAGCGCGAGGCGAGGGCTCCTCGGCCGTCGCGGCGATCTGACCGCCGTCGATGGTGAGCTCCGGCAGCTTCCGGCTCTTCCAGGCGAGCGCCCCGCAGCAGGCGACGAAGGACGCATAGCCCACCGACCAACAGAACGACTGGTCCGGGTTGGTGAACCACGGCTCGAAGAGGAATGGGTAACCCAGTAGCGCCAGCATCGACGCGAAGTTCGAGAGCGCGAAGAGCCGGTAGGGGCTCGATCCCGGGTAGGCTCGCGCGAACCACGCTTGTACGAGCGGGCTCGTCGAGGAGAGCAGGAAGTAGGGCAATCCGACGGTCGCGAAGAGGAGCTCGAGGATTCGCCACACCGGGGTCTCGCCGCCCACGGGTTTCCACGCGGCATCGGGCGCGACCGGGAGGAACGCGAGGCTCGCGGCGAGGAACGCGATGTGGATCCACGTTCGCCGGCGCGCCCCGGTGCGGCTCGCGACCCAGTGGGCGTATGCGTAGCCCAGCAGCAGCACGAGCTGGAAGAACACCATGCACAGCGTCCAGACGATGGCCACGCCGCCGAACCACGGAAGGATCTGCTTGGCGAGGAGCGGCTGCACCAGGAAGAGCAGGAACGCGCTCAGGAAGACGGTTGCGGCGTACAGCGGCATTCGGTGATTCGCGGGGGATTTCGGCGCGGGAAAGTGCGGCGCATCTTACCATTGCTATACTCGCCCGGCCCATGCTCGCCCGCTACATCCGCTTCATGCTTCTGCTCGAGCTCGCCGCCTATTGGGCGATCGCCGAGTGGCTGCACTTCCTCTTCGGCTGGGGCTACGCGCCGCTCGCGCTGGGCGCGATCACCGCCGCGCTCGTCGGGCGCCTCGCCATGGTGTCGCTCACCACGGCGATCGGATACGCCGCGCGCTCGCCGGTCGCTCCCGAGCATCGCGGCGGCTTTCGCGGCCCGTTCGTGCGCCTCATTCGCGAGTGGCGCGCGGTGCTCTCCACCAACCTCGTGTGGTTCCCGTGGGAGCGATTCGCGGTGCGCCCGGATCCCGAGCCGAAACCCGGCGGCGGCATTCCCGTGATCCTCACGCACGGCTACTTCAGCAATCGCGGCTACTTCGGGGCGCTGGTGCGGGCGCTGGAAGCCGACGGCGCCGGCCCGGTCTTCACGCCGAACCTGAGCGCGACCTTCGCCACCATCGAGACCTACGCGCAGGAGCTCCATCGCGAGATCGAGCGCATCGCCGCGGGGACCGGCGCGCCGCAGGCGATCCTGGTGTGCCACAGCATGGGCGGGCTCGGGGCGCGCGCCTACCTCTGCACGCGAGGCGCGGCGCGGGTGCGCAAGCTCATCACGATCGCGAGCCCGCATTTCGGCACGGTGCACGCACGCTTCGGCGGCGGCGCCAACGCGCGCCAGATGCATCGCGGCAGTCCGTTCATCGCCGAGCTCTGCAAGCAGGAAGGCGACCAGGGACCCGCGTGCCCGGTGACATCGATCTATTCAACCCATGACAACCTGGTGGCGCCGCAGGAAACGAGCCGCCTGCCGTGGGCGAAGAACATCGTCGTTCCGGGGCGCGGCCACGTCGACATCCTGAGCGCGCCGGAGCTGATCCGCGTCGCGCTCGAGGAAGTGCGCGCCTGCCGCTGACTAGAGGAGCGCGAGCACCTCTTCCGCGTGGCTCAAGACGTTGGGCTTGTCGATCACGTGCGCGATCTTGCCGTACTCGTCGATCACGAAGGTCACGCGGTCGGCCATGCCCGCGGCGGACTTGAGTTTCGAGACGAGTCCACCTCCGCCGAGGGTGCCGTAAGCGCGTCCCACCTTGCCGGCTGTGTCCGCAAGGAGCGGGAAGTTGAGGTTGTACTTCTGCGTGAAGGCCTGGTGGGACTCCTCGCCTTGCGTCGAGACGCCGAGCACGGCTGCGCCCTTCGCCGCGATATCGGCATTGTGGTCGCGCAGCGAGCACGCCTGCTTGGTGCAGCCCGGCGTGTCGTCCCTTGGGTAGAAGTACATCACCAGCTTCTTCCCCCGGTAGTCCTTCAGCGAGACGCGCTTGCCGTCGGTGGTGGTGCCGTCGAAGTCGGGAGCCGGGTCGCCGGCCTTGGGTCGCGCTGCCATGGAAGCCTCCTGGGTCACCAATGGATGCCCTGCGTGATCTGCGCGAACGCGATCTGCTCGGGCGTGAGCTCGACCGCCTTGGCCTCCTCGCCCTTCTTGCCCTTCGCGGCGCCGGAATCGGGGAACATGCGGAAGGCGGTGTTGAGCAGGATCTGCGTGGCCTTCGGCGCGACCGCATGCAGGATCTCGCCGAAGATGCCCAGGCGCGTGGCGATGCGCACGGGCCGGTAGACGATCGCCTCGACCACGAGGTCTGCCGCCTGCTGAGGCGAGAGGGTCGGCACGTGGTCGTAGAGCTTGGTGGGCGCGATCATCGGCGTCTTCACGAGCGGCATGTTGATGGTCGTGAAATGCACGTTGTTGTCGATGAACTCGCTCGCGGCGCAATCGCTCCACGCGTCCAGCGCCGCCTTCGAGGCGACATACGCCGAGAAACGCGGCGCGCGCGTGAGCACGCCGATGGACGAGATGTTGATCACGTGCCCGCCGCCCTGGGCCACCATCATCGGCATGAAGCCCATGATGAGGCGCAGGCTCCCGAAGTAGTTCAGCTGCATGGTGCGCTCGAAGTCGTGGAAGCGGTCGTACGACGAGGCGATGCCGCGGCGGATGGAGCGCCCGGCGTTGTTCACGAGGTAGTCGATGCGCCCGAATTCCTTCTCCACGGACGCGACCAGCTTGTCGCAGTCCTCGAGGCTCGAGAGGTCGCAGGAGATGAACTTCGCCTTGCCGCCCGCCGCCTTGATCTTCGAGAGCACCGGTGCGGCCTTCTCGGGATCGCGCGCGACCACCACCACCTGCGCCCCGGCTTCGGCGAGCTTGTACGCGGTCGCCTCGCCGATTCCCGAGGTGCCGCCGGTCACCACCACCACCTTGCCTTGCACCTTGCCTTCGAGCGAGCGGTCGATGAAGAGGTCCGGGTCGAGGTGGCGCTCCCAGTAATCCCAGAGGCGCCACGCGTATTCCTCGAGGTGGGGCACGCGGATGCCGGTTCCCTTCAACGCCTTCTCGGTCTCGCGGGAGTCGAAGCGCGTGGGGTAGTTCACGAAGGTGAACATGTCCCTCGGGATGCCGAGATCGGCGAGGACCTGCTTCTGGATGCGCCGCATCGGCGCGAGCGACATCACCGAATCGACCACGAACGAGGGGATGAAGCTGAACATCTTGGCATTGAGCCGCATCGTCATTTGCGGCGCGTGCGCGGCCTTGGCGAAGATGTTGAGGATCTCGCCGATGCGCCGCGGCTCGGGGTCCGTGATGTGGAAGCATCCCCCGTCCAGGCCTTTCTTGTGCGCGATGTGGTCGATCGCGTCGACCACGAAATCGACCGGCACGATGTTGATGCGCCCGCCCTCGATGCCGACGGTGGGCATCCACGGCGGCAACGCGTTCCTCATCTTCTGGATCAGCTTGAAGAAATAGTACGGGCCGTCGATCTTGTCGATCTCGCCCGTCTGCGAATGGCCCACCACGATGCCCGGGCGATAGATGCGCCAGGGCACCTTGGCTTGGCTACGCACGATGCCTTCGGACTCGTGCTTGGTGCGGAAGTAGGGGTGGTCCAGCTCCTCCGCCTCGTCGAACATGTCCTCGCGGAAGACGCCGTCATAGAGGCCGGCGGCGGCGATGGAGCTCACGTGGTGAAAGGCGCCGGCGCCGATCGCCTCGGCAAGCTCCACCGCGTGGCGCGTGCCGTCGATGTTGGCCTCCCCCTGGCTCGCGGAATCTGCGGCGAGGTCGTAGATCGCGGCGAGATGGAAGAAGTGCTTGACCTTGCCCTTCACCTTCGCGATGTCCGCGGCGGTGAGGCCCAGCTTCGGCTTGGCAAGATCGCCCGCCACGGCGATCACGCGTCCCTCGCCGGCGCCCCAGCGCGCGCGCAAGGCGTCGAGCTTCTTCATCGAGCCCTTGCGCACCAGCACGTAGATGGTCCCCTCGCGCGCGAGCAGCTTGTCGACGAGGAAGCGGCCGATGAAGCCGGTCGCGCCGGTGACGAAATAGCTCATGGTTCCTTCCTCCGCGTCGGCCTCGTTCTTTCCGGCGAATCATACACGGCGGGGTTTCGCGCTTTAGGGTGAAAGCTCTAATCCTTCGGCCTATCGTGAGAGGTGTCGAAGCCCCATTTCCAAGGAGACACCATGACCCGCACCAAGCGCAATGCCCGTACCGCCAGCATCACCCGGAATTTCGCCAACCTGAGGAACGCCACGATCGCCACGGTCGATTCGATCCGCGCGAGCGCCGTGCAGAGCGTGGGCGCCGCCCGTGCCCGCACCGCCGGCGCGGTGACCGGCCTCGAGCGCGCCTTCGAGCATCGCGTCTCGAAAGCCGCTTCGCGCCTGGGCCTTACCAGCGCGAAGGAAGTCCACGCGCTCGCGCGCCAGGTGGCCGGGCTCGAGGCGAAGATCGCGAGGCTGCGCCGCGCCCGGGCTTAAGCCGTCACGCTGGGCGCCGAATTGGGCGATACTCTGCCCCCACGGAGATAAGGCCCGCCGGCGCCCAGCGTGAAAACCCTCGACGGAAACGCCGTGCGCACCCAGCGCACGCGCAGCCGCATCCTCGCCGAGGCGCTCGCCCTCTTCAACGAGCGCGGCGACGCCCACGTGACGACCGGCGCGATCGCGCAGTCCCTGGGCATGAGCCCTGGCAACCTCTACTACCATTTCCGCAACAAGGACGAGATCGTCGCCGAGCTCATGCGCGGCCTCGAGTCGCGCCTCGCGCTCGAGCCGGGGACGCCGCTCGACGCGCCCGGCGCGATCGAGGACCTGTGGCTTTTCCTGCACCTCACGCTGGAGGCCATCTGGGACTTCCGCTTCCTCTACCGCAACCTCGACGACCTCGCCGCGCGTGACAAGCGCCTGCGTGCGCGCTTCAACCGCATCGCCGAGCGCAAGTTCCGCGGGGTGGTGGCCCTTTGCGAAGGGCTCGTTCGCGCGCGGGCGATGCGCGCCTCCCCGGAGGAGATCCGCACCCTCGCGCGCAACGTGCTCGTGGTCGCCACTTACTGGCAGAACTTCCAGTCCCTGCGCGAGCGCGCCGGCGGCGCGGACCTCGGGCTGGGCGCCCACCAGGTGATGTCGCTCGTGGCGCCCTACCTCGTGGGCGAGGCGCGCGGCCACCTCGCGAGGATCACCCGCAACTACATCGAATGACAGGGGAGGCACCATGGCGAAGACGAAGTGGGCGGCATTCGGGCATCCGGCCAAGGCGTTCACCTATGCCGGCGCAGCGCTGAAGAAGAACTGGGAGAAGCTGCATCGCGGCGACTGCGAGCCGTACCCGAAGGCCGCGGACGTCCAGGAGGCATGGCGGCTCTTCCACCAGGGGAAGTTCGCCGAGGCGGCGGCGCTCGGCCTGGAGGCGGGCGGCGCGGGCATGACCGCCGCCAACAAGGCGCAGGCGATCTACGCGAACGGTGTTGAGCCGAAGGAGCCGGCGAAGATCGCGCTCTTCGAGGAAGTCATGCGGCGCGCCGAAGCGCAGGCGCGCAACGAGCCGAAGAACGCCAACGCGCATTACCTCTACGCCTATGCCGCGGGCCGGTACAGCCAGCGGATCTCGGTGGCGAAGGCGCTCGCGCAGGGCTACGGGGGCAAGATCCGCGCGGCGCTCCAGGCGGCGCTCAAGCTCCAGCCGAAGCACGCCGAGGCCCACATCGCCATGGGCGCGTACCACGCCGAGATCATCGACAAGGTCGGCGCTCTGGTGGGCGGGCTCACCTACGGAGCGAAGAAGGAGGCGGGCGAGGAGCACTTCCGCGAGGCCCTCGAGCTCGCACACGATTCGCCCATCGCGCACATCGAGATGGCCAACGGCCTCGTCATGATGCACGGCAAGAAGGCGCTGGAGGAGGCTGCGAAGCTCTATGCCCGGGCGGCGCAAATCGTTCCGCGCGACGCCATGGAGAAGCTCGACGTCGAGGCGGCGAGGGCGGAACTCGCGTGACTCGGTGGAAATGCCTTGTTGCGGTTGCGACACGTCAGGGTGAAAAAAGGTCTTCTCCAGAGTGAAAACGGTTGACAAGCGATTTCGCCTTGCGCATCCTCTCGCTGTCGCGCCTACAGAGGCGAGATGAACAGAACTCAACGTCACTATCAGATTGGAGGATTCATCAATGGCAGCTAAGAAAGCTAAGAAGGCAGCGAAGAAACCGGCGGCCAGGAAGCCGGCCGCCAAAAAGCCGATGAAGAAGGCCGCGACCAAACGCCCGGCAGCGAAGGCCAAGAAGCCCGCCGCCAAACGCAAGCCGAACGCCGCTTTCATGAAGCCGATGAACGTGAGCTCCACGCTCGCAGCCGTTATCGGCAGCAACCCGATGCCCCGCACGGAAGTCACCAGCAAGCTTTGGGGCTACATCAAGAAGAACAACCTCCAGGACAAGGCCAATCGCCGCATGATCAATGCCGACGACAAGCTGCGGGAAGTCTTCGGCGGCAAGAGGCAGGTCTCCATGTTCGAGATGACCAAGCTCGTCTCGAAGCATCTCAAGTAATCCGCTCGCCGGTTCTCCCGGCGGTCGAAATGACAGATGGGCCGGTCGCGAGACCGGCCCTTTTTTTCATCGCCGCGCCGCCGGCTCGATGATCGGCGCGGCTGCAAGAGGAGAATCCACGTGAATCTCATCTCCACCCCGGCCGCGCCGCAGGCGCGCGGACACTATTCGCAAGCGGTCGTGCATGGTGGCCTCGTCTACGTGGCGGGCCAGCTGCCGATCGTGCCGCAGGCCCCGGAAACGAGGCTCGCGGGCTTCGAGGAGCAGGCCGTGCAGGTGATCGACAACGTGATCGCGATCCTCGAGGCGGCGGGAAGCGCCCCGGGCCTCGTCCTCAAGGCCACCGTGTATATCGCGGACCTCGCCCATTGGAGCGCCTTCAACGCCGCCTACGCGTCGAGATTCGGCGCGCACAAGCCCGCGCGCACCGTCGTGCCCGTCGCGGCGCTGCACTACGGCTACCTCGTGGAGATGGACGTGATCGCGGCGCTCAGAGGTTCCTGAAGCGTTTCGGCACCTTGGCGGGAGGCTGCGCCTTCGCCTTCTTCGCGCGCGTCCTGGCGGGTTTGCCCTCCGCTGCGGCGGCATCGTCCACCCAGGGGCCCATGAGCGAGAGCCAGAGGAGCTTCGAGAACTCGTCGTCGAAACGCCCCACGATGCGCTCGGGATCGGGAACGAGCCCGGCGTCGGTGATGACGCCGAACTGGATGCGAGCGTCGTAGGAGAGGATCGAGACGCCCATGCCGATGCCGCCGGACTGCGGCACCCAGAAATCGAGCTCCACGATGCGCTTGCCGGCGAAGTAGAGCGCATGCTGCGGACCGGGGACGTTGGTCATCACGGCGCTCGCGTTCGCGCCGAGCAGATGCGTCACCTGCTCCTGGAGCGCACGCGGGCCGTGCCCTACCGCGCTGAGGAGGGCGAAGGCGATGGCGGGCTGGTAGGAGCCCTTCAGGGCCTGCATGCGGCGGCGCACCTCGTAGACGCGCTCCAGCGGGTGCTCCATTCCGAGCGGCAGGTCGAGGAAGACGAGCCCGAAGTGATTGCCGAGGTTCTTCCCCGTGCCGGTGGGGCGCAGGTTCACGGGAACGATGGCGCGGATCTCCAGCGCGTCGACCTGGTCGCCCTTCTCGAGGAGGTAGTCGCGCAGCGCCCCGGCCGCCATCGAGAGCAGCACGTCGTTGATGGAGCAGCCCAGCGCCTTGCCAACGGCCTTCACCTCGCCCAGCGGCAGCGGATCGGCCCACGCGACGGTCTTGCGTTCGCCGAGCGTTCCCTTGAAGCGGGTCGGCGCGTCGCTTCCCATGGTCGCGAGCTTCGCCACCTCGCCGGCGAGCTCCAGGCCCTTGCCTGCGATGCCCTGCAGCGCCTCGCTCGCCATCGACGGATTGGCCGCGAGGCTCCTGCCCTGCTCGACGAGGCCCTTGCCGATCTGCCTCGCATTGCCCAGGGCGTCGGCGACCGGCTTCACGAGCTGCGCCCAGAAATCCGCTTCCCCGCTGGCGCCGGGCTCGATTGCCTCCTCCTTCATGGCGAGGCTGCCCCCGGCAGTGGCGTGCGTCAGCGACAACATCACCTGGATGAGCGCGATGCCGTCCGCGTAGCAGTGGTGGATTCGGGTCACGAGCGCGCTGCCGCCGTTGAAATTGTCCACCACGTGGAATTGCCACAAGGGGCGCGCGGGATCGAGCGGCGTCGAGGCGAGCTCGCTCACGAGCGCCTCGAGCTCCTTCTTGCCGCCCGCCCCGGGGAGCGTGGCGCGCGCCACGTGGTGGTGGATATCGAATTCGCCGGGCGCCTGCCACCATGCGCCCGTGGCGTCCTGCACCGCGCATTGGCCGAACCGCTTGAAGCCGAGGAAGCGCGCGGCGATGACCTTGCGCGCCTTGCGCAGGTCGACCTTGCCCTCGAACATCATCACGCCCACGATCATCATCAGGTTCGTGGGCTGGTCCATGCGCAGCCAGGCGGTGTCGACGCCCGAGATGCGCTCGCGCTGTGCGTTTGCCATGGCGTGGTAATTTACACCAACGCGAAGACGGTCCTTCGCGAGGGAGGCCGGGGTGGCGGACATCAAGAAGCAATTCGAGGCGGCGTCGGCGGCGGTGCTGAAGGCGAAGAAGGATCCGGGCAGCGACTTGAAGTTGAAGCTCTACGCCCACTACAAGCAGGCGACCGAAGGCGACGTGAAAGGCGACAAGCCCGGCTTCACGGACTTCGTGAACCGGGCCAAGTACGAGGCGTGGTCGAAGCTGAAGGGCACCGCCCCCGAGGAAGCGATGAAGGCCTACGTGAAGCTCGTCGAGCGCGTGACGCGCGAGTAGGGCCGCGCCGGCGCTACTTCGCGCGCGCCTTCGCCTTGGCCTTGCGTGTCCCGGCTTTCGCCTTGCGCTTTCCCGCTGCCGCCTTCGCCGTGCGCCCGCGGCCGGGCTTGCCGCCCCCCGCGCCGGCACGCATCATCGAGCGCACCTCGTCGCTGAGGTCGGCCACCTGCTTCGAGAGGTCGGCGACTTCGGCGCGCGTCATGACGCCGAGGCGTCCGAGCGACTTGGAGACGCGGTCCTCGAACACCTGCTCCAGCTTGTCGAAGCGCCCGCCCGCGCCGCTCGCGCTCTCGCGCACGCTGGCGAGCGCCTGGTCGGCCGCGCCGCGCGCGCGCGCGGCGAAGTCCTTGCCCTGCTCGACCAGCACCTCGAACATCTTCGGGCCCTCCGCCCTGGCGCGCTCGAAGGCCCCCAGGCCCGCGAGCCATATCTTCTGCGCCGACTCGCTCAGCGCCCTGGCGGTCTCGCTGTCGCCGGTGAAGCCCGAGTATTTCGTTTTTTTCGCCGCCATGATCCCTCCTGGGGTTGTCGATATTCAGTCAGGTTACACTTCCTCCATCCCACAGAGGAAACGCCCATGGCGACGATAATGGAGAGCAGAGCGGTGGAAAAGCCCTGGCTCAAGTCCTATCCTCCGGGCGTGCCCGCGGAGGCGAACGTCGACGAGTTCGCCAACATCCGCGAGATCCTCGAGGTGAGCTGCCGCAAGTTCGCGTCGCTGCCCGCGTACACCTGCATGGACGCGACCATCGACTACGCCGAGCTCGACCGCCTGTCGCGCTATTTCGGGAGCTGGCTGCAGAACGCGGCCGGCCTCGCGAAGGACGATCGCGTCGCGATCATGATGCCCAACGTCCTGCAGTACCCGGTGGCCATCTTCGGCGCGCTGCGCGCCGGATTCATCGTGGTGAACTGCAATCCCCTCTACACGCCGCGCGAGCTCGAGCACCAGCTGAACGACTCGGGCGCGAAGGCGATCGTGATCCTGGAGAACTTCGCGAAGACCCTGCAAGAGGTGATCGCCCGAACCCAGGTGAAGAAAGTGGTGACCAGCCAGCTGGGCGACATGCTCGGCTTTCCCAAGTCGCTCCTCGTGAACTACGTGGTGAAGCACAAGAAGAAGCTGGTTCCGGCGTGGAGCCTTCCCGGCTCGATCCCGTTTCGCAAGGCGATCGCCGAGGGCGCACGCCATGCCCTCGTGGAGCCGGCGCTGGGCCACGGCGACATCGCCTTCCTGCAGTACACCGGCGGCACCACCGGGGTCTCCAAGGGCGCGATGCTCACGCACGGCAACATCGTCGCCAACCTGCAGCAGACATCGGCCTGGATCGGCGGGGGCCTCAAGGAGGGCACGGAGATCGTGATCACCGCGCTGCCGATGTACCACATCTTCGCGCTCACCGGCAGCTGCCTCGTGAACATGAAGCTCGGCGCCCACAACATCCTCATCACCAACCCGCGCGACATGCCGGGATTAGTGAAGGAGCTGGGCAAGTGGCGCTTCACGTCGATCTCCGGCGTGAATACGCTCTTCAGCGCGCTCATGAACACGCCCGGCTTCGACAAGCTCGACTTCTCCGCGATGAAGCTCTCGCTCGGCGGGGGCATGGCGGTGCAGCGCGCCGTGGCCGAGCGCTGGAAGCAGATCACGGGGCGGCCGCTCCTCGAGGCGTACGGCCTCACCGAGACTTCGCCCGGCGCCTGCATCAACCCGCTGGTGGAGGACTTCGAATACAACGGCACCGCGGGCCTGCCGATTCCCTCCACCGTCATCACGATCCGCGACGACGCGGGCAACGTGTTGCCGCTCGGCGACACGGGCGAGATCTGCATCGCCGGGCCGCAGGTGATGAAGGGCTACTGGAACCGCCCGGACGAGACCGCGAAGGTGATGACCGCCGACGGCGCCTTCCGGACCGGGGACATCGGCCTCATGACGCCCGAAGGCTACGTGAAGATCGTCGACCGCAAGAAGGACATGATCCTGGTCTCGGGCTTCAACGTGTACCCGAACGAGGTCGAGGACGTCCTCGCCATGATGCCCGGCGTCCAGGAGGTGTGCGCGGTCGCCGCTCCCGATACCCATTCGGGAGAAGTGGTGCGCGTGGTGATCGTGCGCCGGGATCCGTCGCTCACCAAGGAGCAGGTGATCGAGTTTTCGAGGAAGCAGCTCACCGGCTACAAGGTGCCGAAGATCGTGGAGTTCTGGAAGGAATTGCCCAAGACCAATGTCGGCAAGGTGCTGCGGCGCGAGGTGAAGAACGCGCCGGTGAGGCCGTAGCCGTCCCATAAGGGGAGCGACAAGAGATGGCGAAGCTGAACGTGAACGGCAAGGTGCGTGAGGTCGACGTCGAGGCGGACACGCCGCTCCTCTGGGTGCTGCGCGAGCAGATCGGGCTCACCGGGACGAAGTACGGCTGCGGCGTCGCGCAGTGCGGGTCGTGTTCGGTCCACGTGAATGGCGAGGTTCGCCGTTCCTGCTCGATCCCGGTCGGCAGCCTCGAGGCGGGCGACCGCATCGTCACCATCGAAGGCCTCGCGCCCAAAGCGACCCACGCCGTACAGCGCGCGTGGGCGGAGGTGGACGTCCCGCAGTGCGGCTACTGCCAGTCGGGACAGATCATGGCGGCCGCTGCGCTCATCGCGGCGAATCCCGACCCCAGCGACGCCGACATCGACGCCGCGATGACCAACATCTGCCGCTGCGGGACCTACCAGCGCATCCGCACCGCGGTGCATCGCGCCGCGCAGATCAACAAGTCCAAGGCGAAAGCCTAGAGCGCGGAGGCCGCCATGAAGAAGAGATCCGGCACCACCGGTCTTTCGCGCCGCCAGTTCATCGTCGGGTCCGCCGCCGCCGGTGGCGGGCTCGCCCTCGGCCTGCATGTGCCGTTCGGCCTCGCCGCGGAGGCGCGCGCCGCGGGGGAGGCGCCCGCGGAAGTGAACCTCTGGGTGGCGATCCGCCCCGACGACACGGTGCTCGTGCGCATCGCGCGCGCCGAGATGGGGCAGGGCACGCTCACCGGCCTCGCGCAGCTCGTGGCGGAGGAGCTCGAGTGCGACTGGGACAAGGTCGTGACCGATCCGATCACGCCCGGGCGCAACCTCGCCGCGAAGCGCGCGTGGGGCGAGATGGGAACGGGCGGCAGCCGCGGCATCCGCACCTCGCAGGACTACGTGCGCCAGGGCGGGGCGGCCGCGCGCATCATGCTGCTGCAGGCGGCAGCCGACCAATGGAAAGTCCCCGTGCGCGAGGTGAGCGTGGACAAGGGCGTGATCTCGCATGCGGGCTCGGGCCGCAGGAGCACCTACGGCAAGGTCGCCGCCGCCGCCTCGAAGCTCGCGCCGCCCGACATGAAGTCGATCAAGCTCAAGGACGCGCGCGAGTGGAAGGTCGCGGGCCAGCCGCTCAAGCGCCTGGACACCGCGCCCAAGCTCGATGGCAGCAAGGTCTACTCCATCGACGTGCGCCTGCCGGGGATGTTGAACGCGGCGATCAAGCAGTGCCCGGTCTTCGGCGGCAAGCTCGTAAGCTACGACGCCTCGAAGATCGCGGGGCGGCGCGGCGTGAAGGGTGTCGTGAAGGTGGGCGATGGCTCCGTGGCTGTGGTCGCCGATACATGGTGGCGCGCCAAGACGGCGTTGGACGCGCTCCCCATCGTCTGGGACGAGGGGCCCGGCGCGAACGTGACGAGCGCGCAGATCGCCGAGCACCTGAAGGCGGGCCTGGAAGCGCCCAATGCTTTCGCGCTTCGCAACGAAGGCGACGCGCGCAGCGCGATCGAGGGCGCCGCGAAGAAGGTCGAGGCCGTCTATTCGACGCCTTTCCTCGCCCACGCCACCATGGAGCCGATGAACTGCACCGCGCGCGTCACGAAGGACCGCGCGGAAGCGTGGGTGCCGACGCAGAACGCGGAAGCGTCGCTCGCCGCGCTCTCCGAGGAGTCCGGCATCGCGCTCGCGCAGTGCGAGATCAACCGCACCGACCTGGGCTGCGGCTTCGGCCGGCGCGGCGGCAACCAGGACTACACCCGCCAGGCCGCGGCGATCGCGAAGCAATTCCCGGGCACTGCCGTGAAGCTCATTTGGAGCCGCGAGGAGGACATCCAGCACGATTTCTACCGGCCCATCTCGCAGTGCAAGCTCACCGCGGGCCTCGATCGCGACGGCAACCTCACCGGCATGAGCATCCGCGTCTCGGGGCAATCGATCAACGCGTTCGTGAATCCCGCCGCCATCGCCAATGGCAAGGACAAGCGCCAGCTGCAGGGCCTTTGGGCCGAGCCCGGCGACGCGCAGCTCGGCTATGCGTTCCCCAACTTCCTCGTCGAATACGCGATGCGCAACACCCACGTTCCCGTGGGGCCGTGGCGCGGCGTGAACACGAACCAGAACGGCGTCTACATGGAATGCTTCATGGACGAAGTGGCGAAGGCGGCCGGCAAGGACCCGCTGGAATTCCGCCGCCAGTTCATGGCGAATCATCCGAAGCATCTCGCCGTGCTCGAGGCGGCGGCCGAGAAAGCCGGATGGGGCACGCCACTTCCCGCGGGACGCTTCCGCGGCATCGCGCAGTTCATGGGGTATTACAGCTACTCCGCGGCGGTGGCCGAGGTCTCGGTGAGTCCCACGGGCGAGCTCAAGGTCCACCGCATGGTGCTCGCGTTGAATTGCGGCCACGCGGTGAACCCGCACATGATCGCGGCGCAGGTGGAAGGCAGCGTCGCGCTCGGGCTCTCGGCCACTCTCTATGGCGAGAACACCGTCGACAAGGGACGCATCGTGCAGTCGAACTTCCACGACTACCGGTCGGTGCGCCTCGCGGACATGCCGCAGATCGAGACGGTGCTCGTTCCCACGCTCGACTTCTGGGGCGGCGTGGGCGAGCCGACCATCTGCGTGGTGGCGCCTTCGGTGCTGAACGCCATCCATGCCGCCACCGGCAAGCCGGTGAGGAGCCTGCCGCTCAAGAACGCGAAGCTCGTCTAGGGCGGCGGCTCCCGAGGCGCTCCTCACCTTGCGCAAGCTCCTCGCGATCCTGCTGGCGTTCGCAGTCTTCCTCGGGGTCTACGCGATGCTCAAGCCCGTGGACCCCGTGAGGCCCGCCGAACCTTCTCAGGTGAGCGCGGCCCCGGCAACGGACTTGCCCGCCGCGTCGGTGTTGAGGATCAATCCGCGCAGCGCCCAGGCCGCGCCGCCGGCGCGCGGCGCGGCGAAGTCCACTCCGATCGTGAGCGCCGATCTCGCGCAGCTACGCCAACGCAAGGGATGGGCCGAGCTGTATCGGCGCCTCGCGTCGGGGCCGCAAACACCCGAGGTGCTCTATATCGAGGCGGAGATCTATTCGCGCTGCGCCACTCGCAGCCAGGCCGCTCAGGCTCCGCAGGCGGCGGCGCGGGAAAAATTCATCGCCAACCTGAAGGCCGACCCGAACGGCGAGCAGCGACTCGCCGCCTACGAGAAGACGAAGCTCGATCCCTGCGAGAGCCTTGCGGTGGGCGAGTTCTCGAAGGAGCGCCTCGCGCAGATGATCGCCACGGGCGCTGCGGCGGGGGACCCGCGCGCCCAGGCGTGGCAGCTTTCCCGCGAGATCGAGGGCGCCTACTTCGAGGCGCAGCCTCGCCCGCTGGGATATTCCGTGAGCGACGAGCAGATGGAATCGATCCGGCACCTCCTCGCATCGGGGGATCCGGCGGTGCTGAACGACCTCCAGGGAATTCTCTCCAGCACGCTCCTCGACGCGAGCCTGCGGATGGGAGCGGACAACGAGCGCGTCGACAGCTCGGCCATGGCGGCGGCCCTCACGCTCGTGGCCTGCGACCTGGGAGCGCCCTGCGGGCCGGATTCCCAGCGCCTGCTCACGCAGTGCGCGATGCAAGGCTATTGCGCGGCCAATAATCTCTACGACTACACGTATTTCTACGACTCGTCGCCATTCCAGGCGCAACTCATGGAGCGCTACCGGCAGGCCCTGCTGCAGATGGCGAGCGCACGCGACTTTTCTGGGCTGCGCCTCGTGCGCGAGCCCAACACGCCGGGCATGTCGATGGTCCGCGGCGGCCGCCGCGGACCCTAGCGGCTAGGCCGCCTTCTCGTACACCGGGCCGTATTCGGCGAGCGCATCGCGGATGCGCTCCACGGCCCAATCGAGCTCCTCGCGCTCGACCACGAGCGGCGGCGCGAAGCGCGCCACCGTGCCATGGGTGTCCTTGCTCAGCACGCCGTGCTTCAAGAGGGTCTCCACGAACTCACGCGCGCTGGCGCGCTGGGCGTCGATCTCCACGCCGATGAGAAGGCCCTTGCCGCGCACGTCGACGATCATCGGGCTCGAGATCGCCTTCAGGCGCTTCAGGAGGTATGCGCCCATGGAAGCCGCGCGATCGGCGAGCTTCTCGTCGAGGAGGACGTTCAGGGACTCGAGCCCCACCGCGGCGCCGAGCGCGTTGCCGCCGAAGGTGCTGCCGTGGTCGCCGGGCTTGAAGACGCCCATCACGGATTCGCGTGCACAGAATGCGGAAACGGGAAGCAATCCGCCGCCCAGCGCCTTGCCGAGGATGATGCCGTCGGGCTTCACGCCCTCGTGGTGGCACGCGAGCACCTTGCCCGTGCGCCCGAGACCGGTCTGCACCTCGTCCACGATCATGAGGACATTGCGCTCGCGGCAGATGCGCAGCACTTCGGTGAGATAGCCCTCGGGAGGGACGATGATGCCGGCCTCGCCCTGCACGGGCTCCACCAGGAACGCGGCCGTGTCGGGCGTGATCGCGGCCTCGAGCGCCGCGGCGTCGCCGAAGGGCACGTGGCGGAAGCCGTCGCTGTAAGGGCCGAACCCCTCGCGGTATTGCGCCTCGGACGAGAAGCCCACGATGGTGGAGGTGCGTCCGTGGAAATTTCCCGCGCAGGTGATGACTTTCGCCTGGTTCGCGGGAATCTTCTTCACCACGTATCCCCATTTGCGCGCGCATTTGATCGCGGTCTCGACGCCCTCGGCGCCGGTGCTCATGGGTAGCGCGCGATCCATGCCGGTCACCTCGCACAGCTTCGCGAGGAAGGGCGGCAGGCGGTCGCTGTAGAAGGCGCGCGAGGTGACGGCGAGGCGCTGGGCCTGCCGGGTAAGCGCGGCGAGAAGGCGCGGGTGCCCATAGCCGAAGCTCACCGCCGAGTACGCGGAAAGCATGTCGAGGTAGCGCTTGCCCTGGTCGTCCCAGAGCCATACGCCTTCGCCGCGCGAGAGCACGACGGGCAGCGGATCGTAGTTCGTCGCGCCGTACTGGCGCTCGAGAGCGATCATGTCGCCCATAAAATGTCCTTTCTTGCTTGTGGCAATGAGGCCCCGGCGCCTCGCGAAAGGCGCCCGGAATCACCCTCCAATTATACCGGGGAGGACAGGCGCTTACCCCGGAGTTCAAGCCGCGCCGAGGCTCCGCGCGAGCTGCGTGGCGAGGCGAGCCGCGATCGCGTAGATCGAGAGCTGCGGATTGGCGGCGATGGAGGTGGGGAAGATCGAACCGTCGTGCACCGAGAGATTGGCGAGCTGGTGATGGCGCCCGGCCTCATCCACCACGGAGTCGCGCGGCTCGCGGCCCATGGCGCATCCCCCCATCACATGTGCGCTCACCACGCGCGCGGCGAGCGCGCGCAGCGGCAAGCCCTCGATCTCGGCGCGCGCCTCGCGCCAGGAATTCGTGCCGCGCGCGTTCTCGTGCATCGGCATCACGGCCTGGGCGCCGGCGGCGAACTGGATCTCGGCCATGGTGAGATAGGCGCGGCGCACGCCTTCCCACAGGTACGGCGGCATCGCGTAGTCGAGGACCGCGCTCGAATCCGCGCGCAGCACCACGCGCCCGCCCTGCGACTCGGGATGAAAGCCGTCGCGCAGGAGCGCGATCACCACCTGCACGTTGGCAAACCGCGCCATCCAGCGCGCGTGTTCCTCGCCAAAGCCGGGCAGGGTGATGCCCACGAGGATCGGATGCGTGGGCGCGGACTCGAGCTTGTAGCCCACGGGCCCGTCGAGCTTGTGAGCGTCGAGGAAATGGTCGGAGTAGATCGATTGCGGCGCGCCGTAGAAGCCTTCGACCTTCTGCGCCATCACGGCCGCGGAGACCACGGTGGGGTGCAGGAAGGTGCGCTTGCCCAGGGCGAGGGATGGGTCGGGCGCATCGCTCCTCAAGAGGATCCCGGGGCTGCCGATGGCGCCCGCCGCGAGCACGAAATGCCTCGCGCGAAGGCGGAGTCGATGCGCCGAGGGCCTGGCGCCGTTGGCCGCCACGCCGTTGGCGTCGCAGGCGATCACGCGGTCTTTCGAGATCACGAGCTGGGCGACGCGCGCGTGATGCACGAGCGTCGCGCCGCGCTCGAGAGCCGCGGGAATCGTCGTCACGAGCATCGACTGCTTCGCGTTGGTGGGACAGCCCATGCCGCAATAGCCGAGGTTCCAGCAGCCCTTCACGTTGCGCCGGATCGCGCCGGTGCCGATGCCGAGCTTCTCGCAGCCGCGCCGCAGCGCGTCGTTGTTCTCGTTGGGGGCGACGCCCCACGGTGCGATCGCAAGGCGCTCCTCCATGCGCTTGAACCAGGGCGCGAGCCCGGCCTCGTCCATGGACGCGAGGCCGAGCGTGTCCTTCCAATAGGCGAGGGTGCGCGGCGGCGTGCGGAAGCTCGAGGTCCAGTTCACCGTGGTGCCCCCGCCGACGCAACGGCCCTGCAGGATGGTGATCGACTTGTCCAGCGTCTGGCGCCCCGCGCTCTCCTGGTAGAGCTGCGGGTACGCTTCGCGCTCGCGCATGTGGAAATCGCTCGAGCTCGCGAGCGGGCCCTCCTCGACGATCACGACGTTGAGCCCCGCCTGCGCGAGGATCTCCGCCGTGACGCCGCCGCCCGCGCCGCTGCCGACGATCACGACGTCGGCCTCGATCTCGCGGTCGCGCTCGAGCGCCGCCGCGTCGATCACCTTCCATCCCGACGCGAGCCCTTCGCGGATGGGGTCGCGGATCATTTCGCCTTCTCCGCGGGAGGCGTGTCGAGCGCCGGGGGCCCGGGGTACCCGATCGCCTTCCACGACGCGGGATTGCCGTACCAGGCGGCCTGGATGAGCTGCGTGAGCGCCTCGTAGCTCTGGCGCTGCAGGTCGAAGTTGCTGTGGCGCCAGCGCGTGAGGAACGCCTTCAGGTCCTCGCGCGACGCCTCGTCCAGCGGCGTCCAGAGGCCCGTGAAAGCGATACGCGACGGCGTGAAGCCGAGGAAGGTGAAGAGCTGCGCGAGCTCGTCCTGAACCGCCGGTGCCAGCCCCGATACCGCGCGGTCGAACGCGGCGAGAACGTCGGATACCGTGCGCGCCTGTGCCTTCTCCTCCATGGGGATCGATCCGCCGAGCACCACGGGAATCAACGCGCGAACGATCTTCGCGGAGTCCTCGTCGAGCGCGCGATAGGGGCTCGCGGGAGCGGCGAGCGGACGGTCGAGGAATCGCACCGCGGCGAAGAGCGCCGCGCCGGCGATACCGACCTTGATGAACTGGCGTCGGGTCGGCAAGGTCAGCGCGTGAGGAGCTTCTCGAGGCGCGCGAAGCGCGGCCCGTAGGGAGGGCGCAGCATCTTCAGGGCGTTGAAGCGCGACTGCCGGAACACGGCCTTGCGCTTGGAAAACGTCTCGAAGCCGGCGCGCCCGTGGTATTCGCCCATGCCGCTCGGACCCACCCCTCCGAAGGGAAGCTCTTCCTGAGCAATGTGCAGCAAGGTCTCGTTCACCGTGACGCCGCCTGAGACCGTCTCGGCGAGAACGCGGTCGATCACCGCGCGTTCGCGCTCGAAGACGTAGAGCGCGAGGGGGCGAGGCCGTGCGTTCACGTACGCGATCGCCTCGTCGAGCGTGCGGTAGGCGACGATGGGCAGGATCGGGCCGAAGATCTCCTCCTGCATGATGCGCATCGCATCCGTGACGCCGGTCACCAGGTGGGGCGCCATCTTGGGCGAGCCCGCCAGGTCCTCGCGCGCGGGATTGATCTCCTCGACGTGCGCGCCCCTCGCGCGCGCGTCGTCGAGATACGCGGCGAGCCGGGCCCGCTGGCGCTCATTCACGATCGCGGTGTAGTCGGGATTGGCGCCGATGCGCGGGTAGAGGCGCGAGACCGTGGCGCGCGCGGCCGCGGCGAACGCCTCGACCCTTTCCTCCGGCACCAGCGCGTAATCCGGCGCGATGCAGGTCTGGCCCGCGTTCAGGCACTTGCCGAAGACGATCTTGTCGGCCGCCTCCGCGGGGTCGATGCCGCGCCCGACGATCGCGGGGGACTTGCCGCCGAGCTCCAGCGTGACGGGCGTGAGATTGTCCGCCGCCGCGCGCATCACCTGGCGCCCGACCGCCGTGGAACCGGTGAAGAGCAGGTGATCGAACGGGAGCGCCACGAACTCCCGCGCGGCTTCAGGCCCGCCGTTGACGATGGCGAGAAGCGTGGGGTCGAGCTTTTCGGCGACGAGACGGGCGAGAAGCTCGCCCGTCTGCGGCGCGGCCTCCGACATCTTCACCATCACCCTGTTGCCGGCGGCAAGCGCCGCCACCACCGGCCCGACCGCGAGGTAGATCGGATAATTCCACGGCACCACGATGCCCACCACGCCAAGCGGCTGGAACATCACCTGCGAGCGCCCCGGAAGGAACCAGAATCCCGTGGGCCGGCGCTGCGGCCGGGCCCAGCGCGCCAGGTGCCTTCGCGCATGCCGGATCGCGCCCAGGGAAGGGAAGAGCTCGAGGAGTTGTGTTTCTTCGCGCGCCCGGCCGCGGAAGTCGCCATCGACCGCCGTGCAAAGTGCATCGGCATTCTCGCGAAGCACCCGGGCAAGGGCGCCGAGCGCGTCGCGGCGCGCGTCGATGCCGGGGCTCGCCGCCGTGCGAAGGGCCGCGCGCTGGCGCTCGAACGCCTCGCCGAGGGGGCTGGAATCACGGGAATCATTCATTAGATTCAACTTTAACTATATGCTGTAATAAATTGATAGATATGTAGTAAAATATGTAGCGAGTGACGAGAATCAAACGGGCGTTTGAATTTGCACAAGGATAGCATCGACATGGCCCAGCGGCAGCGCGAATCCCCCGCGATGGAGCTCACGCGCCACCTCCAGCGATTGAAGGAGATGCGCGGCGCGGGAGCAAAACCGCCCGCGCGGCTCGCGCAGGTGAAGCACTTTCAATCGCAGCGCCTGGCGCGCACCTATGCGGATCTCGCTGCCCAGCCGCGTTACCGCGCGGCCACCGCTTTCTTCCTCGACGACGTCTACGGCGACAAGGATTTCAGCGGGCGCGACCAGGAGATGATGCGCATCCTGCCCGTGATGTCGCGCATCCTTCCGGCGAGCGCCGTCGAGACCGCGGCGCTCGCGATCGAGCTGGAGGCGCTCTCGGAGGATCTCGACCAACGCGTCGCCGCCGCGCTCGATCCCGGCGCCATCGACGACGAGTCCTACGCCCGCGCTTATCGCGAGAGCTCCACGCCCGATGAGCGCCGCCGCCAGATCGACTTGATCGAGGGCGTGGGCAATCGCCTCGACGCGCTGGTGAAGAAGCCGCTCGTGGCGCGGATGCTGAAGCTCATGAGCCGGCCCGCGCGCATGGCGGGCCTCGCCAGCCTCCAGGACTTCCTCGAGCGCGGCTTCGCCTCCTTCCGCGACATGGGGAGCGCGGGCGAATTCCTCGGAGTGCTGCGCGCGCGCGAAGAGAAGATCCTCAGCCGCCTTTTTTCCGGGACGCGCGATCCGTTTTCGATCTAGCGCTGCCGCTCCCCGCCTCGGGAGAAGGGGCAGCGGCCTTCTGCGCGAAGAGCGCGTCGAGCTCGCTCGACACGGCGCGCTCGATCGACCCCTTCATTGCCTTGAGCAGCAGTCCCAGCGTCAGCGCGATGCGTAGCTCCTTCGCGCCGATTGCGAGCGAGCCGGTGACGCCGGGGCGACGGAAGTGAAGGACGTCGCCCGCCCATTCGCCCTTCAGGTCGAATTTCCTCGCGAGCTCGGCGGCCATGCGCTCTGCCGCGTCGCGCGCGCGGGCGAGGCCCAGGTCGTGCTTGCGGGTGATGTCGATGTCGGCCATTTGTCGGGGCGCGGCCTTTAGCGAAGCGACTTGCCCATGAGCTTGTCCGGGAGCCACGTCGCGATCTCGGGAAAGGCGCTGAGGATCACGATCGAGAGCATCATGCAAAGGACGTAGGGAACGGTCCCCCACATGATGCGCGTGACCGGGACGTCGGGGGCGATCGACTTCACGATGTAGATGTTGAGCCCCACCGGCGGATGGATGAGGCCGATTTCCATGTTGATGGTGAGGATCACGCCGAACCACACCGGGTCGAAGCCCGCGGCCTTGATGATCGGGTAGAGGATGGGGGCGGTCATGAGGATGATCGCCGCCGGCGGGATGAAGAAGCCGCACACCAGCAGGAAGACGTTGATGAGGCCGAGCAGCACCCAGCGGTTGGCGTGCATGTCGGCGATCCCCTGCGCCAGCGTCTGCGTGAGGTAGAGCGAGGTGAGCATATAGCCGAACAGCACCGCCGCGGCGATGATCGTGAGGATCATCACCGACTCGCGCATGGTGTCGCGCATGATCTGCCACCACTCGTCGAACTTCCACATGCGGTAGATCACCATCGCCATCACGACGCAGAGCGCGGCGCCCACCCCGGCGGCTTCCGACGGCGTGGCGACGCCTCCGTAGAGCACGTACATCACGCCGACGATGATGGCGAGGAAGGGCGCCACCTTCGGGATCGACTGGAATTTCTCCTTCCACGAGTAGCGGAAGTCGATCGCGTGCGAGCGGAAGCCGCGCTTCCAGATGATGAAGAGCGTCCACGCCATGAATAGCCCCGTGAGGAGCAGCCCGGGAAGCACGCCCGCGAGGAAGAGTCTCCCGATCGAGGTTTCCGTCGCGATGCCATACAGGATGAACGTGATCGAGGGCGGGATGAGGATGCCGAGCGTGCCCCCGGCGCAGATGGAGCCCGTGGCGACGTCGTCCGGGTAGCCGCGGCTCCTCATCTCGGGAATGCCCATCTTGCCGATGGCCGCGCAGCACGCTGGAGAAGAGCCGGTGAGGGCGGCGAAGAGCGCACAGGCGCCGAGGTTGGAGATGACGAGCCCGCCGGGTAGCCGATAGAGCCAGCGGTCGAGCGCTATGTAGAGGTCCTTGCCCGCCGGGGACGAGCCGATGGCAGCGCCCATCATGACGAACATGGGGATCGAGACGAGAGTGAAGTCGTTCAGCCCCGACCAGAAAGTCTCGGCGACGACATGCAGGGCGTCGAAGCCCTGGAAGATGACGATGAAGATCACCGAGATGGCGCCCAGGCCGAACGCGACCGGCGCGCCCGACAGCAGCATGGCGAGCGTCACGAGCAGGACCAGCGCGCCCTGGGTGGTGGGGCTCACGAGGGATTGTCTCCCATGCCGAAGGGCGATGTGCGCCGCGTGAGGAGCTCGTAGATCTGCACGACGCACTCGAGCACCAGGAGCGCGAGGCCCACCGGCATGCTCGCGTACGGGATCCACAGGCGCGCGCGCCACATGGTGTCGGACACCCACTTGTTGTCCCACGACTCCTTCCAGAAGAGGAACGTGAGCACGAGGAGCGTCGCCGCGAAGGCGAGCGTCACGAACGCGGCGAAGATCGCGAGAGCGCGGCGAAACCCCGGGCCCGCGAAATGCGGCAGCACGTCGACGTTCACGTGGCCGCGCGTCATCAGCACGTAGGGACTGCCGATGAACGTCGCCGCCACCAGGCAGTAGGTCACGAAATCGGTCTGCCAGATGGTGTTCATGTTCAGCACGTAGCGCACGAACACCATCTCGCAGACCACGACCACGCCCACGGCGATCAGGGCCGCGGCGGCGTAGCCGCTCAGCCGCGACGCGGTCCGCACGACGCGGACAAGGCGCTCCAAACGCTACTTGACCGAGAGCGCTTCGTCGATGAGCTTCTTGCCGTCGGGCACTTCCTTGGCGAACTCCGCGTAGGAGCTGTCCTTTGCGACCTTGAGCCATGCGTCGTACTCGGCCGCGGTGAGCGTCACCACCTCGACCTTGTGCTCCTTGAACGCCTTCACCATCTCGTCATCGAGTCCCTTGGCTTCCTTGGCGAAGTAGGCCTGCGCCTTCTTGCCCGCGTCCATGAGCGCCTGCTGCTGCTTCTTGTCGAGCTTGTCGAAGACTTTCTTCGACATGAGCACCGGCTCGTACATGAACCACAGGGCGTTGTCGCCCGGCGCGGTCACGCACTTCAGCTGCTCGTAGAGGCGGAACGAGACGAAGCTCCCGGTGCTGGTGTCGGTGCCTTCGGCGACCCCCGTCTGCAGCGCGTTGTAGACCTCGTTGCTGGGGATGGAGACGATCGATGCGCCCGCGTGCTGCCACATGGCGGCGAAGGTGGGTCCCGCGGAGCGGATCTTGAGGCCTTTCACGTCGGCGGGCGTGCGGATGCACCCCTTCTTCGATCCCATCGCACCGGCGAGCCACGCGTCGGAGAGCACGACCACGCCGGACTTCTCGATCTTGGCGCGGATCTCCTTCATGAACTGCGAGCTGCCGAGGCGCGCGGCGCGCTCGTGGCTGCGCACGAGCCCCGGCATGAGGGTCGCCCCGAACTCGCGCACCTTGCCGCTCGCGTAGTCGAGCGGGAAGGACGAGACGTCGAGCTGGCCGTTCACGAGCGCGTTCCACTGCTCGTTGGGTTTGAAGAGCGCGGCGCCCGGGAAGACCTGCATCTCGAGGCCGACATTGGCCGCCTTCACGTCGCGCGCGATCATCTGCACCATCTCGTCGCGCACGTCGCCCTTGCCGCCGGGGAACTGGTGCGAGGCCCGCAGGGTCACGTTGGCCGCGGCGGCGCCGCCGGCCGCCAGAGCGATGGCCAATGCGGCCGTCATCCGCTTCAATCCAGGGTTCTTCATCGATTTTCTCCTCGTGTTTGTGCGCACGCGGGCTCGGGTCCCGCGCATCGTTTGCGACGCTACTCTAACAGCCTCACGCGGCGCGCCGGTCCGCGCTCGCGCTTGCCGCCTCGTGCGCGAGGTGCTCCATCGCGGCGAGCACGCCGCCTTTCTTCATCGGCACCGCGGCGAGCTCCAGGCCCATCTCCACGCCCGCGAGCGTGCCCATCAGCATGAGGTCGTTGAAATCGCCCAGGTGGCCGATGCGGAAAATCTTTCCGGAAAGCTTCGACAGGCCCTGGCCCAGCGACATGTCGAAATGCTCGAGGACCACCTTGCGGAAGCGATCGGCATCGTGGCCCGCGGGCATCATCACCGCGGTGAGCGAGGAGCTGTACTCGGCGGGATCCTGGCAGAGGATTTCCAGGCCCCATGCGCGCACTGCGCGCCGGGTGGCTTCCGCGTGGCGGTCGTGGCGCGCGAAGACGTTCGCGAGGCCTTCCTCCTCGAGCATCGCGATGGCCTCGCGCAGGCCGTAGAGGAGGTTGGTGGCGGGCGTATACGGAAAGAACCCGGTGGCGTTGGCGCCGATCATCTCCGCCCAGTCCCAGAACGAGCGCGCGAGGCCGGCGGACTTGCTGGCCGCGAGCGCCTTCTGCGAGACCGCGTTGAACGACAGGCCCGGCGGCAGCATGAGGCCCTTCTGCGAGCCGCCGACGGTCACGTCCACGCCCCATTCGTCGTGGCGGTAGTCGATGGAGGCGAGCGAAGAGATGGTGTCGACGAGGAGGAGCGCCGGGTGCTTCGCGTTGTCGATCGCCTTCCTCACGAGCGGGATGCGCGTGGTGGCGCCCGTCGAGGTCTCGTTGTGGACGACCGCGACCGCCTTGATCGCGTGCGTCTTGTCCGCGGCGAGGCGCGCCTCGATCGCGCCGTGGTCCGCGCCGTGGCGCCAGTCCCCGGGGATGAATTCCACGTCGAGGTTGAGCTTCTTCGCCATCTTGTGCCAGAGGGAAGCGAAGTGGCCGGTCTCCGCCATGAGGACCTTGTCGCCGGGGGAGAGGGTATTCACCAGCGCGGCTTCCCAGGCGCCGGTGCCCGACGCGGGATAGATGATGACCGGGTTCGCGGTCTGGAAGATGCGCTTGGTTCCCTCGAGCACGTCCTTGCCGAGCTTCTGGAATTCGGGCCCGCGGTGGTCGATGGTGGGACGGTCGATCGCGCGCAGCACGCGGTCGGGGACATTCGTCGGTCCGGGGATCTGCAGGAAATGGCGTCCGGCGGGCATGTGTGGCTCCTCGCGAGTAAAAAGCCCTCATGCATCATTGCGGCGGGGCCCGGTTTTGACTCCATAATGCCGCAGGCGCGGCCCGTTTGGCACGCTCCTCGGTAAAAGCCCCCATGACCCAACCCACCCCGCAACCGGTGCGCTTCGCCCGGGCCATGGCGAGCCCCCGCCATGCGCTCGCGGCGCGCCTCGCACGCGAAGTCGACGGCGAGGTGCTCTTCGATGCCGCGAGCCGCGGGCGCTATTCGACGGACGCTTCGATCTACCAGGTGTTCCCCGTGGGCGTCGTGGTTCCGCGCAATGCCCAGGCCGCCATCATCGCCATGCAGATCGCCGCGGAGGAGGGTGTGGCGATCCTGCCGCGCGGCGCCGGCACCTCGCAGTGCGGGCAGACGGTGGGCGAGGCGCTGGTGATCGACGACAGCAGGTTCGTGAACCGCGTGCTCGAGGTCGACGCCGCGTCGCGCCGCGCGGTGGTCGAGCCGGGCAAGGTGCTCGACGCGCTGAACGCCGAGCTGCGCCCGCTGGGCCTCTGGTATCCGGTGGATGTCTCGACCTCCGCGCAAGCCACGCTCGGCGGCATGGCGGGCAACAACTCGTGCGGCTCGCGCTCGCTCGCCTACGGCAACATGGTCGATCGCGTCGCCGCGATCGACGCGTGGCTGCCCACGGGAGTTCGCGGAAGATTCGACGGCGCGCCCTGCGATCCGCGCATCAAGGAGATCGCCGATCGCGCGGCGGCGCTTTTCGCCCGAGAGAAGGACGAGATCGCGGCACGTTTTCCGAAGGTGGCCAGGAACGTCGCCGGCTACAACTTGAACCGTCTTGCCCCTCATGCCTCATGCCTCACGCCTAATCTTGCAAAACTCCTGGTGGGCTCCGAGGGCACGCTCGCCTGGTTCGAGAAGATCCACCTGGACCTCGCCGAGCTGCCGAGGGAGAAGGCGCTCGGGGTGGCGCACTTCCCGCGCTTCCACGACGCCATGGACGCGGCGCAGCACATCGTGAAGCTCGGGCCCTGCGCGGTGGAGCTCGTCGACCGCACCATGCTCGATCTCGCGCTCTCCAATCCGGCGTTCGCGCCCACCATCCGCAGGTTCGTGAAGGGCGAGCCCGACGCGATCCTCCTCGTGGAATTCGCCGGCGCGGAGCGCTCGCCCCAGGTCGACGGCGTGAGGCGACTCGCGGAACTGATGGGCGACCTGGGCTTCGCCGGCGCGGTGGTCGAGATCCTCGACGCGGGCCAGCAGAAGGCGCTCTGGGATGTGCGCAAGGCGGGCCTCAACATCATGATGTCGATGAAGGGCGACGGAAAGCCGGTCTCGTTCATCGAGGACTGCGCGGTGCCGCTCGAGCACCTCGCCGAATACACGGCGCAGCTCACCGAAGTCTTCCGCAAGCACGGCACCGAGGGCACGTGGTACGCGCACGCCTCGGTGGGCTGCCTGCATGTGCGGCCCGTGCTCAACATGAAGGGCGACGGCGCCGTGCGCATGCGTGCAATCGCCGAGGAAGCGGCCGACCTCGTGCGCCGCTACAAGGGCGCGTACTCGGGCGAGCACGGTGACGGCCTGGTTCGCTCCGAATGGATCGCGCCTTTCTTCGGGCCGCGCCTCACCGCCTCGCTCGCCGAGGTGAAGTCGTGGTTCGACCCGAAGGGGCTCATGAATCCCGGCAAGATCGTGAATCCGCCGAAACAGGACGATCGCTCTCTCTTTCGCTACGGCCCCGGCTACAAGCAGCCCTCGCCGCGCACGACGCTCGACTGGAGCGCGTGGGGCGGGCTCTCCGGCGCGGTCGAGATGTGCAACAACAACGGGCATTGCCGCAAGTTCGACGCCGGAACGATGTGCCCCAGCTACCGCGCCACCGGCGCCGAGCGCGACCTCACCCGCGGGCGCGCCAACACGCTTCGCCTCGCGCTCTCCGGCCAGCTGGGCCCCGACGACGCGGCGGAAGAGGCGGTGCGCGAGGCGCTGGACCTGTGCGTGTCGTGCAAGGGTTGCAAGCGCGAGTGCCCGACGGGCGTGGACATGGCGCGCATGAAGATCGAGTTTCTCTCGCACTACAAGCGCCGCCACGGCTTTACCGCGCGCGACAAGCTCATCGCGCACCTGCCGCGCTATGCGAAGTGGGCGGCGAGGCTGCAGCCGATCGCCGGCGTCGCGACGCGCATGCCCGGAGCGGGCATCGCCATGGAGGCGCTGGGCTTCGATCGCCGCCGGCCGTTGCCGGTTTTCAAGCCCGCGTGGACCGCGGGCGAGGGCATGAGGCATGCCCACGGCCCGGGGCCCGAGGCGCACGGCGCGAGACGCAAGGTCGTGCTCTTCGCGGACACCTTCAACAACTGGATCGAGCCGGAGAACCTCGCGGCCGCCGCCAAGGTGCTCGAGGCGACGGGACACGAGGTGCTGGCCCCGATGGGCGATCGCGGCCGTGCGCTCTGCTGCGGGCGCACGTATCTCGCCGCCGGCATGGTCGCGGAGGCGCGCGTCGAGGCGCGGCGCACGATGCTCGCGCTGAAGCCGCACCTGGAAGCGGGAACTCCGGTCGTGGGCCTGGAGCCTTCGTGCCTCTTCACCTTCCGCGACGAGTATGCGGCGATGTTCCCCGGCGACGCGCTGGCCGGCCTCATCGCGAAGGCCGAGCTCGTCGACGAGTACCTGGTGCGCGAGATCCGCGCGGGGCGCCTGGCTCCCGCTTGGAAGGCCGGCGCGGCGAAGGCGATCCGCGTGCATGGCCACTGCCACCAGAAGGCATTCGGCGCGTTCGACGCCACGCTCGAGCTCCTGCGCGCCATCCCGGGAAGCGACGTGGCCGCGATCGAGTCGGGCTGCTGCGGGATGGCGGGCGCCTTCGGCCACGAGAAAGGCCACTATGATGTCTCCATGAAGATGGGCGAGCTCGCATTGCTGCCCGCCGTGCGCGCCGCGCCGGCGTCGACCTCGATCGCGGCGGCGGGGACGAGCTGCCGGCAGCAGATCGCGGACGGCACCGGCCGCGCCGCGCGCCACCCCATCGCCCTCATCGCGGAGTTCCTGTGAGCGAGCGACCCGGCCCGCCAATCCTCGATGGGCTGCGCGCCGCGCTCTCGCTGGAGTCCCTGGGCGAGCCGAGCGGCAACCTCACCATAGCGCGCGGACACCTCGAGGGCCGGCCCGTGCATGCGGCGCTGGTGGAGAATCGCGCGGCCGGCGGCTCGCTCGGTGCGCTCGAATCGCAGCGCCTCGCCACGCTCTTCAGGATCGTCGCACGCGAGCGCTCGAGCCTCGTGATCTTCCTCGATTCCGCCGGCGCCAAGGTCTCCGAGGGCCTGAAGGCGCTCGGCGCCTTTCGCGCGCTCTATCGCGCGGGCCTGGAAGCGGCACTCTCCGGCGCGCCGATCGCCGCGGTGCTCGGCAAGAACTGCTACGGCGGGAGCAGCATGCTCGCGCACCTCGCGCCGCAGCGGCTCTTCAGCGAGTCGACGCAGATGGCGATGTCGGGCCCGTCGATCATCGCCTCGGCCGCGGGCGTGAACGTGCTGGACGAAATGTTCCGCACCATGGCCGACGCCGCGCTTTCGCCCGCTGCGCGGGCGAAAGCGAGCGGCGCCAACAGCGTCTGGAAGCCGGGCGCCGATCTCGCGGCCTGGCTGCGCGAGGCGCTCGCGCAGCGCGCCGGTCCGGCCTCTTCGCTTCGCGTGCGCCACGAAGCGCTCGCGGCGCGCTTCGAGAATCACTCCGCCGACCCGCCCCTGGAGCCGCTGCGGCGCCGCGACCTCGAGAAGATCTATGCGCAGGGCTACGAGGCGGGCGAAAACCAGGGATTCGTGTCGGGCAAGGGCCGGCGCGACGGCGTAGAGGAGGAATTCGCCGGCATCGTCGGCAAGAATCCCCTCGGCGCCGCGCGCGCGTGGCGTTTCGCCGACCGCGTGTGGCGCGCGGCGGACTCCCCGCCGAAGCGCCTCGAGGTGTTCCTCGACTGCGCCGCGCACGCGGCCCGCCTCGACGACGAGAAGATTGTCCTCACCGAGTACATCGTCGACATGGGTTACGCGCTCGCGGTGCTCGCATCGAAGGGCACCGAGGTGGGCCTCACGATCCTCGGCAAGGCGGGTGGCGGAGTCTATGTGGCGCTTGCCGCGCCCGCGAAGCGCGTGACGAGCGTCTATGGCGCTGACATCCAGGTGCTGCCCGGCGCGGCGGTGGCCGCGATCCTGGGCGAGAGCCGCGACGAGACGCCGGGATTCGCGGACTATCGCGCCTGGGGAGTCGCCGACGAGGAGATCAAGCTCGGCATCATTCCGGCAACGAAATGAACGAAAACCTCTACGCCCTCTTCGAGTCGCGCTTTCCCGCCGATGGCGACGCGCCGCTCCTTTTCCTCGACGACGGCGCGCGGCTCTCCTACGGCGAGGCCGACGCGGGCAGCGCGCGCTACGCATCGCTTCTCGCGAGCCTCGGCCTCCAGCCCGGCGACCGCGTGGCGGTGCAGGTCGAGAAGTCGCCCGAAGCGCTCCTCCTCTACCTCGCGTGCCTACGCGCCGGGCTCGCCTACCTTCCCCTCAACAGCGCCTACCAGGAATCGGAGGTGCGCTACTTCCTCGAGAACGCCGAGCCCGGCGCCGTCGTCGCGCAGCCGCGCTCGATGGCGTGGCTCGAGCCGCTGGCCGCGAAGCTCGGCATCGGCCACGCCTTCTCGCTGGACGAGGGGGGCGGCGGCACGCTCGTCGCCGCGGCGCGCGGCGCGTCGAGCCGGTTCGCCACCGTCGAGCGCGCGGCGGGCGATCTCGCGGCGATCCTCTACACCTCCGGGACCACGGGGCGATCGAAGGGGGCGATGCTCACCCATGGCAACCTCGCCTCGAACGCGAAGGTGCTGCATGCGGCGTGGGGATTCCGGCCGGGCGACGTGCTGATCCACATGCTGCCGCTCTTCCACGTGCATGGCCTCTTCGTGGCGGTCCACTGTTCGCTCGTGAACGGCAGCGCGATGCGCTTCCACGCGAAATTCGACGCCCGCAAGGCGGTGGCCGAATTCCCGAGCTCCACGATCTTCATGGGCGTGCCGACCTTCTACACGCGCCTTCTCGCCGAGCCCGGCCTCGATTCGGCGGCGTGCGCCCACATGCGCCTCTTCGTCTCGGGCTCGGCGCCGCTCCTGGCCGAGACGCACATCGAGTTCGAGGGGCGCACCGGGCAGCGCATCCTCGAACGCTACGGGATGACGGAGACGGGGATGCTCACCTCGAATCCGCTCTCGGGCGAGCGCCGCGCGGGTTCGGTCGGGGCAGCGCTGCCGGGCACCGAGGTTCGCGTCGTGGGCGACGACGACGCGCCCTGCGCGCCGGGAGCCATCGGGCATGTGCAGGTGCGCGGGCCGAACGTGTTCCCGGGCTATTGGCGCATGCCCGAGAAGAATCGGGAGGAGTTCACCCCGGACGGCTTCTTCCGCACGGGCGACATGGGCAGCCTCTCCTCCGATGGCTACTTGGCCATCGTGGGGCGCTCGAAGGACCTCATCATCACCGGCGGCTACAACGTCTACCCGAAGGAGATCGAGCTCGCGCTGGACGAGTTGCCGGGCGTGCGCGAGTCGGCGGTGGTGGGCGTGCCGCATCCCGATTTCGGCGAGGCGGTGACCGCGGTGGTGGTGGCGCGGTCCGGGGAAGAGGCGCCCACGGAATCGCAGCTGATCGCGGCGCTCAAGTCGCGGCTCGCGAACTTCAAGGTCCCCAAGCGCGTCTATTTCGTCGACGACCTGCCGAGGAACGCGATGGGGAAAGTGCAGAAGAACGTGCTGCGCGAGCGCTTCGCGCCGCGTGCGCGGCCATGACCCCCAAGGGCCTCCTCGACCGGATCGTCGGCACCGCCACGGGCATGGTGCGTCCCGCCGCGCATCGGCGCGCCGATCGCCTCGCGACGCTGCTGCGCACGCTCATCTCGGAGCGCGGCGAGGCGACCGGTGCCATGCTCGCGCGCCGCGCCGTGGCGCTCTATCGCGGGCTCGACGCCGAGGGCCGCAAGCGCTTCTTCGGGCGCCTCGCCCGCGAGTTCTCCCCGGACCGCGACGTGGTCCTCAGGGCCGCGAGCGCCTACCACGCCGATCCTTCGCCCGCAAACCTCGCCACGCTGCAGCGCGCGGCCGAGCCCGCGCGCCAGGAAGTCTTCCGGCGCATGAACATGGCGCCCGGCGGCACCGCGGCGCTGCTGGACCTGCGCCGCGAGGTGCTCGCCATGATGAAGAGCGAGCCGCAGCTCGCGGTCGTCGACCATGACCTCTCGCACCTGCTCGGATCGTGGTTCAACCGCGGCTTCCTCGAGCTGCGCCGCATCGACTGGAGCACGTCGGCGGCGATCCTGGAAAAGCTCATCGCCCACGAGGCGGTGCACGCGATCCAGGGCTTCCCGGACCTGAAGCGCCGCCTCGAGCGCGACCGGCGCTGCTTCGCGTTCTTCCACCCGGCGCTGCCCGACGAGCCCCTCATCTTCGTGGAGGTCGCATTCGTCGACGAGCTGCCCGCGGACGTGGCGCCGATCCTCGCCACCGAGAGCGCGGTGGAAGACCCGCGCCGCGCGCGCTGCGCGGTCTTCTATTCGATCACCAGCTGCCAGGCGGGATTGAGGGGCGTCTCGTTCGGCAACTTCCTCATCAAGCAGGTGGCCGAGGACCTGCGTGCGGAGCTTCCCAACCTGAAGGTGTTCGCGACGCTCTCACCGGTCCCGGGGCTCAGCGCCTGGATCTCGCGCGCGGCGCCGGGTGCGGCGAGCGCCGATTCGCCGCGCTCCTCGTGGCTCGCGAACCGGCCGATCCTCGAGGCGCTCGCCGCCTGGTACCTCACGCGCGAATGGGAGGGCTTGAACGCGCTCGATCCGGTGGCCCGCTTCCACCTGGGCAACGGCGCGCGCCTGGAGCGCATCAACTGGATGGCCGACGATTCACCCAAGGGCATCGCCCAGTCGTTCGGGATGATGGTGAATTATGTGTACGACCTGGGCGACGTCGAGCGCAACCACGAGGAATACGTGAAGCGCCACCGCGTCGTCTGCTCGGGCTGCGTCGAGAAGCTCGCCAAGGCGGCGGAGACGCTCGTCGCCCCCCCGGCCGCGGTGGACTCGCCCGCGTTGCCGCCCCCGCTATGACGAGCCGCGCTACTCGCGCTCGAGGATGTCCAGCCCCTGGTTGCGGTCGAGGAGGTAGATGAGGCCGCGCTCGTCGGTGTCCACGTCGTTCGACTGCGGGCTCGACTGACCCGCGGAAGGCTCGGGGATGAAGTGCCCGACCTCGACCGGCTGCGCGGGGTCGGCGATGTCGACGATGCGTAGCCCGCCGCTGAACCAGGTCGCGTAGACCAGGGTGTCCGACATATGCTCGGCGGGCTGGTGCGCCCCGAAGCGGCCCACGCGGCTCCATGGCGAGTCGAGCTCGCTCAGGTGGAACATCGCGAGCGGCGTGATGCGCGCGAGGTCCCCCATGTCGAAGACCCACATGCCCGCATGCAACCGGCCCGGGACGTGGTCGTGCTCCTCGTCGAAGACCACCGCGACCTCGCGTCCCGCGACCTTGAACGGCACCTTGAGAACGGTGTGGGTGGGCTCGGGAAACGGCGGGTGATAGTCGTACGACCCGATCGTCTTCGGCGCGCGGATGTCGGAGACGTCGATCACCCGAAGTCCGGCGTGCCACACCGAGGCGTAGAGCCGCTCGCCCACGCGCAGCGTATGGTGAAGCCGGTTCTTGTAACCGCTCCACGTGGGCTTCTCGCCACCGGCCAGGTGCTGGCCGGGCATCCACCAGCGCGCGATCTCCTCGGGCGACTCGGGGCGCGCGAGATCGTAGATCACGAGGATGTTGCCCACGAAGCCTTCCATCTCCGTCGAGATGTAGGCGTAGCGCTCGTCCATGTCGAAGCGGTGCACGCCGAACCCGTGCGTCTTCACGTGCGTGAGGAGCCGCGGGCGCGAGCGATCGGCGATATCCCAGACCTTGAACCCGCCCTCGGAATAGCCGCGCCGCATGAATTCCCGGATGAGCGCCACGTCGCCGGGCTTCGTGCCCATCTCGCGGGCGAGCTCGTCGTCGCCGGGCTCGCGCCCAAGCGCGGCCGCGAGGCGCGCCTGCGTCTCGGCGAGGCGCGCGGCGCCGCGCCTCAAGAGATGGCGGTTGTTCATCTCCACGTTGGTGATCATGATGTCGCCGGCCACGCGCACCTTGTGCGTATGCGACTGGGCGTCGGCAAGCATCAGCGTCGTGACCACGCGCGGATGGGCCGCGTCGGAGACGTCGACGATGGTGGTCCCATGCGGCGGCTTCATGTGGCCCACGTAGGCGTAGCCGCCGTGCACCCGCACCTGGCCTCCGCCGGGGATCTCGAGGCGCCCGACGCGGCGCACGTTCCTTGCGAGGGGGTTCATGTCGATTCTTTCTTCTTTCGCAGCCACGCGCGCAGCGCCGGGACGGCGAGGGACAGGGCGAGCAGCACCCAGAGGACATTGCCGGTGGTGGAGGAGAAGAGCGCGAGCGGGTTGCCCTGGTGCAGGCGCAGCGCCCTCACCAGGTATTCCTCGAAGATGGGGCCGAGGATCACGCCGATGAGGAGCGCCGTCACGTGGTAGCCGGTCTTGTGCGCGATGTAGCCGAGCACGCCGAAGACCACCGCGAGGCCCATGTCGAAGAGGTACTGGCGCTCCACGAACGCGGCTACGACGGTCACGAGGATGATGATGGGGGCGAGGTAGCGCGTCTCGAAGAGCACGATCCTCGCCATGTAGCGCGCCATCGGCAGGATGGTGAGGACCATGAAGATGTAGGCGACCACCATGGAGACGAAGACGCCGTAGGCGAGCTCCGGATGCGAGGTGAAGAGCCGTGGGCCCATGACCATGCCGTGGTACTGCAGCACGATCATCATCACCGCCGCGGTGCTTCCGCCGGGGACCCCGAGCGCCATCATCGGCACGAGCGTGCCGGAGGTGACGCCATTGTTCGCGGCCTCCGGGGCGATCACGCCCTCGGGGATGCCGGTGCCGTAGAGCTCGGGGTGCTTCGACCACATGCGCGACTGCTGGTAGGCGACGAAGGCGCCGATCGAGGCGCCCGCTCCCGGCACGATGCCGATGAAAAGTCCCACGAACGAGCACCACACGATGTGCCACCACTTGCGCGCGGCGATGCGCAGCCCCTCCATCGTGTCGGCCCAGTTGGAGCGCGTCGCGCGCTCGCGCCCCTCGGCGGTGACGATCATCTTCTCCTCGATCATCACCAGCGCCTCGGACACCGCGAAGAGCCCGATGAGCGCGGGCGCGAGCGGCACGCCGTCGTAGAGCTCGAGGAAGCCGAAGGTGGCCCGCGGGTCGTTGTAGATATGGTCGGTGCCGATCACGCCGATCAGCAGGCCGAAGAGCCCCGCGATGAGGCCCTTCAGGACGTCCTTCGCCGCGATCACCGCGATCAGCGTGAGCCCGAAGAGCATCACCACCACCATCTCGACCGAGCGCAGGTAAAGGCCGATCTTCGAAAGCCAGGGCAGCAGCGCGAGCGTCGCGATGGAGGTGATGAGGCCGCCGAAGACGGACGCCGTGAAGCACAGCACCAGGGCCTGCTGCGCCTGCCCCTTCTGCGTCATGGGAAAGCCGTCGAGCGTGGTCGCGGCCGCGCCCCCCGAGCCAGGGATCTTCACGAGGATCGCGGGGACGCCGCCCGCCAGGTGGTTGGCGCAGTAGAGCGCCACCATGAAGGCGAAGGCGTGGTCCACCGGCACCGCGAGCGTGAGCGGCAGCAGCATGATGAGCGTGTTCTGCGGGCTGAATCCCGGCAGGATGCCGACCACGATGCCCAGCAGGATCGCCGGCCAGATGATCCACCAGAGGCTGAACGAGTGCGCGAAGAGTCCGAGGAGGAAATCGATGCTCATGGGGGTGGACTCAATGCCAGAGCGGCGCGAGCATCGCCTCGATGGGGCCGTGCGGGAACGCGGAGTCGAGCGCGGCGATGAACAGCAGGTAGACGACCGCGGCAACGGTGAACGACACGCCGAGAAGGACAGTCTTGCGGCGCACGCCGACCACGTAGAGCGCCGCCAGCATGCCGGCGAATAGATCGAGCGTGAGGCCGAGCCACGGCATGGCGACGATGAAGACGATGGTGATGGCCACCAGGGCGAGGCGTTGCACGAATACCTCGCGCGGCCGGTAGAGCGCGTCGAAACCGAGGCTCGCCTCGCCGCGCGCGACCTTCAGCGCGATGCGCACCACCTGCGCCACCACCAGCGCGACGAGAAGCGTGCCGATGATGACGCCGTTGGATTTCGCCTCCCACGCGAGATCGGAAATCGAGACGAAAAAATACCCCGCGAACGCGAGCGCGAGCGCGGGGATGACGAGATCGGCGCCTAGGGCGGGCTTGCGCCCGCTCATCCTTTCTTCCTCTTCGCCGAGAGGAGGCTGCGGTACTCGTTGGCGAGCTCGATCATCGACTTCACGTAGCGGTTGCAGGTCTCGCGGTCGCCGTACTGGATGGTGGGCACGGGCGCGCCGGTCTTGGCGTATTCCGTGCGGTACTTCGGGTTGTCGAAGACCTGCCGGGAGGTCTTCTCGAGGAGCGCGAAGCGATCCGGGTACTTGGCGATCGCCTCGCTGTGGATCGCCCAGGAGCGCGACGAGGGAAGGTCGGGGATCTTCGTGCCGAAGACCTTGTTCACCGCGGGCGCGTTGTCGCTGAATTCGGCCATCTTGTGGTCGTCGTTGAAGATGCCGAGGATCTTGAGCGTGTCCTTCTGCGCCGCGACTCCCGCGATGGGCAGCGCTCCGCAGTCGGCCTCGCCGTTCAGCACCGCGACGCTGGTGGGATTGCCTCCGCCGTAAGGGATGAGATTGAAGCGGGCTCCGGTCGCCGCGCCCAGCGCGAGAAGGCCGATCGATGCCGGATGCGGCAGGCGGCTCACCGCCACGTTCACCGGGCGCTTCTTCGCCTCGGCGACGATATCCTCCAGGCGCTTGAACTTGCTCTCCGTGCGGTTCACGAAGATCACGCTGTCGTCGACGTCGAGCCGGCAGAAGTACTGGTAGTCCTCGGGAAAGCGATACGGCGGCTTCTGGATCGCGTACATGATCATCTCCGGTCCCATGTTGCCGAAGAGGAGGTTGTAGGCGTCCTTGTCGCGCTTCTTGAGGAAGATCTCGTAGCCCACCTGGCCGGCGGCCCCGGGAAAGAATTCGTACTCGAAGTGCGTGGTGAGGAGCGGGCCCCAGAAGTCGTCGAAGGTGCGCGCGAGGCGGTCGGCTCCGCCGCCCTGGCCCGTGGGCACGACGACGCGAATGTTGTGGTCGGGATAGCCGGCGGCGCGCACGCGGGGCAGGTGCGCGAGCGCGAGCGCTCCGGCTGCGCCGGCGAGGAGCCGGCGGCGGACGATGCTGGATCGGTCCATGGGTATTCCTCCTTCGTTCGTGGAAAGAGCTCCGGCCTAGAAGGCGGAGATCCCGGTCTGCGCCCGGCCCAGGATGAGCGCGTGGACGTCGTGAGTGCCTTCATAGGTATTGACCGCCTCGAGGTTCATGGCGTGGCGGATCACGTGGTACTCGTCGGAGATACCGTTGCCGCCGTGCATGTCGCGTGCGACGCGCGCGATGTCGAGCGCCTTGCCACAGGCGTTGCGCTTGGCGAGGGACACCATCTCGGGCGTGGCGCGCCCCTCGTCCATGAGCCTGCCGATGCGAAGCGACGCCTGCAGCGCGAGCGCGATCTCGGTCTGCATGTCGGCGAGCTTCTTCTGGATGAGCTGGTTGGCGGCGAGCGGCTTGCCGAACTGCTTGCGGTCGAGCGTGTACTGGCGCGCCGCATGCCAGCAGAATTCCGCCGCGCCCATGGCGCCCCATGAAATCCCGTAGCGCGCCTTGGTGAGGCAGCCAAAGGGGCCCTTCAATCCCTTCACGTTGGGAAGCAGGTTCGCTTCCGGCACGAACACCTCGTCCATCACGATCTCCCCGGTGACGGACGCGCGCAGGCTGAACTTGCCTTCGATCTTCGGCGCCTTCAGGCCCTTCATGCCGCGCTCGAGGAGATAGCCGCGGATCTCGCCCGCGTCGTCCTTGGCCCAGACGACGAAGACGTCCGCGACCGGCGCGTTGGTGATCCACATCTTCGCCCCGCTCACCTTGAAGCCGCCGTCGGCCTTGCGCGCGCGCGTCTCCATGCCGTTGGGGTCCGAGCCGTGGTTGGGCTCGGTGAGGCCGAAGCAGCCCACCAGCTCTCCGGATGCGAGTCCCGGCAACCAGCGCTTCCTCTGCTCCTCGGAGCCGTAGGCGTGGATCGGATGCATCACCAGCGACGACTGCACGCTCATGGTGGATCGATAGGCGGAGTCGACGCGCTCGATCTCGCGCGCGATGAGGCCGTAGGAGACGTGGTTCACCCCGGCGCAGCCGTAGCCCTCGATGGTCGGGCCCATGAATCCCAGCGCTCCCATCTCGTTCACGATCTTGCGGTCGAACTTCTCGTGGCGGTTGGCCTCGACGATGCGCGGCAGGAGCTCGCCCTGCGCATAGGCGCGCGCGCTGTCGCGCACCATGCGCTCCTCCTCGGAGAGCTGGTCGTCGAGGAGCAGCGGGTCGTCCCACTTGAACGTGGGCTTGAGATCGTTCGGCTTCATGGGATCCTCCGGAGGGAGGCCTTCATTCTACTGCTAGA